>DATFHF010000070.1:0-18616 GCA_035248685.1 Jatrophihabitans sp.
ATAGCTGGTGGCCGGCACGGTCAGGTTGGTGGCGGTGTCGAAGATCGGGCTGCTCACGGTGGCCGTGGTCGGCTGTACCGAGCTGTCCGGGTTCTTGACGTAGATCAGGGTGCGGGATAGCGGAACGGCCGCATCGATCACACCACCGGAGGTATCGGTGGTGCTTTGCCCTCTGCTGTCCAGGGTGTTGACGTTGCTGAAGGAGCCGGTGCTCTGGTAGCAGGAGGACGAGCCGGCCGGGGTGAGCGGGCTGGTGATATAGGCGGTGGTCCCGGAGAGCTTGATCCGGGTCGGGCCGGTGTAGACGCACTGGGCCAGCGGCAACGAGTCGGAAGCGTCGGGCGGTAACTCGAGCGCGTTGGACTGGTAGATCGGAAAGGTCTGGTTGCCACTGGCATCGGTGGGGTAACCGCTGGTCAGGGTGGCCTCGCCGTCGGTCGCAGGGTAGGCCCGGTCGTAACCGCCGTTGGGCCCGGGGCTCTGCTGGGTGCCGTTGATCGTGCCGTTCCACACGGTGAACGCGGCGCCGTCGAAGTTGGGCTCGCTGTTCTTCGACTTGCCGGTGTCCTTGGCCCGGTCGATCAGGTAGGCGTCCTGGCTGTACACCGGGCCGTTCATCACCATGTTCGGTTCCATGGAGGAATCGCAGACATCGTTGTGGGTCACCGAGAACGCCGAGCCGCTGGTCGGGGTGAAGGTGCCGTTCTCGGCGTAGTAGGCGAAGCTCGAGTCGGTGCCCATCGCGCTCTGGGTGGCCGCGGACGGCCGCCGGGTGCCGTTGTTCCACGCGGTGTTGGTACCGCGGCCGGGCCCGTTGCTGCTCGGGTAGTACAGGTCGTCGCAGACGTTGCTGCTGTGGTTCTGGTCGCAGGACGGGTTGGTGGTGGCGTCGTAGGCACACACGCCGGCCCAGCTGATCGAGCCAGGCTTGTTGGTGCTGGCCAGCGAGGTTCCGGTCTGGCTGACCGTACCGGTCACCTGGACCGTCCGAGCCTTGTAGAAGTTGTCGATGAACTCGGAGGAATACGTCTCGTACTTGGTGTAGTACTGGAAGTTGTTGAAGCTCGGCGTGGCGTCGACATCGGCGACCAAGGTCTTGGTCAGGTACTTCGGGCTGCTCTTGTGAGTAGGCACCTGGCCGACCGACTTCACCCGGGCGAATCCGGAGACCGCGTAGGTGACCGTCCACCAGTAGGACTCGGTGCTGGCCACGCCGTCACCACCGGTGATCACCACGCCCTGCTGGTTGGTCGGGTCGGTGATACCGCTCTTGTTGGTGATGCCGGTGGCCAGCGCGCTGCACAGGAAGCCCGACGTCGGCGGGCAGTTCGTGTTCACCCAACTGACGAAGCTGTCCAGGCCGGCCTGAGCGGCCGCGGTCGCCTCGCCGGAGTCCACGCTGGCGCGTGCCGGCCGGATCTGGGTGGTCAGTGCGGTGGTCGCCGTGGTCAGCATCAGCGTCGCCATGACGCCGATCATGGTGACCAGCACCAGGCTCTGACCGGAATCGTCCTTACGCAGCCGGCGGAAAATGCTCCGGCGGGATGCCCACCGACCGCGCCGGTGGTTCGACGGTTTTCTCATGACGGGTACCCCGAACTAACCGATGCGAGGGAAGTGAAGTTCATGCTGCTGGTGTTGGAGGAATCCAGCGCGGTGAAGGAGATGCCGATGCTGCCGATCTGGTTCAGCGACTTGTCCACGTTGAGCGCCGTGTTGCCGCGCAAGGAGCCGGAGCTGACCGTCAGGCCGGTGGCCGAAACCGTCGGATCCAGCATCCCGGCGCCCGACTGACCGGACTGGAGGCACAGTCCAGCGGTCGGGTTGGACGCGTTGACGCAGCCCTTGGTGGTGAGGTCGAGCGGGCTACCGGCGCGGGAATAGGGTTGGAAGATCGGCGTGCTGCCGGTCGCCTTGGCGTTGAAGCCGAGTTGGCGCACCGATTTGACGGTGGTGTTGTCCGCCTTGAAGGTGACCTCGATGAGCTGGCCCACGCCGGTGCTGGCGTTGCTGATCCGCAGCATCAGCGCGACCTTGGTGGTGGCGGTGGGCGCGCTGTACGTCCCGCTGGTCACCCGGTTGTTCAGGTTGGCGTAGAAGACGATCTTGGTGGAGGTGATTTCTTCGAACCGGTCGGCCTCGGTGTTCGGATCGAGCCAGCCGGCGACCCGGATCATGTTGGTCCAGCTGTCCAGTGTCACCCGGGCATCGCCGGTGTTCTGGTTGGTCAACACCGTCCGGTAGCCCTCGTGGGTGGCGCCGACGAAGAACATCACCGCCATCGTGCCCAGGATGGTGGTCAAGCTCATGCTGACCATCAACTCGGCCAGCGTGATGCCACGATCCTCGGCGAACCTGGCCCGTCGATTGCGGTAGCTGCGGATCGCGCGGCTCAGCACGACAGCACCGTGTCGTAGCGCACCGAGCGGGATCCGCTGTCGTTCCAGGTCACCGTGACGGTGGCGTTGCGCGATGCGCCGGCGGCGCAGGTGACGTTGCCGGCCGGGCTCAACCGCGGGGTGACGGTGTAGTTGACGCCCTTGAGGGTGACCGTGGATGCGGTCAGATCCAGTTGCGAGAGCGTGCTGTTCTCGCCCCGCAGCTTCTCGACCTCTTGCCGGGCGAGGTTGGCCGCGGCCACCCGGTTCTGGGTGACGCCGGTGTACTTCACCAGCGTTATCAGGGCGAGCATGACCGAGAAGGAGATGATGGTGAACAGCGCGATCGAAACGATCACCTCGGCGAGAGTGAAGCCTTGCTCGCCGGCGGAGCTCTGGTCGCCGGCGCGACCCGGACGAACAATGCGCCAGGAGGTGCCGATCCGACCGGCGATGAACCGACGATTCATCGATGGCCTCATGTCGACACCTCCTGGTGCGCTGTCCGGCGGTACTGAATAGAACTGGGCGGGCGGCTGTTACCGCCCGCCCAGCTCGTCGATCAGGTCAGATCAGGAGGCCGTGGTCTGGCCGGTGCTGCTGTCGTAGGTGTAGGTCTTGTCGCCCGGGCTACCGGCAACGGTGCCGATGGTGTAGCCGGTGGCGGTCGGGGTGTAGGTCAGCACGTTGCCGGGGGAGACGTTGATGGTGCCGCTACCGGTGGTGCCGCAGGTGACGGCCACCGAGGCGCCGGCCGAAGCGCTGGCCACCGAGGCCGCCGGGTAGACGTTGCCGCCATCGGCGTAGCACTGCTCGATAACCGCGATCGCGTTGCGGGTGTCGGACGCCGCCGACTTGTTCTTGGCGCCCTTCTGGTAGTTCAGGTACAGCGGGATCGCGATGGCGATCAGGATGCCGATGATCACGACGACCACCAGCAGTTCGATCAGGGTGAAGCCCTTGTCGGATTCGGAGCGCTCCTCGCGGAGCTGGTGCAGCTTGTTGAGCATAAGAGCCTCCTGGCTCGGGGGAATGGCAACGGCGAGGAGTGCCGGGCCGGCTGGGTGTTCGTTCGGGAGTTAAATCGGCATGATCTGACCCGGGGTTTAGGGTCAGCCGAGCCGAATTCGGTAATGTTAGGTATCGGTTAGGTAACAGTCGATCTTGCATCGTCGGCTGACGGATCGGACAACAACGGCCCGAACGTGATCAGTACACGTTCGGGCCGTCGTCCCTGGCTTACTTCAGTTCGACTGGATGTGCTGGTAGATCGAGAACATCGGTAGGTACAGGCAGATCACCATGGTGCCGATGACGGCGCCGAGCAGCACCACCAGCAGCGGTTCCATGGCCGAAGTGAGCGAGTCGGTGGCGGTCTCCACCTCGTGGTCATAGAAGTCGGCGACCTTGTCCAGCATCTCGGTGATCTGGCCGGTCTCCTCACCGACCTCCATCATCTGCACCACCATGTTCGGAAACAGCGGGTGCCGGCCGAGCGGGCCGGACATCTGCTGGCCGACCCGCACCGAAGCGCGGACGTCCTCCATGGCCTCGCTGACCACCGCGTTGCCGGCGGTGCCACCGACCACGTCGAGGGCCTGGATGACCGGGACGCCGACCGCCAGCAGGGTGCCGAGGTTGCGGGCCCAGCGGCTGATCGCCAGCTTGGTGAACAGGGTGCCGAACACCGGCAGCCGCAGCTTGAGCCGATCCACCTTCAACCGGAAGGCGTCGTTGGTCTGCATCGCCTTGCGGTACAGCTTCATCAGCAGCAGGGCGCCGCCCAGCATGAGCGGCATCGCCCACCAGGAATTGTGCGACAGCACAACCATGATCTTGGTCGGCAACGGCAGTTGACCACCCAGTTGCTTGAACATCTTCTCGAACACCGGAACGATGAAGATGATCACGCCGGCGCCGAGCAGCAGCGAGAACAGCAACACGATGACCGGGTAGGTCATCGCCGACTTGATCTTGGCGCGCAGGTTGGAATCGTCCTCATACATCTTGGCGATCCGGGTCAGCGCGTCGTCCAAGAAGCCACCGGCCTCACCGGCCCGCACCATGTTCACCATCAACAGCGGGAAATGGTCCGGGTGCGCCGACATCGCCTTGGACAGCGCCACGCCGGCTTGCACCTCGGCCCGCACCTGCCCGATCGCGGCAGCGAACTTCGCCTTGCCGGTCTGCTCTTCCAGGATGGCCAGTGACCGCAGCAAGGTCAGCCCGGACGAGGTCATCGAGGCGAACTGCCGGGACATGATGGCCAGGTCCTTGAGCGTGGTCTTGCTCCGGAAACCCGGGATCTTGATGTCCTTCTTCAGTCCCACGCCGGTCAGCTCGACCGACAGCGGGGTGAGCTTCTGATCGGACAGGGTATTGGCTGCCGACTCGGCCGAGTTCGACTCGATCCGGCCCTTCATCAGCGCGCCGGAACTGTCCAGCGCCTCGTAGGCAAAGGTCTTGGTAGGCATCGTCAGACCACCCGGGCCAGCCGCTTGAACTCGGCCGGATCGTGCGCCAGTTCCATCGCCGTGTTCTTGCTGATCAACCCATCGGTAAACCGCTGCGCCAGGTGCTGGTCGAAGCTGATCATGCCGACATCGGAGGACGATTGCAGGAACGACGGGATCTGGTGGACCTTACCCTCACGGACCAGGTTCCGGATCGCGGCGGTGGCGACCATGATCTCGCAGATGATGGTTCGGCCCATGCCGTCCTTGCGCGGGGCCAGTGCCTGGGTGACCACGCCCTGCAGACAGTTCGCCAACTGGGCGCGGATCTGCTGCTGCTGGTGCGGTGGGTAGATGTCGATGAGCCGGTCGATGGTCTGCGCCGCCGACTGGGTGTGCAGGGTGGCCAGCACCAGGTGACCGGTCTCGGCGGCGGTGACCGCGACCGAGGTGGTCTCCAGATCCCGCAGCTCACCGACCAGGATGATGTCGGGGTCCTGACGCAGCACGTGCTTCAACGCGACCGAGAAGTCCGCGGTATCCGAACCCACCTCGCGCTGGTTCACCACGCTCTTGCCGTGCCGGTGCAGGTACTCGATCGGGTCCTCGATGGTCACGATGTGACCGGCCCGGGTCTGGTTGGCGACGTCCAGCAGGCTGGCCAGCGTGGTGGACTTGCCGGAGCCGGTCGGACCGGTGACCAGCACCAGGCCGCGAGGCAGGTAGGCGAAGCTCTCCACGCTCTGCGGCAGGCCGAGTTCGTCCAGGCTGCGGATCCGGTGCGGGATGGCACGCATGACCGCGCCGACCGCACCGCGCTGGCGGTAGACGTTCATCCGGAACCGGCTCACCCCGGGCAGCGCGTAGGCGGTGTCCAGTTCCTGGTTCGTCTCGAACTTCTGCCACATGGCGTCCGACAGCACCGACCGGATCAGCGTCTCGGTGTCCACCGGCAGCAGCCGATCCCGCCCCGGCAGCGGGGTCAGGTCGCCGTTGATGCGCATGCAGGGCGCGATGCCGGCGGTGATGTGCAGGTCAGAACCGCCACGCTCGATGAGCAGCGTGAGCAGGCTGTCCAGCTCCTTCTTCGCCTCATGCATCGAGAACGCGCCGTCGATGGCCGTCAACGGGCTCAGTGAGAAGCCTTCGCTTTCGAAGGGCGTATGTTGCGTGGTCATACTGTCACCCGTAAAACTTCCTCGAGGCTAGTCAAGCCTTCCGCGGTCTTGCGGAGGCCGTCGTTGCGCAGCGCCACCATGCCTTCGGCGATCGCTACCCTTCCGATCTCGCTGGCTGACGCTCGTTGCACCGCCAGTCGTTCAATCTCTTCGGACACCGGCATCACTTCATTAACCGCCAGCCGGCCCCGATATCCGGTTTGCGCACAGGAACGGCAACCAGTCGGCCGCCAGAACTTGTCCGGCATGCCGAATGTTTCGAACGGCCAGGTCGCGCCGACCAGTTCTTTCTCGGTCGGTTCGTAGGCCTCCTTGCACCACTCGCACAGCTTGCGCGCCAACCGTTGGGCCAGCACCGCGTCCAGCGAGGAGCCCACCAGGAACGGTTCGACTCCCATCTCCACCAGCCGGGTGACCGCGCTCGGCGCGTCGTTGGTGTGCAAGGTAGACAGCACCAGGTGACCGGTGAGCGCGGCCTCGACCGCCAGCTGTGCGGTGGCCCGGTCCCGGATCTCACCGATCAGCACCACGTCCGGGTCCGACCGCAGGATGGCCGGCAGCACCGCGGCGAACGTCAACCCCGCTTTGACGTTGACCTGAACCTGGTTGATGCCGTCCATCCGGTATTCCACCGGATCTTCAACGGTGATCACGTTGACCTCGGGCCGGGCGATCTCGCCCAGCGTGGCGTACAGCGTGGTCGACTTGCCGGAGCCGGTCGGGCCGGTGACCAGCACCATGCCGTGCGGCTTGGAGAAGCTCTTGGCGAACCGCTCGTAGTTGTATTCGGTGAAGCCGAGCTTGCGCAGCTCCAGGTCGATACCGCCGGTGTCGAGTACCCGCAGCACCACGTTCTCGCCCCACACGGTGGGCAGCGTCGCGGTCCGCAGGTCGATGCTGCGACCGTTCATGTCCTTGGTGATACGGCCGTTCTGCGGCACCCGGCGCTCGGTGATGTCCAGGCCGGAGAGGATCTTCAGCCGGGAGATCAGTGGCGCCTGGATGCCCCGCGGCACCGCGTCCACCTCGTGTAGCACACCGTCGATCCGCAGCCGGATCTTCAGGTCGTGCTCGCTGGGTTCGAGGTGGATATCGGAGGCCCGGTTGGTGATTGCCCGTTCCAGCAGCGAGTTGACGTAGCGAACGACCGGAGCGTCCTCGTTGATGGAGTCCAGGCCGTCCGGACTGACCGTGGTGGTCTCTTCGGTACCGGCTTGCGCGGCGGCCTCGTCCAGGTCGGTGCTGGCCCGCACGTAGCGGTCCAGTAACCGGTCCAGATCCTCCTTGGTTACTACGATCGGTCGGACTACCAGACCGGTGGCGGCGCGGATGTCGTCCAGCGCCAACACGTCGCCCGGGTCGCCGACGGCCACCGTGATCGTGGTGTCGTTCACGGCGATCGGCAGCATCCGATGGCGGCGTGCCAGAGTCAGCGGAATCCGGCTCATCGCGGTGGAGTCGACCGGGAAGTTGGACAGCTCCATGGCCTCGACGCCATAAGCCTCGGCAATGGCGCAGGCGAGCTGGAATTCAGTGACGATCTGGTCATCGACCAGGACGGTGCGCAACGGTCGGGAGGTGAGTTCAGCGGTGGTCACCGCCTGTTGAATGACCTCATCACTCATGCCCTTGGTGCGCAAAGCCGCGACGATGGCGCGTAGTGCTGGGTCCATGCGTCCTCCGATAGGGGGCAGTGGACCTAGCCCGCCAAGCGGGCGGGGGTTTACGCCAGGCGGGTAGGCGCCACTTGGGCTTCCTATCGGCTGGCCCGGCCAGACCTGAGCGACTCAGCGGAAGTCGCGGGATTTGCTGCGGATACCGAGGTCGAGCCGGTCGATCCGCTCCGCCGACACGTTGGCCACCCCGTCGACCCGCTCCAGCATGCCACGGATCAGCAGGCCACCGGCCTGGCGAGCCACGATCCGGTGCCGTTGCCAGACCACCGGATCGCAAACCACGTTGATCATGCCGAACTCGTCCTCGAGGTTGAGGAAGGTAACTCCGCGCGCGGTGGCCGGCCGCTGCCGGTGGGTGACCACCCCGGCCACCGTCACCCGGGTCCGGTCGGGCAGTTGGCGGAGCCGGTCGGAGGGGGTTACCTCCAGGGCGTCCAACCGGTGTCGGATCAGCGCGGTCGGGTAGCAGTCGCGGGTGATGCCGGTGGCCCACAGGTCCGCTATCAACTGCTCGGGTTCGGTCATCGACGGCAGCACCGGGATGTGCTGCTCGCCGGGCGCCGGCAGATCCAGTTGGCCGGGTCGGCTGGCGGCGGCCGCCCCGGCAGCCCACAGCGCGCCCCGCCGGTTGGTGCCGATCGAGTCGAAGGCTCCCGCGGTGGCCAGTGCCTCCAACTGGTTGGAGCTGAGCCCGACCCGCCGGGCCAGCTCGGCCATGCTCGGATACGGCCCGTGAGCCTCTCGGTCGGCCACGATCCGGGTGGCCAGCTGAGTGTTGATCGTCCGCACGCTGGTCAGCCCCAGCCGCACCGCCGGCTGTTCCGGTCCCGGTCCCAGGTAGGGACGTTGGCCGGGCCCGGGCGATCCGGCCGGTTCCAGCCCGGCCGCCGCCGGTGAGACGTTGATGTCCGGTCCGAACACCCGCACCCCGTGCCGCCGGGCATCCTGGACCAGTGACTGCGGCGAGTAGAAGCCCATCGGCTGGGCGTTCAGCAGCGCGGCGCAGAACGGGGCCGGGTGGTAGAGCTTGAGCCAGGACGAGGCATAGACCAGGAACGCGAAGCTGATGGCGTGGCTCTCGGCGAAGCCGAAGGCGGCGAATGCCTTTATTTTGTCGTAGATCTCGTCCGCTGCGTCGCCGGTGATGCCGTTGGCCCGCATGCCGTCGTAGAGCCGGGCGCGCAACGCCGCCATCTTCTCCTGGCTGCGCTTGGAACCCATTGCCCGGCGCACCTTGTCGGCCTCGGCCGGGGTGCAGCCGGCAACGTCGATGGCCAGTTGCATCAACTGCTCCTGGAACAGCGGGATGCCGTAGGTCTTCTTCAACGCCGATTCCAGCTTGGGATGCGGGAAGCTCACCGGTTCCAGGCCGTTCTTGCGCCGGATGTAGGGATGCACCGAGTTGCCTTGGATGGGTCCGGGACGGATCAGCGCGATTTCGATGACCAGGTCGTAGAACGTGCGGGGTTTGAGCCGGGGCAGGGTGGCCATCTGCGCCCGGGATTCCACCTGGAACACCCCGATGGTGTCGGCGGCGCACAGCATGTCGTACACCAACGGGTCCTCCGGCGGGATCTCGTGCAACCGGTACCGGACCCCGTGCCATTGCTCGACGAAGTCGAAGCAGTACTTCAACGCCGACAGCATGCCCAGGCCCAGCAGGTCGAACTTGACCAGGCCGGTGACCGCGCAGTCGTCCTTGTCCCATTGCAGGACGGTCCGGCCGGGCATCCGTCCCCACTCGACCGGGCAGACCTCGATCACCGGACGGTCGCAGATCACCATCCCGCCGGAGTGGATGCCCAGGTGGCGGGGCGCGTTTTGCAGCTGGGCGGCTAGTTCCAGGACCTGCCCGGGGACCCCTTCTGTGCCCGGACCGCCGGCCAATCGGTCGGCGGGGGTGCTCGGTGCGGGGGTGCTCGGTGCTGGGGTGCTCGGTGCCGCGGTGATCGGGTCGGCGCCCCAGTAGTAGCCGTGTTCGATCTGCTTGCTCCAGGCGTCCTGCTGGCCCTGGGAGTACCCGAGCGCCCGGGCGATGTCGCGCACCGCCGAGCGTGGCCGGTAGGTGATCACGTTAGCGACCTGCGCGGCGTACTGGCGGCCGTGCTTGGCGTAGACGTGCTGGATAACTTCCTCGCGCCGATCCGACTCGATGTCGATGTCGATGTCCGGCGGCCCATCCCGCTCCGGGGATAGGAACCGCTCGAACAGCAGGCCGTGCCGCACCGAGTCGACCGCGGTGATGCCGATCGCATAGCACACCGCTGAGTTCGCGGCAGATCCCCTACCCTGGCAGAGGATCTGCCGCTGGGCACAAAATTCGGCCAGCTCCCAGACCACCAGGAAGTAGCCGGGAAAGCCGAGTTGTTCGATGATCTCCAGCTCGTGCTCGATCTGCTGGTAGAAGGCTTCGGTGTCGCGGTCACCGGAATCGCGCGGGCCGTACCGGTCATGGGCGCCCCGAAAGGCGAGTTCGCGCAGGTAGCTCATCTCGTCATGCCCGTCCGGCACCGGGAAGGGTGGCAGGTTGGGAGCGATCAGCTTGAGTGGAAAGGCCAGTTCCTTGCCGAGCCGGGCGGCCGTGCTGACCGCGTCCGGGTAGTGCCGCAACCGTTGCGCCAACTCGGCGCCGGAACGCAGGTGCTGCCCGCTCCAGGCCGGCAACCAGCCGTCCAGGGCGTCCAGGCTGCTGCGAGCTCGTACCGCCGCCATCGCGGTGGCCAGCGGTCGCTCGTCCGGACGGGCATAGTGCGCGTTGGTGGTGGCCACGAGTTGCAACCGCTGTTCATCGGCCAGGCCGGCCAGTGCCGCGTACCGCTCGTCAGCCAGCGGGTCGAGCGCGTGGGTGAGCTCGACGACCACGTTGTCCCGGCCGAACCGGTCGATGAGTTCGGCCAGCGCTCGGCGCGCCGGATCCAGGGCGAAGCTGCCGTATCCGGCGCTGTCGAGTGCCTGCTGGACGGTGCCCTTGCGGCAGCCGGTAAGGATCAGCCAGTTGTCGTCGGAGAGTTCGGACAGCTCGTCGAGCAGGTAGACCGGCCGGCCCTTGGCGCCGCCGCGCAGCTGGGCCTGGCTGATCGCCCGGCACAGGCTGGCGTAGCCGGTCGGATTGCGGGCGAGCACCAGCAGATGCGAACCCGGCGGGTCCTCGATCCCTACCCGGGCCGCGATCGAACGTTCGGCCTGGGTGGCCGGCACCGGGATGCCGGTGTTCAGCTCGGCCCCGAACACCGTGGGCAGGCCGAGCGTGTCGGCAGCTTCGGCGAAGCGGGCCACCCCGTACATGCCGTCGTGGTCGGTCAGCGCCAGTGCTTGGAGGCCGAGCGACACGGCTTCTTCGACGAGCTGTTCCGGATCGGACGAGCCGTCCAGGAATGAGAAGGACGAGTGGGCGTGCAGTTCGGCATAACCAACCGGCGAGTCCTGGTGGCTGGATCGGTACATCGTCGGGTGGTACGGCGAGGGTTGGTAGGCCGGTCGGGTGCGGCTCCAGGCCGGGGAATCACCGCCGTCCGGACCGCGATCGTCACCGTGGCCGCGCCGTAGCGGCACCGGCTGGGCAGCTTCCGGGTCGGCTGGCTCGGTCGGTTCGGTTGGCTCGGTCGGCTTTGCTGGTTCGGCGGGTTTGGCTGGCTTGGCTGGGTCGGCGCGGTGCCGACCGGACAGCCGGCGCTCCAACTCGTGCCAGGGGATGATCGGGTTGTTGAAGCCCATTCCTAGATTCTCGAACAATTGTTCGATTGTTGCAATGCTTGAACGGGATGGCCGCCTGCTTGCCCCCGCGAGTGGGCGGTTCGGGCTCGAGTGGGCACTTGCAACTGCCCACTCGCGGCGCAACTGACCACTCGCGGCGGACCGCAAGGGGGATGGCCGGCTGGGCGGTTGCCGGCGGGCCGGTAGCGGTATCTACTCGATGGATGAGCCCGACCGAGCAGCACTTCGCTTTCCGCTTCACGCCGATGTATCGGCTGAGCGGGTTGGCGTTCGGGATTACCGAGCACACCTCGGGGATCACGGTCACCGCGGACGAGCTACGGGTGCGGTTCGGGCTGTGGCGGGTCAGCACGCCGCTGTCCAACATCAGCCTGCTCCGGATCACCGGCCCGTATGCCTACCTGAAGACTGCCGGCCCGGCTCGGCTCGGCCTGACCGACCGCGGACTGACCTTCGCCACCAATGCCGAGCGGGGGGTCTGCCTGGCCTTCCACACGCCGATCGTCGGCATCGAGCCGACCGGGCTGCTGCGCCACCCGAACCTCACGCTCACGCCGGCCGACTGCGTGGGGCTGATGGCCGCGCTGGGTGCTCCGCCGCCCGACGCCGAACCGGGGCGGTGACGCGCCGGTGCTGAGCCTGCGCACGCCGGATGCGCGGTTCGCTGACCTGCCGGACTTCGACTACCCGCCGCACTATGCCGAGGTCGGCGAAGCCGAGGATGCGCAGCGGTTACGGATGGCCTGGGTCGAGGCCGGCCCGGCAGCCGGCGAGGTCGTGCTGTGCCTGCACGGTGAACCCAGCTGGTCGTTCCTCTACCGGCGGATGATGCCGGTGCTGGCCGCAGCCGGGCTGCGAGTGATCTGCCCGGACCTGATCGGCTTCGGCCGCTCGGACAAGCCGGTCGACCGCGCTGAGCACAGCTACGCCAGGCATGTCGAGTGGGTTCGGCGGCTGGCCTTCGACGTGCTCGACCTGCGTTCGGTCACCGTGATCGGGCAGGACTGGGGCGGCCTGATCGGCTTGCGGTTGGCCGCCGAGCATCCGCAGCGGTTCGCCAGGATCGTCGCCGCGAACACCGGTCTGCCGACCGGTGACCAGCCGATGCCGGAGGTCTGGCACCGGTTCCGAAGTGCCATGCAGGACGCGCCGAGCATCGACATCGGCCGGTTCATCCAATCCGGCTGCCTGAGCCGGCTGGACCCGGCGGTGCGGGCCGGCTACGACGCCCCGTTCCCGGACGAGAGTTACTGCGCCGGGCCGCGGGCGATGCCCGGTCTGGTGCCGATCCGGCCGGACGACCCGGCTTCGGCTGCGAACCGGTCGGCCTGGCAGGTATTGCGCGCGTCCAGCACGCCGTTCCTGGTCGCGTTCAGTGACAGCGACCCGATCACCGGAGCGCTTGCCCCGGTTCTGAAACGTCAGATGGCCGGCGCGCAGGGCATCGACCACCCGGTGATCAGCGGTGCCGGGCACTTCGTGCAGGAGGACGCCGGCCCACAACTGGCCGAGGCCGTCGTGCGGTTCATCGCCGAGCATCCGGTGCGCTGACCGGCCCGACCGGCCGCTGTTCAGCCGGTGCGACCGCGCAGCAGCGACACCCGGAACGGCCGCAGCTCGCCGCGGGCGAACCCGCCCACCACCACCGGATCGGAGTCGACGATCTGCTGCGCGCTTTGCTCGTCCGGTGCCTCGAAGACCGCCACCCCGGTGTTGATGCTGCCCAAGGTCGGCCCGGCCAGGATCAGTACGCCGTCGTTCAGCAACTGTTCCAGCCGCTGGAAGTGCACGGCCCACACCTGCTTCTCCTGCTCGGTCATGGTTGCCGCGAAGTTCTCCCGCGGCGTGTGCAGGAAATAGATCCATTCGGCCACCTGTCGACGGTAGCTAGCTCCGGCACGTTCCGGTAGCGGACCGGGCTGTCACGGTCGGCTTCGGCGCCAGGTGCCTGGCCAGGAATTCCAGCGCCTGCGGGAAGGCATCGAGCTGGTTGGCGCGTTTGGCCAGGCCGTGTCCCTCGTCCGGATAGACCAGCAGCTGGCATTCCGCACCCGACGCGCGTACCGCGGCGACCACCTGTTCGGCCTCCGACAGCGGCACCCGGGGGTCATTCGCACCGTGGATCACCAGCAGCGGTGCCCGGATCTGGTCGATGATCCGCAGCGGTGAGGCCTGTTCCAGCACGGCATGATCCTCGACCAGCCGGCCGTACTCCCGTTCCCGATAGGCCCGGCGGTAGCTGGAGGTATTGCGGATGAAGGTGACCAGGGAGGAGATTCCCACGATATCCACACCGGCTGCCCACAGCTCGGGATAAAAGGTCAGGCCGGCCAGCACCATGTAGCCGCCGTAGCTGCCGCCGTACAGCGCCGCCCGGTCCTGGTCCACCCCGATGGTGGGCAGCCAGTCGCGCAACGCCACCAGGTCAGCGACCGAGTCCAGCCGCTTTTCCACATCGTCCAGCGACACCCAGCGGCGCCCGTACCCCGCCGAACCCCGCACGTTGGGCAGCACCACGGTGTGGCCGGCCAGCGCCAGCGCCGCCGCCACCGGGTTCCAGCTGCGCACCGTCGCCGATTCGGGGCCGCCGTGGATGATCAGCACCGCCGAGCCGTCCGCGTTCGGCGGCCGAATCGCGTAGGTCGGAATCTGCTCGCCGTCCGGGCTCGACACCAGGTAGGACTCCGGCTGGATGAGGCCGGTGGTTGCCGAGTCCGGATTGCTGGTGGTGCACCGGACGGCCGCCTCGCCACCCGACCAGCGATACACCTCCGGCGGCTGGATAGGGGACAGGAAGGTCATCGCCAAGGCAGACGAGTCCGGTGCCCACACCGGATCAGCGGCGTAGCTGACGCTGCCCGGATGCGGCAGCTGCACCTCGCGGCTCGAGCCGGTCAGCTCGTCGATGCGCAGCCGGTCGGTGCCGTCCGCGGTGACCACCACGGCCAACCGGGTACCGTCCGGGGACGGCCGGCCGTAGACGTTGGCCGCCGGTTCCTCGATCAGCACCGTCCACGCACGCCGGTCGAGGTCGAACCGGCGCAGCGAGACGAACTCCGAGCCGGCGTCGGAGGAGGCCAACAGCGCTGAGGAGTCCGGCAACCACCGGGCATTGGCCCACTCACCGGGCACCGTCGCATCGGTGATCGGCGTCATCGAACCGTCGGCGGCATCGATCAGCAGCAACTCCGATGACGCGGCCAGCGCCGTCACCCGGCCGACCACCGCCCATCGGCCGTCCGGGGACAAGGCGGCCGAAGAAACATAACCGCCGCCGTCCCAGAGCACCTGTTCCTGTCCGGTTGACCATTCCCGGGCCACCACGTCGAAATCCACGCCGTTGCGCCGGTTGGTGGCATAGACGACCCGGTCCGGCGTGACGTCGAGTAGCGAGTGGATGTAGGCGGGATCGTGCACCAGCGGTTCCGGTGGGCCGGGTTGTTCCGGCCGGATCAGCGACAGCTGCGAGCGTTCGGTGCCGCCGGTATCGGCTGACAGCACCACCGTGCAGGTGCCGGGCAGGTAACGGCCCTGGCACGGTTCGCCGAGGTCGGTGAGTTGCCGCCAGCTGCCGTCGAGCGCCACCTCATACAGCTGCACCGAGCCGGTGTCGTCGTTGCCGACCAGCAGCCGGCCATCGTCGGCGACGTCGAACACGATGCTGCGCCGCAATTCCAGCAGTTGGACCAGACGGTCGGTAGGTGTTAATACGGCGCTGTCGATGAGGTGATCGGTCATAACAGGCATCGTCGCATTTGCCCCTCACAGTTCCGCCCGGCGCCCCGCACCGACCGGGCCGGCAGGGTTCTGTCGGGAGCGGCTGCTAGACAGCAGGCATGACCTCATCGGTATCGACCAGGCACGAGTTGCGCGACCAGGCCGAGGCCTGCCTGCGGGCGCTCGCGGGCGAACAGGCGAGCCTGCGGCAGGATCAGTGGTCGGCCATCGAGGCGTTGGTGGTGCACCGCCGCCGAGCGCTGGTGGTCCAGCGCACCGGTTGGGGCAAGTCGGCGGTGTACTTCGTAGCCACCGCCCTATTGCGCGGCTTGGGTGCCGGACCGACGGTGATCATCTCGCCGCTGCTGGCCTTGATGCGCAACCAGATCGCGGCCGCGGAGCAGGCCGGTATCCGGGCGGTGACCATCAACTCGAGCAACCCCGAGGCCTGGGCAGCGCATTACGCCGCGATCCGCGACGGGACGGTGGACGTCCTGCTGCTGTCGCCCGAACGGCTCAACAACCCGGATTTCCGTGATCACGTGATGGGGGAATTGGCCGTGAGTTGCGGGTTGTTGGTGGTCGACGAGGCACACTGCATCAGCGACTGGGGTCACGACTTCAGACCGGATTACCGCAGGCTGCGCAGCATGCTCCCGCAGCTGCCGGACGGCATTCCGGTGCTGGCGACCACGGCGACCGCCAACAGCCGGGTAGTGGCCGACGTCGCCGAGGTGTTGGGACTGCACGGTGAGTCGAATCGGCTGTCCGCGCAGGCCGACCGAGCACCGGACGCCCCGAGCGAGGTGCTGGTGCTAAGCGGCAATCTGGATCGCAGCTCGCTGCGGCTGGGGGTGGTGCGGCTGCCGTCGGCCGCCCACCGGCTGGCCTGGCTGGCTGATCGGCTGGCGCAACTGGAAGGCTCCGGCATCGTCTACACCCTTACAGTGGCCGCCTCGCAGGAGGTTGCCGAGTACCTGCGTGCCCACGGCCATCGGGTGGCCGGCTATTCGGGCCAGACCGAGCCGGCCGAACGATTGGCCGCCGAGCAGGCCCTGCTCGACAACGAGGTAAAGGCGCTGGTGGCGACGTCGGCGCTCGGGATGGGATTCGACAAGCCGGATCTCGGATTCGTCATCCATGTCGGCGCGCCGGCATCGCCGATCGCGTACTACCAGCAGGTCGGCCGGGCCGGCCGCGGGTTGGCCAGCGCCCAGGCGATCCTGCTTCCCGGGGCGGAGGACCAGGCGATCTGGGACTACTTCGGTTCGGTCGGCTTTCCGCCGGAACCGCAGGTGCGACAGGCGCTGTCGGTGCTGGCCGCGGCCGGCGGACCGGTCAGCACGGCCACCCTGGAGACCCGGGTGGAGCTGTCCCGCTCCCGGTTGGAGACCATGCTCAAGGTGCTCGACGTCGACGGCGCCGCTCGGCGGGTCCGCGGCGGCTGGATCGGCACCGGTGCGGATTGGGCTTACGATGCCGAGCGATACGCCACCGTGCGGCAGGTCCGCCAGGACGAGCAGCAGGCGATGCGCGACTACCTGAGCACCGATCGTTGCCGGATGCGGTTCCTGCGCGAACAGCTCGACGATCCGACAGCCGAGGACTGCGGCCGGTGTGACAACTGCGGGGGATTGACGCTGCCGGTCGATATCGCCGAGCGCTCCGTCGAGCAGGCCGAGTCGGCGCTGCGCCGGCCGGGCGTGCCGATCGAGCCGCGTCGGCAGTGGCCGGCGGCGATGACCACGCTCGACGTGCCGGTCAGTGGCAAGATCGCGGTCGCCGAACAGGCCGAGCCCGGACGGGCGATTGCCCGGTTTACCGACCTCGGCTACGGCCGCCGGGTGCGCGAGCTGCTGGCACCGGACGCCGCGGACGGTCCGGTACCCGCCGACCTGGTGGCGGCGGCGGTCCAGGTACTGGCGGCCTGGTCATGGCAGCAGCGACCGGCTGCGGTCGTCCATATCGGCTCCCATCGCCGGCCGCTGCTCGTCGCCGACCTGGCCGGCAAGCTGGCCGGGTTGGGCCGGCTGGTCGACTTGGCAGCGGTCGAGCACCGCTCCGGTTCGGCCGCCGCCCGGTCGAACAGCGCGCAGCGACTGCGGGCGGTCTGGGATGGCTACCGGCTGCCGGCCGGGTTGATCGAGCGGTTGGCCGGCGATCTGCATGGCGAGCCGGTGCTACTGGTAGACGATCTGGTGGACACCGGCTGGACGATGGCGGTCGTCAGCAGGATGCTCAGAGCTGCCGGCGCGGGGCAGGTGATGCCGTTCGCACTGGCACTGACGGGCTGAGGAGTACCGACGGCAGCGGGCATTTAGTCGGCCAGGCAGCCGGCCGGCAGTTCGAACCAGCGCAGATGTTCGAAGTCGGCCGACACCAAGCCGCCGTCGTCGAGCCGGCCGGTTCCGGCGGGCGTGCCCACCGGGCGATCGGCGGCGTCGGCGAACAGGGCAGCCGCCTCGTCCAGGTACCGGGTCAGCTCCGACTCGGGCGCGCGGTCCTGGTGGCAGGGGTAGCTCAACCGGCCGGCATCGTCATAGCGGATCTGGCTCAACCGCAGGGCCGGTTCGGTCGCGCCGAGCCGGTGCCGCCAAAGTCCGCTCTCCGGCTCGAACCGGTAGTCGCCGAGCAGCCGCCAGCCATGCCGGGCTACCAGCGCGACCGCCGACACCACATAGTCGAACACCGGCTCGGAGATGAAGTAATTGAAGTTGACCCGAACCCAGCCGGGCTTGATTCCCTCGCAGCCGCCGATGATCTCGCGTTCGAACTCGCGCGAGTGCTCCAAGTCGATGCCCAGCAGTCGGTGACCGTACGGGCCGGCACACGAGCAACCACCCCGGGACTGGATGCCGAACAGGTCGTTCAGCAGGGCGACCACGAAGTTGTGATGCAGATAGCGGCTGGGATCGGCCCCGCTGCGCACCACGAAGGACACGATCGATAACCGCTCGGAATCGAGATTGCCCAGAATTTCTAAGGCAGGTTCCTGTTTCCAGGCAGTCACCGCGCGGCTCAGGTAGTACTCCTCGTGTGCCCGGATGACATCGATGCCGACCGCCTGTTTGAGCTGGAAAACCAGGCCGGCGCGGATCGAGTCGACGATGGCGGGCGTGCCGCCCTCCTCCCGCTGAACCGGATCGGTCAGGTAGCGGTGGTCGGATGGGTTGACGTAGGCCACCGTGCCGCCGCCGGGCACCACCGGCACCCGGTTGGTGAGTAGTTCCCGCCGGACCACCAACACTCCGGGCGTGCTGGGTCCACCGATGAACTTGTGCGGGCTCAAGAAAATCGCGTCCAGGTAGGCCGCCGGATCACCGGCCTGCCGCGAATACATGTCGATGTCGACGTAGGGGCCGGCCGCCGCGAAATCCCAGAACGACAGCGCGCCGTGCCGGTGCAGCAGGGCCGCGATCCGGGCGGTGTTGCTGACGATGCCGGTCACGTTGCTGGCCGCCGAGAACGAACCGATCTTCACCGGCCGGTCGGCATAGCGC
>DATFHF010000071.1:0-28903 GCA_035248685.1 Jatrophihabitans sp.
CGCGTCGCGGCACGGGACAGGGAGTGCGCTGATGGCGATGACGGCCGCGGTCAAGGACGAACTGAGCCGGGTGACGATCACCCGGGCCCCGGCTCGCCGTGCCGAGATTGCCACCATGCTGCGCTTCGCCGGCGCGCTGCACCTGGTCGCCGGCCGGATCGTGGTCGAGGCCGAACTCGACACCGGGTCGGTGGCCCGTCGGTTGCGCCGGGAGATCGCGGAGGTCTTCGGGCACACCGCCGAGATCCAGGTGGTCACCGGCGGCAGCCTGTGCAAGGGCACCAGGTACCTGGTCCGGGTCGGCACCGACGGTGAGGGGCTGGCCCGGCAGGCCGGCCTGGTCGACCTGCGCGGCCGGCCGGTCCGCGGGCTGCCGACCCACGTCGTCGCCGGCACCATCGCCGAGGCCGAGGCGGCCTGGCGCGGCGCCTTCCTCGCGCACGGCTCGCTGACCGAGCCCGGCCGGGCCGGCTCGCTGGAGATCACCTGTCCCACCAACGAGGCCGCGCTGGCGCTGGTCGGTGCCGGCCGCCGGCTGGGCATCCTGGCCAAGGCGCGTGAGGTGCGAGGCGCCGACCGAGTGGTGGTCCGGGACGGCGACGCGATCGGCGCGCTGCTGACCCGGCTCGGCGCGCACGATTCGGTGCTGGCCTGGGAAGAACGCCGGATGCGGCGTGAGGTGCGGGCCACCGCCAACCGGCTGGCCAACTTCGACGACGCCAACCTGCGCCGGTCGGCCCGTGCCGCGGTGGCTGCCGGCGCCCGGGTGGAGCGCGCGATGGCGATCCTCGGCGCGGATGCCCCGGAGCACTTGCTTCAGGCCGGCCGGCTGCGGCTGGAGCACAAGCAGGCGTCGCTGGAGGAGCTGGGCAGCCTGTCCGACCCGCCGATGACCAAGGACGCGGTGGCCGGCCGGATCCGGCGACTGCTGGCGATGGCCGACAAGCGGGCGGCCGACGAGGGGATCCCGAACACCGAGGCGGCGGTCACTGCCGAGATGCTGGCGCCGTAACCGGCCAAGATAGGCTTTGGGTGACAGGCCTCCGGGTGATCGCGGCCCGGACCGCATCGAGGGGATATGACGTGACTGTTCGGGTTGGTATCAACGGCTTCGGTCGGATCGGGCGCAACTTCTATCGGGCCGTGCAGGCATCCGGCGCCGACATCGAGGTAGTCGCGGTCAATGACCTCACCGACAACAAGACCCTGGCCCACCTGTTGAAGTACGACTCGATCCTGGGCCGGTTCCCGCAGCCGGTTAGCTACGACGACGAGAACATCGTGGTCGGCTCGGCGACCATCCGGGCGCTGGAAGAGCGCGACCCGGCCAAGTTGCCGTGGAAGGACCTCGGCGTCGACGTGGTGATCGAGTCCACCGGCTTCTTCACCAAGGCGGCCGACGCCCGCAAGCACATCGACGGCGGTGCGAAGAAGGTCATCATCTCCGCCCCGGCCACCGACGACGACATCACCATCGTGATGGGCGTCAACCACGACAGCTACGACCCGGCCAACCACCACATCATCTCCAACGCCTCCTGCACCACCAACTGCCTGGCGCCGCTGGCAAAGGTGTTGCACGACAGCTTCGTGATCGAGCGTGGCCTGATGACCACCATCCACGCCTACACCCAGGACCAGAACCTTCAGGACGCGCCGCACAAGGACCTGCGCCGGGCTCGAGCCGCGGCGCTGTCGATCATTCCCACCTCCACCGGGGCCGCCAAGGCGATCGGGCTGGTGCTGCCGGAACTGAAGGGCAAGCTGGACGGCTACGCGCTGCGGGTGCCGGTGCCGACCGGTTCGGCGACCGACCTGACCGTGACGTTGAGCCGCGAGACCACCGTCGATGAGGTCAAGGCCGCCTACCGAGCGGCGGCGGACGGGCCGCTGAAGGGCTACCTGGTTTACACCGAGGACCCGATCGTGTCGGCCGACATCGTCACCGACCCGGCGTCCTGCATCTTCGACGCCACCCTGACCAAGGTGATCGGCGACCAGGTCAAGGTGGTCGGCTGGTACGACAACGAATGGGGCTACTCCAACCGGCTGGCCGACCTGGTCAGCTACGTCGGCGCCAGCCTCTAGCCGCGAAGATGCGCACCGTCGACGATCTGATAAAGGTTGGGGTCAAGGGCCGGCGGGTGTTGGTCCGCTGCGACCTGAACGTGCCGCTGACGTCGGCGGAACCGCCGCGGGTAAGCGACGACGGCCGGATCCGGGCTTCGCTGCCGGTGCTGGTCAAGCTGCTCCAGCACGGCGCCCGGGTGATCGTGGCGGCCCACCTGGGCCGGCCGAACGGCGCGCCGGAAGCCAAGTACTCGCTGCGCCCGGTGGCCGACCGGCTGGCTCAGCTGCTCGGCAGTCCGGTCGAGTTCGCCCTGGATACGGTGGGGGAAAGTGCCCGGCTGATGGCCGGCGATTTGAAGAACGGCGAGCTGTTGCTGCTGGAAAACGTCCGGTTCAACCCGGGGGAGACCGCCAAGGATCCGGCCGGTCGGGCCACCTTCGCCCGAGCGCTGGCTCACTTGACCGGCGGTGAGGAGGACGGCGGCGCCTACGTCGACGACGCCTTCGGCGCGGTGCACCGGGCACACGCCTCGGTGTGCGACGTCGCCGAACTGCTGCCGCACTACTGCGGCGCCCTGGTCAGCCGGGAGCTCGCCGTGCTGCGCCAGCTCACCGGTGAGGCCGGTGAGGTGTCCCGTCCCTACGTCGTGGTGCTCGGCGGGTCGAAGGT
The DNA here is from genome assembly GCA_035248685.1 of Jatrophihabitans sp. Lineage (GTDB taxonomy): Bacteria > Actinomycetota > Actinomycetes > Mycobacteriales > Jatrophihabitantaceae > Jatrophihabitans_A. The sequence continues at coordinate 2,741 of DATFHF010000071.1, forward strand.
CTCCGACAAGCTGGCGGTTATCGAAGCCCTGCTGCCCAAGGTGGACCGGTTGCTGGTGGGTGGCGGGATGAGCTTCACCTTCCTGAAGGCGCAGGGGCACCAGGTGGGTGACTCGCTGCTCGAGGACGACCAGGTGCAGACCTGTGCCCGGCTGCTGGAGGAGGCGGCGGACAAGATCGTGCTGCCGACCGATGTGGTGGTCGCTGCCGACGTGTCGGCCGACGCAGAAACCCAGGTGGTATCGGCCGACGCCATCCCGGACGGGCAGAAGGGGCTCGACATCGGACCGAAGTCGGTGGAGCTGTTCGCCGAGGCATTGGCCGGAGCCAGCACGGTGTTCTGGAACGGCCCGATGGGCGTGTTCGAACTCGCCCCGTTCGCCGAGGGGACCCGAGGAGTGGCCGAGGCGATCACCCGGGCCAGCGGCCTGACCGTGGTCGGTGGCGGCGACTCGGCGGCGGCGATCCGCGCGCTCGGCATCGATGAGAACCGGTTCGGGCACGTGTCCACCGGCGGCGGAGCGTCGCTGGAATACCTGGAGGGCAAGAAGCTGCCGGGGCTGCAGGTGCTGCTGGGGCCGGGCGAGGAACGCTGAGTGGCTGGTACCTCGTCCCGGCGGCCGATGATCGCCGGCAACTGGAAGATGAACCTCAACCACCTCGAGGCGATCGCGCTGGTGCAGAAGCTCGCCTTCAGCCTCAAGCCGCAGCATTTCGATGCGGTCGAGGTCACTGTGCTGCCGCCGTTCACCGATCTGCGGTCGGTACAAACCCTGGTGGACGGCGACAAGCTGCGGCTCAACTACGGCGCGCAGGATCTGTCACCTCGCCCGCCCGGCGCCTTCACCGGTGACATCGCCGGTCCCATGCTGGCCAAATTGGGTTGCAGCTACGTGGTGATCGGCCATTCCGAGCGACGCGAGCACCACGGCGAGACCGACGAGCTGGTGAACGCCAAGATCCGGGCGGCCTACGCCAACGGGCTGGTACCGATCCTGTGCATCGGCGAGGGGTTGGACGTCCGGGAGGCCGGCGGGCAGGTGGAGCACTGCGTGAACCAGCTGACCGCGGCGTTGACCGGGGTGTCGGCCGACGACGTCGCCTCGATCGTGGTGGCCTACGAGCCGGTCTGGGCGATCGGCACCGGAAAGGTGGCCACCCCGACCGACGCTCAGGAGGTCTGCGCCGCCATCCGGGATCGGCTCGGGCAGCTGTACCGGCCGGATATCGCAGCCGGGATCCGGGTGCTTTACGGCGGGTCGGTGAAGTCCACCAACGCCGGTGAGATCGTGGCGCAGCCGGACGTGGACGGGGCACTGGTGGGCGGCGCCAGCCTGGATGCGACCGAGTTCGCCGGCATCTGTGTGGCGGCCGCCGGCGGGCCGTTCGGCGGCTGATCGCCGACGCGCCGCCGTCCGTGGGTTGCCCGGCGGGGTTTCGGCGCCCGGCAACAGGTATCCTCATGCTGACCGTACGTCGTATCGAATCGCCTAACCGACTCCGGTGAGGCGGCACGTCAGATGAGGACCACATGATCATCACCCTGTCGATCGTCCTGATCGCGGCCAGCTTGCTGCTGGTCGTGCTGGTGCTGCTGCACCGTGGCAAGGGCGGCGGCCTGTCGTCGATGTTCGGTGGGTCGCTGTATTCCAGCCTTTCCGGCTCCTCGGTCGTCGAGCGCAACCTGGACCGGTTGACCATCGTGGCCGGCATCGTGTGGGCGATCTGCATCGTCGGCTTGAGCCTGCTGTACAAGAACAGCTGACACCCCCGCACCACCAACCGACCGAGCAGGGAGTCGAACGTGGCAGGTGGCAACGCGATCCGCGGCAGCCGGGTCGGCGCCGGACCGATGGGCGAACGCGAGCGTGGCGAGTCAGCGCCCCGGCAACTGGTGTCGTTCTTCTGCGCGAACGGGCACGAAACGGTGCCGGCCTTCTCGTTGGACGCCCCGGTGCCCGACACCTGGGATTGCAAGCGGTGCGGTTTTCCGGCCGGTCGGGAGTCGGCCGCGCCGCCGGCCGCGCCCCGTAACGAGCCGTACAAGACCCACCTGGCCTACGTGAAGGAACGCCGGTCCGAGGCGGACGGCGATGCGCTGCTGGAGGAGGCACTGGCCCGGCTGCGGGCCCGCCGCGGTGAATAGCTGTCCGTGAGCGGTCGGCTCAGGCAGGCTCACCGCGATGACGCAGCGCGGTTGTTGTCGCTGTGGCAGGCGCTGTTCGATGAACTGCCCGGTTCCCCCTCGACGGATTGGCAGCAGCCCGCACTTGATTGGTTCTTCGCTTTCGTCGACGACCCTGCGGGCGCCCGCATTCCGGTCATCGATGTCGCCGGCGAGGTTGTCGCGTCGGCGATTGGGGTGGTCGAGCTGCACGTGCCCAATCCGATGTCGCCGACCGGACGGGCGGTCCGGTTGGTGAACGTCATCACGCTGCCCGACCATCGGGGCCGCGGCTACGCGACCGAGCTCATTCAGGACATCATCGAATGGGCCCGCGGGATAGCAGCTGACCGGATCGACTTGAGCGCCACTGAGCAGGGTCAGCGGATTTACCAGCGACTCGGTTTCCAACCCACCGCATCGCCCCGGATGAAGCTGGTCCTCTGAAGGAGGGCTTAGGGCAGCTTGGCGGCCGCGTCTCGGTCGATCAGCCACAGCGTCCGCCGCCGGCCCTTCGGTCCGGCTGACGGCACCTGCTCCCGAGGCGCACCGCTGTGCGCGGCCGCTACCGCGTCGGCCTTGCCCGCACCGGCGGCGACGAACCAGATCTCCTCGGCGGCGGCCAACGTCGAGAAGGTGAACGACAGCCGTTCCGGCGGCGGCTTGGGGGAGTTGCGGACCGGAATTACCGGCGCCGAATCGTCATACACCCCAGGGTGTTCCGGGAAAAGCGAGGCGCAGTGGCCGTCCGGCCCGAGTCCGAGCAGCACCACGTCGAAGTTCGGCACCGGGCCGGTCTCGCCCGGTCGCCGACCCACCCGCAGTTGCGAGGCATAGGCCGCCGCGGCTTGGTCCAGGTCCGGCGTCGGGCCGTCGCTGGCCGGCATCGAGAACTGCCGCGCCGCCGAGAACGGCGCCCGGCCGAACAGCAGCCGGTGCGCCGGCAGGTCGTTGCGGTCCGCCGAATCGGCCGGCACGAACCGCTCGTCCGCCCAATAGACGTCCAGCTGCGACCAATCGAGGCCGTTCCCGCCGGTATCGGCCAGCGCCGCCCAGACCTTCTCCATGATCGAGCCCGCGGTCAACGCCAGCGCGGCCCGTCCCCGCTGCTGGGCACGGCCGAGCGCCGCCAGCAACCGATGGGCGACGTCGTCGGCGAGCTGGTCGGCGTTGTCGGCCACCACCAGCTCGGGCTCAGTCACGGTTCACGCCTCTTCGGCGGCCAACGCCGGGTCGTGCCAGATGTGGGTCCGCACGGCCGGCCGCTGGGACAGGTTCTTCAACCCGGACACCGCGCCGAGCGCCTCGGCATACGGCTCGTCGGCGTCCAGCCGACGCAGCTCCTCGGCCAACATGTCGCCGGTGGTCCGCTGCGGGAAAGGCTGGATGGTGTCCATCTGGCCGGGCCGGCGCATCAGCAACTTGTAGCCCTCGTTGGTCATCCGGACCTGCCGGCCGTCGGCGAAGTCCACCGTCACCGCGGAGATGTATTTGCCCTCGGCCTTCTCTACCGGCACCTCCAGCTTGAGCCGGGACGACAGCCAGCCGGCTAGCAGCTGCGCGGACGGGTCCACCGGATTACCCGACACCACCACCGAATCGGCCGGCGCAGACGCGGTGTCGAAGGCCGACGCCAACGCGGCCCGCCACGGCGTAATCACCGTCCAGGTCAGGTCGGTGTCGCCGGGCGCGAAGTCGATCGCGCGTTGCCGCAGCGAGGCGGCCGGGTCGGCGTCGCGAATGACGTTGGTGATCCGCCGGTCGGCGAAGACCCCGAGCGGGTCGTGCGCGATGATCTTCGGCGTCTCGGAGTACCACCAGGCCACCACCGGCGCGTCCGGCGCGAGCAGCGGCAGCGTGACTGACTCGGCGTGCAACGCCAGCCGACCGAACATCCGCAGCACCACCGATTCGCCCGGCCCGTACCGGCCGCCGATGGACACTTCGGCATCCAACCGGGGGACCGGTGCCTCGATGTTGTGGCGCAGCACCATGATCACCCGCATCGGGTGCTTGGCCGCCGCGGTCGCCACCGCGGCCTCGACATCGGTGGTGTCCTTCTCCTCCAGCACCACCACCAGGGTCAGCGCCAGCCCACTGGTCACCGCGCCGCCGGTACGCCGCTCGGCCGCCAACGCCTGCACCACCGCGGTGCCGGTGGTGTCCCAGAGCGTGGTCATGGCCGCCGCCAGGTGCGACCGTCGCGGGCCAGCATGTCGTCGGCAGCTCGCGGCCCCCACTCGCCGGCCCGATAGGGCGCCGGTTCATTGCCGGCCCAAAACTCCTCCAGCGGGTCGATCACCCGCCAGGACGACTCAACCTCTTCGTTGCGTGGGAACAGCGTGGCGTCGCCCAGCAACACGTCCAGGATCAGCCGTTCGTAGGCCTCCGGCGAGGACTCGGTAAACGCCTCGCCGTACAGGAAGTCCATCGCGACGTCGCGAACCTCCATCATCGAACCGGGCACCTTGGACCCGAACTTCAGCGTCACGCCCTCGTCCGGCTGCACCCTGATCACCAGCTGGTTATGCCCCAGTTCCTCGGTGTCGGTATGGCTGAACGGCAGGTGCGGCGCCTTCTTGAACAGCACCGCGATCTCGGTGACCCGGCGTGGCAGCCGCTTGCCGGTGCGCAGGTAGAACGGCACCCCGGCCCACCGCCGGGTGTCGATGCCCAGCCGGACCGCCGCGTAGGTTTCGGTCTTCGAGTCCTCCGGGACGTCCTTCTCGGCCCGGTAGGCGGCCACCCGCTCACCGGCCAACCAGCCCTGCTGGTACTGGCCGCGCACCGCGTAGGCGGACCGGTCGGTCGGCAGCGTGATGGCGCGCAACACCTTGAGTTTCTCGGTGCGAATGGCGTCGGCGGTGAATTCCACCGGCTCCTCCATCGCGGTCAGCGCCAGCAGTTGGAGCAGGTGGTTCTGCAACACGTCACGGGCCGCCCCGGTCGCGTCGTAGAACGTCGCCCGGCCGCCGATGCCGACATCCTCGGCCATGGTGATCTGCACCGAGTCGACGTAATTGGAGTTCCACACCGGCTCGAACAGCTGGTTGGCGAACCTGAGCGCCATCAGGTTCTGCACGGTCTCCTTGCCCAGGTAGTGGTCGATCCGGAACACGTCGTCGGCGGTGAACACCGAATCGACCAGCTGGTTGAGCTGCTTGGCGCTGGCCAGGTCGTGCCCGAACGGCTTTTCCACCACCACCCGACGCCAGCCGCCGGAGCTGGCGTTGTCGGCCATCTTGGTGCGTTCCATCTGCTTGAGCACGGTCGGGAACATACTGGGCGGGATGGACAGGTAGAACGCGGCATTGCCTTTGATGCCGTGGCTGTCGCGTAACTCGTCCAGGGTGCTGGCCAGCGTGTCGAACGCCTCATCGTCGTCGAAGGAGCCCGGCACGAACTTGATGTCGCCGGACAGCCGGTTCCACACCTCCTCGTTCCAGCCGGTGCGGGCGTGCTCCTTGGCGGCCCGCTTGGCCAGCGTCTCGAAGTCGCCGTCCTCCCAGTCCCGGCGGGCGAAACCGAGCAGGACGAAGTCGGCCGGCAGCAAGCCCCGGTTGGCCAGGTCGTACACCGCCGGCAGCAGCTTCTTACGGGACAGGTCGCCGGTTACCCCGAACACCACCAGCGCGCAGGGTTCCGGCACCCGGGGTAGCCGGCGATCGCCCGGGTCGCGCAGCGGGTTGGACCGCAAGCCGTGCGGTAGCTGCGGGCCGTCCCCGGCACCGATCGCCGCGGTTTGGTCGTCGGTCGCGCTGGGAAGGTTGAGGGTCACCGATCCTCCTAGAGGCTGTGCAGGATCTGCTCGATGCCGGCGGCCCTATCGGTCAGGTGCAGGTGCAGCACCGGACGTCCCTTGTCGGCCAGCACGGTGGCGTCCCCGGCGGCCTGGGCCTGCTGGAGCGTGGCGAAGCTGTACGGACGGTCCGGGATCGGCAGGTCCTCGGCCACCGCCCCGGTCAGCTGGAGGAACACCCCGTTCGGGTGGCCACCCTTGTGATACTGCCCGGTGGAGTGCAGGAACCGCGGCCCCCAGCCGAAGGTGGTCTGCAGCCCGGTCCGGCTTGCCACCGCCGGGCGCAACGCCGCCGCGGCGGTGTCGACGTGCCGGTCCAGGTAGGCCTGGATCGAGACGTAGCCCAGCTCCGGAGCGGCTTCGAACAGCGCCGTCAACGCCTCGGCGACGGTGCCGGCTCCGGTCAGGTCCAGGTCGTAGCCGAACACCTGGACCGCCCCGTCGGTGAACGCCGGCTCACCTCGGGCCGCGCCGCCGGCCGAATCGAGCAGGCTGCGCGCCTGCTGCTTGGCCTCTTCGACGTTCGGCTGGTCGAACGGGTTGATGCCGATCAGCCGGCCGGCCACCGCGGTGGCGTACTCCCAGAGCAGCAGCTGGCCGCCCAGCGGTCCGGCGGTCGCAACACCCCAACCGGAGGACGGTGGGTAGTTCGGGTCATAGCCGCCGCTGGTAGGAACTAGGTACACCAGGATCGCGTCCGGGCCGGCGTCGGCGAAGCCGGGCGCGGCCGGCTCCTCGACCACCACCGGCAGCAGGCCCCGACCGTCCTTGCCGGTCGACTCGGCGATCAGCTGCTCGGCCCAGTCGCCGAAGCCGTGAATTCCGGAACCGAAGTCGGCGAAGACCACCTTGTCGCAGCCGACGCCGCCGTTGCCGGTGGAGTTGTGAGCCAGCCCGAGCAAGGCACCGAGCTGGAGGCCCAGGTTGTCGGGATCGTCTGCCGACAAGCCGGCGGCAGCCGCCGCGGCGTCGTCCAGCAATGCGGCGATGTCAGCCCCGGCCAGCCCGGCCGGCACCAGGCCGAATGCGGTCAGCGCGCTGTAGCGGCCGCCGACGTGCGGGTCGGCCAGAAAGACCTTGCGGTAACCGGCGTCCTCGGCGGTGCGTTGCAGCGGCGAGCCCGGGTCGGTGACCACCACGATGCGTTGCCTCGGGTCGATGCCCTGGTCGGTGAAGGCTTTCTCGTAGGCCCGCCGGTGCGAGTCGGTCTCCACGGTGCCGCCGGATTTGCTGGACACCACCAGCACGGTGCGATCCAGCTGGTCGGCCAGCGCCGCGGCCACCTGGCCGGCGTCGGTGGTGTCCAGGGTGACCAGCTCCACCCCGGCGGTCGCGCAGATCACCTCGGGCGCCAGCGAGCTGCCACCCATGCCGGCTAGCACCACGTGGTCCAGCCCCTCGGCCAGCAGCTGCTGGCGCAGCGCCTGAATCTCGTCCAGCAGCGGCAGCGAGGTGTGCGACAGGGTGGCCCAGGACAGCCGGATCGCCGCCTCCGCCTCGGCGTCGGCGCCCCACAGCGTCGGGTCCTGCGCGGTGATCCGGCTCGCCACCTTGTCCACGACCAGCTGGTCCACCGCGGCGGGGTAGGTGTCCGGATCGGCCAGGTTGAACTCGCAGCTCAACCCGCCCTGGTCGGTCGCGGTCAGCTCACCGTCCGCTGAGCTCATTGGGCGGCCTTTCGGGCGCCGGCGGTGAGCTGCTTCTGCACGCCCTCGGCCAGCACCGACCAGGAGTCCATGAACTTCTGCACGCCCTCGACCTCGAGCAGCTCGGTGACCTCGTCGATCTCGATCCCCAGCTCGGACAGCTGCTGGAACACCGCCCGGGCCTCGTGGTAGCCGGTGTTGGCGGTGTTGCCGGTGATCTCGCCGTGCTCGGCGACCGCGTTCAAGGTGGCCTCCGGCATGGTGTTCACCGTGTTCGGCGCGACCAGTTGGGTGACGTACATGGTGTCGTCGTAGGTCGGATCCTTCACCCCGGTGGAGGCCCACAGCGGGCGCTGCGGATGCGCGCCAGCCGCCGCCAGCGCCTCCCACCGGTCGCCGGTGAAGGTCTCTTCGAACGCCTGGTACGCCAGCCGGGCGTTGGCGATGCCGGCCTTGCCGCGCACCGCGCGGGCCTCGTCGGTGCCCAGCTTGTCCAGCCGCTTGTCGATCTCGGTATCCACCCGGGACACGAAGAACGAGGCCACCGAGCGGATCGTCGACAGCTCGACGCCGTTGTCCCTGGCCTGCTCCAGGCCGGTCAGGTAGGCCTCCATCACCTTGCGGTAGCGGTCGATGGAGAAGATCAGCGTGACGTTGACGCTGATGCCGGCCGCGGTCGAGGCGGTGATCGAAGCCAGCCCGGCCTCGGTGGCCGGAATCTTGATCATCACATTGGGACGGTCCACCAGCCACCAGAGCGCGCTGGCCTCGGCGGTGGTCTTATCGGTGTCGTTCGCGATCCGCGGGTCCACCTCGATCGAGACCCGGCCGTCCTGGCCGTCGGTGGCGTCGAACACCGGCCGCAGCACGTTACAGGCCCACCGGATGTCGTACGCCGTGAGCAGCCGCACACTCTCCTCCAGCGACACTTCACGCACCGCCAGGTCGTGCACTTGGTCCGCGTACGGGGAATCGCCGTCGGCCGAACCCTCCAATGCCTTCTGGAAGATGGACGGGTTGCTGGTCACCCCCACCACATGCTTGGAATCGATCAGCTCCTGAAGGTTGCCGCTGACCAGGCGGTGCCGGTTGATGTCGTCCAGCCAGATCGAAACGCCGTGCGCGGACAGGTCAGCTAATGCGTCGCTCATGATGGATCCTTCCCCTGAGCCGGTAATGCTCAGTTGCCGGTGGTGGTTCCGGTGATGATGTTGGCTCGTTCCATGGCCGCGTGCGCGGCGGCGACCACCCGGTCCGGGGTGAAGCCGAACTGCTCGAACAGCACGCCGGCCGCCGCACTGGCGCCGAAGTGGTTGATGGCCACGATCTCGCCGCCCTCGCCGACCAGCTCACGCCAGCCCTGCGGCACCCCGGCCTCGACGCTGACCCGGGCCTTGATCGCCGGCGGCAGCACAAGCTGCTGGTAGGAGCGGTCCTGCGCGTGGAACCACTCCAGGCACGGCATCGAGACCACCCGGGTCGGCGTGCCGTCGGCCTCCAGCCGCTCCCGGGCGACCAGCGCAAGCGACACCTCCGACCCGGTGGCGATCAGGATCACCTGCGGGGTGGCTGCCGAGGATTCCTCCAGGATGTAGCCGCCCTTGCCGGCGTCGACCACCTTGGCCGGGTCGAGCACCGGCAAACCCTGCCGGGATAAGGCGATTCCGGCCGGCCGGTCGATATTGCGCAGCACCTGCTGCCAGACCACCGCGGTCTCGTTGGCGTCGGCCGGCCGGACGATGTCCAGCCCCGGAATGGCCCGCAGCGCGGCCAACTGCTCGATCGGCTGGTGGGTCGGGCCGTCCTCGCCGAGGCCGATCGAGTCGTGCGTCCAGACGTAGATAGTGGGCAGCTTCATCAGCGCGGCCAGCCGAACCGGCGGGCGCATGTAGTCGCTGAACACCAGGAAGGTGCCGCCGTAGACCCGGGTGCCGCCGTGCAGCGTGATGCCGTTCATGATCGAACCCATCGCGTGCTCGCGGATGCCGAAGTGCAGGGTCCGGCCGTACGGGCCGCCGGACCACTCCTTGGTCTGCCGGTCGGCCGGGACGAAGCTCGGCTCGCCCTCCATGCTGGTGTTGTTCGACTCGGCCAGGTCGGCCGAACCGCCCCACAGTTCGGGCAGTACGCCGGCCAGCGCGGTCAGCACCTTGCCGGACGCGGCCCGGGTGGCCATTGAGTTGGCCTTGCCGTCCTTCTCAGTGGGGAAGGTCGGCAGGGCGTCGGTCCAACCGGCCGGCAGGCTGCGGGTGACCATCCGGTCGAACAGCTGCTTTCGTTCCGGATTGTTCTTGGCCCACTGGTCAAAACTCGGTTGCCAGGCGGTCCGGGCGTCCCGCCCGCGCTGGGCGACTTGGCGGGTGTGCGCGATGACCTCGTCGGCGACCGCGAAATGCACGTCCGGGTTGAAGCCGAGGATCTCCTTGGTCTTTCGGATCTCGTCCTCACCGAGCGCCGAACCGTGCGCCTTGCCGGTGTTCTGCTTGCTCGGCGCCGGCCAGCCGATGATGGTGCGGACCGCGATGAAGGACGGCCGGTCGGTCTCCGCCTTCGCCGCGGCGAGTGCCTTCTCCAGCGCCACCACGTCCTCGCCGGACTCGACGTACTGGGTGTGCCAGCCGTAGGCCTGGTAGCGCTTGAGCACGTCTTCGGACAACGCCACGTTGGTGTCGTCCTCGATCGAGATGTGGTTATCGTCGTAGATCAGGGTGAGGTTGCCCAGCTGCTGGTGGCCGGCCAGCGAGGACGCCTCGCTGGAGATCCCTTCCTCCATGTCGCCGTCGCTAGCGATGCAGTAGATGTGGTGGTCGAAGGGTGACTCGCCGGGTGCGGCATCCGGGTCGAACAGGCCACGCTCGCGACGGGCCGCCATCGCCATCCCGACCGCGTTGCCGACGCCCTGGCCGAGCGGGCCGGTGGTGGTCTCCACCCCGATGGTGTGCCCGTGCTCCGGGTGGCCCGGGGTGAGCGAGCCCCAGGTGCGCAGCGACTTCAGGTCGTCCAGTTCCAGGCCGTAGCCGGACAGGTAGAGCTGGATGTAGAGGGTCAGCGAGGAGTGGCCGGCGGACAGCACGAACCGGTCCCGGGCCACCCAGTTCGGGTCGGTCGGATCGTGGCGCATCACCTTCTGGAACAGCAGGTAGGCCAGCGGCGCCAGGCTCATCGCGGTGCCGGGGTGCCCGTTGCCGACCTTCTGCACAGCGTCGGCCGCGAGTAGCCGGATCGTGTCCACCGCCTTCGAGTCGAGATCGGTCCACCAGGTCGGGTACTTCTGGACCACATCGGGCGTGCTGCTGCCGGCGGTGTCGCTCACGTAGCTCTCCTGGCTGTCCTGCTCGGTGAAAGCGCGGCTGAGTTGGGCACCCCAAGCCTAATCGCTTTCAGTCAGGCCGTGTCGCGGGGCAGCGGCCGGCCAGGCGGCTAGCAGTGGGTCGGCGGCAGCGCCGACAGCGGCACCCGATGCACGGTGGTTGGGCCGAATTTGGTGGTGCCGGTGACGGTGATCAGATCATTGCCGGTGGCCAGGGCGAAGGTCAGGCCGGCCGGCAGCCGCACCGTACTGAAGTTGCGGGTGTCGTACACGGCACCGCCATCGGGGAAACTGAGGAACGGCCAGACCCAGGTGACGCCCGGCGACGTGATGACGGTTGCGGTGGTCAGGCCGTCCCCGGCACTCCAGCTCCGCAGCACGACCGACGGGTTGCGACTGTCCAGCCAACCCAGGTTGGCTCCGGCCGAGCCGAACCAGGTACCGGTGCCGGCGGCGAGCACGTTCGCCGGCAGCTCCAGGCCGGGGCCCGAGGCCAGCGTCTGGGTGTCGGTGCCCGACTGGGCATGAAGCAATGCCACTCCGGAACCCACCGCAATCAGCCGGCTGACGTGCGATACCGGCTGGGTGCTTCGCTGGCCGTCCGGCAACGGCTGGCTCACCAATGTCTGATGGGCGTCGTCGCCGTACTTCTGCTCGATCCAATGGGCGGTATCGCCCACCACGATCGGATCGAAATCGATGACCAGATCCTCGGCCTGCTCGGCCGAGGTACGCAGCCGCACGGTGGTCAGATGACCGGTGGACCGGTTCCAGGCCGCCACCGCGTGCGCGGCCAGACTCTGCGGTCCGCGCAGTCCGAACACCACCCAATTCGCTGAGGTCGCCGAGTCCGGGCTGATGTCGATGTTGTCAAGCACCGGGTCGGCAGCCTGCCAGACGGTGGTGCCGTGGCCGTTCCGGTCGAAGATGGCCAGTTCCTGATGGGTGAAATCGGTCTCACCGCCGACCTGGCCGGTAGCGGTCTGCAGCATCAGGAACGTGCCGTCCGGACCGGCTGACACCGGATAGTTCTGCGGCTGATCCACCGCGATCCGGCCGCCGGACAGGGCTGCCGCCCAGCTGGCCGGCAGCGGACAACTGGTCGACTTCGCGGTAGCCGACGGGCTGGGGGCCGGCGAGCTGATAGCGGACCCACTCGGGGTCGGCTGGGTCGCGGCCGGACTGTGGTGTCGGCTCAGGCTGCGCGCCCCGAGCACCGAACCGAGCACCAGCAAGGTGACCACCGCGGCCGCCAGCAGGGTGCCCGGCAGGCCGCCGGGCACGTCGCTTGCCCGGCTCGCCAGCCGTGGGATCACCGGTACCGGCGCATCGGTGCCTGGACGCAGGCCGGCCGGCTCGGTGATGTCAGCCTCCCGGCGGGCCAGCATCCGGCGCAGCTCGTCCTCCAGTCCGTCGGCCGGCTGGCCGGTGTCGAACTGCTCGTCGAAGCGGGTCATCAGAACTCTCCTGCCAGGTAGGTGACCGCGCGGTCGGCACGCAGGTCGGCCAGCGCGCGGGCGGCCAGGCTGCGGACGGTGGCTCGCCGGCAGCCGAGCGTCTCGGCGATCTCGTCATCGGCGCAGCCGTAGCGGTAGCGCAGCACCAGCACGCAGCGCTGCCGGTGGCTCAAGCCGGCCAGCAACGTCCATAACTCGTCCGAGTCCGCCGGGTCAGTGCTGACCGCCGCCTGATCGGGCAACTCGGCGGTCGGGCGTTCGGTTAGCCGGTGCCGGCGACGGTGGCTGATCTGGGCTCGGACGATCGCGGTGCGGGCATAGCTGGCGGGCAGCCCGGCTGGTAGTTCGGCACCGAACCGGCGATAGAGCGCCAGGTAGACCTCCTGTGCCAGGTCCTCGGCGCGGCCGCGGTCACCGCACACAAGGTAGGCGAACCGGGTCAAGGCCAGTCCGTGCTCGGCGACGTAGCGTTCCAGCCGAATCGTCGGCTCACCGTCCTGATGCACCAGCAGTCCCTCCGGTCTCATGGCGGCACCCTTCCCCATACGCCCCATCGCCCGCAGCGATTCACCTGCTATACAGGCGATCCGCCAGGAATCTGTTGCATGCTGCGCGTCGGCTGAGCTGCGCGTCGGCAGGCACGCTGCCGGGGCTAGGCTGGTCGGGTGACGCAGACGCCGGTGGCCCCCGCTCGCCAGGTCTCGGCGTCGGCCACCGCCGGCCGATCGATGGGACCGGTACGGGCCTACCTGGCGCTGACCAAGCCCCGGATCATCGAACTGCTGTTGGTAACCACGCTGCCCTCGATGGTGTTGGCCGCCCGCGGCCTGCCCAGCTGGTCGGTGGTGCTGGCCACCATGGCCGCCGGCACGCTGGCGGCTGGTAGCGCGAACGCACTGAACTGCTTCATCGACCGCGACATCGACGCCGTCATGCGGCGTACCGGCCATCGGCCACTGGCTACCCACCAGGTGTCCCCGACCGGTGCGCTGGTCTTCGGCAGCGCGCTGGGCCTGGTCGCGATCGTCCTGATGGGGTTGGCCACCAACTGGTTGGCGGCCGGCCTGACCGCCGCCGCGATCGGCTTCTACGTCGTGGTCTACACCATGCTGCTGAAGCGGCGTACCTCGCAGAACATCGTCTGGGGCGGCGCGGCCGGTTGCATGCCGGTCCTGATCGGCTGGTCGGCGGTCACCGGTTCGCTGGCCTGGCCACCGCTGGTGCTGTTCGGAGTGGTGTTCTTCTGGACGCCGCCGCACTTCTGGGCGCTGGCCATCCGCTACCGGGACGACTACGCCCGCGCCGGGGTGCCGATGCTGCCGGTGGTTGCCACGCCAGTGGCGGTGGCCCGCCAGATCGTCGGCTACTCCTGGCTGACGGTGGCGGCCAGCCTGCTGCTATGGCCGATTGCCACCGGCTGGGTGTACGGGGTGTTGGCCGCGGCCGCCGGCCTGGCGTTGCTGGTCGAGGCGCATCGGCTGTACGCGGCCACCGCCCGCGGTGAGCGAGGCAGGCCGATGCGGCTGTTCCATCTGTCGAACAGCTACCTGGCCTTCGTGTTCGTCGCGGTGGCGGTGGACACCTTCGTTCGCTTGCGCTAGCCCGCCGGGATCTCGAACGGGATGGTCACCGGGGTCAGCACGGTGATGGTGCCCTTGCTGGTGCTCAGAGTGCCCGAGTAGCTCAACTCGCCGACAGTGGCCGACGCGGGTACGTCGATCACGTCGTCCACCTCCCGGGCCGGGTCGACGGCGGCGTTGCGGGCGCTCAACCGACCGGAGCCGGGCAGTTGCACCGTGATCAGGCCGGCCTCGGCGCCGTAGGCCCGCTGGTCGCCTTCCAGCTTCACCGTCGCCGCGACATGCAACCAGGCCCGGTCGATGCCGCCGCACTGGCTGCCGTCGGCGGCCCAGTAGGTCAGCGACAGCGCCCGCAGGGTGAGCGTGCCGTCCAACATGCCGGTGCCGGCCCGGGTCTTCAGCCGCACCCGGATGGCCCGGCTCACCAGCAGTTGCTGGCTCTGGTGGATCCGGGTGGTGACCACCGGGTTCGGGCCGTTCGGCCGGCCGGTGAGCAGCGAGATCGACTGCTTCAAGCCGCTGTCGGTGAGCACCAGATCGACCGAGCGGGCATGCAGCGGGACCGCCGTGACCAGGTAGTCCGAGGTCTGGGTGAGCGGCCCGCGCTCCTGCCCGTCCACCCGGACCGACAGATCCGGCAGCTGGTCGGCCAGCTCACCGGGTAGCTGATCGGTGGCGAAGGCCAGCAGCCGGTAGCCGGCCGGTGCCCGCCGGGCCCGGTCACCCCAGCCGTAACTAGCCACGAACCCGTATTCGACCAGCCGGATGCCGGATACCTGGCCGACCATTTGGGCGTCCGGCGGCGCCGGGGTGAGCGGTGTGCGCAGGGTGCTGGCGGTGGTCAGCACGTCGCCGACCGCGGCCGGCGGTGGCGGTGGGGTCAGCCGCATCGGTCCGGGTTGCTTGCCATCCGGCCGAACCAACAGGCTGGCCGGGCGCGGGTCGGCGGCGTCCGGCTCACCTACCAGGCTGGCCAGGGCAAGCCGGATGCCGCCGTCCGGGAGGCTGGATCCGGCCACCAGGTCGAACGTCAGGTAGGGACGGTCCGGGTCGCCGTCCACGAACAGCACCGGGCCGCAGAACAGCCGGTCGCCGATGGCCGTCGGCCGGCTGTCGGTCGGGCCGACCGCGTCACCGGCGCCGGCGACGGTGGAGAAGTAGCAGCGGGCATCCCGGGCCTTGGCACCGTGCCGGGCCCGGACCTCGGCGGTCATCGCCCGCTCGGCCTGGGCCAGCAGTGGCGCGGCGTTGCTCACCCGGATGCCGTAGCTGGTCAGCTGGATGGCAGCTGGTGGCCGGCCCACCAGCCAGCCGGCGCCGCCCAGCAGGCCGAGCACGCACACCGCCAGCAGGCGGATCGCGAAGCGCCGCCAGGGCGAGACGGTCCGACTCCTGCTCGGCACCCCAACTCCCCGCTCGGCCGGTGTCTGACCACTAGAGGGTAGGGGAGCGACCTGGCGGCCTGACCGGTGCCGGTCCGTAGGATCGATCCGTGAGTCGACACGTGGCCATCGCGACCTGCCAGCAGTTGCCCGACGGCGACGCCGACGACCGGGTGCTGGCCCGAGCACTGGCCGGGCTGGGCATCCGGACCAGCCTGCTGCCGTGGACCGCGCCGGGCGTCGACTGGGCCGCTTTCGACGCGACCGTGCTGCGCTCGACCTGGGATTACCCAGACCGGCGGGCGGAGTTCCTGGCCTGGACCGCCTCGGTGCCCCGGTTGCACAACCCGGCCGAGGTGGTCGCCGGCAACAGCGACAAGCGTTACCTGGCCGGCCTGATCGAGGCCGGGCTGCCGGTGGTGCCGACCGGCTTCTTTGCCCCGGGCCAGCAGGCTCAGCTGCCGGAGTCCGGCGAGTACGTGCTGAAGCCCTCGGTCGGCGCCGGCTCCCGGGGCGCCGGCCGATTCATCGCCGAACAGCCGGACAGCGCCGCGGCGGCCACCGTGCACCTGCGGACATTGCATGAGGCCGGTCGGACGGTGCTGGTACAGCCGTACCTGGCCGAGGTGGACGTGCACGGCGAAACCGCGGTGATCTTCATCGACGGCAGCTACAGCCATTCCGCGCGCAAGGCCGCCATGCTGAGGAAGCGCGGCAGTCACCCGGTGCAGCACGCCGACGACCTGTACGTGGCCGAGACCATCACCGCCACCGAGCCGTCCGGGGCTGAGTTGGAACTGGCCGGTGCGGTGCTGGCCCACCTCAGCGCGGGGCTGGACCAGCCGCTGCTCTACGCCAGGATCGACCTGCTGCCCAGCCCGCACGGCCCGGTGCTGATCGAAGCCGAGCTGACCGAGCCGTCACTGTTCCTCAGCTACCACGACGGGGCCGCCGAGCGGCTGGCGGCCGCCATCCGGGACCGGACGGCCTGAGATGACCCGGCCAGCCGGACCGTCCGGACCCTTGGCGCCGTTCGGGCCCGGACTGCTCGAGCCGGACCGGGCCAGGCGGGCGGCGCTGACCCGGATGAAGCTGGTCGCCACCGGTGGCCTGGTGCTGGCGGCGGCGGTGTTCGTGCTGTGCCGGCTGGTCGGCCACGGACACGGCGGCTGGCCGTTCCTGCAGGCGGCGAGCGAGGCGGCGATGGTCGGTGGGTTGGCCGACTGGTTCGCGGTCACCGCGCTGTTCCGGCACCCGCTCGGGTTGCCGATCCCGCACACCGCGATCATCCCGCGCAAGAAGGACCAGATCGGTGAGAGCCTGGGCGAGTTCGTCCAGCAGAACTTCCTCACCCCGGAGGTGGTCGGTCCACGGGTGCAGGCTGCCCAGATCCCGCGTCGGGTCGGCGAATGGCTGGCCACCGGCGACCGTCCGGAGCGGTTGGCCGCCGAGTTCGGGGTAGCGCTGGCCGGCGCGAACACGGTGCTGGCCGACGACGACATCCGGCTGGCCATCGAACGGTTCGCCGACGCGCAGCTGCGCCGGTTGCCGCTGGCGCCGGTCGTCGCGAAGCTGCTGGATCTTGCGGTCGAGGGCAACCAGCACCAGGTGCTGCTCAGCGAGGGTCTGCGTGCGCTGATGCGATTCCTGGACGACAACCGCGATGTCTTCCGGCAGCGGGTGGCCGACGAGTCGCCGGAATGGGTGCCCGAGTGGGTGGACGGCCGGGTCTTCAACAAGCTGTTCTCCGGTGTGCAGAACTTCCTCGCCGACGTCTCGGTCGATCCGGACCATGCGCTGCGCAAGCAGTTCGACGAGCGGTTGCGGGTGTATGCGTCCCGGTTGCGGACCGATCCGACCGCCGCCGACGCGTTGGAGAAATGGAAGGCCGACCTGCTGGACCACCCGGCCGTGCGCGGTGCGCTGTCGTCGCTGTGGACCCCGCTGAAGCGGGTGGTGTTGGCAGCGGCTGCCGATCCGGACTCCGAGCTGCGGCGGGTGGGTGCTTCGGTGATCCGGCAGACCGGGCAGGCGTTGAGCACCGACACCGAGCTCCAGGCCAAGTGCGACCGCTGGGTGTTGGGCGTGATGAACCACGTGCTGGCGCACTACTCCGGCGAACTGTCCGGTGTGATCACCCATACCGTGGCCCGCTGGGATGCCGAGTCCACCTCGCGCCGGCTGGAGCTTCAGGTGGGTCGGGACCTGCAGTTCATCCGGATCAACGGCACGGTGGTCGGTTCGCTGGTCGGCCTGCTGATCTACTCGCTCAGCCGGTTGCTGTGAATTGCTGCCTCGGGCACCCGATAATCTGGGACGGCCCCAGTCGAGCCGCGGCCGGGCCGTCGAAGTGAGGGATGCGTCATCTCCGACGAGCGGGAGCTCGGACCCGACACCGAGGCGATGCCGGCCCCGGCGGCGGACGGCTGGCTGCTGGCCGACCGCTATCGGGTGCTCGACCGGATCGGCTCGGGCGGCATGGCCGAGGTGTTTCGGGCCCGGGACGAGCTGCTGGCCCGGGACGTCGCGGTCAAGGTGTTCCGGCGCGAGCTGGACCCGGCCGGCAGCGCCGGCGGCGCGCAGCGGCAGGAGATCGAACTCCAGGTACTGGCTCAGCTGAGCCACCCGAACCTGATCACCCTGTTCGACGGCCGGATCGCGGACACGGACGGTCCGAACGAGCCGGCCTATCTGGTGATGGAGCTGATCAACGGTCCGAGCCTGGCCGCCCGGATCGCTGACGGGCCGCTGCCGGAGGCCGAGGTCCGCGCGATCGCGATCCAGATCTGCCACGCCTTGAGCTACGTGCACGGCAAGGGCATGGTGCACCGGGACGTCAAGCCGGCCAACATCCTGCTCGGCAGCGATGATGTCGGTGACCCCGAGCAGGTGGACGGTGCCGGCCAGGTACGCGAGCCGGGTGCCGGCCTGCGCGCCCGGCTGTCGGATTTCGGCATCGTCCGGCTGCTGGACAGCGCCCATGTCACCAATGCCGAGTTCATGGTGGGCACCGCGTCCTACCTCTCCCCGGAGCAGGCCCGGGGTGCTGAGGTCGGCCCGCCGGCCGACGTCTACGCCCTTGGCCTGGTGCTGCTGGAGGCGCTGACCGGGGAGCGCACGTTTCCCGGTCCGGCGATGACCGCGGTGTTGGCCCGGCTGGACGGCCCACCGCCGATCCCGACCACCCTGCCCGAGCCATGGCCGGGGGTGCTGGCCGCGATGACCGCCACCGCTCCGGCCGACCGGCCGAGTGCCGAGCAGGTGGCGAGGACGCTCAGCGCCGGCGCGGCCCCGGTCGGGCTACTGGCCGCTGCGGACAACACGGTGCGGATGGCGGCGCTGCCGCTGCCGCTGGATGCCGATCAAACCAAGACCTTGCCGGTAGTAACCGAGACCGAGGGTTTGGCCGCCCCCGGACCGGCGGTGCCCGGCACGCTGACCGGAGTTGCGCTGGCCGGGCAGCGAATCGCCGAGCCGGCCGAACGCCGCGGTGGCGGCTGGTTGCCCTGGTTGCTGGCAGCCATCATCCTGATCACCGCCGCCGCGGTGGCAGTGCTGGTGTACCGGGTGCTGACCGTCGGTTCACCGGCATCCTCACCCGGCAGCTCCACCGTCCCGCACAGCACGCCGGCCACCACCCGAGCTACCCGGACCAGCCATCCGGCGAGCTCCGCCAGTTCACGGCCGGCATCCTCGTCACAGTCCCGCCCGCCCACCAGCACGAGCACCAGCTCGGCGCCCCCGACCAGCAGTGCGGTCGCCAGCAGCACCCCGCCGGCCAGCAGTTCCGCTGCCACCAGCACGTCGGCCAGCAACAGCGCCTCCGGTACCGCAACCTCGACCGTCACCGGTGGCCCGGCCAGCGCACCACCCACCGGCACGGCCACCAGCAGCAGTCACCCCTAGCTCAACCGGCGGCTGCCACCGTCCGTAATCGCGGTTCGGCGGTGACCGGGCCGACAGCCGGCCGGCCGAGCCGGGCCAGCACGGTCAGCGCCGCCAGCCAGACCAGGCAGGCGCCGAGCATGTGCACGCCGACCAGCAGCGCCGGCACATGGGTGAAGTACTGCACGAAACCGATGACTGCCTGGCCGAGCTCGACCGCGAGCAGCCGGCGGCCGGCCCGCCGGGTGGCCGAGTCAGCCCCAGCGAGCCTGGCCAGCAACACGAAGCCGATGGTCAGGCCGATCAGCAACATCACCAGGTCGGCATGCAACTGCGCCACCGAAGACGGGCTGAACTGGATCCGGTGAGTGGCCCCGCTGTCGGTGCTCGCCCCGGAGTGCGGACCGCTGCCGGTGACCACGGTGCCGACCGCCAGCACCGCCGCGGTGAGCGTCAGCAGCGACCAGCCGGTGGCCCGCAGCGGTGTGGTGGCTGTCCCCGGTGGCAGCTCACGAACCCGCCACCAGAGCAGGAACGCCACCGCGATGATTGCCATCGACAGCAGGAAGTGCGCCGCCACGAACCACGGGTTGAGCTTGGTCAGCACGGTGATGCCGCCGAGCACGGCCTGCGCCGGAATGCTGGTTGCGAGCAGCACCGCCAGCCGCAGCTGCCGGCGCGCCAGCACCGCGGCCACCAGCGTGGCCAGCACCACCAGGCTCACCAGAAAGGTCAGCTGCCGGTTGGTGAACTCGATGATGCCGTGCACCGCATAGGCCCGGGTCGGGGTGAGGGAGCTGTCGGTGCAGCTCGGCCAGGTCGGGCAGCCCAGGCCCGAGCCGGTCAGCCGTACCGCCCCGCCGGTGACCACGATCAGCACGTTGACCACCACCGAGGCCAGTGCCAACCGGCTCAGCACGATCGGCTGCCGGCTAGCGGCCAGCAGCCGGCCCGTCCGATTCACTCCCATCGGAACCACCGGGCGGCGGCCGGCAGTGCCACCGCGGCCCACGCCAGCAGGGTCAGCGTCGGCCGCAGCGGCAGCCCGCCACCGGCTTGCAGCACCTGGTGCAGGCCATCGGATAGCGCGGCCGACGGCAGGTAGCGCAGCACCCGGGCCACCCCGGCCGGGTAGCGAGACAGCGGAATCGCGATGCCGCCGGCGAACAGCAGCACCAGCCAGATCAGGTTGGCCGCGGCCAGGGTGACCTCGGCTCGAACCGTCCCGGCCAGCAGCAGGCCCAGGCAGGCGAAGGTGACGGTGCCGAGCACGATCAGCAGCACCGCCCACAACCCGGTCCCCACCGGCCGCCAGCCCAGCAGCAGGCCGAAGGCGCAGATCAGGACGGCCTGAAGGACCTGAAGGATCAGTACCGCGCAGGTCTTGCCGAGCAGCAGCACCGGCCGGGGCAACGCGGTTGCACCCAGCCGCTTGAGCACCGCGTACTTGCGCTCGAAGCCGGTGCCGATGGCCAGGCCGGTGAACGACGCGCTCATCACCGCTAACGCCAGCACCGAGGGCACCACGAAATCGATCCGACGCGGGGTGTCCAGCGAGTACAGCAGCGGCAGGTTGAAGAAGAACTCCAGCAGCAGCGGGATGACCAGGGTCAGCCCGACCTGCTCGCCATTGCGCAGCAGCAGCCGGACCTCCATCCGGGTCTGCGCGGCCAGCATCTGCCGAGCCGGTGCGGCGGCCGGCGCCGGCGTGAAGCTGGTCACCGCGCTCTGGTGCAGCTGGCTCTTCGCGCGAGCGCTCATCGCTGCGCTCGCTCCGCGCCTCACTCGTACCTCGCTCGATGCTCGCTCACAGCCGCACCTCGGGTCGTCGGTCGTCGGCGGTGAGCGCCAGGAACACCTCTTCCAGGCTGCGCCGCTCCACGGTGAGGCCGTCGGCCAGCACCCCGCGCGCGGCGCACCAGGAAGTGACCGCGGCCAGCAGCTGCGGGGTGATCTCGGCGGTCACCAGGTATTGCCCGGCGGCGGGCTCGGCGACCTCCGCGCCGGTCGGCAGCGCGGCCCGCAGCTCGGCCACCGGCAGCCGCGGTTGCGCGCTGAACCGTACCCGGCCGGCGGCGCCGACCCGGGTCAGCTCGGCCGGGCTGCCCTCGGCCAGCACCCGGCCGGCGCTCAGCACCACCACGTTGTCGGCCAGCTCCTCGGCCTCGTCCAGGTAGTGGGTGGTGAGCACCACGCTCACCCCGTCGGCCCGCAACCGCCGGATCAGCTCCCAGGTGCTTCGCCGGCCCTGCGGGTCCATGCCGGCGGTCGGCTCGTCCAGGAAGAGCAGCTCGGGACGTCCGACCAGCGCCATCGCCAGCGACAGCCGCTGTTGCTGGCCGCCGGACAGCCGCTTGACCGGCGTCCGTCCGGCATCGGCCAGGCCGACCAGCTCGAGCAGCTCGCCGGGCGGCAGCGGGTGGGCGGCGTAGCTGGCGAACAGCTCAAGCAGCTCCAGCGACCGGGCTCCGGTGTAGCCGCCGACCCCGTCCTGAAGCATCACGCCCACCCGGGGACGCAGCCGGCCGGCGTCGGCTCGAGGATCCAGCCCGAGCACCCGGACGATCCCGGCGTCGGAGGAGCGGAAGCCCTCACAAATCTCGATGGTGGTGGTCTTGCCTGCCCCGTTGGTGCCCAGCAGCGCCAGCAGTTGCCCGCGCTGCACGGTGAGCGAGATCCCGTCGACCGCGGTGCGCGAGCCGTAGCGTTTGACGAGGCCGTCGATTTCGACGGCAGCGGGTACGGGCACGTGCCGAGTGTAGGTAGCCATCTTCTGCGGCTGGTGGGTCACTCACCGGCCTTGATCGAGCTGGCGTAGCTGTCCATGTAGTCCTGCCCGGACAGCTGCTGCACCGCGGCCCGGACCGTCTCGGTCACCTCACGCAGCACCCGGGACGACCGCTCGTCCTCCGGCCGGCCGGAGAAGTCCAGCGGCGGTCCGTAGTGCACCTGCACCGGCGCCCGGTGCCAGCGCTGCTGGCCGGCCGGCAGCACCAGATCGGTGCCGATCAGCCCGACCGGGACGACCGGCGCCCCGGACCGCAGCGCCAGCCGGGCCACCCCGGTGCGGAACTTGTGCAACCGGCCGTCGGGGGACCGGGTGCCCTCCGGGTAGATGCCGAGGATCTTGCCGGCCGCCAGCAGCTCGGCGCCGATGTCGATGGTGGACGCGGCGGCCCGGGGGTTAGTGCGTTCCACCGGCACCAGCCCGAACTCGGTGAACAGCCAGGCTCGGGCCCGGCCGCGCAGCCCGCGGCCGGTGAAGTATTCGGCCTTGGCGAAGTAGACCACCTGGCGGCGGGCGGTGATCGGAGTGAACACCTCGTCGGCGGCGGACAGGTGGTTGGCGGCGATAATCGCCGGGCCGGTACGCGGCACGTGGTGCTGGCCGGTCGCCGTGGGCCGGAAGTAGGCGCGCAGCAACGGTGACACGGTCAGCTCGGCGGCGCGGTACAGCACGTGCTGCAACCTACCGCTTGACCCGCTTGACCGACCGGGGTGGACCGCCCGTCCGACACGACCTCGGGTACCGGCCCCCCGGGCTGGGAACGCTCATCGAAATACGTCATACTTGTCTTGTGAAATTCACCGGCACCGAGACGGCTCCGCTGGCAGTAGCCGACGGCCGTACCAGGGACGCGGTGGTCCGACTGGTGCAGCAATCCGGTCCGCTGACCGCCGCGGCGCTGGCCGACCGGCTGGCGCTGTCACCGGCGGCGGTGCGCCGACACCTGGACGCACTGGTCGCCCACGGCATCCTGGCCGAGGTGGAACCGCGCGCTTCGGCACTGCGACCGCGCGGTCGGGGCCGGCCGGCCCGTACCTACGCGCTGACCGATGCCGGCCGGGCCAGCTTCGGGCACGCCTACGACGACCTGGCTTCCACCGCACTGCGCTACCTGCGCGACTCCGGCGGCGACGCGGCAGTGGTGGCCTTCGCCGAACACCGCGCTAACACGCTGGCCGACCGGATCGCCGCCCGGCTGGCCGATGAGAATCCGACCGGCCAGAGCACGCCCGGCACCGCGCAGCAGGCAGGTTTGGTCGCCCAGGTGCTCACCGAGGAGGGCTACGCCGCCAGCGCGGCACCGGCCGGCCAAGGCACCCAGATTTGCCAGCATCACTGCCCGGTCGCGCACGTGGCCGCCGAGTTCCCGGAACTCTGCGAAGCCGAGACCCGGGCGCTGGCCGCCGCGATGGGCACCTACGTCCAGCGGCTGGCCACCATCGCGCACGGTGATGGTGTCTGCACCACGCACGTCCCGCACGGCCGGATCGTTCCGGTGAACCACCCTCGAACAGTTCCAGCAGGAGAGGCAGCCAAGTGACCACCGCAGCAGAGCGCAGCAAGACCCAGGGTGAGCAGATCGAGGCGCTGTCCAGCTACCGGTTCGGTTGGGCCGATACCGACGTGGCCGGCGCGAGCGCTCGCCGCGGGCTGAACACCGAGGTGGTACGCAACATCTCGGCGTTGAAGAACGAGCCGGCCTGGATGACCGAACGCCGGCTGAAGGCGCTGGAGATCTTCTTCAAGAAGCCGATGCCGAACTGGGGTTCGGATCTGTCCGGCATCGACTTCGACAACATCAAGTACTTCGTTCGCTCCACCGAGAAGCAGGCGGCGACCTGGGACGACCTGCCCATCGACATCAAGAACACCTACGACAAGCTGGGCATCCCGGAGGCGGAGAAGCAGCGGCTGGTATCCGGGGTGGCCGCGCAGTACGAGTCCGAGGTGGTCTACCACAAGATTCGTGAGGATCTCGAAGGCCAGGGCGTGCTGTTCCTGGACACCGACACCGCGCTGCGCGAGCACGAGGAACTGTTCCGGGAGTACTTCGGCACGGTCATCCCATCCGGCGACAACAAGTTCGCCGCGCTCAACACCGCGGTCTGGTCGGGTGGTTCGTTCATCTACGTGCCCAAGGGCGTACGGGTCGACATCCCGCTGCAGGCGTACTTCCGGATCAACACCGAGAACATGGGCCAATTCGAGCGGACCTTGATCATCGTGGACGAAGACGCCTACGTGCACTACGTCGAGGGCTGCACCGCACCGATCTACTCCTCGGACTCGCTGCACTCGGCGGTGGTGGAGATCATCGTGAAGAAGGGCGGCCGCTGCCGCTACACCACGATCCAGAACTGGTCGAACAACGTGTACAACCTGGTGACCAAGCGGGCGGTCGCGCACCAGGCGGCCACCATGGAGTGGGTCGACGGCAACATCGGCTCCAAGGTCACCATGAAGTACCCGGCGGTCTGGATGACCGGCGAGCAGGCCAAGGGCGAGGTGCTTTCGATCGCCTTCGCCGGCCAAGGCCAGCACCAGGACGCCGGCGCCAAGATGGTGCACGCCGCACCGCACACGTCCTCGACGATCATCTCCAAGTCGGTGGCCCGCGGCGGTGGCCGGACGTCGTACCGGGGCCTGGTGCAGGTCGAGCCGGGCGCGCACCACAGCCGGTCCACGGTGAAATGCGACGCGCTGCTGGTGGACACGGTGAGCCGCTCGGACACCTACCCGTACGTCGACGTGCGGGAGGACGACGTGGCGATGGGGCACGAGGCCACCGTGTCCAAGGTCAGCGACGACCAGCTGTTCTACCTGATGAGCCGGGGGCTGTCCGAGGACGAGGCGATGGCAATGATCGTGCGCGGCTTCGTCGAGCCGATCGCCCGTGAGCTGCCGATGGAATACGCCCTCGAACTGAACCGGCTCATCGAACTGCAAATGGAAGGCGCGGTCGGTTAACAAGTGACTGCTCTGTTGAAACCAACCGGCTCACCGGCCGAACGGTTCACCTCGCGCGAGCCTGCCGATTTCGGCGTGCCGACCGGGCGGGAGGAGGACTGGCGATTCAGCCCGGTGCGCAAGCTGCGGCCGCTGTTCCAGCCATTCGCCTCGCAGGACTCGTTCCGGTTCGAAACCGAGCTGCCGGCCGGCGTCACCGTCCGGCTGGTCGGCCGCGACCACCCGCTGTTCGGCGCGGCCGTGGTGCCGGCCGACCGGGTGAGCGCGCTGTCCGCCGCCGGCGTCGAGCACGTGGTGCTGGTGACCGTCCCGGCCGGCACCGAGCTGGCCGAGCCGATCACGCTGACCTCGATCGGCAAGCCGGGCCTGAACTACGGGCACTTCATCATCGACGCCCAGCCGAACTCGCGCGCCACCGTGGTGATGGACCACCTCGGCGAGGCCACCGTGGCGGCCAATGTCGAGACGGTGCTCGGTGACGGAGCATCGCTGAACCTGATCAGCGTGCAGGACTGGGACGCGGCCACCGTGCACGTGGCAGCGCACGGTGCCGTGCTCGGCCGGGACGCCAGCTACCAGCACATCGCGGTCAACCTCGGCGGGGCGGTCGTCCGGCTGAACCCGACGGTGCGGTTTGCCGGCCCCGGCGGTTCGGCCCAGCTGTACGGGCTGTCCTTCTGCGGCGACGGCCAGCACCAGGAGTCGCGGCTGTACGTCGACCACGCGGTGCCGCACTGCACGTCCAATGTGGTCTACAAGTCGGTGCTGGACGGTGACACCGCTCGGACGGTGTGGATCGGCGACGTCCGGATTCGGCCGGCGGCGATCGGTACCCGCACCTACGAACTCAACCGCAACCTGCTGCTGTCCGACGGCGCCCGGGCGGACTCGGTGCCCAACCTGGAGATCGAGACCGGTGAGATCGAAGGCGCCGGGCATGCCAGTGCCACCGGCCGGTTCGATGACCTTCAGCTGTTCTACTTGCAGTCACGGGGGATAGAGGCCGACGAAGCCCGGCGGCTGGTGGTGCGCGGGTTCCTGGCCGACGTGGTGGATCACATCACCATCCAGCCGTTGCACGATCGGTTGATGGCCAGCATCGACGCCCGGCTGGGTGCGCGCTCGTGAGTACCCGGCTATGTGCACTGTCGGAGCTGGTCGCCGATGTTCCGCTGCGGGTGGAACT
>DATFHF010000072.1:0-2328 GCA_035248685.1 Jatrophihabitans sp.
CTTTGGCTGCCATATATGACCATTCCGGTGTTTGCCGGCTTCGAGCGAGTGCCCGGGTCGCTGTTCGAGGCCAGCGCCGATCTGGGCGCCGGCGCGGGGCGGACCATGCGCTCGGTCGTGCTGCCGATGGTCTTCCCGGCGCTGGCGGCCGGTTCTATCTTCACCTTCTCGCTGACCCTCGGCGACTACATCGCGGTGGGCATCGTCGGTGGCAAGACCCAGCTGCTGGCAAACCTGATCTACGGCCAGCTGGTCACCGCCAACAACCAGCCATTGGCCGCGGCGCTATCTACCGTGCCGCTGGTCGCAATCGTGCTGTATTTGCTGCTGATGCGACGAACCGGAGCGCTGGAGAACGTCTGATGCACCTATCCGCACGCACCCGTTTGGTGTTCTGGAGCTTGGCCGCACTGGCGCTGGTCTTTTTGTACTTGCCGTTGCTGCTGATCGTGCTGAACGCCTTCAACCGCTCGCGCACGTTCACGTTTCCGCCGACCGGCTTCACCGTGCGGTGGTGGAGCGCGGCGGCACACAGCCAGGGCGCGGTACACGCGCTCGGCACCTCGGTGCGAGCCGGCCTCGGCGCAACGGCGATTGCCCTGGTGCTGGGCAGCATGGCGGCCTTCGCGGTGCAACGGTTCGACTTTTTCGGCCGATCCACCGTGAGCTTTCTGGTGATACTGCCGATCGCGCTGCCCGGCATCGTGACCGGGATCGCGCTCAACGCCGCCTTCCGCACGGTGCTCGATCCGCTGGGCATCGGCTTCGGGCTGACCACGGTGATCATCGGACACGCGACGTTCTGCATCGTGGTCGTCTTCAACAATGTGCAGGCCAGGCTGCGCCGGATGAGTGGCTCGCTGGAGGAGGCGTCGGCCGACTTGGGCGCGACCGGCTGGCAGACCTTTCGGCTGGTCACCTTCCCGAACCTGCGCGGCGCGCTGTTCGCCGGCGCGCTGCTCGCCTTCGGGCTGAGCTTCGACGAGATCGTGGTAACTACGTTTACCGCGGGTCCGGCGGTGCAAACCCTGCCGCTGTGGATTTTCGGCAACCTGTTCCGGCCGAACCAGGCACCGGTGGTCAACGTGGTGGCGGCGGTGTTGATCGTGGCGGCGGTGCTGCCGGTGTGGATTGCCCAGCGGGTGGCTGACGAGGCCGGAGCCAGCCGGTTCTAGGTCTAGTGGCGTTGTCGGCAGCGGTCCTCGTAATTGAGATTAGCCTTTGCTTTGCTGGCTAACCTTCGTTGACATGCCCGCCTACCGGCAGTAGAATCGAACACATGAACGACTGGGCGGGCGGTGAGTTGACCGACTCCGCTCTGCTCGCTTACGCGGTGGTTGAGCATCCGGCGTTTCGGTCCGCCGCGGAGTTGGATCGGATCGACCCGACAGTGTTGTCGGCCGGTGAGCAGGTCGATCTGCTGGTGGTGTTGGAGGAGCAGCGGCGCTGGTTCGAGGCCGCGCAGCTGCGGGTGCTGGCCGCCATCCAGGCTGGCGATACGTCCAAGCTGGGGCTGGGCCAGGAGGCGGTGTCGCTGGCCTTGCAGTTGCCCTTGCGCACCGCCCAAACCCGGCTCGCCCAGGCGGACACCCTCGTGCGGGAACTACCGACCACGCTGGCCGCGGTGTCGAGCGGGTCGATCTCTGCCGCGCACGCCGACGTGCTGGCCGAGGCGGTGTGGCGCATGCCGGCCGACAAACCCGAACTGCCCGCGGCGCTGGAGGCCGCGGTGCTACCGGATGTGCTGGCGGTCGGGTGTGTGACCGTGCCGCAGCTGCGCCGGCGGGTCCGCCGCGCCGCCCTGGCGCTGGATCCGTCGACGGCCGAGCAGCGTCACCAACTTGCTGTGGCCGATCGGCGGGTGGACTACCACCCCGGCGAGGACGGCATGGCCAGCCTCACCGCGCACCTGCCCGCACCCGAGGCCCAGCTGCTCTACACCCGGCTGACCGCCGCCGCCGGACTGCTCCCGGCCGAGGACCCGAGGTCGCTGGACCAGCAACGCGCCGACCTGCTCGTCGATGGCCTGCTGTCCGGACTCCCCGACGACGCGCTGCCCACCGTGCAGGGACGCCGCCCGGCCATTCAGATCACCGTCTCAGCCGACACGCTGCTCGGGCTGGACGATCAACCCGCGCACCTGACCGGCTACGGACCCATCACCGCACAGCAAGCCCGCCGACTGGCCGCCGAGGAGTCCGGCACCTGGCGCCGGCTACTCACCGATCCCGACACCGGCGCCCTGCTCGACATCAGCCAACACCGCTACCGACCACCCCAACGACTACGGGACTACCTCGCAGCCCGCGACGACAGCTGCGCCTTCCC
>DATFHF010000073.1:0-84061 GCA_035248685.1 Jatrophihabitans sp.
TGAGCCGGCGGCCGTGCCCTAGGCTGGCAGCGCCGGGGACGTCGGCCGGCACCACCCCCGTAGCCCAATGGCAGAGGCAGCGGACTTAAAATCCGCCCAGTGTCGGTTCGAGTCCGACCGGGGGTACCGCAACCGCCGCCAGCTGCCCGCGGGCGCGAACTCACATGAAATTGCAGTCTATGAAGCTCTGGCCGCTCCAGGTGTGACCCGCGGCGTCATGCACATCGGCGATGACGTCGCCTCCCTTCGATAAAGTGCAGTATCCGCTTGCGCTGTAGGTGCCCGTGGAGGTGAGGTGCACGTAAGCTCTGGTGCTCCACGTGGTCGTGTAGGGCTGCGTGCCGCCAGTGATGGTCAGGCTGCAGTCGAAAGTTCCCGAGGCGACCTGGCAGGAGAGAGATCCGGTGAGGGGTGTAGCGGACGCGGCAGTGGGCGTCACTAGGGCTCCGATCAATGCCATGCCGACCATTGCCGTGGCCGAGGCGACGCGTTGACTTTTTCGCATGCTTCCTCCATGTGATGACTGCCGGACTCGCCCGACATCCGAAAAATGCCCCGATAGACCGCGATGCCGCAGAGCATTGACCGAACGTTAGTGGCTGTCAATACCCGCAATGGGTCAGGTCGGTGTCAAGCCGGCGACGCTTCGCGTTGACAGCTCCGGTCGTCCGAGGTGTGCTGGTTAGGCCCTTTGTTCAGTAAGGAGCCTGCCATGCGCGCTCGGGTGTTTGTTGGTGTTCTGTCCGCAACGATAATGGCCGGCTCGGCGGTGGCCACAGCTTCAGCTGCGGCCCCGAACCACGCCAGACCGCAGTACGTGAAGCAGCCGGTTGCGACCGGCACCGGTGGTGCGGTGGCCTCGGCGGAGTTCAACGCCAGCAAGGCCGGCATCGAGACCCTGAAAGCGGGCGGCAATGCCATCGATGCGGCGGTGGCGGTGGCCAGCACGCTCGGCGTCACCGAGCCGTTCGTGGCCGGACCCGGCGGCGGCGGTTTCATGGTGATCTACCTGGCCAAAACCCATCAGGTGGTGACCATCGACGGCCGCGAGATGTGCCCGGCCGGCTGCAACCCGAGCTTCTTCATCGACCCGAATACCGGCAAGCCACTGGCCTTCGAAGACGCCCGCCGGTCCGGGCTGTCGGTCGGGGTACCCGGCATGGTCGCCACCTGGGCCAAGGCCGTGCAGCTCTACGGCAAGAAGAGCTTCGGCGCCGACCTGAAACCGGCCATCTCTGTGGCCGAACACGGCTTCCCGGTCACCGCGGACTTCAACCAGCAGGAGCAGAAGTCGCTGCCCGACCTGCAGACATTCACCAGCAGCCGCAAGCTATTCCTCACCGCGGATGGCCAACCGTTGCCGGTCGGCACCATCTTCCGCAACCCGGATTTAGCCGAGACGTACGAGAAGTTGGCTCGCTACGGTCCCGACTACCTGTACCACGGTGCGCTGGGCAAGCAGATCGCCGACACTGTGCAGCATCCGCCGGTAGTGCCGGGCAGCACCTTCTTCGTTCGGCCCGGCATCATGACCGCTGCTGACATCGGCAACTACACCGCCAAGCTCCGGCCGCCGACCCATGTCAACTACCGGGGCCTGGACGTCTACGGCATGCCGCCGCCGTCCAGTGGCGGGATCACCGTCGGTGAAGCGCTGAACATCTTGAGCGCATGGAACCTGTCCGCCGAGCCGCGGGCGCAGGCGCTGTTCCAATACCTGGAGGCGTCCCGGCTGGCTTTCGCCGACCGCAACGCCTACATCGGCGACTCCGACTACCAGCCGGTACCGCAGGCCGGGCTGCTCGACCCCGCCTTCGCAGCTACCCGCAGTTGCCTGATCACCGACCACGCATTGACTTCGCCGGCCGCGCCAGGTCATCCGTTCCCGCCGTACGGCAGCTGTGCCGCGAGCACTGCCGGCCAGAACCCGGTGCATGAGGGCACCTCGACCAACCACCTGGTGGTCGCCGACAAGTACGGCAACGTGGTCAGCTACACCAACACCATCGAGCAGATCGCCGGCAGCGGCATCACCGTGCCGGGCCGCGGCTTCCTGCTGAACAACGAGATGACCGACTTCGACTTCGCGCCATCAGCACCCGGCGTGTACGACCCGAACCTGCCGGCGCCGGGTAAGCGGCCGCGCTCGAGCATGAGCCCGACCATCGTGCTGAAGGACGGCTCGCCGTACTTCGCCACCGGATCGCCGGGCGGCTCGACGATCATCACCACCGTGCTTCAGATCCTGATCAACCACATCGACTTCGGGATGAGCCTGCCGAACGCGATCGCCGCGCCGCGGGCCAGCCAGCGCAACGGCGCGAAGACCGATGCCGAGCCGGGCTTCTACAACAGTGCGGTGGCACAACAGCTCATGACGCAGTACGGCGAGGTGTTCAACGAGCTGTCCGGTCCGGTCATGCCACGGGACAGCTACATCGGCAATGCCACCGGCATCCAGTTCCTGCCCGGCAACCAGTTCCAAGCTGCCGCCGAGCCGGTCCGACTGGGTGGTGGCAGCGCGCTGGTGGTGCGTCCGAAGTAAGGGACGAATCCCTTAACGATATGAACTATATAGGCTGAAATACAACACTTCCAATTTTAGGCAGTTCATCTATAGCATTTTGACCGTGCATCAGCCAAGATACCCACGGATTTATGTCATCCTGACGGGGGATGGGTGATGAAGCAAAGTCATTGGGATCTGGCCCTGATGATAGTATTTGCGCTGGCTGGTTTCGGGGTCCTCTATATCGCTACAACTCGCTCCCACATATTTCGTTGGTTGTCGCCGCGCGGGCCCTTCTCGCCTACTCCGGCCGAACTAAGGTTCGGTAGCGTAGACGTTACGACCTGGAGCGTCTCCGCAGAGCGAGCTCGCTATATGGCGAGGGGCAAGCGCATCTTTCTGACTTTCGCCGCGGGCATTCTCCTGATAGTTGCGGGAGCCTTTGGATTCGAAGCGTATCCTAGCTTTCGGCGCAGTACAGGCGCCGGAACCACTGGCGTCTTCGCGCTTCTATTTATTGCTATCGGCGTCATCGCCATCCTTTATTGCACGACGCCCTACCTGGTGGCCCGCGGCGGGTATAGGCGCCGCGTGGCGGCCACTGCGGCAGCTAGAGTGGATGAGGCCATAACAAAGGCATGTGAACCTGAGGGAACTCACGAGGCATTAGAGCTTCCGGCCTTATTCCAGCTCAATCGTCGCCAGTTGGACGAGTATCAGCTAATGACACGCAGGCAGCAGAAATCGGCGTACCTGCTGGCGCAAGGCGCCTCTGTCGTTTCGCTGGCGGCCCTTATAGCCGGAGTAATAATTGCTATAGCGGTGCCGAATACACTGGATAAATCGCTGGGAACGGGCCTGAGTGCTCTCGGCTCTACTATGAGCGCATTTTTGGCGGGAACGTTCTTTAAGCAGCGCAAATCCGCAGACGAGCAGATGGAACTCTACTACCTGGAGCCCCAACGGACCGGCCGGTTGCTTGCAGCCGAACGCATTATCACCACATTAGAGCCGTCAGATGCGCTTAAAGAGATTATATCCGCTGTGTCGGCAGGAGGCCCAGTGCCGGGATCGAGTCCTGCCGGCCCGCCGACCGCCGCGTCGGATGGCCATAACGGGCCACCATACGTTCCGCTTATCGATGGAATGGTGGACAAGGTGCTCTCATGGGAGATGCCGACAAGCTCTAAAGCATCGAAGGACACTGCCGCCGCGAACGCCACTAAGTAGATCTGCGTGTTCAGACAGCCGATCGCTTAGCTCAGTCTTCGGCAGTGTTGTCAGAGGGTCGCTCTACCTTGTCGGCATGGACTGGAAAATCGAGCTGATCTTCATCCCCGTCTCCGACGTCGACCGCGCCAAGGCCTTCTATGTCGACCAGGTGGGCTTCCATGCCGACCACGACCAGCAGGTCGATGAAAACCTGCGGTTCGTGCAGCTGACGCCACCCGGTTCGGCCTGCTCGATAGCCTTCGGCACCGGCATCACCCAGATGACGCCGGGCACCCAGCGCGGCGTGCAGGTTGTGGTGGCCGATGCCGCAGCGGCCCGACAAAACTTGCTGGACCACGGCGTGCAGGCTAGCGAGGTGGACGTCCAACCTTGGGGTTCGTTCGTGACCTTCGACGATCCGGACGGCAACGGCTGGATACTGCAGGAACTACCCGCACGCTCGTGAACCGATTGTCAGCTGGCCGGGCTGGCCGGGCCAGCGGCGCGGCCAGCCCCGGACGACAATTCGTTCATCGCCTTGCCGAGTGCCCTGCTCATCGCCTCCATGCTGAGCAGCAGCGCCGTTTCCTCGATCTCAAGATGCCGCCGGAACGACTCGATGGCGGTACTGAAGGAGGTGAAGCTCTCCTCGGTGGCGCGGATGCCAGCCGGGCTCAGCGACAACACGACGGACCGGCCGTCGGCCGGATTGCGCCGCCGCTTGAGGTGGCCGTTTTTGGCCATCCGGACCAGCATGCTCGACAAAGTGGTCGCCTTCATGCCGAGGGTGCCTGCAAGCTGAGTCGGCGTGGTCGGCTGGGTCAACCGCAACGCGCTGTAAACAGCGAACTCCGCTGGTTGCAACGGGCGGCCGGCCATCGCGAAATGCAGCAGGCTGCTCTGCTGCTGGGCCAGCGCGAACAGCAGCAGGAACGGTCCTCGAATCTCGAGACGAGCCATGTCGGCGACTCTATCCTTCTCCGCTGGTTTGTCGGTATGGTTCTTGAGGTCCGGATCGGTGCGATCTGTTCGATCTGTTCGCTCTTGCCCAACCGGATCGGGCGGCCGTGTCATGAGTCGGCCCGTTCGCGCAACAGCCTGCCGATCAGGCTGTTCTGCCAAACCAGCTCCGACTGGGCACAAAGTCGGCAGCCAGTCAGCAGTTCGCCATCGTGCGCCAAGCTCAGGTGGGTGAGCATGCCGTAGACCGCCAGCTCGAACAGACCGTCGAGTGACTCCCAGTTGATGCCCTCGTCATCGCCTTGCAAGACCTTGCTCGCGCAGAGCATTGAGGCCAACGGATCGCTCTGACTCATATCACCTCGCGGTTCTCTCGGGGCCGTGAGCAACGTCTGCGCAGCGGCCAGTCCGCGCTGGTGACGAATAGGTCTGGTGGTTGTCATGCCTGCACTTTATAGAACAGGTGTTCGATTCACCAGGTATACCGGTATCAGAAGAAGTTGATCACTGAGAGTTAAATGTTCGTGTGGAAGATCTGCGACTTCGCAGAGTCTTCACGCACCGGTGTGCGATGCTGCCCGCGGCGCTGCCGCCGTGACTACGGTTTCGTCATAAGTGGATGCTAGTAAAACATCCTAAAAGTTCATCGAAATAGAGCACGATCGAAGCGACTACTTGCGGATGAGCTCGATCGCTCAGCTTCGGACCGATCCGTCCGATGATTACGGGGAGTAATTTTGCATCGACTGCCGTCGTGCGTGAGAGGGTTGGCTGAGATGGCTGCACCGGAATGGTGAGGCTCGACCTCGGCAAGCACCGGCGATTGGCAGCCGGCCTCGGCGCCACCGTCTTGGTGCTGTCATTGGCCTCCAGCGGGGCGGCCGGCGCCTCTACCTGGCACTGGCACGCCAATGCCAAGCCGCTCCGCCCGGTACCGAACTTCCATCCGACTCGGCCTCCGCACAGTCATAGTTCATCGGCGACGCCGACTCCGACCGCGACCCCCACCCAGTCCAGCAGCTCGACGCCGGCACCGAGCACCAGCCCGGTGCACAGCAGCACGCCGGCCACCTCCAGCCCGGCGCCCAGCACCAGCGCGCCGCCCACCAGCAGCAGCACGCCGATCCCGACTCCCACAACCTCGGCGCCGGCCGGCTGCGCCAACCCGAAGAACCCGTGGTCGACGCTGGAAGCGTGCGGATGGGCCGGCCCCGGCAACACCGGCTACCAGGCGGCAGACTGCCCGAACGGGTTGACCGTCAACTCCGGCAGCACCACGCGGGTAATCGCGGTGACCACGGACAACACCGTGCTGAGCTGCCAGCGGATCACCGGCAGCCTTGACATCCAGGCCAAGAACGTCGTCATCAAAGACAGCTACGTCAGCTACGACGGCGGCGGGGTAGGCGGCTCCGGTGTGATCAAGATCGAGGACGGCGCCAGCGCCACCGTCGACCACGTGGAAATCAACGGCCTCAACCACACCCACTCGTGCGTCTGGTTGCAGGGCACCGCCGCCACCGTCCGCAGCATCAACTGCTACGGCATCAACGACGGCATCTTCAGCTGGGCCGACACCAAGTACTCGGCCACCACCGGTGACAACTTCTCGATCTCCGACAGCTACTTCCACGGCTTCACTACCAACGCCGCCAACGGGCACATCGACGGCTACCAGACCGAGGGCGCCAACAACGGCGTCATCCACCACAACACCTACCAAATGACCACGGACGCCGACAGCGCGATCGCTATCTGGGACAGCCTGAAGAGCTCGTCCAACATCGCCGTCAGCAACAACCTGATCGAAGGTGGCGGCTTCTCGGTGTACGCCGAGGACTACAGCCCCAGCGAGTCCTCGCCGGCCGGTGGCTTCACCGTCAGCAACATCACGTTCACCAACAACGTGTTCAGCACCCACCTGTCCGGTTGTGTGGGTGGCTACGGCACCTGGTTCTACCGGGCCAGCTGGACGTATCAGGGCGGCCCGACCGACGGCTGGCACCGCAGCGGCAACACCGTGCTGGAGACCGGCGAGAACATCGACGCCAGCAACCCGCACGTCAACGGCGTCCTCTGCAGCTGACGACCGGGCTCCGGCCAGCCGGCCGAGCCCCGCTCGGGAACCCTGCCGGCACCGTCGATCGTTGACCGACTGTCGGGCGACTGCGCCGGCAGTTCCGGCAGCTGATCCCACCGGCGCGTGACTTCAGTGGAGGCGACAGTGGCGAGTAACCCTGTCTTGCGGGGTTTTGAGAAGACCGGGCGGCCCGGCGTCGGGGCGGCCCAGAGCCGAGTGGTCCCACCGCCGCCGTCGGCGGCTCAACTAGATCAGTGGTACGCGCAGCCGGCGTACGGCCAGGCGGTACCCGAGCAGCGGGTGCCTGCCCCGTCCCGCTACTTGACGCTTGACGACGTCATTACCCGTTCGGTGCTGCTCTTCGCGGCGCTGCTGGTCTCGGCGGGCATCGCCTGGTTCGTGATTCCGGACAGCGCGGCCGGCGGCGTAGCCGCCATCGGGGTGCTCGGCGCGCTCGGGATCGGGCTCTACATGGGCTTCTCCGGCCGGGCGAACGCGGCCACCACGATCAGTTACGCAGTGCTGGAGGGCCTGGCCCTCGGCGCTATCAGCGAGCTGTTCAACCGGCAGTGGCCGGGCATCGTGGTGCAGGCGGTCACCGGCACCATGATGGTGGCCGGTGGCGTGCTGGTGGTTTACAAGACCGGCGCGGTTCGGGTCACTCCGAGGTTCATCAAGATCGTGTTCGCGGCAACCCTCGGTGTGCTGGGACTGATGGTGGTCAACCTGATCGCCGGCATCTTCACCCCGGGTGGGCTGGGGCTGCGCGACGCCAGCCACCCGGCCATCGCGATCGGATTCAGCCTGCTGTGCATCGTGATCGCCGCGTCCAACCTGATCCTGGACTTCGACATGATCGAGCAGTCGGTCCGTCGCGGGGTGGACGAGAAGGTCGGCTGGTACCTGTCCTGGGGCCTGCTGGTCACGCTGGTCTGGCTGTACCTCGAAATCCTGCGGCTGCTCAGCTATTTCACCGGTCGCAACAACTAGGACAGCCGCTCCAGGATCATCGCCATGCCCTGACCGCCGCCGACGCACATGGTCTCCAGGCCGAATTGCTTATCGTGCGTTTGCAGCGAGTTGATCAGGGTGGTGGTGATCCTGGCACCGGTCATGCCGAACGGGTGGCCGACCGCGATCGCGCCGCCGTTGACGTTCAGCCTGTCCTCGTCGATGCCGAGCTCCCGATAGGACGGGATGACCTGGGCGGCGAAGGCCTCGTTGATCTCGACCAGGTCGATGTCACCGATGCTCATCCCGGCCCGGGCCAGCGCCTGCCGGGAGGCGCCGACCGGGCCTAGTCCCATGATCTCCGGCGAGAGCGCGGTCAGCCCGGTGGACACCACCCGAGCCAGCGGCGTGATGCCCAGCTGGGCCGCCTTGGTATCGCTCATGATCACCAGGGCGGCCGCCCCGTCGTTGAGCGGGCAGCAGTTGCCGGCGGTGACTCGGCCGTCCGGCCGGAACACCGGCTTGAGGGCCGCCACCCCTTCGTAGCTGACGCCGGGCCGCGGGCCGTCGTCCACGCTGACCTGCTGCCCGGACGGCAGCGTCACCGGCGTGATCTCCCTGGCCCAGAAGCCGTTGGCGATGGCCTGTTCGGCCAGGTTCTGCGAGCGGACCCCGAAATGGTCCATTTCCTCTCGGCTGATGCCCTTGAGCAGCGCCAGGTTCTCCGCGGTCTGGCCCATCGGGATGTAGATGTCGGGTAGCTGGCCGAGCTCCCGCGGGTCCTGCCAGTCTTCGGCGCCTTCGGCCGCCACCTGTTCGGTCCGGGCCCGGGCCTGGGCGAACACCGGGTTTCTGGTGTCGGGCAGCCCGTCCGAGGACCCGTTCACGAATCGAGACACCGTTTCTACGCCGGCCGAGATGAACACATCGCCCTCACCGGCCCGGATGGCGTGGGCCGCCATCCGAGTGGTCTGCAACGAGGACGAGCAATACCGGGTGATCGTGGTGCCCGGTAGGAAGTCGTAGCCGAGCAGGATGGCAACCACCCGGCCGAGGTTGTAGCCCTGTTCGCCACCGGGCAGCCCGCAACCCAGCAGCAGGTCGTCGATGTCGTGCGGGTCCAGTTCGGGCACCTTGTCCAGCGCGGCCCGCACCATCTGGGAGGCCAGGTCGTCCGGCCGGATGTCGACCAGCGAGCCTTTACCGGCCCGGCCGATGGGGGAGCGGGCGGTGGCGACGATGACGGCTTCGGGCATGGTCGGATCCCTTCAACAGATGATGCGGCTCAGGTCGATGGACCGGCTTGAGCCATGGTGGCAGCCTTGCCGGCGTCGGGACGCTCGCCGGTTGTGCCGTTGGTCACCGGGTCGGTCCGGCGCCGGGTCAGCCTGGCCAACGGCCCGCGTCGGCTGGCTCGCCGGCCGGCCGAGTCCGCGGCCGCGACCTCGGTGCCCGGGTGGCTGGCCGCCCGGACCGCCGCCTTGGTGACCGGCCGGGCTCGGGTGGAGGTGAACGGGCCGGCCGGCCGGGAAACCGTGCTCAATCCGAGCGCGGCGGCGGCCGAGGGCAGTATTACCTCGGCGGCCCGGGCGTAGCCGATCGCCGACGGGTGGAACTGGTCGTCGGAGAAGAACTCCCGTCGGGCCGCGAACTCCGGGCCGAGGATGTCGCCCAGGCTCACCGCCCGCCCGCCGGCTGCCACCACCGTCATCACCTGGGCGGCCGCCAGCGTCCGCGACATCCGGCGGGCGAGCCAGCGCAGCGGCTGGGCGATCGGCCGGATGGTGCCGAGGTCCGGACAGGTGCCCACCACGATCTGGATGCCCTGGTCGGCCAGCAGGTGTAGCGCGGCCGACAGGTGCCGCACCGACTCAGCGGCTCGAATTCGGTGGGTGACATCATTGGCGCCGATCATGATGACCGCCAGCTGCGGCCGATGCGGCAGTACCTGCTCGATTTGGCCGATGAGATCTGAGGATTGGGCGCCGACTTTGGCCACGTTGCAGAGCTGGACCGGGCGCCGAGCCAGTTTGGACAGGCCGGCTGCGATCCGGGCCGCCGGGGTGTCGGCATCGACATGCACGCCATAGCCGGCTGCCGAAGAGTCACCGAGCATCGCCAGCACCAGCGGCGGCGCACTGTCTGATACACCGGGTGCCGTCCAGATCCCGTCGGCGCGCGGCGGATCGGTTTCGGCCGGCGCGATCCGGCGGCGGGCCAGTTTCGACTCGCCGTAGATCAGGCCGAACAACGCCGCGCTGAGCGCACCGATGCTGCCGCCACCGAAGGCGGCCGCGGTCACCACCCGGCGCGCCCGGGATGCTCTGCCCATGCTGGCCCAGCCCCTCCTCCCGCTGATCGCACCGTCGAGGTTAGCCTTTGCGCCATGCGCTACCACAAATCGCTCGTAGAGCTGATCGGCAACACCCCGCTGGTCCAGCTGCACGGCGTCACCAGCCACCTCGACCCGGCCACCGCACCGCTAGTGCTGGCCAAGGTCGAGTACTTCAACCCAGGCGGCTCGGTCAAGGACCGGATCGCGGTCCGGATGATCGAGGCGGCCGAGCGTACCGGCGAGCTCAAGCCGGGCGGCACGATCGTCGAACCCACCTCGGGCAACACCGGCGTCGGAATGGCGATCGTGGCCCAGCAGCGCGGTTATCACTGCGTTTTCGTGCTGCC
Organism: Jatrophihabitans sp.; assembly: GCA_035248685.1. Lineage (GTDB taxonomy): Bacteria > Actinomycetota > Actinomycetes > Mycobacteriales > Jatrophihabitantaceae > Jatrophihabitans_A. The sequence goes on from DATFHF010000073.1 coordinate 10,395, forward strand.
CGACAAGGTGGCGGTCGACAAGATCAACACGCTGCGCGCTTTCGGTGCCGAGGTGGCGGTGTGCCCGACCGCGGTGGCGCCGGAAGATCCCCGCTCCTACTACCAGGTCTCCGACCGGCTGGTGCGCGAGATCCCGGGCGCCTGGAAGCCCAACCAGTACGCCAACCCGAACAACCCGCTGTCGCACTACGAAACCACCGGCCCGGAGATCTGGGAGCAGACCGACGGCCGGGTCACCCACTTCGTGTGCGGCGTCGGCACCGGCGGCACCATCTCCGGCACCGGCCGCTACCTCAAGGAGCGGTCGGCCGACCGGCCGTCCGGTCCGGTCCGGGTGATCGGCGCCGACCCCGAGGGTTCGGTGTACTCCGGCGGCACCGGCCGTCCCTACCTCGTCGAAGGCGTCGGAGAGGACTTCTGGCCGGAGACCTACGACCCGACCGTCGCGGACGAGATCATCGCGGTGTCGGACGCGGACTCCTTCGAGGTGACCCGGCAACTGGCCCGCACCGAGGGGCTGCTGGTCGGCGGCTCGTGTGGGATGGCGGTGGTCGCGGCCCAGCGGGTTGCCGAACGAGCCGGTCCGGACGACGTGATCGTGGTGCTGCTGCCGGACGGTGGCCGGGGCTACCTGGGCAAGATCTTCTCCGACAAGTGGATGAGCGACTACGGGTTCCTGGGCGGGTCCGGCGAGGACACCGTCGGCGACGTGCTGACCGCCAAGAGCGGCGAAACCCCGGCGCTGGTGCACGTGCACCCGAACGAGACGGTCCGCGAGGCGATCGACATCCTGCGCGAGTACGGGGTGTCCCAAATGCCGGTAGTACGCGCCGAGCCGCCGGTGACCGCCGGCGAGGTGGTCGGGTCGGTGTCGGAGAAGGAGCTGCTGGACGCGCTGTTCGCCGGCAAGGCCAGCCTGGCCGACCCGCTGGAGAAGCACATGTCGGCTCAGCTGCCGATCATCGGATCCGGCGAGCCGGTTCGGCAGGCGGTTGAGGCGTTGGGTAAGGCCGACGCGCTGCTGGTGCATGTGGACGGCAAGCCGGCCGGCGTGCTGACCCGGCAGGACCTGCTCGGGCATCTGACCGCCGGCTGACCGCGCTCCGGCAGCCGCCGGGCCGGCGGTAACCTGGCCGGCATGAGCTACCCGTACCCCGACCATCAGCTCGGTTTCAACACCCGTGCCATCCACGCCGGGCAGGAGCCGGATCCGGTGACCGGCGCGGTCACGGTGCCGATCTACCAAACTTCGACCTACAAGCAGGACGGGGTCGGTGGCCTGCGTTCGGGTTACGAGTACAGCCGCTCGGCCAACCCGACCCGGACCGCGCTGGAGGAGTGCCTGGCAGCGCTGGAGGGTGGCGCCCGCGGGCTGGCGTTCGCCTCCGGCCTGGCCGCCGAGGACACCGTGCTGCGCACGCTGTGCAACCCAGGCGATCACATCCTGCTGCCGGACGACGCCTACGGCGGGACGTTCCGGCTGGTGGCGCGGGTGCTCAACCGATGGGGGATCGACTACACACCGGTGGCGATGCACGACTTGGCGGCGGTGCGGGCGGCGGTCCGTCCGAACACCACGGTGGTTTGGGTGGAAACGCCGACCAACCCGTTGCTCAATATCGCCGACATCGCGGCGGTGGCCGAGATCAGCCATCGGCAGCAGGCCTTGCTGGTGGTCGACAACACCTTCGCCTCGCCGTACTTGCAGCAACCGCTGGCACTCGGCGCGGACGTCGTCATCCACTCCACCACCAAGTACCTGGGCGGGCACTCCGACGTGGTCGGCGGCGCGGTGATCACCGCCGACGCCGAGGTGGGTGAGCGGATCGCCTTCCATCAGAACTCGATGGGCGCGATCAGCGGCGCGTTCGACGCCTGGCTGGTGCTGCGCGGCATCAAGACCCTCGGCGTGCGGATGGACCGGCACTGTGCCAACGCCGAGCGGGTGGTGCAGTTCCTCACCGAACACCCGGCGGTCTCCGCGGTGCTTTACCCGGGCCTGCCCAGCCACCCGCAGCATGAGATCGCCGCCCGTCAGATGAAGGCTTTCGGTGGCATGGTGTCCTTCCGGATGCGTGGTGGTGAGGAGGCGGCGCTGAAGTTCAGCGGGCTGACCGAGCTGTTCACGCTGGCCGAATCGCTCGGCGGCGTCGAGTCGCTGGTGGAACATCCCGGCCGGATGACGCACGCCAGCGTCGCCGGCTCACCGCTGGAGGTGCCGGCCGACCTGGTCCGGTTGTCGGTCGGCATCGAAGAGATCGAGGACCTGCTGGCCGACCTGGGTGCGGCGCTGAGCTGAGCCATCCGCGACCGACCGGTCGATCGGTCGGGCTGGTAACGACCTGCCGACAATGCCGAGCAGCCCCGTCCGGCCGCTGAAATATGGCGTTATTGTCGGCTCGGGGACCGGCGAAGGCGTGGCGGCAACTGCGGGGCGGGTGAGGGCGACGGCGAGGATCCGGGCACGGGACGGTGGGCTGGTGGCGCTGGCCGCCGCCGGCGTGTTCGCGGTCGCGGTAGCCGCGCACGCCCACTCGGTCGCGACCAATCAGTCGTTGCGGTCCTCGGTCGGAGTGCCACTGACGCCCAAGACCAGGGTTGGCAGCGAGCAGGACGGCACCGGCAAGTCGCACCCCTTCCACTTCAACACTCACCTGCACCTGCCGGGGTGGCTGATCTCCGGGTTGATCCAACTGGCGTTCGGTGCCGCGGTGGTGCTGCTGGTGGTGCTGCTGGTCAAGCTGGTGCCACAGATTCGCCGACGGATCCGGCCGCCCGAGCCGCTGCCGGACTCCGGATTCGCACCCTCGGACAGCACTCGGCGCAGTGAGCAGGCGACCAGCACCGTGGAGCGAGCGCTGGCCGGGCTACGCCGCGGTGACAGTGAGCAGGCCATCATCGCCTGTTGGTTGCAACTCCAGGACATCGTGGCTTCGGCGGGCTACCCGCCGGCAGCGTCGCAGACCTCCAGCGAACTGGTGCAACGCTGGCAGCAGGTGCTGCCGTTCAGCCGAGCCGCGCTGTCCGAACTGGCCGAGCTGTACCGAGAGGCGAGGTTCTCCAGCCACCGGATGTCGGTCGAATCGTTGCAGCGAGCTAGGTCTGCACTGCGCCGGCTGCGAGACGACCTGCGAGCCGGACTACCCGGAATCATCACCGATGGCTGAGTCGGGCAAGCCGCGCCGTCCGATGTCAGCTCGGACGGACAGCTACACCGCGGACTGGCGGGTCTGGCGTGCGGTGGCGCTCGGGACGGCAGTGGGCCTCGGGGTGGGCGCGATCCTCAGCTGGCTCGAGGTGATCCTGCACCGGGGACCGGCGGTCGCGCTGATCCTTGGGCTGCCGGCCTGCTGTGGCGCGCTGCTGATGCTGGTCTATACCACCTTCCACGTGATGCAGCCGGTGGAGTTGCAGAAGTTCGGACCCACCGTCCGCACCGCCGAGTACTCGGTGCGGTTGCGCCAGCTCGAACGCCGGTTGCAGGCGGCCAACATCGACGGGACGAAGTTCGACTGGAGCCTGCGCCCGCTGCTGGCTCAGTTGGCGACCGAGCGGCTTCGGCACCGGCATGCCATCATCATCCGGCGCGAGCCCGAGGCAGCCCGCGCGATGCTAGGAGAGCAGTTGTGGCAGATGATCACCACGAAGCCCGACCAGCCGAGCCCAGCGCTGAGCAGGCGGCAGCTGACCGCCCTGGTCGAGGCCATCGAGGCGCTGTGATGCCGGTCCGGCAGGCGGCCGGCGTCTGCGATGCGGTGCTGGCCGAGGTTGCCAAAGCGGTGGTCGGCAAGCAGGGCAAGCTGGCGCTGGTGCTGGCCGGGATCCTGGCCGGCGGGCACGTGCTGATCGAGGACAACCCCGGGCTGGCCAAGACGCTGGCGGCCCGGTCGTTCGCGCAGGCGTTGGGGCTGCAATTCCGCCGGGTGCAGTTCACCCCGGACCTGCTGCCATCCGACATCACCGGCTCTTTCGTCTACGACCAAAGCAAGAACGAGTTCGCGTTCCGCAGCGGCCCGCTGTTCGCCGGCCTGGTGCTGGCCGACGAGATCAACCGGACGCCACCGAAGACACAGGCTGCGCTGTTGGAGGCCATGCAGGAAGGCCAGGCCACCGTCGAGGGCCGGACCTTCCAGCTGCCGAAGCCATTCCACGTGATTGCGACGGCCAACCCGATCGAGTACGAGGGCACCTACCCGCTGCCCGAGGCACAACTCGATCGGTTCCTGCTGCGGGTTTCCTTCGGCTATCCCAGCCCGGAGGAGGAATGGCAGGTGCTGCGCCGCCGGGTGGCCCGCCGTACCGAACAGATCCAGTTGGATCCGGTGATCGACGCCGCCACCCTGATCGAGCTCCAGCAGGTGGTGGAGGCCATCGAGATCGAGGAATCGGTCGGCCGGTATTGCGTGTCGCTGGTCGAGGCGACCCGCTCCCACCAACACCTGCTGGTCGGCTGTTCGCCGCGCGGTGCGCTGGCGCTGCTGCTGGTGTCCCGGGCGTTCGCGCTGATCAACCACCGCGACTACGTGACGCCCGATGACGTCAAGGCGGTAGCGATCGCTGCGCTGGCACATCGGATCACCCTGCGGCCAGAGATGTGGATGCGCAACCTGTCACCGGCCGACGTCATCGAGGGTGTGCTCGGTTCGGTGGCCACCCCGGCCGCCGCACCGGGCCGCACCGGCTACTCGGCGGCGCTACGCAGGTGACCGACACCGACCGTCCGCGCTGGCTGCCGACGCCGGCGCTGAGCGCGGCGCTCGGCACCATGGCGTTGTTGCTGCTGCTGGCGGTGACGTTGAACCGCCAGGATCTGCTGGTGATCGCGCTGCCGGTGGCGACCGGTACGGTGGTGCCGCTGCTGAACCGCGCGTACCGGCTGCCGGAGCTGCGGACGCGGGCGGGTAGTTACCGGCTGCTCGAGGGCGAATCCACCCAATTGGACGAGGTACTAACCGGCCCGGACGATGTCGATCTGGTCCGGCTGCGGGTCGACCTGGACGGCTGGCTGGCGCTGGAACGCGGAGCGGCCGATCTGGTCACCACCGTGCGCGCCGGCCGGCCACAGACGCTCAGCCACCGGCTGTCCACCACCCGGTGGGGCAGGGGTCGGCTGGAGGTGATCCGGCTCAGCGCCACCACCGGGCACGGCATGCTCCGGGAGCAGCGGACCGTCCGACCGGCCCTGGCCTTCGAAATCGTGCCGCTGCGGGACAGCTTCACCGCGACCGACCTGGTACCCGGTGCGGTGGGCATCGTCGGCGGCCATCGGTCGTTGCGCACCGGCGAGGGAGTCGACCTGGCCGGGGTGCGACCGTTCGCGCCCGGGGACCGGCTGCACCGGATCAACTGGGCGGTGTCCACCCGGACCGCTCGGCTGCACGTGACCTCCACCTACTCCGACCGGGACACCGAGGTCGTGCTGGTGATCGACACCTCCGCCGAGATCGGCCTGAGCACCGGCGTGGCGGCCTCGTCCAGCAACATCGACCTGTCGGTACGGGCCGCGGCCGCGATCGCTGAGCATTACCTGCGCAACGGCGACCGGGTCGGCATGCTCGACCTGGCCCGGCCCGGCCGGCCGATCCGGTCACGGACCGGACGGGCTCAGCTGAACCGGTTGGTGGAACAGCTGATGGATGTCCGGGTGGCAGCGGTCAGCGCGCAGTCGTTGAGCCGGGCGCTGTCGAAGATTTCGCTGCGGGCGCTGGTGATTGTGTTGAGCCCGCTGCTCAGCGACGAACTGGCCGGCGCGGTGGCCGAGCTGGCCCGCAGCGGTCGCTCGGTGGTGCTGGTCGACACCCTGCCCGATAATGTGCTGCTGCCCGATCCCGGGGAATGGACCGGGCTGGCGTGGCGGATCCAGTTGCTGCATCGGCGGAATCTGATCAGCGCATTGGCCTCGTTCGGCGTGCCGGTGGTGGCCTGGCAGGGCAGCGGCAGTCTGGATGAGGTGCTGATCGGGTTGAGCCGGGCGGCGATGGCACCGAGGTTGCACCGATGATCCGCCGGCGGGTGCTCACTATTGACCTGGGCAGATTCCGGTCCTGGACGTTATCGGCGCTGGCGGTCCGGCTGGTGGTTGTGCTGGCCGGCATCGCGGTGCTGCTGATTCCGGCGCATCACCGGGCGGTGTTGATGCTGGCATTGCTGCTCGGGATCGCGATCGCCGCGTTCAGTCCGGACCGGGGTGGTCCCACGCTGGCAATGGCCGCCGGCATCGCGGGCTGGTTCGCCGGTACCGGCGTGCACGGTTCGCCGTCCGTGCCGCGGGTGCTCGGCTTCGCGGTCGCGATGTATCTGCTGCTGAGCAGCACCGCGCTGGCTGCCGCGGTGCCGCTCACCGCCCGGTTACTGGTGCCGGCCGCGCGCCGGTGGGCACTGCGCTGGCTGCTGCACGTGGGCATAGCCGGGACGTTCGCGGCGGCCAGCTACGGCATCGAGGCCGAACTGTCCGGCTACGGCTCGTATCAGGTCGAGCTGGCCGGCCTGCTCGGTGCGGTGGCTGTGGTGGGTTGCGCGGTGTGGCTGTTCACCCGGCTGCCGCGCTGAACCGGTTTACTGCTCCCGGCGGCGGATCTTGCTGCCCAGCCACACCAGCGGGTCGTACTTCTTGTCAGCCACCCGTTCCTTCAACGGGATCAGCGCGTTGTCAGTGATCTTGATGTGCTCCGGGCAGACCTCGGTGCAGCACTTGGTGATGTTGCAGAAGCCGAGGCCGTGTTCGTCCTGCGCCTGGTGCTTGCGGTCGATGCTGTCCAACGGGTGCATGTCCAACTCGGCTATCCGCATCAAGAACCGTGGGCCGGCGAACGCCTGCTTGTTGTCCTCGTGGTCACGCACCACATGGCAGGTGTTCTGGCACAGGAAGCATTCGATGCACTTGCGGAACTCCTGGGAGCGGCCGACGTCGACCTGCTGCATGCGGTACTCGCCGGGTGCCAGACCGGCCGGCGGTGCGAAGGACGGGATCTCGCGCGCCTTGATGTAGTTGAAGGACACGTCGGTCACCAGGTCCCGGATCACCGGGAACGCCCGCAGCGGGGTGACGGTGATGGTCTCGGTCTCGGTGAAGGTTGACATCCGGGTCATGCACAGCAGGCGGGGACGGCCGTTGACCTCCGCGCTGCACGAGCCGCACTTGCCGGCCTTGCAGTTCCACCGCACGGCCAGGTCGGAAGCCTGGGTTGCTTGCAGTCGGTGGATGATGTCCAGCACGACCTCGCCCTCGTTCACCTCGACGGTGAAGTCCCGCAACTCGCCACTGTCGGCATCACCGCGCCAGACCCGGAACTTGGCGTCGTAGCTCATGCTTGTCCTCCAGTGGGAGCCGGCAGTTCGGCCGGGGTCAGATACTTGGACAGCTCGTCCACCTCGAACAGCGCGAGCAGGTCCGGTCGCAGCGCTGGGGTGGGTTGGCTGACCACCCGGATGTCGGCCAGGCCGTTCTCGTCCAACTCGGCGCGGCAGATCAGATTCTGCTGCCGCCATTGCGAATCCATCGCTGGGTAGTCGTCGCGGGTATGCCCGCCGCGGCTCTCCTGGCGCATCAGCGCCGCCCGAGCTACGCATTCGCTGACGGCAAGCATGTTGCGCAGGTCCAGCGCCAGGTGCCAGCCGGGGTTGAACTCGCGATGGCCCTCAACGCTGACCTTCACCGCGCGGCGCTTGAGGTCGGCCAGCCGGTCCACCGCCTGCTGCATCTCCTCGGCCTTGCGGATGATGCCGACCAGGTCGTTCATGGTCTGCTGGAGTTCCTGGTGCAACGTATAGGGATTCTCACCGTCAGAGATTTCGAACGGAGCCAGCGCGGCGGCCGCCGCGGCAGCCACCGATTGCTCCGGCACCGCCGGATGATCGCCGCCCAGGCCGGTGACATACTCGGCCGCACCGATGCCGGCCCGCCGGCCGAAGACCAGCAGGTCGGACAGCGAGTTGCCGCCTAGACGGTTCGAGCCGTGCATGCCGCCGGCGACCTCGCCGGCGGCGAACAGCCCGGCAACGCCCTCGGCGGCGGCGGTGTCCGGATCGACCTCCACGCCGCCCATCACGTAGTGACAGGTCGGGCCGACCTCCATCGGTTCGGCGGTGATGTCCACGTCGGCCAGCTCCTTGAACTGGTGATGCATGGACGGCAGCCGCCGGATGATTTCGGCGGCCGACAGCCGGGTCGACACGTCGAGGAACACCCCGCCGTGCTCGGTGCCCCGGCCGGCCTTGACCTCAGAGTTGATGGCCCGGGCCACCTCGTCGCGGGGCAGCAACTCCGGCGGCCGCTTGTTGTTGTCCGGGTCGGAGTACCAGCGGTCGGCCTCCTCCTCGGTCTCGGCATAGTTCTTGCGGAACACGTCCGGCACATAGTCGAACATGAACCGCTTGCCCTCGGAGTTGCGCAGCACACCGCCATCGCCGCGCACCGACTCGGTGACCAGGATGCCCTTGACCGATGGCGGCCAGACCATGCCTGTCGGGTGGAACTGGACGAATTCCATGTTCAACAGGCTGGATCCGGCGCGCAACGCCAGCGCGTGACCGTCCCCGGTGTACTCCCAAGAGTTCGAGGTGACCTTGAAGGACTTGCCGATCCCGCCGGTCGCCAGCACCACGGCCGGCGCTCGGTAGAGCACGAACTGACCGGTCTCTCGGCGGTATCCGAAGGCGCCGGCGATGGCACCGGCGCCGTCGGTGAGCAGCTCGGTGATGGTGACTTCGGCGAACACCGCCAGCTTGCTGTCCGACGCGACCGCTCGGCCGTTGCTCGACCGGCCGGATTCGGCGGCGCCGTCGTCCTGCTGTAACGAGACGATCTTCTGCTGCAAGGTACGGATCAACTCCAGGCCGGTGCGGTCACCGACGTGGGCCAGCCGCGGGTACTCATGCCCACCGAAGTTGCGCTGGCTGATCTTGCCCGCGGCGGTTCGGTCGAACAGCGCGCCATAGGTTTCCAGCTCCCAAACCCGCTCCGGCGCTTCCTTGGCGTGCAACTCGGCCATCCGCGGGTGGTTGAGGAATTTGCCGCCGCGCATGGTGTCTCGAAAGTGCACCTGCCAGTTGTCGTTGGCGTTGACGTTGCCCATCGAGGCAGCAATGCCACCCTCGGCCATCACCGTGTGTGCCTTGCCGAACAGCGACTTGCAAATGATCGCGGTCCGCATGCCGGCCTCGCGGGCCGCGATAGCCGCTCGCAGCCCGGCGCCACCCGCGCCGATGATCAGCACGTCGTAACGGTGCTCTTCGTATTCGGTCATCAGGGCTAATCCTTCGAGATGTTCAGCGGTATCCGGACTGTTCGGGGCCGCACGCCGACGGTCGGGTTAGCGGTGTCAGAAGAACCGTGGGTCGCTGAAGCTGCCATGGGCCAGCAGGAAGATGTACAGGTCGGCGACAACCAGCCAGACCAGCGATACCCAGGCCAGCTGCATGTGCCTGGCATTGAGCCAGGACACCTTCGTCCACATCCAGTAGCGGATCGGGTGCTTGGAGAAGTGCCGGAGCCGGCCACCGGTGATATGCCGGCAGGAGTGGCAGGACAGCGTGTACGCCCAAATGAGCACCGCATTGATCACCAGCACCACCGTGCCCAGGCCCATATGGCCCCACTTGCCGTGCTCATTGCGGAAACCGAGGATCGCGTCGTAGCTCAGGATCAGGCAGAACAGCATCGCCACGTACCAGAAGTAGCGGTGAATGTTCTGCAAGATCAACGGGAATCTGGTCTCACCGGTATAACTCGAGTGCGGCTCGGCGACCGCGCAGGCCGGTGGTGACAGCCAGAACGCGCGATAGTAGGCCTTGCGGTAGTAGTAGCAGGTGAGCCGGAAACCGAGCGGAAAGATCAGCACGATGATCGCCGGCGACAGTGGGAACCAGTGCCCGATCGGGGTGCCGAAGTCGCTGGAGTGCGGCACGCAGCGGGCCCCGAGGCACGGCGAGTACAGCGGGGTCAGGTACGGCTCGGAGTAGTAATCACCGTTCTGGAACGCCCGGATGGTGGCGTAGATGGCGAACAGCGCGAGCACCGTTCCGGTGACCAACTGCGGCATCCACCAGCGGTCGCCGCGCAGCGTCCGGGCCGCGATCCGAGCTCGACCGGGCGCATTGACGCCGTGCACCAGTTCGCCGGGTGGTTCGACGGATCGCTGCGTCGTCATCGAGTGCTCCCGCGATGGCCGCCGAGGCACTTCGGTGTGCTCACAACGTGCACGTCGAACCTCCAACCGTTCAGCTATCGGCCAGTGACCCGGCAGTAATCCACCGATCTGCCGCGTCCCGAACAATACCGCCGACCACAGCAGCCCCATGCGCGGCGGGTCCAAGCTCACACCGGATCGAGCGGGCCGCCGCAGGACCGGCGCCGCTCAGGGGTGCCACCACGGCCGGCCGGGGATTACCGTCAGCAGACATGGCGTCGATGAAGCCCGCTATGGCCTGCCGCGCGAGCCTGGTATGGGGTGACGGATATCTCGCCTACGACTTCGGGGAGCACCCGCTGTCACCGGTGCGACTGGAGCTGACGGTGTCACTGGCGGCCGGCCTCGGGGTGCTCGACCAGCTCGCCGTGCTCTCGCCCACACCGGCCGATGAGGGCCAGTTGCGCACCGTGCACTCGGTCGAGTACCTGGCAGCCGTCCGGACCGCCAGCGCCGACCCGAGCTACCTGGGTTTCGGGTTGGGCAGCGCGGACAACCCGGTGTTCGAGGGGATGTATGCGGCGGCCGCGCTGATCGCCGGCGGCTCGAGCCTGGCCGCCCGCCAGGTCTGGGACGGCACGGTGGATCACGCGGTGAACATCGCCGGTGGTTTGCACCATGCCATGCACGACTCGGCAGCCGGATTCTGCGTGTTCAACGACGTGGTGCTGGCGATCCGCACCTTGCTGGCGGCCGGCGCGCAGCGGGTGGCTTACGTCGACGTCGACGTTCACCACGGCGACGGGGTGCAGGCCGCCTTCTACGACGACCCGCGGGTGCTGACCATCTCGCTGCACCAGGACCCGCGCACGCTCTACCCGGGCACCGGCCTGGCCGGTGAGACCGGCGAGGGCGCCGGCACGGGCTGCGCGATGAACCTGGCGTTGCCGCCGGGCACCGACGACGACGATTGGCTGCGGGCGTTTCAAGCCGTGGTACCCGGTGCGGTCAAGGCATTCCGTCCCGACGTGTTGGTGACCCAATGCGGCTGCGACACCCATCACGAGGATCCACTAGCGGATCTGGCGCTCACCGTGGACGGCCAGCGAGCCGGCTATGCCGCGTTGCACGAGTTGGCGCACGAAGCGGCCGGCGGCAAGTGGCTGGCGCTCGGCGGTGGCGGATACGGCGTGCTGCGTTGCGTACCCCGGTCGTGGTCGCACCTGCTGGCCGAGGTGGCCGGCCACCGGATCGAGCCGGAGACCGAGATCCCGCAAGCCTGGATCGATCGGTTGCGGGCCCGCGGGGTACGCGCCGAACTGCCGCGCCGGATGGGGGAGGGCCGCCAGCCCGACCTGCAACCCTGGATGCCCGGCGGGGAATCCTGGCTGGACCGCTCGATCGCGGCCACCAGGCAGGCCAGCTACCCGCTGCTCGGCCTGGATCCCTATGACCCGCGGGACTGACACCGGCTACCCACCGCACTGGGAGGCGGATGCGCTGGTCGCCGACGGCGGCGCGGTGCACCTGCGACCGATCGTGCCGGATGATGCCGACGCGCTGGTGCGATTGCACGCCGGGCTGTCGATCCGCACCCGGTACCTGCGCTACTTCTCCGCCTATCCCACCATCCCGCCCCGAGACCTGGTGCGGTTCAGCAATGTCGACAACGTGGATCGAGTAGCGCTCGCGGTATGGCTCGGCGGCGAGATCATCGCGGTCGGCCGGTTCGACCGGTTGTCCGCCGACGCCGGAACGGTCGGCGACACCGCCGAGGTCGCCTTCGTGGTCGCCGATGCCCATCAGGGACGGGGGATTGGCTCGGTTCTGCTGGAACACCTGGTCGAGATCGGCCGGGAGCTCGACGTCGCCCGGTTCGAGGCGGTGGTGCTGGCCGAGAACCAGCAGATGATGCGGGTGTTCCTGGACGCCGGCTTCGCGCCGAGCCGTCGACTGGAAGGCAGCGAGGTCAGCCTGCGCTTCGACATCGCGGCCACCGAGCTGACCCAGAAGGTGATGGCCGAACGCGAGTTACGTGCCGACGCTCGCTCCATCCACCGGCTGCTGCACCCACGCTCGGTCGCGGTAGTAGGCGCCAGCGCCGACCCGGACAAGATCGGCCACCTGGTGGTGGACAATCTCCAGCGAGCCGGCTTCACCGGACCGGTCTACCCGGTGAATCCACATGCCGGCTTGGTCAATTCCATCCTGGCTTACCCCAGCCTGGCCGACGTACCGGGCGACATCGACTTGGCCGTGCTGGCGGTTCCGGCCGCCGAGATCCTTCAGTTGGTGCAGCAGTGCAGTGCCCGCGGCGTGCACGGCCTGGTGGTGCTCTCGGCCGGCTTCGGCGAATCCGGCGATGCCGAGACGCGCCAGGCAGGACGGGCCGCCCAGCGCGCGTTGGTCTCGCAGGCAAGGGCCAACGGCATGCGGGTGGTCGGCCCGAACTGCCTGGGTGTGCTGAACACCGACCCAGCCGTCGCACTGAACGCTTCGATCGCCGCCGTGGCCCCGCTGGCCGGCCGAGCCGGTTTCTTCTGCCAGTCCGGGGCACTCGGCGCCGCGGTTCTGGGCGAGGCGGCTCGGCGTGGGCTCGGGATATCCAGCTTTGTCTCGGCCGGCAACCGGGCCGACGTGTCCGGCAACGACCTGTTGCAATATTGGGAAACCGATCCGCAGACCGATATCGCCTTGCTGTATTTGGAAAGCTTCGGTAATCCCCGCAAATTCGCCCGGATCGCACGGCGGCTGGCCCGGCACAAACCGATCGTGGCGGTCAAGAGCGGGCGCGGCTCGGTGGTCGCCGGCCTACAACACACTTCGGTCGAGGTGCCCGAGCACAGCGTGCAGGCACTGTTCGAGGCCTCCGGGGTGATTCGGACCGGCACCATCGGCGAGCTCTTCGACGTCGCACTGCTGCTGGCCACCCAACCGCTGCCGGCCGGCGATCGGGTGGCGGTGGTGGGCCATTCCACCGCGCTGGGCGTGCTGGTGGCCGATGCGCTGGCCACCGCCGGTCTACCACTGGCCGGCGTGGTGGATGTCGGCGTCGATGCCACCGACGAGGCGTTCGGTCGTGCGCTGTCACAGGCGCTGTCGGATGAACAAGTGGACGCGGTGATCAGCATCTTTGTCCCGCCGATGCGTCGCGGCGCCGAGGCAGCGGTGGCCGGCCAACTTCGGCAGGCGGCCGCGGGCCAGGCCAAGCCGGTGCTGTCCACCTTCCTCGGCTTCGAGGGGGTGCCGGCCGAGTTGGCCGCACCTGGTGGAACAGCCGGCTCGATTCCCTCGTACCCATCACCGGAACGTGCCGTGCAAGCCCTGGCACAGGTCGTTCGCTACGCCCGCTGGCGGCGCCGGGACGTCGGACGGATCCCGCAACTGACCGGCGTAGACACCGACGCCGCGCGGGAGTTCGTGACGCGTGTGCTGGCCGATCGGCCGGCCGGCCGACCACTCGAGCTCGGCGAGGCGCGGCGACTGCTGGCCTGGTACGGCATATCGCTGGTGGCTGCCGAGCCGGTGAGCAATGCCGAGCAGGCGATCGAGGCGGCCGGCCGGTTAGGGTGGCCGGTCGCGTTGAAGGTCGGCGGAGCGAGCAGGCTGCATCTGGCCGATGCCGGCGCGCTTGTCGAGGCATGGCACTCGCTGGCCGGCGCCGGCGATCGTCCGGTGCTGGTGCAGGCCATGGCCGAGCGCGGTGTCGATACCGTCCTGCGGGTGCAGGATGACCGTTCGTTCGGGACGCTGATGTCCTTCGGCGTCGGCGGATTGGCCACCGATCTGCTGCAAGACCGGTCGTATGCGGTGGTCCCGCTGACCTCCACGGATGCCGCCGAGTTGATCGGCGGCCCGAAGGCATTCCCGTTGCTCACCGGCTACGGCGGTGCCGAACATGCCGACATCGCCGCTCTGGTCGAGCTCGCATTGCGGTTGTCCCGGTTAGCCGACGAACTGCCCGAGGCGGTCGAGTGCGCCATGGATCCGGTGGTAGCCGCACCGTCCGGTGCATTCGTGCTCAGCGCGCGGATCCTCCTCGCACCACCGACCGCCCGCGATGATCTGCGCGCCCGCAGGTTGCGTGGCCTCTAGCCCGGGGGGCTAGTCGGAAAGTCGCAGCCACATCCGTCGATGCGGTCCACCTTCGGCGTCGAACAACTCGCCGTGCTCGAGGAAGCCATTCCTGCGATAGAACTCGATCGCCGGGACACGAGCATTGCACCACAGCACGGTGGCGCCGGCTGCTGTCGCGAAAGCCCTTGCGGCGCGCAGGATCTCAGTGCCGGCACCGATACCACGCCAGTCCGGATCGGTGGCCATCGATCGCAACTGCCAGCCGATGGCTTCCGGCAGCCAGCTGCACCGTTGCGGAAAGATCATGCAGGTACTGGCCAAAACCCGACCCGCGTCGGTGTCGGCGAACACCCCGAGGTGCACCGCGCCTTCCAAGTCATCGCCCGGCAACACCGCATCGACGGGGTAGTGCGGCCGCAATACCGATCGGCGCAACTCCCGGCTGATCCGGCCATCGATCACTTCGGCGGTCCATTGCGGCATGATCCGAGATTAACCGGATTGGACCGGCGTCGACCACAGGTCAGTGGCGAATGACCCTGCGCGGACGGCCATTAGGCGCTATCGTTCGGCCAGGAAAAACGGAGTGTCGGATGTCGAGAGGCTCGATTTGCTGGCAGACTTCGTTGCGATTACAGCCAGATCAGCCAACGGCGGACGTAGTCGATTGGAGCCTCTACGACACGAATCACACCGGCGATTTCACATTGGCGATCAATTGGTGCCACACTTTCCGCAAGAAACGCAACGTGATTAAGGAGACCTAGGTTGAACAAGACCCAGTTCATCGACGCCGTAGCGGCTCGATTGAAAGCAGACCACAAGTCCACCGCCGCACTCCTGGATGCCATCCTGGATGAGGTCTACGCCAACGTCGTCAAGGGCGAGAAGGTGATCCTCACCGGTTTCGGCGCGTTCGAGCGACGTGATCGGGCCGCCCGAATCGGTCGTAACCCGGCCACCGGCGCCAAGGTGCGGGTGAAGAAGACCTCGGTTCCGGCGTTCCGTCCCGGTACCGAGTTCAAGGAGATCATCGCTGGTCGCCGCAAGATTGCTAAGGCCGCACCGGTGAAGAAGGCCGCTGCCGCTACCAAGACGGTAGCCAGCAAGGCAGCGTCTGCCACCAAGACCGCTGCCAAGACTGCTGCCGCGCCGGCGAAGAAGGTCACTGCGAGCAAGGCAGCCCCGGCCAAGACCGCCGCCAAGAAGACCGCCGCCAAGGCCGCGCCGGCCAAGGCCAGCACTGCCCGCAAGGCTCCGGCCAAGGCCTCCGCGCCGGCCAAGGCCGCGACTGCGCGCAAGACCACCGCTCGCAAGGCACCGGCCAAGCGCAGCTGATTCATCTCCTACGAAGCGTTGTGGCCCGGCGGATATCCGCCGGGCCACAAACGTCTGACAGGGTCAACAGATTGACTCAGCCGACCCGGCGTCGACCTGCCCGGGATTTCAGGTAGTCGGAGACGACGTACTCGCCGAGGGTGCCCGCTCGGGGCAGGAACACCCGGCCGCCGTTGCGCCGGCCGACCTCCTGCATGAACTCGACCAGCCGGTGTTCGTTGTCCAGCATGAAGATATTGATGATCGCGCCTCGCCGGGTGCATCGATCCACCTCGGCGATGGTTGCGGTAATCGTCTCCACCGACGGTGGCCAGCAGAAGTCGGAGAATCCGTCCGCGGCCAGGTGCGCGGTCGGTTCGCCGTCGGTGATCACCAGGATCACCGGCTCGGCATCGCGGTGCCGATCGAGGTGTCGGCGAGCCAGCATCAACGCATGCTGCAGGTTGGTTCCGTATACCCGTTCCCAGTCGTGGTTGACCAGGTCGCGTGGCGTCATCACCCGGGCGTAGTCGGAGAATCCGATGATCTCGATGGCATCCTGTGGAAACTTTGTGCTCACCAGCGAGTGCAGCGCGAGCGCGGTGGTCTTCGCCTCACCCCAGGTGCCGCGTAACTCCATCGAGTAGGACATGTCCACCAGCAGTGCGACCGCGGCCGACGACCTGCGTTCGGTCTCGATGACCTCGAAGTCGTCCGGGGCCAGTCGAACCCCACCGTTCGGGCCGGCGCCGGCCCGCAACACCGCGTTGCGGACGGTGCGCACCACGTCCAGCGGTTGCTCGTCGCCGAACTGCCATTGCCTGCTGGAACCGGTGATCTCTCCCGCGGCACCGGCATCGCGCACGTCATGTTCGCCGCGGCCGCCGGACTGGAGGGTGGCGAACACCTTGCGCAGTGCGGTGGAACCGAGCCGGCGCAGTGCCCGCGGGCTCAGCTCTAGGCCGCGGCCGCCCTGTTCCAGGTATCCCTGCCGCTGCAGCTCGCGCTCGATCCGGCGCAGCTGCTCCAGGTCGCTGACCGCCTGACTGCCCAATGCGCGGGCCACCAGATCCTCGTCGATGTCGGCCAGGCTTGCCCCGGGATAGTCCTGCAACGCCAACTCGGCGAGCTCGTCCAGTTCGGCCAGTTCGGCGAGTGCCTCGGTGCCACTGGCATATCCCAGCGGCTGGTCACCTGTCATCCGCTCCGAGCCACCCCACGACAAGTCGGGACGAGCCGCCCGCAGCGACTGCTGCAACCTGGCCATCTGGTCGGCCAGCCCGGCCTGGTTCATCGCCTGTTCCATCAACGAGCTCAGTTCTTCGCGCTGCTGTGGACTGAGCGAGTTCATCAGCCGTTCCGCGGCCGCCGAACGGCGTGCCAGCGAGTCGACCAGCTCGGCCAGGTTCGCCGGGTTGTCCGGAAAGAACTGGCCGTGCTCGGCCATGAACCGCGCGAAGTCCTCGGCGGTGTGCTCGCCACGGGCGTCGGCGTCGAGCATGTCGTTCAGATCGTTGAGCATCCGTCGGATCTGCTCCATGGCCTGCGGATCCGGGTTCGCCAGCGCCTGCCGCAGACCGGCGAACTGCGCGTCGAGCACCTGCGATCGCAGCAGATCGGAAATCTGCTGGTAGTCGGCAGCGGCCGACGGCGAACGCCACTGGTAGTCGGCCAGTTCTCGAACGGCGCGCGCGGTGTCGGACGGCAACGCGTCCAGCTCGGATTCGGCCAGCCGGGCCGAATCGGACGGGTCGGGGAACAACGTCGAGCGCTCGCTCTCCAACGCCCGGTCGAGCAACCGGCGAACTTCGTCCAGGGTGCCGTTCAATCGACCGGAGTTGCGCAGCTCGCGGGCCCGGTTGCGAGCCTGCTGGCGCAACGCGTCCAAGCCGGGACGGCCGTTGGTGCCACCGCGCATCAGACGCTGCAACGCGCTGCGCGGTGACATCCCGGCCAACACGTCGGCACCGATCTCGTCCAGCGCCTGGCGGATGTCGTAGGGCGGCTCGAGCGGATCCGGGCCGCCGTGCCAGGCGCCGTAGCGAAACCCGCGGTACCCGCTCATGAGCCGTACACGGTCCGGCCGCCGCCGGACTCCTTGGCCAGCCGCTTGTTGAGATACAACCCTTCCAGCGCGAACTCGACCGCAGCCGCGGCGATGCCGACGGTGGCCGGGCCTTCGTGCACGCTGTCCGGCTCCAGCCGCTCCAGCAGGGCCGCCAGCCCGGGGATGGTGCCCAGCTGTTCGAGCAGCCGGTCGGCCGAGACCAGGTCACCGGACTCCACCAAGAGCCCGCCGTCGAATTTTTGCTGCAACGGCCGCAGATCCAGGCCGGCCAGTCGGGCCCGAGTGGTCTCGGCGACCGCTCGGCGCAGCAGGTGCTCCAGCACGTCGAACTCCCGGCCCTCGTCGGCGTCCTCGAACTCGACCTTGCCGCGTGAGGCGGGCACGATCGCCGGCAGATCGGCGATTCGGGCCACCGCGATCGGCTCACCGTTGATCGCGGCCCGCCGCACCGCCGAGGCAGCGACCGTCTCCACCGCGGCAATGGCAAGCCGGGCCGACACCCCGGAGCGCTGGTCGACCTGCGGTGCGTCCCGCACGCCACGGGCGAACCGCGCGATCACCTCCAGCAGGTGGGACGGCACCAGCGGCGCGCCGTGCGCGACCGGCTGCGTTGCCTCGGTGTCGGTGTCCCAGAGCACGGCCGCTTCCTGCGCGATCAGCTCCAGCTCGTCGGACAGCTCGATCGGGTAATGGGTGCGGATCTCGGCACCGAACCGGTCCTTCAACGGCGTGATGATCCGGCCGCGGTTGGTGTAGTCCTCCGGGTTGGCGCTGGCCACCATCAGCAGATCCAGCGGCAATCGCAGCTGATAGCCCCGCACCTGGATGTCGCGCTCCTCCAGCACGTTGAGCATCGCGACCTGGATCCGCTCGGCAAGATCGGGCAGTTCGTTGATGGCGAAGATGCCCCGGTTGGTCCGCGGCACCAGGCCGTAGTGCACCGTCTCCGGATCGCCCAGCGAGCGGCCTTCGGCCACCTTGATCGGGTCGATGTCGCCGATCAGATCACCGACCGAGGTGTCCGGGGTGGCCAGCTTCTCGCCGTACCGCTCGCTGCGATGCCGCCAGCTGATCGGCAGGTCGTCGCCGAGTTCGAGCAGCAGCCGGGTGGAGGCCGGCGTGATCGGTGCGTACGGATGCTCGTTGAGCTCCGAGCCGGCGATTACCGGGGTCCATTCGTCCAGCAGCCCGACCAGCGTCCGGATCACCCTGGTCTTGCCTTGGCCGCGCTCACCGAGCAGCACCATGTCGTGCCCGGCCAGCAGCGCCCGCTCCAGCTCGGGCACGACGGTCTCGTCGAAGCCGACGATGCCGGGCATCGACTGCTCGCCGGCCGCCAACCGCGCGATCAGGTTCTGCCGGATCTCGGCCTTGACACCGCGGTGCACATGGCCGGAGGCGCGCAGCGCGCCCAGGGTCTTGATGTCAGGTGCTGAAGTCACCCTCCCGACGCTACGTCGAGATCGGGCGTACGGCTATGCGCAATCGGGCGGTCCGGCAGCTAATGGCTCAGCCCCGATAGGGCTTTGCCGACAACAGGGTTACCCGCAGGGTCTTGCCGGTCGGGGTCGAGTAGCTGACCGTGTCGCCCTCGTGCGCGCCGGTCAGTGCCTGGCCCAATGGCGATGCCGCGGAATAGACCTCCAGGTCGGCGGTGTCGCTCTCCTCCCGCGACCCGATCAGGAAGGTCTCCTCGTCCTCGCCCTCGAACCGGACGGTCACCACCATGCCGGGGCCGGCGGTGCCGGCGGAGGTGGGGGCCACCCCGACCTTGGCCTGCCGCAGCAGTTGGGTGAGCTGAAGGATTCGGCCCTCCTGCTTGCCCTGTTCCTCGCGCGCGGCGTGGTAGCCGCCGTTCTCCTTGAGGTCGCCCTCTGAGCGGCGGTCGTTGATCTCCTGTGCCATCGCCGGCCGGTTGGCGATCAGCGCCTGGAGTTCGGCGGACAGCCGGTCATAGGCTTCCTGGGTCAACCAGGTGGTCGCGGCGGTCTCGGTACTCACGGTTGCAATCTCCAGTGTGCGGGACGGTTCGGGCCGGGCGCGGGGCCTCGGTGATTCCAACCTAACACCGGCGACCTGGCGCCGAGGGCTGGACGGGACGAATCGCACCCGAGGGATGCAATCCTGGCAAGCCACCCGGCGAGTGGTCGACGCCGGCCGATCAGTGACAATGGACGGGTGCCGGAAACATCATCAACCACCGACCTGCGGCAACCGCTCCGTTTGCTGTGCGTGCATGCCCATCCCGACGACGAGTCGAGCAAGGGTGCGGCGACCATGGCCAAGTACGTCGACGAGGGCGCCGAGGTATTGGTGGTCAGCTGTACCGGTGGCGAGCGCGGGGACATCCTCAACCCTGCGTTGAAGGACCGTCCGGAGATCGCCGAGCGGATGCACGAGATCCGGATCGCCGAGATGGCGCAGGCCGCGCGGATCCTGGGCGTGCAGCACCGGTGGCTCGGCTTCATCGACTCCGGGCTGCCCGAGGGTGATCCGCTGCCGCCGTTGCCCGAGGGCTGCTTCGCGCTGGTTCCGGTGGAAGAGGCAAGCCGCGCCCTGGTGCAGGTGATCCGCGAGTTCCGACCGCACGTGATGACCACCTACGACGAGAACGGCGGGTACCCGCATCCCGATCACATCATGTGCCACCGGGTCTCGGTGGCCGCCTTCGACGCGGCCGCTGATCCTGATGCGTTCCCGGACGCCGGTGCGCCGTGGCAGCCGCTCAAGCTGTACTACGACGTGAGCTTTACCCGGGAACGGGTCGAGGCGTTGCACAACGCGATGCTGGAAGAGGGCATCGAGTCGCCCTACGCGGAATGGCTGAGCAACTGGAAGGAGCGGGCGGCCGACCGGCGGGTGCCGAACGTCACCACGAAGGTCTACTGCGCCGACCAGTTCCCGCGCCGGGACGCGGCGCTGCTGGCGCATGCCACCCAGGTCGATCCGGAGGGCTGGTTCTTCAAAGTGCCGCTGGACGTGCAGCGCCGGGTGTTCCCGTGGGAGCAGTTCGAGCTGGCTCGTTCGATGGTGGACAGCGAGCTGCCTGAGGACGACCTGTTCGCCGGCGTTCGCGAGAAGGTCAGCCGGTGAGCGGCTGGCAGCTACTGGCCGACTCGGACGCCGGCAAGGGCAGCCCGATCGGCTTCTTCGTGGTGCTGGTGCTGCTCATCGCGGTGTATTTCCTGTACCGGTCGATGAACCGGCACCTGAAACGGGTGCCGACCAGCTTCGACCCACCGCCGCCCACCGGTGAGCCGGCCGATCCGCGGCTGCTGTTGTCCGACCCGCAGCCGCCGCCAGCCGAACCCGACAGTGGCGATGCGGCGCCGGGCCCGGTCAATCCTCGCGAACCCGGCCCCGACCAGCCTTGATCTGACCTCGCTGCCGTTTCAGATCCAGCCGTCGCTGGCGGGCCGCTCGCGACGGGGCAGTGGCCCGGCGAGCCGGCGGTGCGGGCGCCAACGCCTGGCTCAAGTGATAGGCCAGCCGAGCCCGGGCCGCGGCTCGGTTGGTCAACTGGGATCGTTGCTCGGAAGCGGTGATTCGCAGCACGCCGTCCACCAGCCGGCCGGCGAGCCGATCCAGCACCCGGGCTCGCTGCTGGTCGGTGAAGGCCGTCGAGGCCCGGACGTCGAAGCTGAGTTCGACCCGGCTGTCGGTGGTGTTCACGCCCTGCCCGCCTGGCCCGGACGAGCGGGAGAACCGTTCCACCAGCTCGGCGGCGGGGATGGTCAGGCCGTCCGGGACGCCGCGCCCGGGAGGCAGCCGCAGGTCGCCGATCACCGAGCCAGTCTAGGCAAACCGGATCACCGGCTCTTCGCGAGAGCGCTCATTGCTGATGAGCTGCGCCCCTCGTCGGCAGCGCTTGCGCGGGCAGAATCGGCTGCTCACTCATCGGAGCGCCGTTCGAAGGTCCGGTGCTCGACTGGGGTTACCGTGGCCAGGTGAGACCGGTTCTTGTACTGCTCGGTTTGCTAGGGCTGCTGGCCGGTTGTGGCTCAGCCACCGGTCCGTCCGCTGCCGGTCCCTCGGTCCCGGATTCGGCAGCGGTAACGTCCAGCGATACCAGCGATCCATCGGCCGATGCCACCAACGATCCGCTCGACCCGACGGACCTGGTAGGGCCGCCGAGCCCGTCCGGCTTCGTCACCGGGCAGCCGCGCACCAGCGCCGCCCAGCCGTCCACGGTGAGCCCGCCGCCGGCCGGGCTTCTGGCCTGCGGGCCGCCCTACCTCAGGCTCGCCGTGCGGAGCGCGGGCAGTGGCCTGTCGCACGCCGGCTACGTCCTGCTGTTCACCAACACCGGCCAGATCGCCTGCACGATGACCGGTTACCCGACGCTGACCATCCTGGACGGTCAGGACCGGCCGGTCGTCCGAGCCAGCCCTACCCCGAGCGGTTACCTCGGCGGCCTGCGCAACCCGAAGCCACCGTTCCCGACGGCGGTGCTAGGCCCCGGCGGGACGGCGTCGGCGCTGCTGGAAGGGCTGCTGTTCGACTCGAGGACCGGCAAAGGCTGCCCGACCCAGCATGCGCTGCTGAGCACACCACCGGGCACCGCGAGTCCGATCAAGGCCGCCGCGGTCACCACCGTGTGCAGCCAGGTGCAGATCCATCCGGTGGTGGCCGGCAATACCGGCAGCCAGCCCTGACACAGGAACGTCCCGGTCGTGTGGTGACGTCGGTGACTCGATAACGTGAGCCCATGCCGGCCGAACTGAACCCGACCACCATCCGCACCGCGCCGAAGGTGCTGCTGCACGATCACCTGGACGGCGGCGTGCGGCCGCAGAGCATCATCGAGCTGGCCAAGGCGATCGACTACGACCGGCTGCCGTCGACTGACGCTGCCGAACTCGACCGGTGGTTCCAGGAGTCGGCGAACTCCGGTTCGCTGGTGCGCTACCTGGAGACCTTCGAACACACCGTTGCGGTGATGCAAACCCGGGAGGGCCTGCACCGGATCGCCAGCGAATGCGCGCAGGATCTGGCCGACGACGGCGTGGTGTATGCCGAGGTGCGCTGGGCGCCTGAGCAGCACGTCGGGCAGGGCCTCACCCTGAACGAGGTGGTCGAGGCGACGTTGGAAGGGTTTGCGCACGGGGTGCAGGCAGCCTCCGAGCGCGGCAAGCAGATCCGGATCGGTGCGCTGGCCACCGCCATGCGCCACGCCGCCCGCTCGCGGGAGATCGCCGAGCTGGCGGTGGCCTACCGCGACCGCGGCGTGGTCGGCTTCGATATCGCGGGCGCCGAGGCCGGCTTTCCACCGAGCCGGCACCTGGACGCGTTCGAGTACCTGCGCCGGGAGAACTTTCACTTCACCATTCACGCCGGCGAAGCGTTCGGGCTGCCCTCGATCTGGGAGGCGATCCAGTGGTGTGGCACCGACCGGCTCGGGCACGGCGTGCGAATCATCGACGACGTCACCGCCACCGGGTCCTCGTTGGAGGAGCAGGTCGCCTCGGCCCAGCTTGGCCGGCTGGCCCAGTACGTCCGGGACAAGCGGATCCCGTTGGAGATGTGCCCGTCCTCCAATATCCAAACCGGGGCGGCCGCTTCGATTGCCGAACACCCGATCGGGTTGCTGCGGCGGCTGCACTTCCGGGTGACGGTGAACACCGATAACCGGTTGATGAGCGGGACGAGCATGACCCGGGAGATGGCGCTGCTGGCCGAGGCGTTCGACTACGGCTGGTCGGACCTCCAGTGGTTGACGGTCAACGCGATGAAGAGTGCCTTTATCCCGTTCGATGATCGGTTGACCATCATCAACTCCCAGATCAAGCCGGGGTATGCCGCGCTGAGCGTGTAGAACTCAGTCGGCGGATGCGGTCGATCGCTTTGCGGCGGCGGCGAATTCGCGCAAGTCCCAACCGGAGGCAACCGCGTCCCGCATCGATTCCCAGCCTTCGCCGTGCCGGTCGAGGTGGCGGTGGGTGAGCTTGACGTGCGTCCGGTCCGACGCCAACTCGGTAAATGCGATCTCGATCTCGCTGGCTTTGGCCGGGTCGGTTTCGAGTTGCCATTGCACGTTGATGTCCCAGCTGAAGCAGACCCGGGTCGGCGGCTGGTAGGCCAGCACCCGCGACCAGCGGCATTCGCTGCCGTCGATCCCTCGATCGATGATGTGGCCGCCCACGTAAGGCTCGAAGACCATCTCGGCAAGCGGCACCTCGATGATGTGGTGGCTCTTGTCCCACCAGGATCCGATCTGGTTGGTGAAGACATCGAAGGCTTGGGCTATCGGCGCTTCGACCTCGATGTCGAGGCTCACCTCAGTGGTCGCCGTCCGAGTGGTCATGTATCCTCCTGCTGCTGCTCGGCCGCATCGCGGAATGCGGCTAGGGATCGGGTCCAGAACGCGTCGAAGTAGGCGCGGATGATGGCCAACGCGTTGGGATCGACGGTGTAAACCCGGCGGGTGCCGACCGCCCGATCGGTGACCAGGCCGACAGATTTGAGGATCTGTAAGTGCTGGGACACCGCCGAGCGGGTGATCGGCATGTCGCGGGCGAGGTCACTCACCGCTGCCGGACCGTCGACGAGGCGCTCCACGATGGCCCGCCGGGTGGGTTCGGCGATGGCATCGATGAGTGCAGAAGCGTTAGCCATGGCTAACGCAAGCTACCGCTAACGCTTGCCGTTCGTCAAGGCTGCTCTTCCGCGCAAGCTAACCGCCCGACAAGGCGGTGTGGCGAGCATCGGTTTCCTGATGCCCGCCATACCGTCGGCTAATGCGGTGACTACTTAGTTCAGTCCGCCGGTGGGGACGTAGATGGCCTGGTCGTAGTCATATCCAGCGCTGGGCGGCTGCGCTACTGCGAACGCGCCGAACGCCTTGCCATTGATCCAAGATGTCGAGATGTAATCGCCGACCATCCGGCCGTGGCTGGTCTCCGGGCAGAGCGAGATGCTGAACGGCCCGGCCAGCTCAATCGGAGCGCTCCAGGTGGCGCCACCGTCCACCGACTGGATATAGCCGACCTCGAGCTGGCAATCCGATCCGCACGCGGCGTTGCGGTAGAAGTAGTAGGTCAATCCCAGCTTGGCCGTCCCGCCGGAGGTCGAAGGATCCACGCCCAGACCGGGGATGAAATGGTCGAAGCCGCTCGTGACGCTGTCGATCGGAATCCGGCTGGGCGCTGTCCATTTTTTGCCATCGGTCGAGGTCGACATGACGAGGTCGTTGGACGTGCACTTGGCGCGGAATCTGCAATCCTGCCAGACCAGGTAGACCTTTCCTGCCGCGTCGATCTCCGACGACGGCAGTCCCGAACGTAGATCGCCAGCCGGCGCATGGGTGATGTCGTCGGCGACCCTGGTGATCGAGGTCCAAGAAGCGCCGCCGTCCAGCGAACGCCAGGCAGACAGTTGGGTCTGGCCCGAGTTCGGAGCCGTCACGATCACCGTGCCGTTCGGCTGTACGACCGGCTGGCCGGCAAAGCCGGTGGCCTGGTTGCCGGTATCGAGCGCCAGTCCCCAGGTCAGGCCACCGTCGGTCGACGTCGACATCTTGAGTCGGTTCTTGTCGGCATGGTCGTCGAACTGGGTGTAGCAGTGGCCGTAGTAGGGGCTGGCCGGATGGTTATCACAGACCGTCCAGTTCTTGTCGTAGAAAGTGCTGCTCGACGCGATAGCGATCGGGTTTCCGAAGGTCAATCCACCATCGGTCGAGCGGCTGACCAATATCGCCGGGATCGCAAGGTCGGCGGTGACCGGAAGTGAAGAAATCAACCAGACACCGTGAGCGGCGTCGTAGGCCACCGTCGAGTCACTCACTCGGTCATACGGGCCACCGGTGGCGGTCGTTATCCCGGGCAATGTGCCCTGGATCCAGGTAGCGCCGGCGTCCGTGCTGGTGGCATAGCCGATACCGGCTCCGCCGCCGGAGAAGGAGCGGCCGACCTGCGCGGCCACCACGATGGTATTGCCGAAGGCGAAGGTATCCGGTTCCACCGACGCCTTGTGGTCACCGTTGCCGCCGGTGAACGGATCATCGATGATCTTTTGCAACGGCACCGCTGCCTGGGCTGCCGGTACGTTCAACAGCCCGACGGCGGCGACTGTCGCCACGGTGACGATGCTTGCTCCCAACTTGCCCGTACGCCGCATGTTGCACCCCCTGTTTATGTGACGAAGGTCTCAATCTAGAGCTGTATGACCAGGGGGGTACATAGCTGGCTTACTTCTCAATTGCTCTATTCGCCGACCTGGTTGGCGTACTAGTACTGTGCAATTCACTCAAGCCCGAAAGCCGGTCTGGGACACAATGATCGACGCTCACGCCGCGCAGGCGGAACCCGCTCGGGTGCCGGCGTCCTGGCAACGGTTGTGGCCGACGATCCTGGTACGTGACCGTCAGCTGGCAGCAAGCACTTGACACTTGTCGAACCAGTGGCGGGCTCTGCTACCCCAATCTGACCGCGCACGTCCCGAGCTGGTCGCCGACCATGAGATCCGTTAGAACATGAACGGCACGATCATCTTGGTCGAGCGCTTATAGCCTGGGTAGCTGTCGGGGAATTCCTCGGTCAGGTTGCGCTCTTCGACGACTGCGCCGTAGCCGAAGTAGCTGCCGGCCAGGGCCACGATGATCAGCCAGGTCCAGTTCAACGCCACTGCGGTGCCGATGCCCGCGGTTAGGATGCCCGCGTAGATGGGATGGCGCACCAGGCGGTACGGACCGCTGGTCACCAACTCCGGCTCGTTCTTACGCGACATCGGGGTGCCCCAATTGCGTCCGAGGCATACGCGCGCCCAGACGGCGAAGGCCAGCCCGGCCGCGAGCAGCGCCAGCCCGAAGCCGGCACGCCACGGAGTCGGGTGGACGCGGTTACCGCGGAGCACTCCCAACCGGATCAACACAACGACGGCAGCGAAGATCGTGACCCTGATCGGCAACTCACGAGACCACGCAACCCGTCCTCTTTTCATGGAGAGCGCGGCCACCAGCCAGTAGCTCCAGAACGCCGCCCAACTAACGGCAAAAACGACTTCGACGGCGGCCATGTACTGAGCCTGCCACCCGGTACGCTGGCCGTCATGGCCGACGTCACGATCTTGCACAACACCGCCTGCTCGACGTCCAAACATGCGCTCGATGAAGCGGAGCAGGCCGGAACCGCTGTCGAGATCCTTCAGTACCTGAAGCGGCCACTCGACCGCGCCGAGCTGCTGGATCTGATCGGCAAGCTAGAGGATCCGCCGGCGGACCTGGTGCGCAAGGATCCGTACTTCGCTCAGCTCGGCTTGGACGCCGATGACTACGTCACGCCTGAGGCGGTCGCCGATCTGCTCGTCGAGCATCCTCGCCTGCTCCAGCGTCCGGTGTTGATCAAGGGCGACCGCGCCATCATCGGCCGTCCCAAAGACCGGGTACGGCCCTTCCTGGAGTCGTAGCTCGCGCAGCTGAACCGCGCGCCGTGCCTGGCCGTGTTTACCGATAGGCAAACACAAGGCGGCGCGGATGAGCATTCTGACTATCCACCGACCCCGCTGGACCGCGGCGGCACTGGTGCAGCCTAGCAATCGCGGGCCGAGCCCGGCGGCGATGCCGACCCTGAACGCCGATGAGCATGTGCTGTACCGGTCAGCGCGAGACGGGCGGCTGATCGCGGTAGGTACGGATGCGGCACTGCACTATCGGCTGCCCGGCGGCGCCTGGCGCAGGATCGCTTGGATCGATCTCACGGCGGCGAGCTGGTCGGTGCGCACCCGCAGCCTGGAGCTTCACGGGGCGCTGCCGAACGGCCGGCATGGGCGCATAAGCATTGCCGCTGACCGGACGCTGGCGGCCTTCGCCACAGAGCGCATTGCCCACCTGCGTATCCTTCGGCACCGTGTCGAACTGCGGCCTGGGGTGTTCGGAATTGTTGAGGCGGTTCGGGTGTCCGATCAGGCGGCGCCGCTATGGCGGGTGCATCTCGATGAGTCGGGGTACCGGGACGACCCGTTGCTCCGGCAGGCCTGCCGAGATGTGATCAGCGAGCTGCGGTCACTAACCGGCTGTTGATTCGGCTATCGCGCGTCACACGAGTCGTGGAAGCCAGCGGCGTTGCGCGCGGTGATCGTCGGGTCGGTTGCGGCGGACGCCTACTCGGTCCGGATTTCGTTGGCGTAGGCAGCGGGGCCTTGCCGCGCTGCCGCGAGACGTTTGGCGTCCAACGCGTTCGCGTACCTGATGTAGGCGTTGACGCGGCCACTCGCGACCAACCGAGTGCCATGCCGTCATCGTGTGCGCTGCGCTTGCGCTAAGACACGCCATTCCCGTCTTCGTTGCGACTTCGTTGCCGATGCGCATGGAGCTTTCGCCGAATGACTAGTGTCGGATGCTGGGTGGGCGGTGCAAGCTGCCGAGATGTCAACGGTGAGGAGCAGGGATGACGACGCTGTCGATAGTCGGCGGGGTGATCTTCGACGGGGTTGCCCAGCGGCTGAGCGAAGGGTCGGTGCACGTGGTCGACCGGCGGATCGCCGCGGTCGGGCCGGACGCGCCGCGTGATGCCGACGTGGTCATCGATGCGCGCGGACGTACCGTGCTGCCGGGGTTGATCGACGCGCATTGCCATGCCTACGGCGGTGAGCTGGACGCGCTGTTGGGCGAGTCGCACCCGCTGAGCTATGTCGCGCTGAAGGCGGCGCGACGGCTGGCGGCGGCCTTGGCTCGCGGGTTCACCACGGTCCGCGACCCGGCCGGCGGCGACGCCGGGCTTGCTCGGGCGATTGCTGAGGGGCTGCTGCCGTCCCCGCGGTACCTCTGGCTCGGCCCGGCGCTCAGCCAGACCGGCGGGCACGGCGATCCACGCTCGTCGGACAGCGACATCTGTGGCTGTCACCAGCATTCCGCCGAGGTGGTGGACGGCGTCGACGACCTGCGTCGCGCGGTCCGCGATCGGTTCCGGCGCGGCGCGCACGCGATCAAGATCATGACCTCCGGTGGGGTGGTGTCGCTGACCGACCCGCTGCGGGCACCGCAGTACTCGGCGGAGGAGGTCCGTGCCGTGACCGACGAGGCGAGCCGTCGCGGCAGCTACGTGGCCGCTCATGCCTATTCGCCTGAAGCCATCAGGCACTCGATCGATAACGGCGTGCACAGCATCGAACACGGCAACCTGCTCGACACCGAGACCGCGGAGCTGATGGCCGCCGCCGGCGCCTATCTGGTGCCGACCCTCGCTACCTACGACGCGATGACCCGCCGTGGCGCGGAGCTCGGCATGGCGGCGGTGTCCCGGCAGAAGAACGCCGAGGTGTTCGACTTCGGGCGGAAGGCCGTCGAAGTGGCCCGGGCCGCGGGCGTCCGGGTCGGCTTCGGCACTGACCTGATGGGCGTACTGGAGGACGAACAACTGAACGGGCTGCGGCTTCAGATCGAGGTGGACGGGCCGTTGCTGGCATTGCAGTCGGCCACCTCGGTGAACGCCGACCTGGTCCGTCGTGCGGATCTCGGACGCATCCACGAGGGCTGCGTGGCCGACCTGCTGATCGTCGATGGCGACATCACCCAACGCCCGGACGCGCTGTGGACCGACGACGGGCGGCGCACCGTGATCCAGGGCGGCCGGATCGTGCATGCCGGAGCGGCGACGCCGGCGTGACCGAGTTCCTTAGCCAGCATGCCCAAACCCTGAACTTCACGCTCGGTCGGCCCGGCCAGCTCCAGGTCAGCCAGGACGGCCGGCACGTGGTGTTCTGTCGCACCCTGGACGGCACTAGCACCCTGTCGGCGTTGTGGATCTATGACATGGAGCGCGGCACGGAACGTCTGCTGCACCTGCCGGATCCGGACCGGTCAAGCCAATCGGCCGAGGACCGCGTCCGACGGGAACGGCAGCGTGACCGGCTTCACGGCGTGACCCGGTATCGCACCGACGCCGCCGGGATGCTTGTCGCGACGGCCGTCGAGGGTCGGCTCACCACCATCGACGTGTCGTCCGGCGAGGTTCGTCAGTTCGACACGGCAGGCCCGGTGATCGCTCCGCAACCCGACCCGACAGGTCGGGTAATCGCCTATGTCAGCGAAGGTTCCCTGCACGTCGTCGACGTTGACGGCGGCAACGACCGGGTCCTGATGGCGTCGTCCGGGCCGGACATCAGCTACGGGTTGCCGGAGCACGTCGCGGCAGAATCCTTCGCCCGGCAGGACGGGTTCTGGTGGGCGCCGGATGGGTCGGCGTTGCTCATCGCCCGAGTGGACAACTCCATGCTGGCGCTGACCTACCTGGCCGACCCCGGTGCCGAGCGGGAGCCGCCGCGACAGTTGCGCTATCCGTTCGCAGGCGGGCCCAATGCGTCGGTGACCCTGCACGTCGTAGGTCTGGACGGCGCCGCGACCGAGGTGGTGTGGGACCGCGCCGCGTTCGAGTACCTGTTGGCTGCTTACTGGGACGATGGCGGTCCGTTGATCGTCGTGCAGAACCGCGCGCAGACCGAGGTGCGACTGCTGACGGTCGACTCGGCGACCGGCGCGACCGCGGAAGTACTTACCGACAAGGCAGATTCGCCGCTGCCGGTGTCGGTCGGCATACCGGCCCGGCTGGCCGGCGGTGAGTTGATCTGGCTGGCCGACCTTGACGACAGCCGGCGGCTGCTCGTGGCAGGCGTTCCGGTCACGCCGATGTCGTTGCAGGTACGGGAGATTGTCGATGTGTCCGGCGAGAGCGTGCTGTTCCACGCCTCGACCGAACCGACCGAGATCCACGTCTATGAATGGTCGGCGGCAGCCGGGCTCCGCCAGCTATCGACCGGAACGGGCGTGCATGCCGGTGTACGCGGTGCCGGCACCGTGGTGTTGGCCAGCCGCGGGCTGGACATCGACGGCGTACGGACCAGCGTGCGTGCACCCAACCGAGCGGACGGCGAGATCGCCTGCCTTGCCCTGCCGACCGATCCGCCCCGGGTGGAGATCTTCTCGGCCGGGACGCGCGAAATCCGGACAGCGGTGCTTTTGCCGCGCGATCCGGTGCAGGCGGCCGAAGCGCTGCCGGTGCTGTTCGCGCCTTATGGCGGCCCGGGCGGTCAGCAGGTCATGCAGGCGCGCGATGTGTATCGGCTGCCGCAGTGGTTCGCCGATCAGGGGTTTGCCGTCGTGGTGGCCGACGGGCGCGGTACACCGGCGCGCGGGAAAGGCTGGCGAGACGCGATCTGGCTGGATAAGGCCACTCCGGCGCTCGACGACCAGGTCGCGATCATCGACGATGTCAAGCAGCGTTACCCGCAGCTGGACTTCAGTCGGGTGGCCATCCGCGGCTGGTCGTTCGGCGGTTTCCTAGCCGCCCTTGCCGTGCTGCGTCGACCGGACGTCTTTCACGTCGCCGTGGCAGGCGCGCCGGTCACCGACTTCCGCCTGTACGACACTCACTGGGCCGAGCGGTATCTCGGCGATCCCGGCGAGCGTCCCGAGGTCTACGACCGGTGCGCGCTGATGCGCGATGCCTCGAACCTGCAACGGCCGTTGCTGCTGGTGCACGGCTTGGCTGATGACAACGTGCTGCCCGCGCACACATTTCGGCTGTCCGCAGCGTTAACCGCCGCGGGCAAGGTGCACGGCGTGCTGCCGTTACCCGCTACCAGCCACATGATCAGCCGCCCTGAGATCGCGGTGAACCTGCGGCTCATCGAACTGGAGTTCATCCGCAACGCACTGGGCATCACTGCTTAGGCGTCCCTGGTGATCATCCGCCAGGCGCCGAGGATGGTCCATCCGATGAGCCAGCCAAGGATGACCAGGACCGCTGTGGTGGTCGTTTCGGTGACGCGGAAGTCATGCCCGCCGCCGCCGAAGGCCAGCGGTAGTTGGCCGGGTTCGAGGTGGGCGGTGGCGACGCCGACGATGCCGCGTTGACCGTTAAGGAAATGGGGTATCCGGGTTCGGATCGCGATCGGGGTGAGGATGATTTCCAGGACGATCATCAGGATTACCGCGACGGTTCGCTGGCCGAGCAGCGAGCCGAGCCCGAGACCGACGATGAACCCGACGACGGCTTCCAGTTCCAGCCACAGCCCGGTCTTGATCATCAGCGAAACGGACGGGTAGCGGAACTGCTTCGCGTAGTCCGGATAGTTCTGTCGGGCGATCTGGACCGCCGCCGCCTGGGTCTGCGCTGCGGTGGCCGGGACGGGTCGCCCGCCGGGTCCGATGGCGACGACATGGGCGGGCGCGCCGGGCGGGTTGTCGCAGCCGACGCCGGGTCCTGATTGGTCCTTGAAGGAGTAGTTGAAGTTGCAGACGACGGTGGTCGCGTTGGCAGCGGCCCACGTCTCCAGGCCGCTTTCGGACAGGCCGGCGGGCACGGCCACTCCGTTGTAGTGGAGTTTGGCGGGCGCGGCGAACACGCACACGGCGCAGACGATGGTGAAGCCGACCGCGACGAGGGAGACGATGATGGCCAGCCCGGCCGGAATCCGCGCTAGATACAGGGCCAGCCGGGACCGGCCGGTGATGACCAGGTGCCGAAACATCCCATCGCTCAGGTCCACTGATCCGGCGGTGGCGCCGAGCGCGGCGGCGACGATGAACCCGAAGGTGTAAAGCACCCCGGCCGACATCGCGGTGTAGATGTCGTAGCCGCCGGCCGAGCCGTAGGTTTTGGGCGCGACGGCGTGCAGCAGCAGCCGGATACCCAGGAAGACGGTGGGGAAGCCGATCGTCACGAGCACCAGGGTGATCATCAGGCCGCGGCGTTTGCGCAGCTCCAGGAATCTGGTCGCGATCATCGCCCACGTGGGTATCGGCGATCCACGGTGATCGGCGCGTGCGTCGGGGGTCGCCGCTGTGAGGTCGGGCATGGCGGTTGTCATCGCTGGATCTCCCAACGTCATTGCGGATCTCCCAGCCGGCTGGTGACCTGCAGAAACCACGCCTCGAGCGAGGCCTGGACCGGTTGCAGCCGGTATACCGCGATCCGCTCGGTGACCAGGATTCGCGCGACTTCGGCGATCACCTGCCGCGGCGTCCCGGCCGGCAGCGTGATCGCCAACCCATCGGCTTCGACGTCCACGGACTGGGCGATGCTGGTCTGCCTGAGCAGCGTCGCGGCCCGGTCAGGTTCTGAACAATCCACCTGGAGAGTCAGCGAGGTGCCGGCGAGCAGCTCGGTGATCGGGCCTTGCCGGATGATGTTGCCCCGATCCACGATCGCCACCGCGTCACAGGTCCGCTGCACCTCATCGAGCAGGTGCGAAGACAGCACCACCGTGCGACCTTCAGCGACCAGCGAGCGGATCATGTCACGCATCTCGTGCATGCCGGCCGGATCCAGCCCGTTCATCGGCTCGTCCAGGATCAGCAGCTGCGGATCACCGAGCAGGCACGCGGCTACCCCGAGACGTTGCCGCATTCCCATCGAGTACTTGGCCACCCGATCATCGGCCCGATGCAGAATCCCCACCCGCCGCAGCGCCGGCTCGATGCGAGCCCGGGCCGCCGGTTCGCGCGCGGCGGCAAGCACCTGAAGGTTCTGCCTCCCGGTCAGGTGCGCGTGGAAACGGGGCTCGTCGACGATCGCCCCGACCCGTGCCAACGCCACATCACGACGCCGGGGGACCGGGTAACCCAGCAGCGACATCGTGCCCGTATCCGCGCGGGTCAACCCGAGCAGCACCCTGATCAGCGTCGTCTTACCCGCCCCGTTGGGACCCAGATACCCGAACGCGCATCCCCGCGGGATCAGCAGGTCCACACCGTTGACCGCGACGTTGGCTCCGAACCGCTTCGTCAATCCATGGGTCTGAACCGCCCACGACTGGTTCTCGTCCACCGCAGCCGGGCCGGCATGCGCGACCGTCGCCGTCACCGAAACATCCCCAGCCGCTGTTTCCGAACCTGGATCACCATCCATGCCCCCTGGTGCTTTGACGAGACAGCCCGATTCACAGCCGAACGGTAGCGCGCACTGGCTGAGAACTCGGCGTCATCATTTACCCCGCCTGGGCGTGGCACATCAGGGACGACCCTGAACCGACCCCTGGTCCCACTCAGCGCATTGATCGACGGGGCCATCAATCTGCGGAGGTTCGGCGCGGCCGGTCGTGCCTCTCCGCGCGCAGATCACTCGTAGGGCGCAGTCAAGTTCAGCCTTTCCGCGATGGTCCGATCCGGCCCGTCAAGGCCGTCGGTGGAGAGGATCAAATGCGCAGGCGGTAGATCCCTGCACTAACTCGGGCCGACTCCGGGCGGGACTTGAGCTGTGGCTAGATGGTTGCCCGCTGGCCTAGGTGGTTGCGACGGTCGCTCATCCGATCCGGATGTGCACCGTCTTGCAGTTGTTGCTCGGAACCGGGTCGGGGTTTCCGCTCTCGTCGTTCGCGCAGGCTTTCACGCTGACCGTGCCACTGGTGATGGTGGGGGTCACCATGATCGCCGCTCTGGTGGTCCTACCGGCAGCCAGGTAGCCGGGTTCGCAGGCTGGACCGTCCGGGCCGGTGAGGACGTGGTTCGACTGTGGACAGACGTAGTCCGTTCCATCAGCCGTGGCATTGGTCAGGGTGAAGAAGAAGTCCACGCTGACCGAGGTCGTCTGGCTGTGGTTGCGCATGGTGAAGACAACCGGCAACTCCTGCTCCGGCCCGGACCTGGTAAAGCCGGTCACTGTGCCTCCGGTGATACTGAGATCGACCTTGGCCGTTGCGGCATCCGAGGCCGAGGATGCGATGAGCAGGCTCCCGGCAAGTGCCACTGCGCTGGCGCACAGCAGGATGATTTTGATTCGCATGGCACACCCCCCATGTGTCCGTTAGCGGAGCGTAAACCCTGCCCTGCCGGCCGGGAAGGGCTGCGGCGGCGGACCGGACATTGTGCCTAGCTCCTGGCCACGCGTCCATCCGAGCTGATGCCCTCGTGGGCTGACAAGGCTCTGGCCGCCGGTTGGTGTGGTTGACGCGCGTTCGTCGGCGCCCGGCGAGTAAGGTCGCCCGACACCGCTATGCGGCTCACGCTGAGCTACGAGGACGGAAGGACCGATCGCTGTCCCCGAGTCCCTCACGGACGAACCTGGATGATTGTTTTCCCGTTGCGCCGTTCGGTCGGGTTGAGGGCGGCGACGGCGTGGTCGAGGGTTGCGATGTTGCCGATGTTCGTCCGCAGTCGTCCGTCCCGCACCCGCTGGACGATCTCAGCTAGTTGGCCACGATCGGCCTCGACAACGAAGTCGATCGCCAGGCCATCCGCGGGCCTCGCCTCGACCGGCCCGACGACGGACACCAGTGTTCCTCCGGCACGAATCAGGCCCGCGGACCGGCTCTGGATATCGCCGCCGATGACATCGAAAACCAGATCGACGCCACCGACGTCTTCCAGGGCGTCGTTGTCCAGGTCTAGGAACTCCTGCGCGCCGAAGTCGAGCGCCTTCTGACGGTCGCCCGCGCGTCCGGTGCCGATGACGTAGGCACCGGACTCGCGTGCCAGTTGCGTCACCATCGTCCCGACTGCGCCGGCAGCGCCGTGCGCGAGGAGGCTCTGCCCCGCCCGAAGGCGGCCGTGATCGAACAGTCCCTGCCACGCGGTCAGGCCCGAGATCGGCAGACTCGCGCCGACGGTGAACTCGACGTCGCCCGGCAGCGGCGCGAGGTTGCGCGCCTCGATCGCCACATACTCTGCCAGGGTGCCGTCGCGATGCCAGTCCGCGAGGCCGAACACCCGCTGTCCGACCGAAAGTCCCGTCGTGCCATAGCCGAGGGCGGTGACCACTCCCGCCAGCTCGTGCCCGGGAATCGACGGTGTTCGGTCACGGTCGGCGCGATCGGTCCAGGTCGAGGGCCACTCCATCTCAGTCGGGACGAATCCCGACGCATGAATCTCAACGATGACATCGTTTATCGCTGCCGGCGGCTCGGGCCGCTCTACCAGCGTCATCCCGGCCGTTCCCGCAGCCTGGTCCGTCACCACGATCGCTTTCATGTGGGACACCTCTCTGTATCGTCCTCGCCTGCTGCCCTCTTCCCACCCCGGATGGCAGTTACGTTACGAGCACTACAAACCGACCGGCGCTGCCGAGTTCAAGCTGTCGGGCCGAACGGGGACGACTCCCAACGCCAGCGCGGACCGTTCGGCGATCTGGTCACCTTCACCGCCCACAGACACCCCGTCGGCGGCGCGGCGCAGATTCTCTGGTTGTGTGACGCGGCCGGGTCTGTCGTCATAGCTGGTGCGCAGGCCGTGGAGGGCGTAGACAGGGTGCATGCCTACATCGCCGCCGTGGCGGCATGACCGCGCGGCGCGCGACGATCGCGCGGCCACGCGGGACGAGGACGCCACCGCGCGTGACGAGCGCGCGGTCGCCCGCGACGACGCCGCTCAGGTTCGCGACACCACCGCAGTTACCCGGGACGAGGAGTTTCTGAACCGTGCGCTGCGGCTGCGCCAACTGCTGACCGACGCGGAGTCTCGTCACGTCGGCGAGGACGCCCGCCGTGAGCAGCTCGCTCGGGAGCACCCAGCCGGGCACGACCTAGCGGCCGCGCAAGCCGAGATCGATCGAGAGACCCGCCGCAGCGAACGTGCCGCGGATGCGGCGGATGGGAGCGCGCTTCGCGCTGGACTGGACTGGCTGCACGACACCTACCTGCGCAACACCCGGCGCGACCGGCTCGCCGCCGCGAACGACCGCGCGCGCAGCGGTTCGGACCGGACCACTTCTAGCCAGGATCGAGCTGCGGCCGACGCCGACCGTCAGCAGTCGGCCGTCGAGGACGCCGGACACAACTAGCGCGAGCCGATAGATGCAGGTACGACTTATCCACCTCGGCTGATGGTGACTGGTAAGCCAGTCGTGATTGACCTCGTCGAACCCGCCGCGTTACTCCGGCTCGTCGCCGACCAGGGTGCCACCGGCCACAATCGCCAATTCTGGATGGCTCATCTCCGCCTGCTCCCGCTGGTGCGCATCGCGGGCCCGACTAATGCTCGGGACCAGCAGGCCGGCTATCGAGGCCAGCACCAGCGCGCCGGACAGCATGCCGAACGCCGCGGTGTAACCGGACTCGCGCGGCAGGCCGTTCGGCGCGGCGCCGGCGGTGACGATGCTGGCCATCAGCGCGGCCCCGATCGAGCCGCCGATGGTGCGGATGTTGGCGTTCATGCCGCTGGCCACGCCGGTCTGCTGCGGCGGCACCGAATCCACGATGATGTTGGACATCGCCGAGAACGCCAGGCCGAAACCAGCGCCCAGCAGCAGATTGGCGATCGTCAACTGCCAGATGTGGTCATGCAAGAAGGCCATGATCGCGAAGGCGGGAACGCTGGTGACCGAGCCGGCGATCATCACCGTCTTGGCGCCGAGCCGGGTCGACAGCCGGCCGGACCAGCTGCCGAAAATGAACATGCTCACCGACATCGGTAACGCGATCAGGCCGGATTCGGTGATGCTGGCGCCGAAGCCATAACCGGCCGACGACGGCGTCTGCAAGAACTCCGGCAGGAACGCGAAGATCGCGTACAGCCCCATGCCGAACAGCAATGCCACCAGGTTGGTCGTCCACACCGCCGGAATCCGCATCATTCGCAAGTCGATCAGCGGATGGCTGCTGCGCTGTTCCACCCAGATCCAGCAGGCCCCGACCAGCACCGCCAACACCAGCAACCCGATCACCGACTGCGAGCCCCAGCCCCAGTTCGGCGCCTGGCTCACTCCGAGCAACAGCGCCACCAGCCAGCCGGACAGCAGCACCGCCGCCGCCCAGCTGATCCGGCCGGGTGTGCGGATCGGGGATTCCGGAATCACGAACTGAGTCGCCACGGCAGCGACCGCCACCACCACCCCGGGAATCCAGAACAACCAGTGATAGTCGAGGGTATTGACGATGGGCCCGGCCAGCACGATGCCGACGCCTCCACCCACCGCCAGCAACGCGGCGATCACCCCGACCGCTCCGGCCACCTTCGCGCGCGGGAACTCGTCCCGGACGATGCCGAAGGACAGCGGGATCACGCCGCCGCCGACACCCTGCACCGCTCGGGCCACGATCATCACGCCGATCGAGCTAGCAACCGCCGCCAGCGCCGAACCGGCGGCGAGCAGCACGAGCACCACCACCAGGGTCCGGCGCTTGCCGTACATGTCGCCGACCCGGCCGAGGATGGGCGTGCATACCGACGCCGACAGCAGGTACGCGGTCAGCACCCAGGTCACCGCGTTCTGGCTGGTGTGCAGGTCTGCCTGAAGCAACGGCAGTACCGGCGAGAGCATCGACTGCAGCAGCGAAAACGCCAGCGCGGCAATGGCCAACACCCCGAAGGTGGCCCGGTGATTCGCCCGGCTGACCTCAGTCGACATGACCCGTACTCCGTCTCGTGCTAATCGGAGCGGGACTCCGTCTGCGCCCTAGCAGCCTACCGTCGCGGCCGGGGCGCGCCGTCCGGCTGCGTGCCCAACCGAGCCACCGCCTCGCGAGTGGTCAGTTCCGCGGCGAGTGGGCGGTTACAACTGCCCACTCGCGGGCCAACCGCCCACTCGCGAAAGGACGGCGCGACTGACAGGCCGCCCACTCGCGAAGGGACGGCGCGACTGACAGGCCGCCCGCTCGCGAAAGGGACCCGAAGAACCGGGTTAGTCGAGCGGGTAGGCCGGTTCCGGCAGCAGCCGTTCCAGCGCCGCGGCGAAGGCCAGCAGCTCGGCATCCTGGCCGCGTCGTCCCAGCACGCTGACGCCCACCGGCATGCCGCCGATCTGCCCGGCCGGCAGGCTGATCGACGGCGAGCCGGTCACCGCGCACAACGACGAGGTGAGCACCCCGTAGTCGTCCTCGACGCCGTACTCGATCGGCCAAGCCGGCGCGTTGGTCGGCGCGACGGCGAACTCGGCATCGTCCAGCAGCGCGGCCAGGCCGGCCGCGGCGCCGGCGTCGCAGTCCGCCCGGGCCTGCTGGTAGGCCGCCGAGCCGGTACCGCCGTCAGCCAGCACACCGGCGCAGCGCTGGAAGATTTCATCGGAAAAGTAAGCTAATTCCACATCGTCGGCGCGGTTGAAGTCGAGCAGGCCGGCCCAGTCGCGCGGATGCTTTCCGGGCCGAGCAGCCAGGTAGCCGGGCAGCTGCTCGGCGAACTCGGCCAGCAGCGCCTCGAACTCGGCGTCG
Organism: Jatrophihabitans sp.; assembly: GCA_035248685.1. GTDB lineage: Bacteria > Actinomycetota > Actinomycetes > Mycobacteriales > Jatrophihabitantaceae > Jatrophihabitans_A. The sequence continues at coordinate 49,056 of DATFHF010000073.1, forward strand.
TCGAACGGCCCGGAACGCGGGGCGGTGGCGCTGCTGGTCCGAGCGCCTGCCTCGACCAGCAGCCGCTCCACCGAATCGAGCACCGCGGCCACCTCGGCGGGCAGCGCGTCCGGTCGCCACACGCTGACCGGCAGATCGCGCAGGCTCAGCTCGGCCAGCGGTTGGTATGGCAGGCAGGCCAGCACCGCGAACAGTGCCGCGGCGTCGGCAACCGTGCGAGCCATCGGGCCGGCGGTGTCCTGCCGGGAGCTGATCGGGACGATGCCCGCGCCCGGCACCGTCCCCAGGCTCGGTTTGAAACCGACCACCCCGCAGACCCCGGCCGGGGACACGATCGAGCCGTCGGTCTCGGTGCCGACTGCCAGTGGTATCAGCCCGGCCGCGATCGCCGCCGCCGAGCCGGACGAGGACCCGGACGGGTTGCGGTTGGGATCGTGCGGGTTGCGGGTCTGGCCGCCCACCGCGCTCCAGCCGCTGGTCGACGCGGTCGAGCGGAAGTTCGCCCATTCCGACAGGTTGGCCGCCCCGAGCACCACCAGGCCCGCCTCGCGCAACCGACGTACCAGCGGCGCATCGGCGGCCGGCGGCGAGCCGAGCAACGCCCGGGAGCCGGCGGTCGCAGGCAGGCCGACCGCCTCGATGTTGTCCTTGATCAGTACCGGAACCCCGTCCAGCGGGCTGAGCAACTGGCCGTTCGCGCGACGGACGTCGCTGGCCTCGGCCTGCGCCATAACGTCCGGGGCGATCGCTATTACCGCGTTGAGCCGCGGGTTCAGCAGCCCGATCCGGTCCTGGTAACGCTGTGCCAGTTCGGCCGTGGACATCTCTGCGGCGGCCAGTGCGGCCGCACAACCGGCTGCGGTGTGCTCAGTCCGCGTCATCGTCGACCGACGGCTCGGGCGGCACCACCGGGGTCGCCGAGGTGCCCTCCCAGCGCAGCCAGGACTCGATCCGGCTCAGCGCCCGTTCCCAACTGTCGGCCACCACATCGCCCAGCCGGTTCCACTCGACGTCGCCGTCCTTGCCGTGGTACTCGGTCTCGCCCTCGACCAGCAGCGCGTACTCCCGGGTGCCGGTGAGCAGCGCACGCAACATGGCGTCCTCGCAGCTGTCGGCGATCCGGCCGGCGATGTCGATGGTGTCGGCCAGCTTGGACACCGTCTGCGGGTCCGGTTCAGCCGCCGCCAGCTCGTAGACCGCGTCGAAGTCGTAGTCCGCCTCGGCGGCGGGTTGCAACGCCTTAGTGCCGCGGCGGGCGAAGGCGAGCCAGGCCGGGTGGTCGGCCAGGTCGTGGTCGGGATGGTCGCCCAGCCAGGTGTTGAGCTCGCCGGTGTTGCCCAACAGCACGATCTTCGCGCCGTCGCCGAGGAATCCTTGCCACTCCTCACCGTCACTGTCCTGCCAGGGCGGCGCGAACAGGGTGATCCCGGTTCGGCCGTTCGCGCTCAGCTTGATGGCGACGATCGGGTCGACGAAGGACGGCATGCGAAGCAACCTACCCGTTCGGCTCGACAGGACTACGCGGGGCTCAGACCCCGAGCGGGTGCCAGACCGTCTTGGTCTCGACGAAGGCGTCCAGCCGGGACGTCCCGGGCTCGGCGAACGGCTCGAAGTCGGCCGGCGAGAAGACCCGCTTGACGTTGTCGGCCGCCGCCTGGGCGTAGCGGACCCGGTCGGCCGGGGCCACCCCGGTCAGATCCAGGCAGTTAACGTCCCGGTGGCTGGCCAACCATGGCGTCAGCTCGGCCACCGAACCGGTGAGCAGGTTCAGCACCCCGCCGGGCAAGTCCGAGGTGGCCAGCGCCTCGGCCAGCGACACCGCGGGCAACGGGCGATCGGACGAAGCCAGCACCACCACGGTGTTGCCGGTGGTCAGCGCTGGCGCAACCACCGACACGAAGCCGAGCAGCGAGGACTCTTGGGGCGCGACGATGCCCACCACGCCGGACGGATCCGGTAGCGAGAAGTTGAAGTACGGACCCGCGACCGGGTTCGCGCTGCCCGCCACCTGGGCGTACTTGTCGCTCCAGCCGGCGTACCAGACCCACCGGTCGATGGCCGCGTCCACCTGCGCGGCGGTGTCGGCGTCCTCGGCCGCTGCCACCTCGGCGATGAACTGCTCGCGCCGTCCCTCCATCATCTCCGCGATCCGGTACAGCACCTGGCCCCGGTTGTAGGCGGTGGCGCCGGACCAGCCGGCGAAGGCCTTGCGGGCCGCGCTGACCGCGTCGCGCAGATCCTTGCGGCTGGCCTGGGCAGCGTGCGCCAGCAGCCGTCCGGACGGGCTGCTGACCGGGTAGGACCGGCCGGACTCCGACCGCGGGAATGCCCCGCCGATGTAGAGCTTGTAGGTCTTGCGTACCTCGACCCGGTCAGACATTCGATGCCTCGCTGCGCAGGTAGGCGGCCAGGCCGTGCCGGCCACCCTCCCGGCCGAAGCCGGATTCGGCGTAGCCACCGAACGGCGATGCCGGGTCGAACCGGTTGAAGGTGTTCGCCCACACCACGCCGGCGCGCAGCCGACCGGCCATCCACAGGATGCGGCTACCCTTCTCCGTCCAGATGCCGGCCGACAATCCGTACGGCGTGTTGTTGGCCTTGTCCACCGCCTCCTGCGGGGTGCGGAAGGTGAGCACTGACAGGACGGGCCCGAAGATCTCCTCCCGGGCGATTCGGTTGGCCTGGCTGACCCCGGTGAAGATGGTCGGTGGGAACCAGAATCCCTTGTCCGGCAAAGGACAATCCGGCGACCATCGGGTGGCGCCCTCGTTGTCGCCGGAGTCGGCCAGCTCGCGCACCCGGGCCAGTTGGGCAGCGGAGTTGATCGCGCCGATGTCGGTGTTCTTGTCCAGCGGATCCCCCAGCCGCAGCGTGCGCAACCGGTCCTGCAAGCCGGCGATCACCTCATCGTGCACCGATTCCTGCACCAGCAACCGGGAACCGGCACAGCAGACGTGCCCTTGGTTGAAGAAGATGCCGTTGACGATGCCCTCGATGGCCTGGTCGAGCGGCGCGTCCTCGAAGATGATGTTGGCCGCCTTGCCGCCGAGTTCCAGCGTCAACCGCTTGCCGGAGGCCGCCACCGACTTCTGGATCAGCTTGCCGACTTCGGTGGAACCGGTGAAGGCGATCTTGTCCACCCCGGGGTGTTCGACGATGGCCTGCCCGATCGCCGGGCCGCCGGGCAGCACGTTCACCACGCCCGGCGGCAGGTCGCACTCGGCAATGATTTCGGCCAGCGTGATGGCGGTCAGCGGGGTGGTCTCGGCCGGCTTGAGCACCACGGTGTTACCAGCGGCCAACGCCGGCGCGATCTTCCAGGCCGCCATCAGCAGCGGGAAGTTCCACGGGATCACCTGGCCGGCCACTCCGATCGGACGAGGATTCGGGCCGTAACCGGCGTAGCTCAGCTTGTCCGCCCAGCCGGCGTAGTAGAAGAAGTGCGCCGCCGCGGTGGGCACGTCCACATCGCGGGATTCCCGGATCGGCTTGCCGTTGTCCAGCGATTCCAGCACCGCCAGTTCACGGCCACGCTCCTGGATCGCGCGGGCGATCCGGAACAGGTACTTGGCCCGGTGCGCGCCGGGCAGGTTCGACCAGCCGCCGAACGCGGCCCGGGCGGCGGCCACCGCATCGTCCACGTCAGCGGTGCTCGCCTCGCTCACCTCGGCCAGCGGCTGCTCGTCGGCCGGGTTGATGGTCTTGACCGATTCGCCCCGGCCGGCGCGCAACTGGCCGCCGACGAAGATCCCGTAGGACGGCTTCAACCTTGCGATATCGGGTGATTCCGGGGCCGGTGCGTAGTCGAACGCGGTCACTGGGTTTCCTTCACGGCTTAGTCGATGCTCACGTAGTCGGCGCCGTCGTAGCCGCCGGTAGACAGTTTGTGCCGCTGTTGCAACAGATCGTTGAGCAGGGTGGAGGCACCGAACCGGAAGGTGGCCGGCCGCAACCAGCGCTCACCGGCCACCTCGTTCACCATCACCAGGTAGCGGATCGCCTCCTTGGTGGTGCGGATGCCACCGGCCAGCTTCACCCCGCGCACCGAGCCGGTCCGGGCGGCAAAATCCCGGACCGCTTGCAGCATGACCAGGGCCACCGGCGGAGTGGCGGCCGGGCTGACCTTGCCGGTCGAGGTCTTGATGAAGTCGGCGCCGGCCAGCAACGCCAGCCAGCTCGCGCGCCGGACCGCATCGAGGGTGACCAGCTCACCGGTCTCCAGGATCACCTTCAAATGAGCCGAACCGCAGGCTTGTTTCACCGCCACGATCTCGGCGAACACCCGGCTGTAGTCGCCGGCCAGGAAGGCGCCGCGGTCGATCACCATGTCGATCTCGCCGGCGCCGGCCGACACCGCCTCGGCGACGTCCACCAGCTTGGTCGCCAGCGATGCTCGTCCGGACGGAAAGGCGGTGGCCACCGACGCGACCTGCACCGGACTGCCGGCCAGCGCGGCCACCGCCGTCTCGACCAGATCCGGGTATACGCAGACCGCGGCGACCATCGGCGTGCTCGGGTCGGACGGATCCGGCCGGCGGGCCTTGCCGCACAGCGAACGAACCTTGCCCGGGGTATCCGCGCCCTCCAGGGTGGTCAGATCCACCATCGAGATGGCGGTGTCGATGGCCCACGCCTTGGCGGTCGTCTTGATGCTGCGGGTCGCCAGCGCCGCGGCTCGGGCCTCGGCGCCGACCTGGTCCACGCCGGGTAGGCCGTGCAGCACGCGGCGCAGGGATTGGTTGTCGCTGGCCAGCGAGCGGGCCGGATCCGGCACCGCCGGCGCGGCAGCCGAAGGCAGGGTGACACTCACCGAGCCAGTCTAGGTCTTCGGCGTCCCGACTGGCGTGGCCCCCGCTAGGCTGCCCGCGTGCAGACCGTTGTGATCGACCATCCGATCGTCCGGACCAGGTTGTCGGTAATGCGGGACGAGAACTCCAGCAACGCCGAGTTCCGAGCCGCGCTGCGGGAGTTGTCCACCCTGCTGGTGTACGAGGCCACCCGGCAGCTACCGGTCACCGAACTGCCGCTGACCACGCCGGTCGGGCCCACCGTCGGGACGACCCTGCTCAACCCGCCGCTGCTGGTGCCGGTGTTGCGCGCCGGCCTGGGCATGGCCGAAGCCGCCTTCAACCTGCTGCCCGAGTCGCAGATGGGCTTCGTCGGACTGGCCCGCGACGAGGACACCCACCAGCCGACGGCCTACATGGCCTCGCTGCCGGAGTCGCTGGCCGGTCGGCCGGTGCTGGTGTTGGACCCGATGCTGGCCACCGGCGGCTCGCTGGTGCACTGCTGCCAGCTGCTGGCCAGCCGGGGTGCCGACGACATCACCGTCATCTGCGCGCTGGCCGCTCCGGAGGGCATCGCCACCGTGGCGGCGACCGGCCTGGCCGGCAGGCTGTTTACCGCCAGCATCGACGATGGGCTCAACGCCAACGCCTACATCGTCCCGGGCCTGGGCGATGCCGGGGACCGCCAGTTCGGTCCGCGGTAGCCGGTCGGTTCGGCTGTCCTCTGTATCAAATTCGGTGGACCTCTGCTCCTCCGCATGGTGCCATGAAGCCGTTGATGCAACGTCTTGGCCCCGTCAAGCGTCATAAGTATCAAGTCGCGGCACGAGGCAGGAGCGCACATGTTCGAAGAGGTCCCGCCAGTCCGACGCGGGTTCCTTGGCCTGCGCCGACCGTTAGTCATCGGGCCGTTCGTCATCGGTGGTGGCGTGGTTGCCTTCGGCGGCTCGGCCGGGATTTTCGTCGAGCTGGACGACTCCGATCGCAGTGCCAACCAGCAGCTTCGCCGGCCCGCCTGACCCGGTGATTAAAGCCGGTGGCGGATCGTGCCGAATGTAGCCATGCTGGATGGCAGCTGACCCTGAGCCATCCCTCGACGGCGAAGGACAGCGACTGATCTGAGTGAGCGAATGATGAGCAGGCCAGGTAGTACCGCAGGCTCGATGATCGCTTGCCTGGTGTTGCTGACCGCGCTCGCCGGCTGTGCCACTTCTCGGGGCGGTTCCAGGCCCGCGGCCGGTCCGAAGCCGGCCAGCAGCACGAAACCGACTCCTTCGCCGGTCGCCCCCTGTGCAGCCTTCGGTTGTCAGCCCGGTGCGGCCCAGCAGCTCACCGGTGGCTACTCGGTACGGCTCTGGCTCAGCCAGCCACCGTCGGCCGGCTCCAGCATCGACGCCCAGCGAAGCACGCCGGTGTTGGAGTTGAGCCGGGACGGCCAGCACGTGAGCTGGTGGGTGGGCCGGCTCGGTTTCGGCTGGGCGGCCACCCTGCGTTGCCTGGCCACCGCCAGCGAACCGAATTGCGTGGTGCTGGCCGAGGTCGGCGCGCACGCGGGCAGTGCCGAGGTGGTGCTGTTGCACGCCGGTGCGCTGGTCGCGCCGGCCCGGGCCAGCGTGGTCTTCGACTCCGGTATGCCATCGGCCACCGACTTCGATCACGACGGGCTGCTGGACGTACTCGGCGTGGAGAACGACTACCAGCCCGACTATGCCCAGGGGCACAACTACTTCACCACCTACCGGCTGTCCGGCGATGCCCTGCATCAGACCGGCTGCGAGCCGTTCATCGGCACCACGCCGCCGGACAAGCTGCTCACCGGCCCGTGTCCGAAGGTGGCGCAAGGCTGAGGGCATAACCGGGGCTGGGTGGCAAGCCTTGCTTGCCACCCAGCCGAGATCGAGCATTACCTACGTGCCCGTCCCCCCTGAGCCAGACACCAACGGCTCGCTTAGCACAAGGGGCAAGGGTTGCCGCTGCTGTCGCCATAGACCACTGCCGACGCGGAGATGGTCTTCGTCACCCCCGACTGGGTCAGCTTCAGGCTGGCGTTGTAGGTATGGTCGTTTTTGCCGGTGCGTACGGTGACGTTGCAGTAAGTCGATGTGCTCGTGCATCCACCGGAGAGGCAGTTGTACGTCACGGTGCTGCTGCAGTTGCTCAGAGCGGTGCCGCTTGGTCCGGTGACGGTCCAACTCATGGTGTAGGTGCCGGACAGGTTGTGCGGCACGAAGTTGGCCACATCGATGTCGCCGAGAGTGCCTGAGATGTTGCACGAGTTGGCGGTCCACGGACCCGAGTCGAATCCGCAGCCGAGCACCTCGTTCCCGCCGCCGCCGCTGGTGATGGTCCAGCTGAAGCTGGTCGAGCCGGTGGCGCCCGTGCTGTCCTTGGCGGTCACCGTGACGCTGTAGGTGGCCGCGGTGGTCGGGGTGCCGGAGATCAGGCCGGTGGAGGCGTTGATCGACATACCGGCGGGCAGCCCGGTCGCGCTCCAGGTGTACGGCGCGGTGCCGCCGGAGGCCGACATCTGCAGGCTCTTGGCCACCCCCGCGGTGCCGGTCTGGTTACCCGGGTTGGTCACCGTGATCGAGCTGTGGCTGACGATGACGTGGCTGATCGCGCAGTTGTTGGTGTCGTTGGACCAGCTGGCCTGCTCGGCGTAGGTGCCGTAGCTGCCGAAGGAGACGTTGGCGACGCCGCCGGAGGTGCCCGGCGCCAGCCATGCGCACTCGTCGGAGTTCTCCTCACCGTTGTAGGACGAACCGGTGTGGTTGGTCCAGCCGCCGGCCGGGTTCTTGTCCGACATCATTTCGTGCCACTCATGCCCCAGGGTGATGGTCCAGCCGTCCAGGGTGCCGGGGGAGTTGATGAAGCCGACGCCGCAGCCGGCCCCGTAGTCCATGTTGTAGGGCTGGTTGGAGAACGCGATATCGCCGTACGAGGATGGCACCGGGCCGCCGGTCAGATACGGATCACCGTTGTAGTCGTGCCAGGCGCAGTAGGACCCCAGGTAGTTATCCGGATCGGTGCCGTGCGGGGAAAGGATCACGTAGTAGCTGTACCGGTTGGACGCGGCGCTGGTGTTGCCGAAGTGCGCCGCGGCCTTGATCGCCTCCTGGCCCAGCTGGTATCCGGTAGCCGCCGATGGCGAGGCTACCGTGTTGTCGTACCAGACACCGGCCAGCACGCCACCGGTCTGGTAGGGGACGTAGCTCGCCCCGCTGGCCGGGCAGGCGACGGCGAGGGTGGCCACCGCACCGTCGCACCACTGGGTCAGATCGGCCGACCACAGCTCGTTGTTGGTGCCGATGCCCTTGAACATCTGCTGCGCAGGCCCAGCCGCGCTGTCGGGGTCGCCGGAGAATTTGGCGTTGCCATTGGCGTCGGTGGTCTGGGTACCCCACTGGTTGCCATAGAAGACCAGGTAGGTCTTGTTGTGCCCGCTGTTCACTCCGATGCCATCGGTGCCGCCGCCGTAGGCCAGCGTCTCCGGCCCGGTCGTCGCCGCCACGTCCGGATGGGTGTGGGCGTAGTTCTTCATCTTTTGCAGGGTGCCGAGGGTTGGCAGCGCCCCATGTCGGTACGGGTGACCATAGGACGGCGAATACGGATTGGCGGTGCTGGCGGCGCTCGCTGACCCGGTGGTCGCTATGCCGGTGAAGGCAATCGCGGCCAGGCTGGCGACGCCGACTACCACTCCGGCGCGGCTCGGGCGAACGGGGATCTTTAGCATTTGCGGACCTTTCTCGAGACCAGGGACGAGCCCCGGCCGGTGGGTAAAACGTCTACTCGAGTAGCGTGTTCGTCGGGAAAACCGGCGGGTCAGCAAGCTCGACAGCAACAATTCGCCAGCAAACAATTGGAACTTGCCGGCGCACGCAATTAAGTACGAAGTCGACCTCGTGAGGTCAGATGCCCTGCAATCGCAGAAGATCCGGCGATAGCAGTTCTACCCGAACAAATGTGGATGGACTCTAACAAGGTTTGGCAAGCCTGGCCCTAGATAGATTGTCTAATATGCGCCGTAGAACTCATTCACAGTTAGGCTAAAGGGCCAACACTTCGGTGAGCGCGCTAGCCAGTTCGTCCAGGGCGGCCTCGGCCCGGGCCTCGGCAGCCGACAGGTCGTTGGCAGCGGCGATCACGATCTGCAGGTAGGCCTTGCATTTCGGCTCGGTGCCGGACGGCCGGACCACGGCCCGACCACCCTGGAAGCGCAGCGTAAGCACGTCGTTGTCCGGAGCCAGGTCGGTCACGGTCACCGGTTGGCCGAGCAGCACGATCGGCGGATTGGCCCGCAACCGCCCCATCGCCTGGTCGATCAGGGCTAGGTCGGCCACCCGCCAGGACAGCTGCCTGGTGGCGAACAGGCCGTATTCAGCGGCTAATTCGGCCAGCCGTCGCGGGATGGACGACGCGTTGGCCTTCAACACCGCCGCCAGTTCAGCGACCAGCAACGCCGCTGAAATGCCGTCCTTATCGCGCACCAACGACGGCGCCACCGCGTAGCCGAGCGCCTCCTCGTAGCCGTAGACCAGATCCGGTGCGGCACGGGAGATCCACTTGAAGCCGGTCAGCGTCTCGGCAAACGGCACCTCGTGTGCCGCCGCAATCGCGGCCAACATGGACGACGACACGATCGTGGTGGCGTAGGTGCCACGAACTCCCTTAGTTAGCAGCCAATCCGCCAGCAGCACGCCCACCTCGTCCCCGCGTAGCATCCGCCAGCCGGCCGGGAACCGGACGCCCACCGCGCATCGGTCGGCATCCGGATCGTTCGCGATCAGCAGGTCGGCCCCGGTGCGGACTGCCAGCGCCAGCGCCAGATCCATCGCGCCCGGCTCCTCCGGGTTGGGAAAGCTCACCGTGCTGAACTCCGGATCCGGCGCCGACTGCTCGGCCACCTCGTGCGGCGGTGGAAAGCCGGCGGCCGCGAACACCGCCCGCACCACCTCGGTGCCCACCCCGTGCATCGCGGTGTGCACCATGCTCAGCTGCCGTGGCGAATCAGGCGCGACCAGGCTGGCGATCGCCTGCACGTAGTCATCGACGATCGACTCGCCGAGCATTGAGTAGTTCGGCGACAGCGGGATCGCCCGGACCGAGCCGATCGCCCGGATCCGTGCCTCGATCCCGACGTCGATGGGTGGGACGATCTGCGCGCCGTCGGCGGCATACACCTTGTACCCGTTGTCCTGCGGTGGATTGTGCGAGGCGGTAACCATGATCCCGGCCCCCGCGTGCAGCCGCTGCACGGCGAACGCCAGTACCGGGGTCGGCAGCAGCCGCGGCAGCAGCCGGGCGTCGAAACCGGCCGCCGCGAAGACCGCCGCCGAATCCTGGGCGAACTCCCGAGACCGGTGCCGACCGTCGTATCCGATTACCACGATCCGGCCGGCATGCCCGTCCGCCTGGAGTTGCGCGGCGATACCGGCCGCCGCGCGCCGCACCACGGCGGTGTTCATGCCGTTCGGCCCGGCCCGCAACGGCCCGCGCAACCCCGCCGTGCCGAAGGTCAGCGGCCCGGCGAACCGATCGGTGAGTTCGGCGGTGGCCGCGGCGTCCAGCAGGGCCTGGAGCTCGGCGGCATCCCCGGTATCCGGATCGTCGGCGATCCAGGCCAGCACCTCGGTGACCAGTTCGGACGGCACGCTCATGCGATCTCCCCGGCTCGTTCGTCGATGCCGAAGCTGGTATCGGTGAAGCCGCCACCGACCAGGTCGAGCGATCCGGCCGGACCAGCGTCGAAGTCCAGCTCGAAGTGGCCGGCATCGTCCTGCGGGTGGTAGCCCAACCGCTCACCGGCGGCCAGCGACCACCAACGTTCGGAGTTGGCAGAGATGCCCCAGATCAGCGCGTAACCCAGCGTCGGACTGCGCAGGCAGGCATCCACCAGCCGGGCACAGTCCGCCGGCGACAGCCAACTCGCCAGCGAGCGCCGGTCCGGCGGGCGTTCGGCGAAGGTGCCGATCCGCAAGCAGGCCACCTCAAAGCCGTACCGGTCGCAGTAGTAGCGGGCGAGTGCCTCACCGAAGACCTTGCTCACCCCGTACAGCGTGTCCGGACGGGGCGGGGTGTCTGCCGGCAGCTGACCGGAGTCGCCCGGCCGGCGAGTAAAGCCCACCGCGTGGTTGGACGAGGCGTACACCAGCCGCCGCACACCGGCCCGCCGGGCGGCTTCGAACAGCTGGAAGGTGCCTTCGATGTTCGAGTCCCGGATCACCGGCCAAGCCACCTCGGTCGGCTGCCCGGCAAGATGCACTACCGCCTCGATCCCGGCCATCGCGTGGTCCAGCGCGGCCGGATCGGTCAGCTCACCGACCACGTCCGCCCCGGCCCTCCGATCGAAGCCCCGCACCTGCCAGCCCAGCGCAGGCAGTCGCTCCCGCAATGCCGACCCGATCCGGCCCTGCGAACCGGTAAGCAGGACGGTCACAGCACTATCGGCTCTTCGCGCGAGCGCTCATCGCCGGGTTCGCTCCGCTCCTCGGCCCTAGCGGGCCTGCGATGCTCACTCACAGAATCTTTGGGCTCTTCGCGCGAGCGCTCATCGCTGGTATTCGCTCCGCTCCTCGCTCGCTGGCGCTCGCTGCGATGCTCACTCATAGCCGCGCGATCAACTCGACCAGCAGGCTGCCCGCTCGCTCGGCCGCGGCCTTGCCGGCGGCCAGCACCTCGGCATGGTTCAGCGGTTCGCCGGTAATCCCGGCGGCCTGGTTGGTGACCAGCGAGATGCCCAGCACCTCCGAGCCCTCGGCATGGGCGGCGATCGCCTCCAGCGCGGTCGACATCCCCACCAGGTCCGCGCCGAGAATCCGGGCCATCCGAACCTCGGCCGGCGTCTCGTAATGCGGCCCGGGGAACTGGGCGTACACGCCCTCGGCCAGACTCGGATCGATCTCACGCATCAGCGCACGCAGCCGAGCCGAGTACAGGTCGGTCAGATCCACGAACCGAGCGCCGACCAGCGGCGAGGTGGCGGTCAGGTTCAGGTGGTCGGAAATCAGCACCGGCTGCCCCACGCTCAAGTCCGACCGCAGCCCACCGCAGCCATTGGTCAGCACGATCACCGTGCAGCCGGCGGCCGCCGCCACTCGCACTCCGTGCACCACCGCGGCTACCCCGCGGCCCTCGTAGAAGTGGGTTCGGCCGACGAAGACCAGCACCCGCTTGCCGTGCACCAGCAACGACCGGATGGTGCCGGCGTGCCCGGCCACTGCCGGCGGACTGAAACCGGGCAGCTCGGTGCTCGGAAACTCAATGTCGATGCCCGTCGCATCGCCGCCATGCTCGGCCCGCGCCTGCCGCGCCAGCTCCTCGACGGCGGGCAACCAGCCCGAACCGAGTACCAACGCGACATGGTGCCGATCCGCGCCGGTGCGTCGGGCCAGTGCCTCGGCGGCCGACTGCGCGGCGGCCTGTGGGTCGAGCGTGCTCTCAGCGGTCGCGGTCACGGCAAGAGCGTAGTTGGCGAGAGATGAACCACGACATCGAGCCGGGCCCGATGTTCGGCCCTACCATTCGGCACATGGACGAGCCCGATCAGGACGGCCACAGCGCGGCGTCGCTGGCGCTGGCGGCTGGCCTTCCGGTCGCCGGACGGGACGACTGGCGCGCGCTGGTCGCGGCCGTGCTCGCCAAGTCCGGGGTGCCGGTGGCCGATCCGAACGCGCCGGAGGACGCCCTGGCGCACGCCGGCTACGACGGGTTCGAGATCCTTCCGCTCTACACCGCGGAGGACCGGCCGGCCGGCTGGGAGGCCGGCGCCCCGGGCCACCCGCCGTTCGTCCGCGGCGCTCGGCCATCGGGAGCGGGAGGCTGGGACGTCCGGCAACGGCATGCCGACCCGGATCCCGAGCTGACCAACCGCGCCGTGCTGGCGGACCTGGCCAACGGGGTCAGCTCGCTGTGGCTGGTGCTGGGCGACGGGGGCCTGGCGGTATCGGATCTGGCCACTGCGCTGGCCGGCGTACAGCTAGACCTGGCACCGATCGTGCTGGACGCCGGTGACCAAACGCTGTCCGCGGCGGCGGAGTTGTTCAAGCTGGCCGACTCGCTGCCGGTCGGCGAGCTGCGCGGCGGCCTCGGCGCGGACCCGATCGGCTGGGCCGCCCGGACCGGGACGGCACCGGACCTCACAACCGCGGTCCGAGCCGCCGAGTTGGCCGCCGACTACCCGGAGCTGGTGCCGATCACCGTGGACGCCACGGTGTACCACGACGCCGGCGGCAGCGACAGCACCGAGCTGGCGATCAGTATGGCGGCCGGGGTGGGCTACCTACGTGCACTGACCGAGGCCGGCCACGGGCTGGCCGACGCCTTCGCAAGCCTGGAATTTCGTTACGCGGTAACGGCAAATCAGTTCGACTCGATCATCAAGCTGCGGGCCGCCCGAATGCTCTGGGACCGGATCGGCGAGCTGTCCGGCCCGTCGTCGGGCCGGCGCGGCCAGCGCCAGCACGCCGTCACCTCGGCGGCGATGTTCAGCCGGCGGGATCCGTGGGTGAACATCCTGCGCGCCACCGTCGGTTGCTTCGCGGCGGCGGTCGGCGGCGCGGAGGCGATCACGGTCATCCCGTTCGACTCGGCGCTCGGGCTGCCGGACGAGCTCGGCCGGCGGATCGCCCGCAACACCCAATCCGTGCTGCACGACGAGTCGAGCCTGGCCAGGGTCAGCGATCCGGCAGGCGGCTCCTACTACGTCGAGGCAGGCACCGAGCAATTGGCTGAGGCGGCCTGGCAGAAGTTCACCGAGCTGGAACGCGACGGCGGGCTACCGGCGGCGTCCGGCGCGCTGGCCGAGCGGCTGGCGCAGGATTGGCAGCGCCGGCAACAGGATCTGGCCCACCGACGGGTCCGGCTGATCGGCGTCACCGAGTACGCCAGCCTCGACGAGCAGCCGCTGACCAGACGGCCAAGCCCAACGCCTGCCGCTGGCGGTCTGCCCAGGCATCGCTACGCCGAACCGTTCGAGGCGCTGCGCGACCGCTCCGACGAGCTGCTGGCAAGCCGCGGCAGCCGTCCGAGGATCTTCCTGGCCGCGCTCGGACCCGCAGCCGCGCATGCCGCCCGGGCCGGTTTCGTCCGCAACCTGGCCCAGGTCGGCGGAATCGAACCGGTGCTCGGCACCGGCGGCCCGGACGAGCTGGCGGCCGCCTTCACCGCCAGCGGGGCGGCGGTCGGCTGCCTGTGTTCCACCGACCACAACTACGCCGAGCAGGCGGGCCCGGTGGTGGCAGCCCTAAGAGCGGCCGGCGCCCGACAGGTGTGGTTGGCGGGTCGTCCCGACATAGCTGCCGAGCTGGGCGTCGACGCGGCCGTCTATCAAGGCTGCGACGTGCTGGCCAGCCTGCACGCACTGTACGAACTGGTGCCGGCATGATCCCCGACTTCGCAGACCTGCGCTGGCAGCGACCGGCCAGCGAAACGGGGCCCATCGGCGCCGAGCCGCAGTGGCTCACCCCGGAAGGCATCGAAGTAGCCGGCTGCTACCGCCCGGCCGATCTGGACGGCATCGACTTCCTCAACGGCTACCCGGGCATCGCGCCGTTCCTGCGCGGTCCGTACCCGACGATGTACGTGACCCAGCCGTGGACGATCCGGCAGTACGCCGGGTTCTCCACCGCGGCCGACTCCAACGCCTTCTACCGGCGCAACCTGGCCGGCGGGCAGAAGGGGCTGTCGGTCGCCTTCGACCTGCCGACCCACCGCGGCTACGACAGCGATAACCCGCGGGTGATCGGCGATGTCGGCATGGCCGGTGTGGCCATCGACTCCATCCTCGATATGCGCGAGCTGTTCGACGGCATCCCGCTGGACCGGATGAGCGTGTCGATGACGATGAACGGGGCGGTGCTGCCCGTCCTGGCGTTGTATGTGGTGGCTGCCGAAGAGCAGGGGGTGCCGCCCGAACAATTGGCCGGCACCATCCAGAACGACATCCTCAAGGAGTTCATGGTCCGCAATACCTATATCTACCCGCCCGGTCCGTCCATGCGGATCATCAGCGACATCTTCGCCTACACCTCCGCGCGAATGCCCCGGTTCAACTCGATCTCGATCTCCGGCTACCACATCCAGGAGGCCGGCGGGACGGCCGATCTGGAGTTGGCGTACACGCTGGCCGACGGCGTCGAATACCTACGCGCCGGGTTGGCGGCCGGCCTGGACATCGACGCCTTCGCACCCCGGCTGTCGTTCTTCTGGGGCATCGGAATGAACTTCTTCATGGAGGTGGCCAAGCTGCGCGCGGCCCGGCTGCTGTGGGCAAAGCTGGTCGCGCAGTTCGAACCGCGCAACCAGAAATCCCTGTCATTACGGGCACATTCACAAACCTCCGGCTGGTCATTGACCGCGCAGGACGTATTCAACAACGTGGTGCGGACCTGTATCGAGGCGATGGCGGCCACCCAGGGCCACACCCAGTCGCTGCACACCAACGCGCTGGACGAGGCGCTGGCCTTACCCACCGACTTCTCGGCGCGGATCGCTCGCAACACCCAGCTGCTGCTCCAGCAGGAATCCGGCACGACCCGGGTGATCGACCCCTGGGGTGGCAGCAGCTACGTCGAGCGGCTGACCTACGACCTCGCGCACCGGGCCTGGGCGCACCTCAGCGAGGTGGAGCAGGCCGGCGGGATGGCCGCCGCCATCGAACAGGGACTGCCCAAGCTGCGGATCGAGGAGGCAGCCGCCCGTACCCAGGCGCGAATCGATTCGGGACGCCAGCCGGTGATCGGGGTGAACAAGTACCGGCCTACCGAGCCGGACGAGCTGGCCGTGTTGCGGGTCGACAACGCCGAGGTACGCCGAGTGCAGAAGGAGAAACTCGATCGGCTGCGCGCCGGCCGGGATCCGGCCGCGGTACAGCAGGCGCTGTCGGCGCTGACCGCCGCGGCAGCGGCCGCCCAGGACGGCAGCCGGCCGGCCGGGCTGGACCATAACCTACTGGCGCTGGCCATCGACGCGGCGCGGGCGCGGGCCACCGTGGGGGAGATCTCCGATGCGCTGGAGAAGGTCTACGGTCGGCATGCCGGCCAGATCAGGACGATCTCCGGCGTTTACCGGGACGAAGCGGCGAAGGTGGGAGGTACCCAGGCGGTGGCCCCGATCGAGCAGGCCCGTGCGGCGACCGCGGCCTTCGAGGCGCAGCACGGCCGGCGGCCCAGGATCCTGGTGGCGAAGATGGGCCAGGACGGCCATGACCGCGGCCAGAAGGTGATAGCCACCGCGTTCGCCGACCTGGGCTTCGACGTGGATGTCGGCCCGCTGTTCCAAACCCCGGCCGAGGTGGCCAGGCAGGCGGTCGAGGCGGACGTGCACATCGTCGGCGTGAACTCCCTCGCCGCCGGACACCTGACGCTGGTGCCGGCATTGCGCGACGAGCTGGCCTCCTTCGGCCGTCCCGACATCCTGATCGTGGTCGGCGGGGTAGTACCGCCGCAGGATTACGAGCAGCTGCGGACGGCCGGTGCCGCGGCCATCTTCGGCCCCGGAACGGTGATCGCCACCGCCGCGATGGAACTGCTCGAGGTGCTCGACACCCGGCTGTCCGCCGCCGGCTGATGACAGCGCACTCCGAACTGGCCGAACAGGTGCTGGCCGGTGACCGGGCCGGTATCGCGCGGGCGATCACCCTGGTGGAATCCAGCCGGGCCGAGCACCGGGCCGAGGCCCAGCAACTGCTCGCGGCGCTACTGCCGGACACCGGCCGGGCCCAGCGGATCGGCATCACCGGCGTGCCCGGGGTCGGCAAGTCCACCTTCATCGACACCCTCGGCAGCAACCTGACCGCGGCCGGGCACCGGGTAGCGGTGCTCGCGGTCGACCCGTCCTCGACGGTCAGCGGTGGCAGCATCCTCGGCGACAAGACCCGGATGACGCGGCTGGCGACCGACCCGGCCGCCTTCATTCGACCCTCGCCGACCTCCGGCACGCTCGGTGGAGTGGCCCGGGCCACCCGGGAAACCATGCTGGTGATGGAGGCGGCCGGCTACGACATCGTGCTGGTGGAGACGGTCGGCGTCGGGCAGTCCGAGCACGTCGTCGCCGACATGGTCGACACCTTCCTGTTCCTGACGCTGGCCCGTACCGGCGACCAGCTCCAGGGCATGAAACGCGGCATCCTGGAACTAGCCGACGTGATCGCGGTGAACAAGACCGACGGCGAGCATCGGGAACCGTCCGAGCGGGCGGCCCGCGAGCTGTCGGCGGCATTGCGGCTGTTGCGCACCGGCTCGGGGGAGTGGCAGACCCCGGTGCTGACCTGCAGTGCGCTGGACAACACCGGACTGGACCGGGTCTGGAAGCACGTGCAGCGGCACCGGGACAAGCTGATCGCCGACGATCAGCTCGACCGCAAGCGCAATCGACAGCTGGTGGAGTGGACCCGCTCGATGGTGCGTGACCAGCTGCTGGACCGGCTGCGCACCCCGGCCGCCCGGCAGCTGAGCGCGGCGGCCGAACGGGCAGTGCTGGCCGGCGAGCTGACCCCGGCCCAGGCCGCCGAGCAGATTGTGGCCGGTCTCGGTGCCGCGGCGGTCGACCACGGGCGCGCCGCCGAACGCCCGCCTAATAACGACGGGTAGGGTGCTTAGGTGCATCGGAGCTCACTTCACGACCAGGCCCAGCGGTGGCTGGCCGACCATGGCCAGCAGCTGATCGACTGGCGGCGGGACCTGCACACCCACCCCGAGGTGGCCTTCGCGGAGCACCGCACTACCGAACTGATCATGACCACGCTGGCCGGCTTCGGATTGGCCCCCCGCAGGTTGTCCAGCGGCACCGGCGTGCTGGTGGACATCGGCCCGGGACCGGATTACGTCGCGTTACGCGCAGACATCGACGCACTGCCGCTGCTGGACCGCAAGCGGGTCGAGTACGCCTCGCGCAATCCCGGTGCCTGCCACGCCTGCGGGCACGACGCGCACACCGCCATCCTGCTGGGGGTGGCCGGCTGCCTGACCGCCGCCGACGAACTGCCCGGCTCGGTGCGGCTGATCTTCCAACCGGCCGAAGAGCGGATGCCCGGCGGCGCGGACACCGCGGTGGCCGACGGCGCGCTGCGCGGGGCGAGCGCCGTCTTCGCGTTGCACTGCGACCCGAAGCTCGAGGTGGGCCGGTTTGGGCTGCGGGCCGGCCCGATCACCGCCTCGTTCAATCAGCTGGACATCGAGGTGTGCGGCCCCGGTGGGCATACCGCCCGTCCGCACCTGACGGTGGATGTGGTGTACGCACTGGGCAAACTCATCACCGAGCTGCCCGGCCTGCTGTCCCGGCGGATCGATCCGCGGGCCGCGGTGTCGCTGGTCTGGGGGTCGGTCGCCGCCGGCTCGGCGCCGAATGCGGTGCCCACCAGCGGCCGGCTGAGCGGCACCCTGCGGATGCTGGACGGCCTGTACTGGGACCAGCTGTCCGACATCGTCACCGAGTTGGCTGAGCAGGTGATTGCCCCGACCGGTGCCACTATCAAGGTCGATTACGACCCCGGGGTGCCGGCGGTCGTCAACGACGGCACCATGGTGGCGGTCCAAACCCAGGCGGCGGTCACAGCGTTCGGGCCGGAGTCGGTGTCCGACACCCCGCAGTCGATGGGTGGCGAGGACTTCGCCTGGTACCTCCAGACGGTGCCGGGCGCGTTGGCTCGGCTGGGCGTTCGCTCGCCCGGCGGGGCCCCGCTGCCCGACCTGCACACCTCCGACTTCGACCTGGACGAGCGGGCGCTGGCGATCGGCGTGCGGTTCACCGCGGCGATCCTGGACGAACTCTGGCGGCCGGTCACCGGCTAACTGCCGGATCAGCCGATCGAGCGGCAGGCGCGCGAGCGCAACTCCTCGACGTAGTCGGCCGGTGCGCCGGCGGCCTCGGCAGCCTCGGCGATCAATCCGAGGTAGCGGGCCGACGGCAGGCCGCCCTCGTAGCCGTTGAGCACGTAGGTCCAGGCCAGCACATCGCCCTCCAGCGTGGACACCCGCAGCCGGGTGGTGCGGTACAGCCCGGTGTCGGCGCTTTCCCACTTATCCAAGGCGATTCGGTCGCGCGGCGTGATGTCATACAGGCCGACGAACACCGCGCCGCCCGGTTCCTCGACCAGGGTTGCCAGCGCACCCTCCCAGCCGAGATCCTCGCCACCGAAGGTCAGCCGCCAATGCGGTAGCCAGCCCGTCCCGGCGAACGGCGAATGCGGACACCGGGTGCGCATCTGAGCCGGATCCAGATTGGATCCATAGGCGGCGTAGAGGGGCACGATTAGGCAGCGTACCGATTCCACCGGCCAACTCGTGAGCCCCGGGGATTCGGGGTTCGAGCGGCCCGGGACAATGACCGGGTGACGAGAATCGCGATCATCGGCGGCGGTCCGGCCGGCTACGAGGCGGCGCAGGTCGCTGCCGGCCTGGACGCTCAGGTCACCGTGGTGGAGTCCGACGGCATCGGCGGCGCCTGCGTGCTCTATGACTGCGTGCCGTCCAAGACGCTGATCGCCACCTCGGAGAAGGTGACCGCGATGCGTGACGCGCCGGCGCTCGGGGTGTGCACCGCCGGCGGACCTGACGTCAGCGTGCAATTGGCGCTGGTAAACCAGCGAGTCCGAGAGCTGGCGGCGACCCAGTCCAGCGACATCCACCAGCGGTTGGTCCGGGCCGGTGTGACGCTGATCCGCGGCCGGGCCCGGTTCGCCGAAACCCAGCGGGGACGGACCTTCGACATCGACGTCGAGGTCGAGCCGGGCCGGCGGGAGCAGCTGGCCGCCGACGTGGTGCTGCTGGCCACCGGTGGCACGCCCCGGGTGCTGCCGGGCGCCGAACCGGACGGTGAGCGGATCCTGTCCTGGCGCCAGGTCTATGACCTCAAGGAGTTGCCGCGGCACCTGGTCGTGGTGGGTTCCGGGGTGACCGGCGCGGAATTCGCCTCCGCGTACAGCGAAATGGGGGTTCCGGTCACGCTGGTGTCCAGTCGGCAGAAGGTGCTGCCGGGCGAGGATCCGGACGCCGCGGACGTCATCGAGCAGGTGTTCACCGCGCACGGCGGGACGCTGATGAAGCAGGCCCGAGCCGCGTCGGTGAACCGGACCGCGGACGGCGTCGAGGTCCAGCTGACCGACGGCCGAACGGTGCCCGGCTCGCATGCCCTGATGTGCGTGGGTTCGGTGCCCAACACCGCGGATCTCGGCCTGGAACACGTCGGCCTGGCGCTCGACCCGGCCGGCTTCGTCCAGGTCGATCGGGTTTCCCGCACTGCCGTACCGGGCATCTACGCCGCCGGTGACTGCACCGGCGTGCTGCTGCTGGCCTCGGTCGCCGCCATGCAAGGACGGGTCGCAATGTGGCACGCACTCGGTGAGGCGGTGCAGCCGCTGCGGTTGAAGACGGTCGCAGCCAACGTGTTCACCCATCCCGAGATCGCCACCGTGGGCATCGGACACGACGCGGTGACCTCCGGCCTGGTGCCGGCCCGCACCGTGGTGCTGCCGCTGACCGGCAACGCCCGGGCCAAGATGCAGGGGGTGGCGGAGGGCTACGTGAAGATGTATTGCCGGCCGGCCACCGGCGTGGTGATCGGCGGATCGGTGGTGGCGCCGCAAGCCTCCGAACTGATCCAGCCGATAGCGATGGCCGTGCAGTTGGGCCTCACCGTCAACCAAGTGGCCGCCACCTTCACTGTTTACCCTTCTATTTCAGGCTCAGTCACCGAGGCGGCTCGCCAGCTCATGCACCACGACGACTTGGACTAGAACTGAAGGGACTACGACCGATGGACGTCTCACCGGAGCAAATCGAGCGGTCACGCCGCACCATCCAGGCGGCTCGGGTTTTCGCCGACAACTCCGAGGCGATCCTCGCGCACGTGCAAAAGCTGCCTGAGGATCATGTGGTGGTGGCGGTGGTGACCGAGGATCACGTCTTCGCCGGCGTGCATCACGTGTCCCGGCTGGACCTGGTGGAGCGGGTGCCTGAGCTGGAAGGCCCGAACGGCTGGTCGATGCTGTTCTCGCCCGGCGCCGACCAGGCGCACGTCACCGCCCGGACCGACGAGATGATCTCGCTGGCGGACAAGCGGATCGAGATGATGTCGCGGATCGCCGGCCGCCGCAAAACTTAGGGGTGCCGGTCAATCCGGGTCGGGGCCCTGCGGCGGCATCATGCCGTGCTGGCGAAGTCGCCGGTCACGCAGCTCGTCGCCGTAGGCCAACCCGACGAACAGCGGGCCGAGTACCACGAACAACGCGGCGTAGATCCGGATCTCCAGTGGCCCGGGCAGCAACAGCAGCACGGTGACCGGTAGCACGGCGAACAGCATGATCCGGCCGACCTCACGCAGTCGCCAGTCCGGCCCGGTGAGGTCGGCGAACACCCAGTCATGGAAGCGTTCCGGCAAGGTGGCACCGAAGGCGTAGGCCAGCCAGCGCAGCACGCCCGGATGCTCGCTCGGTGCGGGACTCACCACACCAGTCTGACCGTTAGGGTCGGGCGGTGGACAGCGCCTTCTACTCCGAGCTGAGCCTCGAGCAGGCCGGCACCGGCTCGCAATCCGAGCTCAGCGGGACGGTGACCAGCAATCCGGCCTGCGGTGGGCCCTGGTCACCGCAACTCCAGCACGGCGGCCCGCCGAGCGCGCTGCTGGTGCTGGTTGCCGAGCGGTTGGCAGCCAGCGCAGCCGGTCGGGACGACCTGGTGGCGGCCCGCACCGCAGTGGAATTCATCGGCCCGGTGCCGGTTGCCGAGCTGCGGATTGCTGCCCGGGTGAACCGGCTGTCCCGAAGCGGCGTGCTGGTCACCGCCGAGCTGGGCACCGTCGAGCGCAGCTGCCTACACGCGCGGGTCTGGTTGCTGGCGCCGGGCGAGCAACCACCGGCCGAGCCCGGGGCTGTTTCGCATCCGGATCGGCTTGATCCCAACACGCTGCCGCCCTTCGACTTCGACGCCTTCGACCACTTCCACTACGCGCGGCAGCTGGACTGGCGACGGGTGACCGGCTCGGCGCTGCGACCGGGACCGGCGGCAGTCTGGATCCGCTCGCGCATCCCGCTGCTGGCCGGCCGCTCGCTGTCGGCGCTGCAACGGGCCGCGTTGCTGGCGGACTCGGCCAGCGGTATCTCCGCCGAGCTGAGCTGGCATGAGTGGTCCTTCGCCAACGTGGATCTGGACCTGCACCTGTTCCGCGCCGGCGTCGGGGAATGGCTGCTGGTGGATGCGGTTACTAGCCTCGGCGCGGGGATGGCGATGACCCGGTCCCGGCTGGCCGACCTGGACGGCGATGTCGGAGCCGGCCTGCAAACTCTGCTGGTACGTCGCCGATGAGAGGCTGAGCGGCGGCTTGCGGAATTGTTTGGAGTTTGACGTGGTTGAACGGACGATAGTTGAACACTAAACCAGATCGGAGCTCAGCCATGACCTCAGTAGCGACCATCCCGGGTTACCTCGTCGGGACCTGGAACATCGACCCGGTGCACTCAGACGTTTCCTTCTCGGTCCGGCACATGATGGTGAGCAAGGTGAAGGGCCGGTTCGGCTCCTTCTCCGGCACCATCACCACCGCTGAGCGCCCGCTCGAGTCGACGGTGACCGCTGAGATCGACCTCAACTCGATCGACACCAACAACGCCCAGCGGGACGATCACATCCGCTCGGCCGACTTCTTCGAGGTGGAGAAGTACCCCACCATGACCTTCCGTTCGACCGGCATCGAGGCGGCCGGCGACGATTTCGTGCTGTACGGCGACCTCAGCCTGAAGGGTCATACCCGCAATGTGGCGCTGAAGCTCGAGCTGAACGGCATCGGCCCGGACGCCTTCGGCGGCACCCGGATCGGCTTCTCGGCCACCACCGAGATCAGCCGCAAGGACTTCGGCGTCGACATCGAGCTGCCGCTGGACGGTGGCGGTGTGGTGATCGGCGACAAGATCAGCATCAGCCTGGAAATTGAGGCCGTGCTCGCCTAACAGGCGGGTTAGACCGGCCCCCACGGGCAGTTCTTGGCTGAGTACTGGTCGCTCCAACATCGCGCCGTGCCGTTGATGTGCGAGTTCACGGTGTGCAGGTCCAGTGCGGCGTGAGTCACCAGAGCGGCGCAGACGACGGCTTGGACGGCCGCGATCAGCACCCGCAGCCGTCCGATCCACAGCGCCAATAGCACCGGCGGTAAGCCGAGCAGGATGGGGACCAGGAAGAGCAGCATCCGGTCCTGGTGCGCCTGCTGGTGCAGGGTGCAGATGTCGCGGCAGTGCGCGGAGAAGTAACCAGAAATGACCAGGCCGATCACCAGGTCGAAGACGGCGATGACCACTACCGCCACCGCTATGTCGGACCAGGAGACGTAGTCGAACCGTCGACGCCAGCGCGCGAACCGGTTGCCGCGCGCTCTTACCTCGTCCGGCCTTGCCCAGGAGAAGCCGGCCTGCCGTTGATCACCCATCCCCCCGATTGTGCAACTTCTCCGGCTCACAGCCGGAGAACGTTGCACAATCGAGGCTGAGCTGAGAGCTCAGTCCTTGAGCTCGCAGAGCACCGCGCCGGAAGCCACCACCGCGCCGGCCTCGGCGTTCAGCCCGGTCACAGTGCCGGCCTTGTGGGCGTTGATCGGCTGCTCCATCTTCATCGCCTCCAGCACCACCACCAGGTCGCCGGCGGCGACGGTGTCACCCTCGCTCACCGCTACCTTGACGATGGTGCCCTGCATCGGGGCGGTGAGGGCGTCCCCGGAGGCGGCTGCACCGGATTTCCGGGTGGCCGAGCGCTTCGGCGCGGCCTTCTTAGCACCGGCGCCGCTGCCGGCCGTCACGGCGAAGTCCGCCGGCAGTGTCACCTCCAGCCGCCGGCCGTCCACCTCGACCACCAGCCGTTCCCGCTCGGCGCCCTCCGCGCCGACCGGTTCGGCGCCGGCGAACGGCGCAATCCGGTTGTCGAACTCGGTCTCGATCCAGCGGGTGAAGACCGTGAACGGGGCGCCGTCGGCCGGGGCGAACGCCGGGTCGCGCACCACCGCGCGGTGGAACGGCAGCACGGTGGCCATTCCGTCCACGACGTACTCGTCCAGCGCTCGACGCGCCCTGGCCAGCGCCTCGTCCCGGCTCTCGCCCCAGACGATCAGCTTGGCCAGCAACGAGTCGAACGCGCCGCCGACGGTGGAGTCGGCCTCCACGCCGGAATCCATCCGTACCCCGGGGCCGGCCGGCTCCCGGTAGTTGGTGATCACGCCGGGTGCCGGCAGGAAGCCTCGTCCCGGATCCTCGCCGTTGATCCGGAACTCGAAGGCATGCCCTCGCGCCGTGGGATCCTCGGTGATTCGCAACGGTTCGCCGTCGGCGATCCGGAACTGCTCGCGCACCAGGTCCAGCCCGGTGGTCTCCTCGCTGACCGGGTGCTCGACCTGAAGCCGGGTGTTCACCTCGAGGAAGCTGATCACGCCGTCGTTGCCGACCAGGTACTCCACCGTGCCGGCGCCGTGATAGCCGGCCTGCCGGCAGATAGCCTTGGCCGAACTGTGGATCCGCTCACGCTGCTCGTCGGTCAGGAACGGGGCCGGCGCCTCCTCGACCAGTTTCTGGTTGCGCCACTGCAACGAGCAGTCGCGGGTGCCGACGACTATCACGTTGCCGTGGGTGTCGGCCAGCACCTGCGCTTCCACGTGCCGGGACCGTTCCAAATAGCGCTCGACGAAGCACTCGCCGCGGCCGAACGCGCTGACCGCCTCCCGCACGGCGCTGGCGTACAGCTCCGGAATCTCGGCCATGGTGTGCGCGATCTTCAGCCCGCGGCCGCCACCGCCAAAGGCCGCCTTGATCGCAACCGGCAGGCCGTGCTCCTCGGCGAAGGCCAGCACCTCCTCCGGGCCGGCCACCGGATCCTTGGTTCCCGGCACCAGTGGTGCACCGGCGCGCAGCGCGATGTGGCGAGCGGTCACCTTGTCACCGAGATCGCGAATCGACTGCGGGGGCGGCCCAATCCAGGTCAGGCCGGCATCGAGCACCGCCTGGGCGAAGTCGGCGTTCTCGCTGAGGAAGCCGTAGCCCGGGTGCACCGCATCCGCCCCGGACTTGGCCGCCGCCGCGATCACCTTGTCGATCACCAGGTACGACTCGGCCGGGGTGTTGCCGCCCAGCGCGAATGCCTCGTCGGCCATCCGGACGTGCAGTGCGTCCCGGTCCGGGTCGGCGTACACCGCGACGCTGGCCAGGCCGGCATCGCGGGCGGCGCGGACGACCCGGACGGCGATCTCACCACGGTTGGCGATGAGCACCTTGCGCATGCGGTTGCCTCCTGGTTGCGGCGGGTCGATGGTCTCGGCGTCGGTTGGCTGAAGGTTACCGAGCACCGGGCAGTTGTCCGAGCCGGTCCCGGCACAGCGCCGCCACCTCGGTGACTTCGGTCAGAGTGCGGGCCAGATCAGCTTGCCGGGCCCGCAGGTCGTCGGCGATCTCGCCGAGCCGGTCCAGCAGCATCTCCAACTGCTTGCGTTCTGAGCTTGCTGCCCCGTCGTACATCTCGACGATCTCGCGGATCTCCGACAGCGACATGCCGAAGCGCTTGCCGCGCAGGATCAGCCGCAGTCGGGCCCGGTCCCGGTGGTCGTAGACCCGGGCGCTGCCGGAGCGAGCCGGCGCCACCAGTCCTTCGGCCTCGTAGAACCGAAGTGTGCGGGTAGTCACACCCAGCTCGTCGGCCAGTTCACCGACCGTCCAGGTCTTGGCTTCCGTCTGCACGCTCATGCGAGCTATAGTAATCCTTACGTTGACGTAAACGTCAATGTAACCGCCTAGGAGCCCGCCATGTCCTTCGAGTTGTCCGCCGATCTCGAACTATTCCGCAAGGTCGTCCGAGAGTTCGCCGAGTCCGAGGTCGCCCCGCAGGTGGCCCGCTGGGATCGGGAGCACTACTTTCCGACCGAACTGATTCCCAAGATGGGCGACCTCGGCCTGTTCGGCCTGGTGGTGCCCGAAGAGTTCGGCGGGTCGGTGCAGCCCGGCTCGGCGGGCGAGCCGCACTTCAGCTCGCTGTGCGTGGCGATCGAGGAGCTCGGCCGGGTCGACCAATCGATCGGAATCACCCTGTCGGCGGGGGTCGGGCTCGGCATCAATCCGATCCTGACCTTCGGCTCGCAGGCGCAGAAGGAGCAGTGGCTGCCGGACCTGGTCGCCGGTCGGGCGCTGTCCGGGTTCGGGCTGACCGAGCCGGAGGCGGGCTCGGACGCCGGCGCCACCCGCACCCGGGCCGAACTAGTGGACGGTGAGTGGGTCATCAACGGCGCCAAGGCGTTCATCACCAACTCCGGCACGTCCATCACGTCCTGTGTGACGGTGACCGCCCGAACCGGCACCACCGATGGCCGGCCGGAGATCTCGGCGATCATCGTGCCGAGCGGGACGCCCGGATTTGAAGTGCAGCCGGCCTACGACAAGCTCGGCTGGCGGATTTCTGACACGCACGGCCTGGTCTTCGACGACTGCCGGGTGCCGGAGGCGAACCTGATCGGCAGCCGCGGTGCCGGCTTCAAGCAGTTCCTGGCGATCCTGGACGACGGCCGGATCGCGATCTCCGCCCTCGCGGTCGGGCTGGCCCAGGCCTGTCTTGAGGAGTCGGTGCGGTACGCCAAGGAACGCCACAGCTTCGGCAAGCCGATCGGCTCGCGACAGGCCATTGCCTTCGCGATTAGCGACCTGGCGGTGGCGGTCGAGGCGGCCCGGACGCTCACCTATAAGGCGGCCTGGTTGAAGGACGCCGGTCGGCCGGCTGCTCAGGTCAAGCAGGCGGCGGCAATCGCCAAGCTGTATTCGACGGAGGCGGCCGTGTCGGCCACCCGCACCGCCACCCAGGTCTTCGGCGGGTACGGGTTCATGGAGGAGTACCCGGTGGCTCGGTTTTACCGGGACGCCAAGATCCTGGAGATCGGCGAAGGCACTTCCGAGGTGCAGCGGATGGTCATCGCCCGCGCACTCGGCCTGCCGGTCGAGTAGCTTTCTGCTTTCTGCCTTTCCGCCGAAGGAGGCTTCAGGTTCGATGTCAGACGCCGACAAGGTAGCCGCGGCGCGCGAGGCCACCCTGGCACCGCACGCCAAGGCGGCCGCGAAGCTTGCCGCGGCCGACAAGTTGTACGTCCGCGATCGGATCGGGCTGCTGTTCGACGAGGGCTCCTTCGTCGAGGACTCCCAGCTGGCCAACGCGGTAGCTGTGGGCTTGCCGGCGGACGGGGTGGTCACCGGGCAGGGCCTGATCGACGGTCGTCCGGCGCTGGTGGTGGCCAATGACCCGACCGTCAAGGCCGGCTCCTGGGGCGCCCGGACGGTGGAAAAGATCATCCGGGTGACCGAACGAGCGTTGGTCGAAGAGCTGCCGGTGTTCTGGCTGATCGACTCGGCCGGGGCGCGGATCACCGATCAGGTGGCGCTGTTCCCCGGTCGGCGCGGGGCGGGACGGATCTTTCACAACCAGGTCGCGCTGTCCGGCAAGGTACCCCAGATTTGCTGCCTGTTCGGCCCGTCGGCGGCCGGTGGCGCCTACATCCCGGCGTTCTGCGACATCGTGATCATGGTGGAGGCCAACGCCTCGATGTACCTCGGCTCGCCGCGGATGGCCGAGATGGTGGTGGGGGAGAAGGTCAGCCTTCAGGAGATGGGCGGGGCTCGGATGCATGCCACCGTCTCCGGATGTGGCGACAACCTCGCCGTCGACGACGCGGATGCCATCGAGCAGGCGAAGCTGTTCTTCTCGTATTTGCCGGGCAATTGGCGTTCGGCGGTGCCGTCGTATGCGGCCGAGCCGCCGCTGGTGGAGCTGGCCGACGATGTGGTTCCGGTGGCCGAGTCGGTGCCGTTCGACATGCACTTGGTTATTGAGGGGCTGGTCGACGACGACTCGTTCTTCGAGGTGAAGCCGGAGTTCGCCGCCGAGCTGATCACCGGCCTGGGCCGGTTGGACGGCCACCCGGTCGGGGTGCTGGCGAATAACTCGGCAGTGCGCGGTGGAGTGCTGTTCGGTGACTCGGCCGACAAGGCGGCGCGGTTCATCTCGCTCTGCGACGCGTTCAACGTCCCGCTGCTGTACCTGGCCGACGTGCCGGGGTTCATGATCGGCTCCGAGGTGGAGCGGCAGGGCATCATCCGGCACGGGGCGAAGATGATCACCGCGGTGTCCGAGGCGAACGTGCCGCAGCTGTCGGTGATAGTGCGCAAGGCGTACGGGGCCGGGCTATACGCGATGGCCGGCCCCGGCTTCATGCCGGACGCGTGTATCGCGCTGCCGACCGCTCGGGTCGCGGTGATGGGTCCGGAGGCTGCGGTCAACGCCGTTTATGCCAATAAAATCGCGGAAATCTCCGACGATGAGGAACGGGCACGGTTCATCAAGGACCGGCGAGCCGAGTACGAGGCGGACGTCGACCTGCTGCGGCTGGCCTCGGATCTGGTCATCGATGCCATCATCAGCCCGTCCGAGCTGCGGGCTGAGCTAGTTCGACGATTCGCGGCGTTGACTGGCAAGTCGCGGCCGCTGCCCGACAAGCGACACGGCGTCCCCCCGGTCTAAGTCGTGTGACGGCTGAAGGCTCGTTGGACCTGGCCGGCCGGGCGAGTTAGGCAACACAAGAGGTGGCATCGGGTGGGGGCGCATCCACCCGCTACTTTGCCGATCGACACAGCGCCCGCCGTGGTACCTGCCGCAGAATGATCAACCCGACAAGTAGTTAGTACATCCTCTTCGCCTAATCCGACGCTATAACTTCGCAGCGTGGTCGGCGATACTCTAAGAACGACCGCCGCCAAGTCCGTCCAATCATCGAAGGCCTACAACGGTGGCGTCCAGACGGTGAGCCTGGCAGGTGGCACGATGTGGGCTAATTGGCTTTCGTTCACAGCATCTCTTCTGGTCGCACTGATAGCGGCCGGCGTAGCTGTTTACCAAAGTCGTCGTTCGGCGAGCGCGCAGAGGGAACTTGAGCATGAGAAGCTGCGCGGCGCCGAGCGAGCGGCGCAACTAGCCGAAGAGCGCGCGGAGCGGTCACAGGAGCGCGATCGTCTGAATAAATACCGTAGAGAACAGGTCCTCCCATTCCTTGATGCGCTGGACAAGACACTGAACGCGTCCTACTTGGCTGCCTACATTCCCGAGCACTTTCCCGACCTTGGTGGAAGGGTCCCCCAGATCCGCCAACACGCCGACCAAGTGCTGGCGGAGTGGATGGATAACTATCGTGAAATGAGCCAACAGAGGATGAAGCTGTTTCTGGCCGTCGATCAGGAGGATCTTGAACATTTAGTAAATCAACTCGTTCAGCTACAGGAACAGATGCAGAATGTGCTGACCACCCGGCATAATCTCTGGTATAGAGCGGCGTCAGAACGTGACCTTTGGGAAGCCCACCGGGGATACATTGCACTCGGGTACAAATTGTTGATGGATGTCAGGTCGCTTGCTATGCAGCCTATCGATTGGAGTGCTACCGAACAGTACAATGAGGAGGCTCGGCGGGAACTGTCTACTCGGCTCGCCGCGCCCCTGGAGAAGCTAAGCACCGCAACGTTGCCCTATGGCTCGAAAAAGGATTTCACCTGGCTTGCGTTATGGGATATCGACACTCGACCCGAATGGCTTTCGTTCCTTGAAAGTATGCTGCAGGGTACGCATGAGGATTTCATGGAAGCGCTTCGTAACCTCCTTAACCTGCTTCACCTTGACCAGGATTGTATAGAAACCCAGCTCATCCGCGTTGGCGGTGACAGCGCGGAGCGCCAGGTATTCTGCCTGACCGCAAAGCTTGCGAGCGCCGCCGACCTGGACAAATTCATGGCGGAAGGCCTGCCGGTTGTTCGCAAAAAATTTCCCATACTGTGGTCGAGCCTCCGCCAGCCTACCGAGTTCAGAATGGGGGAGAACGATGGAGCAAAGGCGTCCGATGACCTAAGCAACCTTAGCCGGTAGGTCGGTGATGGCGTAGCCGAGGTCGAGCAGCATCAGGCGCAGTAGAGGCAAGGACAGGCCGACCACATTGTGGTGATCGCCGGCGATTGATTCGACGAACCAGCTGCCCAGCGCGTCGATGGTGAACGCCCCGGCCACTTTCAGTGGCTCACCGGTGGCCACATAGGCCTCGATCTCGGCATCGGACGGCGAAGCGAACCGCACTAACGTGCTGGCTACCCGCTCCACCCGGCGAGCGGCTACCCCGTCCAGGACCTCGATCAGGGTGTGGCCGGTGTGCAGTGTCCCGGTGTGCCCGCGCATCGATTTCCAGCGCAGCACCGCTTCCTCGGCCGAGGCCGGCTTGCCTAGGGCGACACCGTCCAGTTCCAGCAGCGAGTCGCAGCCGAGCAACAACGCCGACCCAGTAATCCGGGTAGTCACCGAACGAGCCTTCGCACTCGCCAGCGCCTGCACCAGCTCGGCCGCCGAATCAGCGGTGATCGCTTCCTCGTCCACCCCGGAAAGGATCACCTCGGGCTCGACACCCGCTGCGCGCAGCGTTTGCAGCCGGGCGGGGGAGGCCGAGGCCAGCACGAAGCGCACACCGTCTCCAATCAGGGGCCAACGAGTGGAAATCTGACCACGTCCAGCGTGGCCAAAATGCCACCGGGGCGAAGAGCTAAGAAGGACTTAGCCGAGCTTCATCGACCGGCCGATGATCTCCTTCATGATCTCGGTGGCGCCGCCGTAGATCCGGGTCACCCGCGCGTCGGCGTAGGCCCGCGCGATTGGGTACTCCTGCATGTAGCCGTAACCGCCATGCAGCTGAAGGCACTTGTCGGCCACCCGACCCTGGAGCTCGGTCGCCCACCACTTGGCCTTGGCCGCGTCCTCGGGCGTCAGATCGCCAACCAATAGCGCGTCCACGCACCGGTCGATGTAGGCCTGGGTGACATCCACCTCGGTAGCCACCTCGGCCAGCACGAACCGGGTGTTCTGGAGCGAGCCGATCGTGTTGCCGAACGCCTTGCGTTCCCGGACATAGTCGATGGTCCAGTTCAGCGCGGCCCGCGCCCCGGCCACCCCCGAGATAGCGATCGACATCCGTTCCTGAGGCAGGTTCGAGACCAGGCCGAGGAAGCCGGAACCGATATCGCCGAGCACGTTCTCGCGCGGCACCCGCACGTCGGTGAACGACAGCTCCGCGGTGTCCTGCGAGTGCATGCCGAGCTTGTCCAAGTTACGGCCCCGCTCGAAGCCGGCCATGCCCCGCTCGATGATGACCAGCGACAGGCCGCGGTGCTTCTCGGCGGAGGTACGCACCGCGGTGATTACCAGATCGGCATTGATGCCATTGGTGATGAAGGTCTTCGAGCCGTTGACGATCAGGTCGTCACCGTCGGCCACCGCGGACGTCCGGATGCCGGACAGGTCAGAGCCCGCGCCTGGCTCGGTCATCGCCACCGCGGTGATCAGCTCACCGGAAGCGATACCGGGCAACCAGCGCTGCTTCTGCTCGTCGGTGCAGTAGCTCAGGAAATACGGCAGACAGATGTCGTTGTGCAGCGTGATGCCGAGACCCGCACCGCCGACACCGGCCAGCATCAGCTCCTCGCCGAGGATCTGGTTGAACCGGAAATCGGCAACCCCACCGCCGCCGTACTGCTCCGGAATCTGCATGCCGAGAAAGCCGTTCCGGCCGGCCGCGGTGAACAGCTCGCGGGGCGCCAGGCCGGCCGACTCCCAGTCCAGATAGCTCGGCAGCATCTCCTTGGCGATGAACGTCCGAGCCGCGTCGGCGAAGGCCAGGTGGTCGGAGTCGTAATGCTTGCGCTGCATCTGGCGCTCCCAATGCTTGGACGTCCTAGTAAACCTAGTATCGCCTGTCCGACACGGGATAGCCAAAACCGGCTCGATACGGTGTCGACATGACGGCAGGCGCGGAGTTCGGGGTTATCGGCGGTTCCGGTTTCTACTCGTTGCTGGACGACGCCGAAACCATTGAGGTCGACACTCCGTACGGCCGGCCCAGTGATGCGGTGACGCTCGGCACCATCGCCGGCCGCCGGGTCGCCTTCCTGCCGAGGCACGGGGCCGACCACCGCTTCCCGCCGCACCGGGTGCCGTACCGGGCGAACGTGTACGCACTGCGCTCGCTGGGCGTGCGCCAACTGGTGACCGCATCGGCGGTCGGATCGCTCCGCGCCGATCTCGGGCCCGGCCGGTTGGTGCTGCCCGACCAGATCATCGACCGGACCTGGGGACGGCCGCACACCTACAGCGACGACGATCGGGGCGTGGCGCACCTCAGCTTCGCCGACCCGTACTGCCCGGTCGGCCGGGCCGCGGCGATCCGGGCTGCCGGGGCAGCAGGTGAAAATCTGGTCGGGACGGGCACCCTGGCGGTGATCAACGGCCCACGGTTCTCCACCCGCGCCGAATCGGTGGACCTGCAACGCACCGGGGCATCCATCATCGGCATGACGGCGATGCCCGAGGCGACGCTGGCCCGGGAGCTGGCGCTGTGCTTCACCTCGCTGTGCCTGGTCACCGACCACGACGCCGGGGTCGAGGCCGGCACCGGTGTCACCCACGCCCAGGTGCTGGAGATGTTCGCGCTGAACCTGCCTCGGATGCGGCAATTGCTGGTGGCGACGCTGGCCGAGCTGCCCGCCGAGCAGGGCCAGGGTGGTTGCGGCTGCGCCGACGTGTTGGACGGACTGACCCTGCCGTACCCGCTGCCCTGAACCTGGCGGCATTGTGCGGCCCGAGCAGGCGGCGCGCCGGCCGAAAACCGCCATCTCGGGCCGCACAATGCCGGAATGGACGGCCTATACCCAGCGGGAGTTGCGCCAGGCGTCCGGACCGGCCGGCGGCGGTTGCCGGAGCCGCAACGACAGGTCGGACCAGCCGGTTGGCCGAGTCGGCGGGTCAGCGGTTCCGGTGCCAGCGGCCCGGCTCAGTAGCACGGCGGTGACCGCGGCCAACTCGGCATCGGTCGGATTGCCGGCGACTATCCGCAGCACCGGTCGGCTGTCCGCAAGCTCGTCCGGCTGTTCTTCGTCCGGTCGGTCGGCTGTCATAGCGGGATGTTGCCGTGCTTCTTCGGCGGCAGGGTCTGCCGCTTGGTCTTCAGGATCCGCAGCGATTTCACCAGTAGCGCCCGGGTCTGCGAGGGCGGGATTACCGTGTCGACATAACCACGTTCGGCCGCGACGTACGGGTTCACCAGGGTGTCCTCGTACTCGCCGACCAGCTCGGCGCGCCGGCTCTCCTGCTCGTCCGGACGATCTTCCAGCGCAGACAACTCCTTGCGGTACAAGATGTTCGTCGCGCCCTGGGCACCCATCACCGCGATCTGCGCGGTCGGCCAGGCCAGGTTGACGTCGGCGCCCAGGTGCTTGGAACCCATCACGTCGTACGCGCCGCCGAATGCCTTGCGGAGGATCACCGTGATCTTCGGGACGGTGGCCTCACCGTAGGCGAAGATCAGCTTGGCGCCGCGCCGGATGATGCCCTGCCATTCCTGATCGGTACCGGGCAGGAAGCCTGGCACG
This sequence comes from Jatrophihabitans sp., assembly GCA_035248685.1. Lineage (GTDB taxonomy): Bacteria > Actinomycetota > Actinomycetes > Mycobacteriales > Jatrophihabitantaceae > Jatrophihabitans_A. The sequence continues at coordinate 82,290 of DATFHF010000073.1, forward strand.
TCCACCAGGGTCAGTACCGGGATGTTGAACGCGTCGCAGGTACGGACGAACCGCGCTGCCTTTTCCGATGCGTTGATATCCAGGCAGCCGGCGAAGTGCAGCGGCTGGTTGCCGACAACACCGATCGGCGCGCCTTCGACCCGAGCGAAACCGCAGACGATATTCGGTGCGAACAGCGCATGCACTTCGAGGAACTCCCCGTCGTCGACGAGGCGTTCGACGATGGTGTGGATGTCATAGGGCTGATTGGCCGAATCCGGAATGAAGGAATCCAGGAACTCGTCGTCCTCGGTGACCGCCAGCTCGGCCGGTGCGTCGAACGCCGGCGGCAGATCCATGTTGTTGGCAGGCAGGTAGGACAACAGGGCCTTGACGTAGTCGATCGCGTCCTGCTCGTCACTGCCCAGATAGTGGGCGTTACCGGAGGTGGTGTTGTGTACCCGGGCACCACCTAGGTCCTCCATGCTCACGTCCTCGCCGGTGACGGTCTTGATCACGTCCGGGCCGGTGATGAACATCTGCGAGGTTTGGTCGACCATCACTACGAAATCGGTCAGCGCCGGTGAGTAGACGTGGCCGCCCGCGGCTGCCCCCATGATCAGCGAAATCTGCGGGATCACCCCGGAGGCCTGCACGTTGCGATAGAAGATCTCGCCGTACAGGCCGAGGGAAACCACGCCCTCTTGGATCCGCGCGCCACCGCCCTCGTTGATGCCGATCAGCGGGCAGCCGTTGCGCAGCGCGAAGTCCTGGATCTTGACGATCTTCTCGCCGTACACCTCACCGAGTGCGCCGCCGAACACCGTAACGTCTTGGCTGAAAACGCAGACCGGACGGCCGTCCACCGTGCCGTAGCCGGTCACCACCCCGTCGCCGTACGGGCGGCGGTCGGCCATCCCGAACGTAGTGGACCGATGCCGGGCCAGTTCGTCGAACTCGACGAAGGAATCCTCGTCGAGCAGCATCATTACCCGTTCCCGAGCGGTGCGCTTGCCTTTGGCATGTTGCTTCTCGACCGCTCGGGCCGAGCCGGCGTGCACTGCCTCGTCGTAGCGCCGCTCCAGCTCGGCGAGCTTGCCCGCGGTGCTATGCGGATCCGGCTCGTTGACCGGGGGGACGGACTCAGCACTCATGGGCAATGAGCCTAGCGCGGCTACCAGACCGGCACTGTCGGCAACTGGCAGGAGACAATATGGCGGTGCCCGAGGATCCCCGCGCCCCGCTGGACCTAGCTGAGATCAACCGGCTGGCCGTCGGCGGCTGGCAGCTGTCCGTAGTAGCGAGCACCGGGTCCACCAACAGCGACCTGCTGGTGGCAGCGGCCGCCGGGGCCGCGGACCGCACCGTGCTGGCCGCCGAGCTGCAAACCGGCGGCCGGGGCCGGCTGGACCGGCAGTGGAGCAGCCCGCGCGGAGCCGGCCTGACCTTCTCGATGCTATTGCGCCCGACCGTCCCGGTGGCCGCCTGGGGCTGGCTGCCGCTGCTGGCCGGGCTGGCCCTGTGCCGTGCGGTCGGTGCCGGCGCCCGGCTGAAGTGGCCGAACAACCTGCTGCTGGGCCCGGACGACGGCAAGGTGGCCGGCATCCTGGCGCAGGCAACCGACGATGCGGTGGTGGTCGGGGTCGGGCTCAACGTGACGCTGACCGCAGCCGAATTACCGGTGGCCACCGCGACCTCACTTGCTCTTCAGAGCAGCCGACAACTGGACCGGTCGGTGTTGCTGGCGCAGTTCCTGACCGAGTTCGATGCCGTACTGGGCCGCTGGACGGCCG
>DATFHF010000074.1:0-19925 GCA_035248685.1 Jatrophihabitans sp.
TGGACCTCGGCATCCCGTTCGTTCACCAGTTCGCGCACTACAACATCCAGCACCTGGAGGCGGCGTTCTTCTTCGCCTTCCTCGGCCTGGGCCTGAACGAGGCTGCCTACATGGCCGAGATCGTCCGGGCCGGTATCAGCAGCGTGGACGAGGGCCAGGAGGAGGCCGCCCGGGCGCTCGGCATGTCCTGGGCGCTGAGCACCCGCCGGATCGTGCTGCCGCAGGCGATGCGGGTGATCATCCCGCCGACCGGCAACGAGCTGATCTCGATGCTGAAGACCACCTCGCTGGTGATCGCGGTGCCCTACACCGCCGAGCTGTACAGCCGAACTCGGGACCTGTCGGTGGAGACCTTCAACCCGATCCCGATGCTGCTGGTGGCCTCGGCCTGGTACCTGTTCTTCACCTCGATATTGATGGTCGGGCAGTTCTACCTGGAGCGGTACTTCGCGCGCGGGGCGTCCCGGCGGATGTCGGCCAAGCAGCTGCAGGAGCTGGCCAACGCCCAGGCCGGCCTGCTGCGCGGGACGCACCTCTGATGAGCACCGCCGACGTGGCAATGGTCCACAGCGAACAGGTGCGTAAGCACTTCGGCGCGTTGGAGGTGCTCAAGGGCATCACGCTGTCGGTCAAGCGCGGCGAGGTGATGTGCCTGGTCGGCCCGTCCGGCTCGGGCAAGTCGACGTTCCTGCGTTGCATCAACCACCTGGAGTTGATCAGCGCCGGCCGGCTGTGGGTAGATGGGGAGCTGGTCGGTTACGTCGAGCGGGGTGGCAAGCTACATGAGATGGCCGCCAAGGCCGCTGCCCGACAGCGCCGGGACATCGGCATGGTGTTCCAGCGGTTCAACCTGTTCCCGCACCTGACCGCGCTGGAGAACATCATCGAGGCCCCGATCCGGGTGAAGAAGCTGTCCAAGGAGGTGGCTCGGCAACGGGGCGCGCAGCTGCTTGCCCAGGTCGGCCTGTCGGATAAGGCCAAAGCCTATCCAGCGCAGCTGTCCGGGGGTCAGCAGCAGCGGGTGGCGATTGCCCGGGCGTTGGCCATGGATCCGAAGTTGATGTTGTTCGACGAGCCGACCTCGGCGCTGGATCCGGAACTGGTCGGTGAGGTGCTGGACGTGATGCGGCAGCTGGCGCGCGGCGGCATGACGATGATTGTGGTGACCCATGAGATGGGTTTCGCTCGCGAGGTGGCCGACTCGTTGGTGTTCATGGACGCCGGTGTGGTGGTGGAAGCCGGCGAGCCTCGGTCGGTGCTCAGCAATCCGCAACACGAGCGGACGAAGGCGTTCCTGTCTAAGGTGCTGTAAGTGGTTTCAGTCGGCTGGGACGTAGATCCGGTGGTCGCGGCGTGGCCGGGCCTGCCGGTGCTGGACTCGGCCGTCCGTGCGGACGTCTGCGTGGTCGGCCTCGGCGGCAGCGGATTGGCCGCGGTCGGCGAGGTGCTGCGCCGCGGGTTGTCGGTGGTCGGCATCGACGCGGGCCGGGTGGCTGCCGGTGCGGCCGGACGCAACGGTGGCTTCCTGCTGGGCGGGCCGGCGATCGGCGTGCACCATGCCGCGACCGGCTGGGGATTGGATTCGGCGCTTCAGCTGTATCGGCAATCACTCGATGAGATAACGGCATTGTTCGACCTGCTGGGACCGGAGGTGATCCGCCGGATCGGTTCGATCCGGCTGGCGGGCTTGCCCGGTGAGCCGGTGGATCAGGCCGAGGCAGCCGACCGGGATCGAGAATTGGCCGATTGCCGCGACCAGTTGAAGGTACTGACCGAGCACGAGATCGCTGCCGAGTGGTATGCCGGGCCGCTGGGTGAGGGCCTGTTCCTGCCGGACGACGCGGCGATGAACCCGGCGCGGCGTGCTCTGGGGCTGGCATCGTGCTACCAGGCTGAGGCTCGGCTGTTCGAGAACAGCCCGGTGGTATCGCTGGAAACCGGGCTGGTGCGGACCGCTGCCGGTTCGGTGACGACCGGCCTGGTGGTGGTTGCGGTCGACGGCAAGCTGGAACTCGTGCTACCCGAGCTTGCCGGCCGGGTGCGCACCACCCGGTTGCAGATGCTGGCCACCGCCCCGGTCGCGCCGGGTCGGCTGCCCTGCCCGGTGTACGGGCGGTGGGGTTACGACTATGCCCAGCAGGATGAGACAGGCCGGCTGTATGTCGGCGGCGGCCGGGACCAAGACCTGGCCGCCGAGTGGACCACCGAGACCGAGCCGACGCCGGTGGTTCAGGGCTGGACCGAGCGGATCGCCGCCCGGTTCGCCGGGACCGGCTCGGTGACGGTGACTCACCGCTGGGCCGCGTCGGCCGGCTATACCAAGGACGGCAAGCCGGTGGTCAGCGAGGTCCGACCGGGTGTGGTGGCCTGCGGTGGCTACAACGGCACCGGCAACCTGATCGGTCCGATCGCCGGACGCGCGGCCGTCGCGCTGGGTCTGGACGGCGAAACGCCGGGCGGCTACTTCGCCAGCTAACTACGCTGAACCGCCGGCGGCGCCTGCTGCGGTGCGTCACGGCCTTTCCGGAGCCCTGCCTCGAAGGAAGTACAGGATCGGCACCGCACCTGCCGAATTGATCAAGGTGATCGACACCGCCCAGCGCAACTTAGAGCCCCGGATCTGGCTGGCCGGCCGTCGCGCGAGGTCGATCAGAGCGGCGATCTTCAGGATGCCCTCGACCGTCCCGATGGCAAGGATCAACCGGCGGGCGCGCGGACTTAGGTCGTGCCAGCGTGAACTCACCGCACCACTGTGCCCCGGGCCGTCCGGCCGCGGCAACAGATCAGCTGGGCGCGTTGGACGGGATGGCCGCCGCCGGGTCGCGCACGTCGGCCAGTGCGGGTTCGGACCCTTCGCTGACCGCTCGGCGTCGGGCTCCGAGAATGGACCCGGCCAGGATCAGCGGGAATCCGACCGCCATGCCGGCGGTGAACTTCTCGCCCAACGCGATGACGCCGAGCAGCATCGCCACCGCCGGGTTGACGTAGGTGATCACCACCGCCCGGGCCGGCCCGATCGCCGCGATCAAGGCGAAGAACACCACGAACGCCAGGGCGGTGCACACCGACGCGAGTACCAGCACGCTGGCGATCGACTCGCCGGTCAGCTGCTTCGGCGGGTCGAGCACCACAAAGGGCAGGTAGACCACCGCGGTTATCGACAGCGATGCGGTTATCACCCCGATGCTCGGCAGATCGCTCAGGGTGCGGCTGAGGATGATCGGGCCGAGCGCATAGCCCAGCACTACCAGGGCGATCTCGAACAGGCCGAATGCGTTGAGCTGGTGAACATCGAGGCCGACCAACGCGGCCACCCCGAGGAGGCCCATCAGCAGGCCGACCAGCGTACTAGGCTGGATCGGCTGGTGATCGCCGATCACGCGCAGCATGAGCACTCCGGCTAGCGGCACCGCCGCGATGAGCAGGCCGGTCAACGAGCTGGACAGCTTCGTCTCGGCATCCGACAACAACAGCCACGGTGCCGCCACCTCGACCACCGTGAAGGCCAGCAGCGGGCGCCAGCGTCGTAGCACCGGTTGCAATTCACGTCGGCGCAGCGCGATCGGCAGCAGGATCAGCGCCGCGATGCTAGTCCGGGCGAACACCAGGTCGGCCGGTGAGATGTCACGCACCGCGATCCGAATGAGCAGGTAGGGAATGCCCCAAATGATGCACATCGCGGCGAACAGCAGCCAATTGCGGCGGGTCATTGAAGCAGTGCACTCCCTCGGCAAGCCGGATATTGGACGGAACTTTAACCACCTCTAGAGTCGCGTTATGCCCAGTGATCTCGTGTTCAAGACCATGAATGCCGTGCACCGCGGGCTACTGAAGCTGACCGGAAACCGGGTCGGGGCCAGCCTCGCCGGCATGCCGTCGCTGGAACTGACCACCGTCGGCCGGAAGAGTGGTCAGCCTCGTACGGTCATGCTCAGCTCGCCGTTGCGGGAGGGCGAGGCGTACGTGGTGGTGGCTTCCCGTGGCGGCGAGGACCAGCACCCGGCCTGGTTCCTGAACCTGCGTGACAACCCGGCGGTCGAGGTGCGAGTGGTCGGAAAGCCCAAGCAGCAGATGCGTGCTCGGGTGGCCACCGCCGACGAACGCGCCAGGATGTGGCCGCTGATCGCGGGTCGATACCGCAACTACGCCGGCTACCAAAAGCGCACCGACCGCGAGATCCCGCTGGTGCTGCTCGAACCATAACGACGTTGGAGTATTGGCTTTCAGCTGAACCGAAAGTACCGTCGGGCAATGGAAATCATCAACCTCGGTGAGGCGGACGGACTGCTGCCGGTCGACTGGGCCGGCATTGTCGAAAGGCTGGATGCGGGCACGGCACCGGCTCCGGATGCGCTGAATTCGCGCACGACCTGGTTGTGCACCGTCAATGCGGACGGCAGCCCGCATGTGACCGCTGTCGGCTCGTTGTGGCTGGACGGCACGTTCTGGTTCCAGACCGGTACGGGTACTCGCAAGGGGCGGAATGTGGCGCGTGACCGGCGATGTTCGGTCGCGGTGTCGATTAGTGGTGCCGATCTGGTGTTCGAGGGTGACGCGGCGCGGGTGACCGATCCGGCGGTTCTGACTCGGCTCGCTGAAGCCTGGGCGGCCCAAGGTTGGCCGGCGGAGCTGGACGAGAGCGGTGCGGGGATTACCGCTCCGTTCAACGCACCAGCTCAGGGCCCGCCGCCGTGGAACGTCTACCGGATCGAGCCTCGCTCGGCGACGGTGGTCTTGTCCGCCGAGCCGGGCGGCCTGACCCGTTTCCGATTCTGAGCTTGAGGTGCGGGGACGAAATCCGATCAGGAATCGAGAAGCGGCGTGCTGATCCCCGGTCCTAGCGTTGGTTCAGCAAGCCGGCAAGGTGCCGAACCGTTAACGTCGAAAGGTTGCATGACGATGCCCGCGAAGAGTTCCCAGACCGAGTCCCACGGCTTCAGCGCCGAAGAGCGGGCCGCCATGAAGCAGCGTGCGGCCGAGCTGCGCGCCGAAGGCAAGAAGGGCGCCAAGCAGGCCGATGGCCTGGAAGCAGTCTTGGAAGCCATCGCGAAGATGGCACCGGACGACCGTGCGCTCGCCGAACGCGTGCACGTGGTGATAACTGCCAATGCCCCGGGGCTGTCGCCCAAAACCTGGTACGGAATGCCCGCCTACGCCAACGCTGACGGCAAAGCGGTGATCTTCTTCCAGGACTCGGGCAAGTTCAAGTACCGGTATTCCACCGTGGGTTTCCAGGACACCGCCAATCTCGACGACGGCGACCTCTGGCCGGTGGCCTACGCGCTGAAGCAGTGGAGCCCTGAGGTCGAGCAGCGGCTCGCCCAGCTGGTCAAGGCCGCGATCTCCTGACCTGACATTGCCGCCGGATGACCGCCGTTCTTACGAGCCAAGCCCGCCAAGCCGCTGCGCCGCGGTCGGTTTCGCCGCGGCTGGCGGGCCTGGACGGCATCCGTGGGCTGGCCGCGCTGTACGTGGTCATCTACCACATCTTCCTGCGCGCATTTCCCGGCCACCTGGCCGAGCAGGCGCCGTTCTGGGCAGCTGGTTTCCGTTACGGACGATTCGCGGTCGCCGTGTTCATCGTGCTGTCCGGGTTCTCGTTGGCGGTCGGGGCAGCACGAGCCGGCTGGCGGCTGACCGGTATCCGAACGTTCGCCCGCCGGCGGGCCTGGCGGATCCTCCCCTCCTACTGGGCGGCGCTGGTGTTCAGCCTGCTCATGACCCGGTACGTGCTGGCCCAACCGGGCTGGGCGGTGCCTAACCTGAAGTCGGTCGCGGTCAACGGCCTGTTGATTCAGGACATCGTCGCCGCGCCCACGCCGAACCGGGCGTTCTGGTCGATCGCCATCGAGGCCCAGTTGTATGTGCTGTTTCCATTGCTGATCCTGGTGGTACGGCGACGCAACGCGGTCGTGATGCTCGCCATGGTTGCGGTCCCGGTGCTGCTGCTCGGCCTGCTCAGCACCGCCCTTACCCGGACGGCAACCGGCCTGGTGAACCAGTACACACCCGACCTTGCCGTGCTGTTCGCGATCGGCGTGGCCGTCGCCGCGGCCGTCGACACTCGGCACACCCCCAGGCCGTGGCACCGGTATGCCATCGCAGCCGCCGCCCCGGTGTTCGCGCTGATCGCCTGGCAAGGCCTGGACTGGACGAGTCACCACCTGTTCTGGGTCGATCTGGCCGTAGGCCCGGCGATCGGCTGCCTGCTGGCCGCCATTACCACCGGCCGGCCGAGCCCGCTGGTCAGCCTGCTCGACGCCCGTCCGCTGCGCCGCCTCGGCTCGTTCTCCTACAGCCTCTACCTCACCCACCTGCCGATCGTCGTCGCCGTCTACTACGGACTGTTGGCGGGACGGATCCGCCAGGGAGCGCCGATGTTCCTGGTGCTATGCGGGGTTCTGCTGCCGCCGACCCTGTTGTTCGCCCGGCTGTTCGCCGAAGTTTTCGAGTTGCCCTTCCAGCGCCACCGCGGCTGGCGTCGGCCGGCCGGTTCAGCCGGTGCCGGCCACCGTCCGGATGGCGGTGAGCGCGGCGGCCAGCAGGCTGTGCCGGGCAGACGGCCGGTGCAGTGCCAGCACCGTTCGGCGGGCGTCCCGACCGGCCAACGGCACCGAGTGCACGCCGGTCACCTCGGTCAGCGCCAAGCCCGGCATCAGGGCAACCCCGAGCCCCGCCGCGACCAGGCCGTGTACCACTGAGTAGTCGTTGCTGCGGTAGCCGACCCGTGGGCTGAAACCGGCCCGGGCGGCCAGCCGGTCCAGGTTCAGCGCTCCGGGCGAGCCGACCAGCGGTGCCACCCAGCGGCTGCCAGCCAATCCGGCCAGCCGTGCCTCGCCCGAGCCCGCAGTCGAGGCCAACGGGTGCCCGTCCGGCACCAGCAGATAGAGCCGCTCCCGTAGCAGCAGGGTCTCCACCAACCCACTCGGCCAGCCCGCGGGTGCCGCCTGGTACCGGTAAGCCAGTGCCAGATCCAGCTCACCGGCAAGCAACTGGGGCAGCAACGCATCCAATTCGCCTTCGTCCACCTCGATATCCGCCGCCGGACGTTCGGCGCTCAGGGTGGCCAGGGCGGCCGGCAGCAATCGGGCCGAGGCGGTCGGGAAGCTGCCGATCCGCAACCGGCCGAGTTCACCGCGGGCGATCGCGGCTACCTCGCGATCCAGGCCGTCCAACAAGGCCAACAGCTCGCCGGCCCGGTCGGCCAGCAGCCGGGCCTGCTCGGTCGGCCGCACGCTGTGCGCACTGCGCTCGAACAGCACCAGCCCCGACGCTCGCTCCAGTGCGGAGATCTGCTGCGATACCGCCGACGGGGTGTAATTCAGCTCAGCGGCTGCGGCCGCGAACGAGCCGGTGTTCAGCACAGTGCGCAGGGTTTGCAGCTGGGATGGCGCAAGCATAAGCAAAGCTTACGCTGAGCGCAGCGAGCTTGCGGGCTGCTGAATATGACTTCGGCTCGGACGGTACGCGAGACTGGAGCCATGAGTGCAGTAGAGCAGTTCGATTGGGCCATGCACCCGCAGGCCGAAGCCCTGATCGACCGACTGGTGACCGCGGCCGTCGAGAAGAGCCCGACGCTGGCCGACTTCGCCGACCGGCTGGCCAGCCAGACCTCCACCAGGTTGCAGGATTGGTTGGATTCGGTGGCCGGTCCGGTAACCACCGACGAGCTGGTTGCGGTCGGGTTCCGGCCGACCGAGCACTACGGCCTGTGGCGCCATCCAGGCGCCCAACTGCCCGCGGTGATAGCTGCCGGCCACTACCAGCTGGCCATCCGAGTCGATGACGTCACGGCCTTCGCCGCAGCCTGGTCCGGCCAGCCGGTGGTCGGCTCGCCGCTGTCCGGCTATCGGCAGGTGCTGGTCAGCGATGAGAATGCCGTGCGATTGCTGGGCATTGAGCGCCGTTCCTGGGCGGTGGGCTGCCTGCCACAGCAATTCGACGCCACCGAACAGCAGGCTGCCGAGCAGGCCTGGCAACTGCTGGCCAACCGTCCCCGGCAGCTGACCGGGGTGGCCGGTCTGCGCGCCCAACTGCCCACCGCGCACGCCACGGCACAGCTGGTCGGCGTCGACCTGGCCGCCTCCTACTTCCTGGAGCAGGAACGGCAATTCTGGCAGTCACGCAATACCGCAGGTGCCGTCCAACACGCCCGGCAGGACGCGCTCGGGCTCGGCTGGGGCAACAACGACCATCACACCTTTCGCTCGTCCCGGCCGGCGTTTCGGGCCCTGATCGAATTCCTGACGGTGCTCGGGTTCGGCCTGCGGGAGCGGTTCTATGCCGGTTCGGAAGCCGGTTGGGGCGCCCAGGTGCTCGAACACCCCGGTTGTGGTGGGGTGATCTTCGCCGACGTGGATCTGACCGAGCACGAGGTGGATCTCGACTTTGCGCACACCGACCTGCCGCCATCGACCGAGCTCGGAACCGTGGGCATGTGGTGCGCGCTGCACGGCGAGTCGCTGCTAGAAGCCGGCATGCACCACCTGGAGGGCCAGTTCTCCTTCGAGGAGCTGGCCAGCGCGCTGGCCGGCCTCGGCCACCGGTCGATGGCGCCGTTTTCGGACTTCGCGCACCTCAAGCAGGCCTTCACCGACGCCGAATGGTGGCCGGTCGCTCGGCATCGGCTGGACGAGCTGGTGGCCACCGGGCAGCTGTCCGCCGAGCGGGCGGCCGAGATCGCCGAGACCGGGGCGGCCGGATCCCATTTGGAGAACCTGGCCCGGCGCGGCGGCTTCAAGGGCTTCAACCAGCACAACGTCTCGGTCACCATGCAGGCCACCCATCCCCGGGACTATCGACTGTGAGATCGCTGCCGCGACGGCCGGCCCTGATGTCGGTAGTGCCGGTCAGAATGAGTCCATGCGAGAAACGGCCGAGCAATTAGCCACCCTGCAGCGTCTGCTGGACGACAGCTTCGCCGCCGCGTCGGAGCACCTGACCTCGATCATGACCCCGGAGCGCAGGCTGACCGCAATCGCGCTGGTCCAGCAACTGCCGAGCCCGGCGGTGCTCAACCTCGCCACCGTGACGGCTCGCGGCGAGCCGCGGATCTCGGCGGTGGACGGGCACTTCATGCACGGCCACTGGTACTTCACCACCGCGGCGGACTCGCCGAAGGCGCGACAGCTGGCGGCTCGGCCGGCGACCAGCGCGTCATACACGCCCCGGGACGGCTACGGGGTGTTCTGCCACGGCCGGGCGGTGCTGCTCGACGGCGAACAGCGGCAGATGCTGCACGACCATTTCGTGGCTACCTACCATGCCGATCCGGATGACTGGGGGACGATTGGCTACTTCCGGATCGACGCGCACTGGCTGGTGGCCTTCGACTTCGGCCCACCGGGTGGCGGCGACCAGCCTCCGGCCCCGTGAGCTACCCGACCCCGGCGGGCCGATCGGCGAGCGGCAGGATTGGCATGTGAGCGCCCAGCCGACTGCCGACCAACCGGTGGCAGAGCAGTTGGTGGCACAGCTGCGCGCCGCCGGCATCGCCGAGGTGGACGCCTCGACCCGGCGGCGGGCCGAATACTCCAGCGACGCCTCGAACTACCGGATCGTCCCGCAGGCTGTGGTCTTTCCCCGGCACTCGGACGAGGTGGCGCTGGCCTTGGAGGTGGCCCGGGGGACCGGCACCCCGGTCACCTCGCGCGGCGCCGGCACGTCGTGCGCCGGTAACGCGGTCGGCCCCGGCATGGTGCTGGACTTCTCCCGGCACCTCAACCGGCTGATCGAACTCGATCCGCAGGCCCAGACCGCGATCGTCCAGCCCGGAATGATCATGGCCGATCTGCAACGCGCCGCCGCCCCGCACGGCCTGCGGTTCGGGCCGGATCCCTCCACCCAGGCCCGCTGCACCATCGGCGGCATGATCGGCAACAACGCCTGCGGCGCGCACGCGCTGGCCTACGGGCGAACCGCGGACAACCTGGAGCGGCTGTCGCTGCTGCTGGCCGACGGTCGCACGCTGTCCGCCGGCCGGTTGGCCGAGCTCACCGATCCGATCGGCGCTGAGCTGACCAACCTGGTCACCGGCCACCTGGGCGTGATCCGTCCGGAGTTCGGCCGCTTCGGCCGGCAAATCTCCGGCTACTCCTTGGAACACCTGCTGCCCGAGCACGGCGGCCAACTGGCCCGGTTCCTGGCCGGCACCGAGGGCACCCTGGCGGTGATCACCGAGGCAGAAGTCCGGTTGGTCGAGCAGGCCCGGTTCACCGCGCTGGCGGTGCTCGCCTACGCCGACATGCCGACCGCCGCCGACGCGGTGCCGACCCTGCTGCCGCTGCGACCGCTGGCCCTGGAAGGCATGGACGCCCGGCTGGTCGAGGTACTGCGCAGCCGGCGCGGCCCCGGCGCGGTGCCCGAACTGCCGACCGGCGGCGGCTGGCTGTTCATCGAAACCGGCGGCCAGAGCCAGCAGGAAGCGATCGACGCCGCCCAGCAGATCGTGCGGGCCGCGGCGCCGGACCGGCACGCCGTGGTCACCGGGCCGCCCGCCGCCCGGCTCTGGCGGATCCGGGAAGACGGCGCTGGACTCGGCGGCCGGACGCCGTCGAACGCCCCGGCCTGGCCCGGCTGGGAGGATGCGGCCGTGCCGCCGGAGCGGCTGGGCGGCTACCTGCGGGAGTTCTTCCAACTGCTGCAAGCACATCAGGTGGACGGGCTGGCCTATGGCCACTTCGGCGACGGCTGCGTGCACTGCCGGCTGGACCTGCCACTGGGCCGGCCGGCCGCCCTGCGTGAGTTTCTGCACGATGCGGCCGACCTGGTCGCCGCACACGGCGGGTCGATGTCGGGGGAGCACGGCGATGGCCGGGCCCGCGGTGAGCTGTTGCCGGCGATGTACTCGGCCGAAGCGATCGGCCTGTTCGGCCAGGTCAAGGCGATCTTCGACCCGGCGAACCTGCTCAACCCCGGCGTGATCGTGAATCCGGCACCGGTGACCACCGCCCTCCGGCTGGCCGAGCTGAACGGCGCGCCGGCGCTGCCCACCCGCGGTGGTTTCAGCTATCCGCACGACGCCGGCTCTTTCAGCACCGCGGTGCATCGCTGCGTCGGGGTAGGCAAGTGCCGGGCCAACAACACCGCCGCCGGCGGCGTGATGTGCCCGTCCTACCTTGCTACTAAAGACGAAACCCACTCGACCCGGGGACGGGCTCGAGTGCTCCAGGAGCTGGTCAACGGCCGGCTGGTAACCGATGGCTGGCAGGCCCGAGAGGCGACCGAGGCGCTCGAGCTGTGCCTGTCCTGCAAGGGCTGCGCCTCGGATTGCCCGGCCGGGGTGGACATGGCCACCTACAAGGCCGAGCTGCTCTACCACCGCTACCGGCACCGGCTGCGGCCGGCTGCGCACTACGCACTGGGCTGGTTACCACGTTGGAGCCGGCTGGCCGGCCGGTTCCCGCGGCTGGCCAACGCGGCGCTGCGGCCAGGACCGTTGGCGGCGCTGGCCAAACGGGTCGGTGGCATCGACCGGCGCCGGCCGCTGCCCAGCTTTGCCAGCCGCACGTTCCGGCAGTGGTTCGGCGAGCATCCGGCCGCCGTCGGCGACCCGGTGCTGCTCTGGGTGGACACCTTCACCAACAGCTTCGCGCCCGACGTCGGAGTGGCCGCGGTGGCTGTGCTGGAGGCGGCCGGCTACTCGGTGCGGATACCGGACCGGCAGGTGTGCTGCGGCCTGACCTGGATCTCGACCGGCCAGCTGGACGGCGCCCGCCGGCAGCTGGCCCGCAGCCTGGACGCCCTGGCACCGGCCGTGCAACAGGGGTTTCCGATCGTCGGGCTGGAACCGTCCTGCACCGCGGTGCTCCGATCGGACGTCCGCGAGCTGCTGCCCGACGACCCGCGGACCGCTCGGCTCACGGTGCGGACGCTGGCGGAACTGCTCACCGAACGAGGCCGGCCGCTGCCGTCGCTGGCCGGGGTGCGTGCGCTGGCCCAAACCCACTGCCACCAGCACGCGGTGCTCGGCTTCGGTCCGGACGAGGCGCTGCTACGCGGGGCGGGTGCCGAACTGACCACCGTCGGCGGCTGCTGCGGCCTGGCCGGTAATTTCGGGGTAGAGCGTGGCCACTACGACGTGTCGGTCGCGGTGGCCGAGCAGGCACTGCTGCCCGCGGTCCGGCAGGCCGATGCCGACACCGTGCTGCTCGCCGATGGGTTCTCCTGCCGCACCCAGCTGGAGCAGCTGTCCGACCGGACCGGCCGGCACATGGCCCAGCTGCTCGCCGAGCACCTGCCGGCAACTGCTGAATCAGATCCCGCTATCCGAACAGGGGAAAGTCGTGAGTAGTGGTTTCGTCCCACCGCCCTACCCGTACGAACGGCTGGGGGCGCTCAGCGCGCTGGCCGACAAGCTGGACGGCGGGGCGGTCGACCTGTCGATCGGGACCCCATGCGACCCACCGCCGGCCGAGGTGATCGCGGCGTTGGCCGATGCCGATCGAGCCCGGGGCTACCCGCCTTCGATCGGCACCCCTGGCCTGCGCGCAGCGGCCGCCGACTGGATCGATCGGCGGCTCGGCGCCAGCGTCGACCCGGACACCGAGCTGGCCGCCTGTGTCGGTACCAAGGAGTTCGTGGCCTCGACCCCGCAGTACCTCAAGCTGCGCCGGCCGGAGCGAGACACCGTGCTGTACCCGGCGGTCAGCTACCCGACCTACGAAATGGGTGCCATCCTGGCCGGCCTGCGCGCGCTGCCCTACCACCGGCTGGCCGACATCGCCGAGTCCGATGCCGAACGCGCCTTGTGCATCTGGGTGAACTCGCCGGCCAACCCGTCCGGTGAACTGCTGGATCTGGCCGCGGCCGCTCGCTGGGGACGAGAGCGTGAGGTGCCGGTGCTTTCCGACGAGTGCTACGCCGAGTTCAGCTACGCGCAGGGTCCGACCACCATCTTGCGCGAGGGCAACCAGGGCGTGCTCGCGCTGCACTCGCTGTCCAAGCGGGATAACTTCGCGGGCGCCCGGATCGGCTTCTACGCCGGTGACGCCGAGCTGGTGCACTACCTGCGCGAGGTGCGCAAGCACGCCGGGCTGATGCCACCCGGGCCGGTGCAGAACGCCGCGATAGTCGCGCTGTCCGACGACGCCCACGTCGAGATCCAGCGTGCCCGCTACCTGGACCGGCTGAAGCGGCTGGTGCAGGTGCTGGCGGCACTCGACATCAAAGCCGAGCTGCCGGCCGGCGCGTTCTACCTGTGGTTCGCCGCACCGGGCGGGGACGCTTGGGCGACCGCCCGGCTGCTAGCCGAGCAGGCCGGCATCGTCGCCTCGCCGGGGGAGTTCTACGGCCCGGACTCGACCGGCTACCTGCGGCTGGCCGCGGTCGCGCCGGACGAGCGGATCGAGCTGACCGCCCGGCGGGTCGGCCTGGCCTAGCACCGATGGTGGTAAATAGCTCACACAGAGTTAACTGATCACGTAGGGTGTGCTGGCACCGCTGACCGCGGTGGATCGAGCACCCAGGAGAAACGTGAACGTCATGCGCCATCGCGGGCCGGCCCGCGTCCTCGCCGGAGTCATTACCAGCACCGGCCTCATTGCTACCACCCTGGTCTACGCCGCCGCGCCGGCGGTTGCCGCGCCGGCGCCCTACGCCGGCCTCAGTACCGACCTGGGCATCACGGCGGCCTCGTCGATGGTCATCACCCAGGGCAAACTGTTCATCGGCACCGGCAACAGCGTGCAGGTGCGCAGTCTGACCGGCCAGCTGATCTCGACCATCACCGGCGAGATGGGGGTGGCCGAACTGCTCAGCTCGCCTGATGGCAGCACCGTCTACGCAGCCGATGCCGCCAGCTCGGCGATCTCGAAGATCGATGCGGCGACCGGAACCGAAACCGCGCACTGGACCGTCGATGCCTGTCCGATCGGGCTGGCGCTGTCTGACGGCCGGCTGTTCTACTCCTATGGCTGCGCTAATGGCTCGGGCGGCCTAGCCTCGATCGACGCAGGCACCGGCGCTGACCACACCGATTCCGGTCTCACCTTCGCGGTCGGCGGAGCGCCGGTGCTGGCTGGAGTCGACGGCCGGCTCGTCACGCGGGCCGGCTATACCGTCACCTCGTACAGCGTCAGCGGTGCCACGGTCACCGCCGGCAACTCGATGTCCTTCATGGACAGCGACGCGGCGTTGACCATCAGCCCGGACGGTAAGTCGATCGCGCTGACCAACATGAATGGCTACCAGCTCAGCCAATACGATGCCGTCACGCTGACCCAGGCCGGCAACTTCGTCACCGGTCACTACCCGGATGCGGTGGCCTACAACTCCACCTCGGACCGGATCGTCGGCGGGGCTGGCACTAGTGACCGGAGCACCGGCGACCTGATCGTCTTCGACTCCAGCTCCGGCTCGGAGCTCGCGGCCGCCTCGGCGGACGGCTTCAACTCCACCTGGCTACCCAATGTACTGCCCAGCACCTTGACGTTCGGCCCCGATCTGGCCGGCCACGCCGACGCATTGGTGTACGCCTTGGCCGCGCCCTACACCGGCGCGCCGGTCCGGTTGATCGTCGGCCCGACCTCACCGTTGACCATCGCGCACATGACGTTGACGCTCGGTTCGCCCAAGGCGTGGGGCCAGCCGCTGGTCGCCACCGTCAACTTCCCGGGCCACCCGAACACCGCGTTGACCTTGAAGGTGCTGCCGAATTCCGGCTCACCAATCTACGTCCCGGTGCGGACCAACCAGTGGGGCGTGCTTGTCGCCAAGGTCGGGGTGAACTTCACCGGCCGGGTTTATGCCTACTACGGCGGTGATCTGATGACCCGGCACGAGGCGCCGAGCGCGTCGGCGATCCAGTCATACACGGTGCCCACCCGCACCACCGCCAGTGTGCTGGGCGCCTACAAGACCAGCGGCGGCGTGCTGTTCTTCCGCTCGGCGGCCTACGTGCAACTGCACATAGCGGTAGCTCCGCCGCACGTCCGCACCGTGGCGGTGACCCTTCAGGCCTACGCCGGCGGCAGGTGGGTGACCCGGCAGGCGACCAGCTTCACCACCAACAAGTGGGGGACGATCGACCTGGCGCTGAGCAGCTCCTCGCGCAACGTGCTGCTGCGCACCATCGTGGTCATGCCGACCACCGTGTTCAACACCGGTTCGAGCGCTCTGACCCGGACCTTCGAAATCGGCTAACCAGCTAGCCGCATTGTGCGGCCTCAACCGGCGGGTTTTGCTGGAGATAGCGCCGGTTGGGGCCGCACAATGCGTTCAAGGGGTTAGACGAATTCGACGCCTTGGGCCAGCGGCAATTCGGTCGAGTAGTTCACCGTGTTGGTGCTGCGGCGCATGTAGGCCTTCCAGGCATCCGAGCCGGATTCCCGGCCGCCGCCGGTCTCCTTCTCGCCACCGAACGCGCCACCGATCTCAGCGCCGGACGGGCCGATGTTGACGTTGGCGATACCGCAGTCCGAACCGGCAGCCGACATGAACCGTTCCGACTCCCGGACGTCGAGGGTGAAGATCGACGACGACAGGCCCTGAACCACCTGGTTCTGCAAGGCGATTGCCTGCTCGAAGTCGTCGTAGCTCAGCACGTACAGGATCGGGGAGAACGTCTCGGCCTTGACGATGTCGGTCTGCGCCGGCATCCGGACGATGGCCGGCTGGACGTAGAACGCGTCCGGTGCCTGGTCGGCCAGCACTCGCTCGCCGCCGACGACCAGCTCGCCGCCGTCGGCCTGTGCCGCGGCCAGCGCCTTGCCGAACGCCTCGTACGAACCGCCGTCGATCAGCGGTCCGACCAGCGTGCCATCGGCCAGCGGGGAGCCGATCGGCAGTGTCGCGTAGGCGTTGCGCAACCGCTCGGTCAGCTCATCCACGATCGAGGAGTGCGCGATCACCCGGCGCAGCGTGGTGCAACGCTGGCCGGCGGTGCCGGCGGCGGAGAACACGATGCCGCGAACCGCCAGATCCAGATCGGCGCTCGGCGCCACGATGGCGGCGTTGTTGCCGCCCAGTTCCAGCAGCAGCTTGCCGAACCGGCCGGCCACCAGCGGAGCGACCGCTCGTCCCATCCGAGTGGAACCGGTGGCCGAGATCAGCGCCACCCGCGGGTCCTCGACCAGCGCCTGGCCGACCTCGGCGCCGCCGAGCACCAGCTGGCTCAGCTCGGCCGGCGCGCCGACCCGGTGCGCCGCCTTCAGGAACAGCGCCTGGCAGGCCAGCGCGGTCAGCAGCGTCTTCTCCGACGGCTTCCACACCACCGGGTCACCGCAGACCAGAGCCAGCGCGGTGTTCCAGGACCAGACCGCGACCGGGAAGTTGAAGGCGGAAATGACGCCGACCACGCCGAGCGGGTGCCACTGCTCCATCATCCGGTGGCCGGGCCGCTCGGTGGCGATGGTTTGGCCGAACAGCTGCCGGGACAGGCCCACCGCGAGGTCGCAGATGTCGATCATCTCCTGCACCTCGCCCAGGCCCTCCGAGGTGATCTTGCCGGCCTCGATGGACACCAAAGCGCCCAGATCGGCCTTGTGCTCGCGCAGCAGCTCGCCCAGTTCGCGTACCAGCCGGCCACGTACCGGCGCCGGCACGTCCCGCCAGGTCTCGAACGCCTGCTGCGCGGCGCCGACAATGCCGGCTACCTGCTCACCGGTGTGCGCGGTAAGCCGGCCGATCTCGGTGCCGGTGATCGGTGACCGGCTGACCAGCGTGCCGTCCGCGCTGAACACCTCGCCGACCCCGAGCCGGTCGAGAATCTCCTTCGTACGGCTGATGATTTCCGTGCCGGACAGTTGGGTTGTCATATCAGTAACTCCTTGGTCGTTGGCCCGGTCAGACCTTGCCGAGATCGCCGAACAGGGCGCCATGCTTGGTGGTCAGCAGGTCGGTGAACGGAATCTCCTCCTGCTTGATGAATCCGGATTGCGGCAGTCGACCGTCGGCCACCAGCTCGACCACGGCCGCGGCGGAGGCGGCGGTGGTCCAGGAGATGGCCCGCCATACCCGGCCGTTGATCTCCAGCGGTTGGTAGGCCCGGACGTACTGCTTGCGGTAGAGCGCTCCGCCCATCGTGGACGATCTGCCTTCGACCGCGGCGTGCAGGTAGACCACGTCGTCGTCCACCGGCGGCTTGGCGGCGACCAGGATCTCGCCGGCCAACTCGCGCCGGTCGCGCAGCCCCAGCTCGTCGAAGATGAACCGCATCAGCTCGAAATGCCCCGGGTAACGCATGGTCTTGTAGTCCAGCCGCTGCACCCGTCCCTGGTAGGTCTCGCACATGGTGCCCAGGCCGCCGGAGGTCAGCGAGGCCTCCAGCTCGATGCCGCCGATCACCACCCGCTCGTGCTCGGTCATCGCCGGCACCATCTGCCGGTGTCCCGAACGCAACACCTCGCAATCATTGAGGTATTCGTTCACCACGCCCTCGGACGACCAGTTGAAGGCGTAGCCGAGCAGGCCGGCCGGGTGCCGGGGCAGCGCGCCCACCTTCAGCTCGATGGAACGGATCTCCTCGAAGTGCTTGGTGAGCGAGGAGCCGATGATGCCGATCAAGCCGGGCGCCAAGCCACACTGTGGCGCGAACACGCCTTTGTCGGCACTATCCGGGCCGGTCGCGAGTTCGAGCACCCGGTTGGTGGTCGGGACGTCCTCGGTCAGGTCGAAGTAATGCACGCCGGTGCGGGAGGCCGCCTCGGCCACCCCCAGGTTGAGGTTGTACGGCAGGCAGGAGACGACCGCGTCCGAACCATCGATGGCATCGCTGAGTGCTCTGGCGTCCCGGACGTCCAGGGATTTGGTCACAAACGGCAGGTCGTTGCGATCACGCGCGTCGTAGGCGGTCACCGTGAAGCCCGAGTCGGCGAGCAGGGTGGCGACCAGTTCGCCCACCTTGCCCAGGCCGACGACCCGAACGTCGTTGATCGAGCGTGCCATCTGGTCTTTCCTTCCGATCATTGGCCGGTGGCTAGCGTGTAGCTCTGCTTACGATAGATTAGATGCATCGTAAGAGAAAACGGTGGCCGGGGGGAGTGCAGATGCAGGCGGCCTTGGATGTCGGCCGGCTCCGGTTGTTGCACGAAGTCGCGGTACGTGGCTCGATCGCGGCCGCCGCCCGAGAGCTCGGCCTGAGCTCGTCGGCGGTATCCCAGCAGCTGTCGATCCTGGAGCGCGAGGCCGGGCTGCCACTGCTCGACCGCTCGCCGCGGGGCGTCCTGCTGACCGGTGCCGGTCAGGCGCTGGTGGTCCGAGCGCGCGCCGTCCTGGAGGTGTTGGAGGAGGCCCGGGCCGACCTCGATCGGCTCACCGGTGAGCTGGCCGGCCATGTTCGGATCGGGACGGTCGCCTCGGCGGCCTCGGCGCTGGTCAGCCAGGCCGCGATCCGGTTGGCGGCCGAGCATGCCGAGCTGGATCTGACGGTCACGGTCGCCGAACCCGAGAGCAGCATCGAGCAGTTGCTGCGCGGTGACCTGGATCTGGCGGTGGTGGATGTCTATGACCGGGTGCCGGTCCCGATGCCGGACTACCTACAGGCCACCGAACTATGCACCGAGCCGCTGGTGTTGGTCGCTGCTCCGGGGATGTTTCCGGCCCGGGCCAGGGTCAGCCTGTCCTCGCTGGCGCAGCAGAACTGGGTGATGCCGCCGGTCGAGGCCGCCTGTGGCCAGGCGGTCCGGTTCGCCTGCCGCGCCGAAGGGTTCGAGCCGCGGGTGCGCTGGGAGACCGACGACATGCTGCTGCTGGTGCGCGCGGTGGCGGCCGGGCACGGCGTCGCGGTGCTGCCCCGGCTGGCGGTCGCCGACCGGGTGGCCGACGTCGCGATCCGGCAGCTGGCCGAACCCGGGCTGAGCCGGCGGCTGCTGGCGCTGACCAGGACGTCCAGCCAGAGCCGGCCGATCATCGGCGCGGTGTTGCAGCGGTTGCAGAAGGCGGCCGTCGAACCGGTGACGGCCTGAGGCTCTGGGCTTTGCGCGGTTAGCGCTTGGCGGCGACCAGCAGGCCGTCGCCGACCGGCAGCAGCGCGGGCACCAGCCGCGAGTCGTCGCGGATGCTCTTGGTCAGTTCCCGTAGCGCCACGGTGTCCGGATCCCGGACGTTCGGGTCAGCCACCCGGTTGTGCCAGAGCACGTTGTCGAAGGCCACCACCCCGCCGGAGCGCAGCAGCCGGACCGCCTGCTGGTGATACTCGCCGTACCCGGTCTTGTCGGCGTCGACGAACACCAGGTCGTAGGCGCCGTCGGTGAGCCGGGGCAGCACCTCGCCGGCCGCGCCGTTGATCAGCCGGTACCTGGTCGAAGCGATGCCGGCCTCACCGAAGGCATGCCGGGCGGCGCGTTGGTGCTCCGGTTCGGTATCGACCGTGGTCAGCACCCCGTCGGCTCGCATACCGCCTAGCAGCCAGAGTCCGGACACCCCCGCGCCGGTGCCGATCTCGACCGCCGCCCGGGCGCCCAGCAGGGTGGCGATGACCCGAAGCGCGGCGCCGCCACCGGGCCCGATCGGGACGCAGCCGAGCTCATGCCCGCGCGCCCGAGCGGCAGCGATCACCTCGTCCTCGGCAAGGTAATGCTCGGCGTAGCCGAGGCTGGCAGCTGACAGGTACTGATCGGCCATGGCCCAGGACTCTACCGAGCTTCTCGGTCGTGGACGGCTGGAAATGCCGCCACCGATAACGTGGTTCGATTTCCATTCGTGCGCCTGTGGACAACGGCCGCCGTGCCGGTTGTCCGTTCCGGCAGGCTTGCCGGATGCATGCCGGAGCCTGGATGCGGATCGCGCGATGCCAAGGTGGCGTGCTGAGCCGTGATCAGCTCGTTAGGACCGGCCTGTCAGTCCGACAGGCTGACCTGCTTGTCGAGCGAGGAGTGCTGATCCGCGTCGGTCGAGGCGTGTTGCGGCTTGCCGGCGCGCCGTGGCACGAGCACACCGCGCTGTGGATCGCCAGGTTGTCCACGCGTGGCGTATTGATCGGCTCGTCG
>DATFHF010000075.1:0-9815 GCA_035248685.1 Jatrophihabitans sp.
GGGGATATCGCCGGTTCTGGGTGGCCGAACACCACAACATGCCGGCCATCGCCAGTTCCGCGCCGGCGGTGCTGATCGCGCACCTGGCGGCGGCCACCAGCACCATCCGAGTCGGTTCCGGCGGGGTCATGCTGCCCAACCGACCGCACGCCATGGTGGCGGTCAACGTCATCTGCGCCGACACCGATGAAGACGCACGCTACTTGGCCGCACCCGGCTGGCTGTCGTTCCTGCGGCTTCGTGCCGGCCGACCGACTACGATGCCGACTCCGGACGAGGCCGCCGAGCACCGCTTCACGCCGGACGAGGCGGCTTTTCTTGAAGAACGGCTGGCCGGCCAGGTGTTGGGCTCCCCCAGCACCGTACGAAGCCGGTTGACCGACCTGTTGCGACGGACCGGCGCGGACGAGCTCATGGTGACCAGCCAGGTCTACGACATCGCCGATCGGCTGCGGTGTTATGAGCTGCTCGCACAGCTGTCACTCGACCCGAAAGCCGGCAGCATCGCCGTTTAGCGGCGGGCATTACGACCGTGGTCTTCTTCCCACAGCCGGTACATCGCGATTCGATCTGATTCGGTGTCCGGAGCGAACAGCAGGCCCGGTGGACAATCCAGCGCGCGCTCGATGGCTACCGCCGTGCGCAGAGAGCAACTATCGCGACGCCCAGTAACCAAATGGTTCACGGTGGAATGGCTCAACCCGGCCGTCCGAGCCAATTGTCGTTCCGAAATTCCCAGCAAATCGATGTAATCAGCCAGCGCCCGCCGGCTTCGCAGCTGCATGGACCCCCCGTTTCATCGGGACATCGCCGGCTCTCGCCGGATCGCGCCCAACGTACCCGAAACGTATGACGTCTTGTCAGAAATCCGACGGACACCCTCAGATAGCTGCTTACTGAAAAAAGTGTCTACGAGGTGTTGATAGGACAGACTGTATTGATTGCAGGGAAACCCCGGATTCAGCCGCTCCGCAGGGTTTAGTGTCTGCGACATGTCTGCGCTAAACGAATCTGCCCGCGTGTCGGCGGAGCCGCTACCCGTACACCCGACGAACGCGGCGTCAACGTATTGCATCGGATGGTCCGGATGAGTGCTCTGTCCGACCTACTCAACAAGGCAAACGGCGGCAGTCTGAGCGCCCGATCACTGGCTCGGAATGCTCAGGCCGCCGGTTTTACCCTCAATCACGACACCGCCGCCAGATACCTTCGCGGCGATCACGGACGGCCGGACGAAGCAACTTTGCTCGCGCTGTCCAAAGTGCTGCGGATTCCGCTGAACAAGCTGCGCGCCGCGGCGGCATTACCGGCCGAGGAGACCGAGCCGTACCGTCCGCCTGCGGAGGCGAGTCGGCTCAACCGACGGCAGCGGCGGGCGGTGGACGAAATTATCCGGGCAATGCTCGAGACCGGCTCGACCCCACGGACCGACGACCTGGAAGCCCGCCGAGGACGACGCAAGCCGGTCAAGCGCTCGCCGACCGCCGGTCCAACCACCCGAGCCGCCCGCCGCGGCGCCGCGGAGCCACCGCCACGGTGAGCCGGCCGGTTGTCTACATAGTGGTGTTCGTCGCATGCCCGTAGGCACGGGATACCTGGGTCACCTTGCGACTAGTGTGCACAATATGTCTACACCGAGCCGCGGTCGATCGACGCTCAGGCCGCGGCAGTGAAGAGTCTCTCGGAGCTCCTCCAGGCCGCCAACACCGAGGGGCTGAGTGCGCGCTCCATCGCCCGACAGGCCCAAGCACTCGGCTTCAGCCTCAACCATGACACCGCCGCCCGCTACCTGCGCGGCGATCACGGTCGACCGGACGAGGACACCCTGCTCGCGCTGGCCAGCGTGTTGAAGCTGCCGCTGGCACCGTTGCGCAAAGCCGCACAGCTGCCCTCGGAGGAAACCGAGCCCTATCGGCCGCCACCGGAGGCGAGCCGGTTGAGCAGGCGCCAGCGCCGAGCGGTGGACGAGATCATCCGGGCGATGCTCGAACCCAATCCGACCGCCCGGCCGGTCACCGCGCTGAAGCCCCGCGGACCGGCAACCGGCTCCAAGGCCGCGCGCCGCGGCGACGCCGAACCGCCGGCCAACTGACCCGCCCGCCCGGTCCGGCGGCACCAGATCGTCAGAGGTCCACCGGATACTTCCGCCATGACCGCGCACCTCAACCCGCTACCAGACCACTACGACCCGTGGCTCGATCTGCAACAGAACTGGCCGCAGGTCCGGGTCGTCATCGAGGCCATGTCCGGCGACCTGCTGGGTGAGGTGCGCGACGGCGGCCAGCTCATCGCGCTGCGCGCCGGCACCAGCGCTGCCCAACGCCGCTGCACGCTGACCCACGAGATCGTGCACCTTGAACGGGGCATCTTCGACTGCGGTCCGTGGTCCCAACGCGAAGAGCTGCTGGTGCACAGCACCGTCGCGCTCCGGCTGATCCCGCCGCCGGCACTGGCTGCCGCGGTACGAGATTTGGGCGGCGCCGACGACCTGCCGGCGTTGGCCCACCTGCTGGACGTCGACAGCGAGACCCTGCGACTGCGACTCGACCGGCTGAGTATCGCCGAGCGCCGCATGCTGCGCCGAGCCCTTGCCCGCCAGCGTCCGCTGTGGTCGGTCGCCTGAGGCAGCCGTGCATGGTGCCCGTTAGCTACCGCGACATGCTCACCGCGAAGTAGTCCTGGGCATCGCTCCACCAGTGCTCGACCCGCAGGCCGGATCGCGCCAATTCCGCGCTGATACCAGCTCGACGGAACTTCGACGAGATCTCGGTCAGCAGGTCCTCCCCCGCCTCGAATCGCACCGCCAGTCCGATGCCGGCCAACCTGGCCCGCACCGGATGCTGGGCCACCAGTCGCATCTCGATTCGTTCGGCCTCGGCGTTCCAGATCGCCCGATGCCGGAACGCCTCGATCGGCAGGTCACCGTCCAACTCACGGTTGAGGACGCGCAACACATTAAGGTTGAACTCCGCGGTCACGCCGGCCGCGTCGTTGTAGGCAGGTATCAGCACCTCGGGCGACTTGACCAGATCGGTGCCCAGCAACAGCACGTCACCGTCGGCCAACGCCCGTCGCACGCTATCGAAGAACTGTCGGCGCTGGTCCGGATCCAGGTTGCCGATGGTGGAGCCGAGAAACACGATGGCTGTCGGGCCGACGGTGTCCAGCTCGTCCAGATGCCGAGTGAAGTCGGCGCGCACCGGTCGCAGTTCGACCCCGGGATAGCGCTGCTGCAAGGATTGCCCCGCCTCGGTCAGCGCGCTGATCGACACGTCGACCGTAACGATCCGGCGCAGCGTGCCACCCCGGCGCCAGGCATCGAGCAGCAGCCTGGTCTTGCTCGACGATCCGGAGCCCAGCTCGACCACGGTCTGTACCGGAGCGGCCGCCGCGATGTCATCGGCATGGGCGTGCAGGATCTCGCGCTCGGTCCGGGTCGGGTAGTACTCGGGCAGCTCGGTGATCTGTTCGAACAGCTGGCTACCGCGACTGTCATAGAACCAGCGCGGCGGCAGCGTCTTCGGGTGGCCGGACAGCCCGGCTCGGGCATCGGCGGCCAGTTCGTCGGCCGACACGGCCGAATCGAGGAATCTGTCATCTACGTGGATCGACATTGGTCCATTTCCATTGGTTGATCAGGACGGGCTGAGCCTGGCTGGTCTGCTCAGCCCGGTAGTCGGTCGATTGCCACCCCAGCCCGGTCAGCCGTCACCAGCCGGCCGTCCTCGACCCGCTGCCAGCCCGGGTCGTCGTCGAACGGTTCGCTGGCGAGCACGGTGCCGGTCGGCAATGTGCGCACCCACAATGAGTGCGTCACGGTGGTGGCGTAGCTGTTGGTCCCGTTGGTGAGCAACAGGTTCAACCTCGACGATGGTGCGGTGGTCAGCACATCGGCCACCAGTTCGCCCAGTACCTCGGCCGGATCCGGTCTGCGGTCGTCGTTCCGGCATGCCAGCCGCCGGCGAAGCACCGCCCACAGCAGGGCCGCGTCGGTCGGTGCGTCCAAGGTCAGCAGTTCGCCGGTGGATAGCTCCTCGGCCAGCGGCACCGCCGACTCCGGCCAACCGTCGATCCGACCGTTCAGGCTGAACAGCCAGCTGCCGTCGGTGAACGGTGCCGACGCACCGTCGGAGACCGGCATACCAGCCGTCGCGTTGCGTACCGCACCGAGGATCGCCGGAGCGCTGATCTGCCGGGTCAATTCGGCGAATCCACTGTCCTGCCAGATCGGGCCGGCTCGTCGGTACCTAGTCGCGAACGAGTCGCCGGTATACCAACCCACCCCGAACCCGTCGGCGTTGATCCGGCCGCCGCCGCACATGTGCTTCGGGGCATAGGACTGGACCAGCAGCGAATGCGGGGCGTGCAGCACCAGCTCGCCGAGCGGGATCGGATCGCCCAGGTAGCAGAGGTGCCGGCACATCTAGCGGCTACCTCCGCCCTCGGCCGGCCCGGCGTCGCGAGCGGTGCGGAAACCGGCGAAGATCTGCCGCCGGATCGGAAAGTCCCAGTTGCGGAAGGTGCCCCGGCAGGCGGCCCGGTCGGTGCCGAACGACCCGCCACGAAGCACCGTGTAGTCCGGACCGAAGAACACCTGCGAGTACTCGGCATAGGGAAAGACCCGAAAGCCGGGATAGGGGTTGAAGGTCGAGGAGGTCCACTCCCACACGTCGCCGATCAGCTGGTGCACGCCGAGCGGGGACGCCCCCGCCGGGTAGCTGCCCACCGGGGCCGGTGCCAACTGCCGCTGACCGAGATTGGCCAGTTCGTCGGTCGGATCGTCGTCGCCCCACGGATAGCGGCGGGATCGACCGGTCGCCGGATCCCAGCGAGCCGCCTTCTCCCATTCCGCCTCGGTCGGCAGCCGGCGACCGGCCCAGGCGGCATAGGCCTGCGCCTCGTGCAGGCTCACATGCACGACCGGTTCGTCCGGATCCACCGCGACCAGGTTGCCGAACCGCCGACGCCACCAGCAGCCGTCGGTGTCCCTGGTCCAAAACAGCGGCGCCACCAGGTCGGCGTGCTGGCGGTACTGCCAGCCGGCGGACGTCCAGTACTGCGGTCGGTCATAGCCGCCGTCGGCCATGAAGGCGAGGTACTGGCCATTGCTGACCGGCGTGGTGTCCAGGTAGTACGCGTCCACCTGGACCTCGTGCGCCGGCCGTTCGTTGTCCAGCGCCCAGGCCTCGGTGGAGGTCCCCATGGTGAACGGCCCGGCCGGGACGAGCACCTCGGCAGGCAGCGCACCGGCCCGGGGCGGCACGGCGATCGTGGTCGACAACGGTGCGCCGCCGCGGCGTAGTTGATGGGTGGCCAGCATGGTCTCGTCGTGCTGCTGCTCGTGCTGCACCACCATGCCGAACGCGAAGCCGGCCCGGGTCAGCGGCGTGGCGTTCAGCGGCGTGTGGCTGACCACGTCCAGTACCTCGTCCCGCACCTGGCCGACGTAGCCGCGGGCTTGCGCCGGTGACAGCAGCGGCAACTTCGGACGTTCGGCCCGAGCGTTCTTGAACGCGTCGTACAGGTCGTCGATGTCGCCACGCACCGCCTGCCGGCCACCGACATCGCGGATCAGCCAGATCTCTTCCTGATTGGCGATATGGGCAAAGTCCCACACCAGCGGTGACATCAGCGGCGAGTGCTGCCTGACCAGGTCGGCGTCGTCGACGGCGTCGGTCAGCCACACGCTGCGCCGGCGCGCGCGGCCCAGCTCGTCCGCGATGTAGTCGCGCAGCGCCTCGTCGGTCATCGTGGTCGGATCGCTGACAGTGCCCGGCGCGGTCATCCAGCCACCTCCTGCCTGGTTAGGGCCGCCGGCTTGGCTACGGCTGCCGAAAGCTGTTCCATCGCGGGACTGATCGCCTCACCGAGCCGCCGTTGCAATAACCGCTCGATGCCGGCCGTCAGCGGGTCGGGCAGGTCGAGGCGCGGCAGCTGTGACATGGCCAGGGTGAGCAGCGCTCGGGCGCAGTCCCGAAGCACCGGATCCGCCAGGCCGATCTCGGTGGCCTGCTGCCAGCGTTCGGATCCTTCGGCGCAGCAATGCAAAACCCGCTCGATGTTGTCCGGGGTAGCGAATAGCGCTGCCACCAGGCCCAGCGGCGCGATCCACTGACCGGCCGGTTGAGCGTCCAGGTACCGCAGCTCCAAATAGCCCTGCGGCCGGACCGGCGGAAACATCATGGACAGGTGCAGGTCGATGTCGCCGGCGCTGATCGGCTCGCCCGAGCTGATCCAATCCCGCAGCGTCATCGGCTGCTTGACCTGCCAGGAGCCCTGCGACCGGCGGCGAGCCAGCACCTGGGTGTCCAGCGCACGCTGCACATAGTCGCCCGGTTCCAGTGACGGTGGTGGCAGGGTGCGTTGTGGATCGAGCTGCCACCAGGACGCCATCCGGTGTGACACGAATCTGGATTGCTCGCCGGAGATCCGCGGTGAGTTCGCGAACGCGGCGAGCAGCACCGGGCCGAGGTAGTGGGCGGCGCGCCAACGGTCACCGGCTTGGTCGGCAGGGCCCACATCCACGCAGACCTGGGTGGCCGCGGTCGAGCACATCATCGCCCGACCGGCCGGGGAGATGGTGTCGAAGGCAGCCGCCATCGCGTCATAGCGTTGGGTGTGCAGGATGCGCGTAGGCGGCCGGTGCGGGTCGGCGGCCAGGCCGCAGAGGTCGAAGCCGGTGGGTTCGAGCAGTGCTCGCAGGTAGCCCACGTCGCGCTGGACAGCCTCGATCAGGTCGACGATCGAGGTGGACGGGGCGGAAGAAATCTCCAGCTGGCCACCGGGTTCGACGGTGACCAGCCCGCCGGCCGGTAGTGCGGCGGCGGGACTGTCCGGATTCAGGGTGTACGGGGCGTGTCGCCTCAGCGCTGCCGACAGGATGGCGGCATCCGGATGGCGGAACGGGTCGGACGGGTCGAGCAGAAGCCATTCCAATTCGATGCCGATGTGCTCCGGTGGGCCGTGCTTGAAGCACACCGAGGCGATGTAGGCGCCGCCCTCGGCCACGGTCCGAATCGGATTGGCACTGTCAACGACAAAGCTGGTGGCGCTCGGTTCGCAGTAGCTCATGCTGTGCCCTTCTACCCGCGGCCGCCGAACGGGCAGCCCCCGCTGCGCCTCAACCTATAACTTGCGTCCGACAACGGACAACGGGGCTTACCCCAGCTTTACATGAAGTAAGGCGCGCCGCTCAGTCGGCGAGCGCGCTCACGCTGACGCCGCGAGCGGCCAGCTCGGCCCGGCCACCATCCGCCGCGGTGAGCACCCAGGGGCCGTCCTCGAGCAGGGCAATGGTGTGCTCCCAGTGCGCGGCCAGGCTGCCGTCCGCGGTCACCACCGTCCATTGGTCGGACAGCTGGCGGGTATTCGGCGAGCCGGCGGTGATCATCGGCTCGATGGCAAGGGTCATCCCGGCGGCCAGTCGGGGGCCTCGCCCGGGCCTGCCGTGGTTGGGCACGTGCGGATCCATGTGCATCGCGGTGCCGATGCCGTGGCCGCCGTAACCGGTCACGATGCCGTAGTCACCGGCCGCCCTGACCGACGTTTCGACGGCATGCGAGATGTCGGTCAACCGGCCACCGACCGCGGCGGCGGCGATGCCGTCCCAGAGCGCCGCCCGGCACGCCTCCGACAGCGCACGAGTGTGGCCTTTTACCTCGCCGACCGCGACGGTGATCGCGGCGTCGCCGTGCCAGCCACCCACGATGGCACCGAAGTCCAACGAGATCAGGTCACCGTCGGCAAGCACGTCCCGCTCACTCGGGATGCCGTGCACGATGGCGGCGTTGCGGGAGGAGCAGATAACGGCCGGGAACGGCGGCGGCCCGGCATAGCCGAGGAATGACGAGCTGGCCTTCGCCGACTTGAGCACCGCACGGGCGATCCGGTCGAGCTCGAGGGTGCTAACTCCGGGTCGGGCCGCGTCGGCCATGCGGGCCAGGCCCTCGGCTACCACCAGCCCGGCTCGGCGCATCAGCCGGACCTGCTCGGCCGACTTGAGCTGGATGTCCTCCCTGCGACGGAGCACGTCGGTCAGGCCGATACCTTGAGCAGCGCGGTGATGGCACGCTCGGTCACGTCCTCGACCGGGCCCACCGCGTCCACCACGATCAGCTGGTTACGGCTGTCGTAGAAGCTGATCAACGGTGAGGTCTGCTCGGCGTAGACGTCCAGCCGGTGCCGAACCGTCTCGGCCAGGTCGTCGTCGCGCTGGAACAGCACGCCACCGCACTTGTCGCAGATCCCGGCGACCTTGGTGGGGTCGTACTCGACATGCCAGATGTGCCCGCACTTGCGGCACATCCGCCGGCCGGATAGCCGGCGCACGACCTCCTCGTTGTCCACCGACAGTTCCAGCACCACGTCCAGCGAGTTGCCCATGTCGTTCAGCGTCGAATCGAGCTCGTAGGCCTGGGCGACGTTTCGCGGAAAGCCGTCGAGCAGGAAGCCGGCGGCAGCGTCCGGCTCCCCCAGCCGGTCACGGACCATCGCCACCGTGACCTCGTCGGGCACCAGGTCGCCGGCGTCCATGTAGGACTTGGCTAGCACACCGAGCTTGGTGCCGCCCGCCACGTTGGCGCGGAAAATGTCACCGGTGGAAATCTTGGGAATCGAGAAGCGCTCGGCAATGAACTCGGCCTGGGTGCCCTTGCCGGCGCCAGGCGGTCCCACGAGAACTAGTCGCACTGGGGTTCCACCGCTCCATTCCCGCTCACCAGCGCTGCCGCCGGCCGACTCGGCTGCCTCCGCATCTAGCGCAGGAAGCCTTCGTAGTTGCGCTGCATCAGCTGGCTCTCGATCTGCTTGACCGTGTCGAGGGCCACGCCGACCATGATCAGCACAGCGGTGCCGCCGAACGGGAAGTTCTGGTTGTTACCGCCGGTCATGGAGAAGAAGAAGTTCGGCAGCACCGCGATGACGCCGAGGTAGATCGCGCCCGGCAGGGTGATCCGGGACAGCACGTACTGCAGGTATTCCGAGGTCGGACGACCCGGTCGGATGCCTGGAATGAAGCCGCCGTACTTCTTCATGTCGTCGGCCCGCTCCTCCGGGTTGAACGTGATGCCGACGTAGAAGTAGGTGAAGAAGATGATCAGCAGGAAGTACGTCGTGATGTGCACCCAGTCCTGCTGGTTGATCAGGTGGTTGTTCACCCACAGCTGTAGGCCAGAGGTGCTGTTGCCGTTGAGCTGGGAGAGCAACTGCGGGATATACAGCAGGGACGAGGCGAAGATTACCGGGATGACACCGGCCATGTTGACCTTCAGCGGCAGGTAGGTGGAGCTGCCGCCGTACATTCGCCGTCCGATCATCCGCTTGGCGTACTGCACCGGGATCCGTCGCTGCGCCTGCTCCACGAACACCACCGCGGCGATGATCGCCAGGCCGAGCAGCAGGATCAGCGTGAACGCGAAGCCGCCGGCGCTGCGAAGGATGGTCTGGCCTTCGTTGGGGATGCGGGCCGCGATCGAGGTGAACATCAGGATCGACATGCCATTGCCGACGCCGCGGTCGGTGATCAGCTCACCGAGCCACATGACCACGCCGGTGCCGGCGGTCATGATGACCACCATCGTGCCCATCGCGAAGATGCTCTCCCGGTAGAGCGGGTGGCAGTCGGTGGCCCCGGAGAACAGCTGGCCGGATCGAGCCAGTGCGATGAAGCCGGATGACTGCAGGACGGCCAACCCGATCGTCAGGTACCGGCTGTACTGGGTGAGCTTCTGCTGGCCGGCCTGGCCTTCCTTCTTCAGCGTCTCGAACCGCGGAATTACCACAACCAGCAGCTGCACGATGATGCTGGCCGTGATGTA
>DATFHF010000076.1:0-18549 GCA_035248685.1 Jatrophihabitans sp.
GCGGGTTCATGCTGGCGACGGCCTGGACGAGACACGCGGCGCCGCGGCCGACTCGATCGAGGCGACGGTCCTGGGCGTCTGGCGCCAGCTGTTCGGTGACGAGACGATCGGCCTGGACAGCGAGTTCGAGAACTGCGGTGGTACCTCGCTGCTGTCGGTCCAGCTGGTGTTGGAGATCCAGGACCGCTTCGGCGTCGTGGTGAACTTGCATCGGGCCGGTGGCGGCAAGGCCACGGTCCGGCGCCTGGCTGCGACGATCCGTGGGCTCGTCACCGATCCCGGTGCGGCCGGACCGGCGGCTGACCAGATGGACCTGGACGACAACGGGCTGGTCGATGCCGACCTGCAGCTCTCGCTGGGACCGTTGGCCGCGGCCACGGCGCGCGGGTCCGGCGTACTGCTCACCGGGGCCACCGGATACTTGGGTGCCTTCCTGCTCGACGAGTTGATCCGGACGACGAACCGGCCGGTGTACTGCGTCGTACGGGCCGAGGACGAGCACGAGGCCATGAGCCGGCTGACATCGGTGGCGGCCGGGTTCCTGCTGCCCCCGCCGGACCCGGAGCGGGTGCGGGTCGTCCCGGGCGATCTGCGCGACATCGCGAAGCTGGCAAGCGCATACCGCGACGGCGAGCTCGAACGCGAGGTCGGTCACGTGCTGCACTGCGCGGCCAGGGTGGTGTTCACCGAGCCGTACCGGGTGCTGCGCGCGGACAATGTGCTGCCGACGGCCGACCTGCTCGCCTGGTCGCGATCCTGCGGAATCCGCGACTTCAGCTTCGTGTCCACCGCGGCCGCGACCGCGCCGGCCACCGGCGCCGACAAGATCCTGGAGACCCGGGATCAGCCGTTGGATGCCCGGCTGGGCGGATACGGCGTCAGCAAGTGGGTGTGCGAGCGCCTGCTTGATCGCGCAGACCAGGACGGCATGCGGATCCGGGTGTTCCGACCCGGACTGATCATGTCGAACCGCCAGACCGGGGCGTGCAACCCCAAGGACCTCGTCTACTTCGTGCTGGCCAGCGGCGTGAGCGTCGGTGCGCACCCGGTCGACAACCGGTACCACGAGGTGGCTCCGGTGGACGTGGTGGCGCAGGCGATCGTCGGCCTGGCCCTGACCCGCGGATCGGTGGGCCGGGCGTATCACCTGGTCGGTGAAGCGCAGCCGGGGCTGCGTGACATGTTCGTCATGCTCGGCCAGGCGGGCCTGCCCACCCGGCCGGTAACGGTGGCGCAGTGGCGGGAGCTCGTCCGCGAAAAGGCGCTGGCAACGGGCAATCCGATCCTCTCCGCCGCGGCCATGATCGAGCTCGAGGGCAACGAGGAGGGTGAACCGGTGCTCCAGTCGACCGGCTGGCAGCCGTGGTTGCGGCGCAACGGGATAGACCCCGGGGTGGACGGGACCATGATTCGCCGCGGCTTGACCTACCTGGCCCGGCATGACGAGCGGTTCGGGGCCATGCTGCCGGAACTGGCGGGTGAGCGGTGATGGGTGCGGACGGCGAACACCGGCTGGCGATACTGGGCGCCGGCACCATGGGTACCGGCATTGCGACCCTGGCAGTCGGGCGTGGGGTGCCCGTGACGCTCATCGACGTCGACGAGCGGATCCTGGCGAAGGCGCGAACCACGGTGGCGCGACAGCTGCGGCTGGCCCGGCTGATGGGCACCCTGCCATCCGACGGCGTCGAGGGCGAACTGGTCACCGCGGTGCGGCTGGCCGACGCGGTCGCGATGACGGTCGTAGTCGAGTCGGTGACTGAGCAGGCGCAGCTCAAGTTCGACGTCCTGTCCAAGGTCAGCGGGCTGGTGGCACCCGGCACCCCGCTGCTGTCCAACACGTCGGCGATTCCCATCGACGAATTGGCCGGCGCCACCGTTCGGCCGCAGGACGTGCTGGGCGTTCATTTCATGAACCCGCCGTACATGATCAAAACACTTGAGGTGGTCCGTGGCCCGCGTACCAGTGCGGCAGCACTGACCAAAACGCTGTCGCTGCTGGACGCCCTCGGCCGTACCGGGATCGTCGTCGGCGACGGCCCCGGGTTCGTGATCAACCGGGTGTTGCAGCGGATGATCAACGAAGCCGCCCGGATCGTCCAAGACGGCATCGCCACCCCGGACGCCGTCGACGCCCTGTTCACCGGATGTCTGGGTCATCGCACCGGCCCGCTGGCGACCGCCGACCTGATCGGGCTGGACAACGTGGCCGACTCGTTGCGGGTGCTGCTCTACCGTACCGGTGACGAGGGGTACCGGCCGTGCGATCTACTGGTGGAGAAGGTCAAGGCGGGCGAGTGGGGCGTCAAGACCGGCCGCGGTTTCTTCGAACACGGAGGCACGCGATGACTGCGTCAACCCCGGCACTTCAGGAGCGGGGCGACGCCGTACGGCGAAACCTGATGAGCTTCCTGGAGCAGCGCACCAAACACGCCATCGCGGCGGACGTCGATCTGTTCGCCACCGGTCTGGTGTCCTCACTCTTCGCCCTTGAACTGGTGATCCATCTGGAACAGTCGTTCGGGGTGACGGTCGCCGGTCCGGACCTCACGCTGGACAACTTCCGGACCGTCGATGCCATGACCGCACTGGTGTTGCGGCTCGGCGGAGACGACGGTGAGTGATCAGGATCTGTGCCGGCTGGTCACCGATCTTGTCGCCGACCGGGCGGACGCGTGGGATCGGCAGGGCCGGCTGCCCGCCGACGTGGTCCGGACCCTGGCCGAGGCGGGCGCGCTGAGCCCGCAGGTACCCGAAGAGTTCGGTGGCCGGAACTGGTCCAGCGCTCGGGCCGGCGAGTTCACCGCTCATGTCGGCGGCCTGTGCTCGTCCACCCGGAGCCTGATGACCTCGCAGGGGATGGCGGCCTGGACGGTACAGCGGCTCGGCGACGCAGACCAGCGATCCAAGATCCTCAGCCAGCTCACCTCGGGTTCGGTCGCGGCGGTGGCGTTCAGTGAACCGGCTGCCGGTAGCGACCTGGCGGCCATCCAGACCCGCATCGAGCCGTCGGGCGACAGGGTACGGATCAGTGGTGTGAAGACCTGGATAACCGGCGCCGCGTACGCGGACCTGATCGTGGTCTTCGGCCGCTACGGCGACGGTGGCGCGGCCGTGGTGGTACCGACCACCGCGCCCCGGGTCACCGTGACCACGGTGCCCGAGCCGCTCGGCTGCCGGGCCGCCGGTCACGCCGACGTACGGTTCGACGGCGTCGAGGTACCCGTGGAGCTGCTGCTCGCCGCGGCCGGGTCCCCGCTGGAGTGGCTGGTCACCACCGCGCTGACGTTCGGCCGGCTGTCAGTGGCCTGGGGCTGCGTCGGTATCCTGCGCGCCTGCCTGCGGTCCACCACCACGCACGCGCGAACCCGCCACCAGTTCGGCGTGCCGCTGGCCGATCACCAGTTGGTCGGCCGGCACCTTGCCGAACTCTATGTGGCTGAACGGGCCGCCACCGCGATGTGCGAATCCGCCAGCCAGGCCTGGGACGCCGGCCGCTCGGATCTGGTGTCCGCCGCGGTGGCGGCGAAGCACTTCGCGGCCACGAGTGCCGCCCGGGGCGCGGCCGGCGCGGTACAGGTGCTGGCGTCGGCCGGCGCGCGCGACGGGCATCCGGTGGCCCGGGCGTATCGCGACGCGAAGCTGATGGAACTCATCGAAGGATCCACCGAGATCAGCCAACTCATGCTGGCCCGGCAGGCGGTGGCGCAGTGGTCATGACCATCGGAATCGGTGCCGTCCGCACCGTATTGCCGGGCAAGTTGGTGGCCGTCGATGCGTTGCCGGAGATCGCCCTGCTGGACCCGGCAGCCGCCGACTTCGTGGCCGGCTGCGGCATCGACACGGTCGCCGTGTTCGACGCCACCACGGATGCCGGCAACGCCGAACTGGCCACGATGGCGGCGACCCAGCTCGTCCGCGAGCTGCCGAACGATCCGGACATGCTGATCATGGTGGCGCCCCGGGCGCCCGACACCCTGCTGGGGTCGGATGTCTGCCGGGTGCAGGCCGACGCCAAGCTGGCCGGTACGTTCGCCTTCACCGTGGACGGTCTGGGCTGCACCGGCTCCAGTGCCGCGTGGGCGCTGGCCGGCGACCTCCTGCGCGCCCAGCCCGCTCGGGAGAGCGTCCTGATCGTGCACGCAAGCCTGCCGGCCGGGGTCGACCGGGTGCGCTACCCGGTGACGGTCATCGGCGACGGCGGATACGCGATGACGATGGTCCGCGACGGGCGCCCGGCGCTGAAGGCCCACCGGATGACGACCGACGGAACGTTCCACGACCTGTTCCATGTCGATTACAAGAGATCGCCCTGGTACGAGTGGACCGAAGTCTGCACGTCCCCCGACCGGTACCGGTTCGAGCTGGCCATGCACAGCCGGCTGCGGCTGTCCGCCATGGTGGATGAGGTCATCGCCGAGGCCGGCCTGGCCAAGGGGGATGTCAAGGCCACCCTCATGCAGAACGTGACGGTGAGCGCGTACCAGTTCTACGAGTCGCTGCTCGACCTGCCCATCCACCCGGTGTGCCGGGACAACCTCAGCCGGTACGGGCACCTGGGCGCGATGGATGTGGTGCTGAACCTCCAACGGCTCATCGAGACCGGCGAGGCCGGGGAAGGCGATCACGTCCTGGTGCTCAACAACAGCCCGGTCGCGGCCTGGGCGGCGAGCCTGTGGGAGTTCTGATGGACACGGTCAAGTGCCTGATCTGGGACCTGGACGAGACCCTCTGGCGGGGCGTGATCCTGGAGGACCAGCAGGTCACCGTGAGCGAGGAGATCCGGGAGGTCATCGCCGAGCTCGATCGGCGGGGCATCCTGCAGTCGGTCGCCAGTCGCAATGATCATGATCAGGCGTGGGCATGGCTGGAGAAGCTCGGCCTTGCCGAGTATTTCGTGTTCCCGCGGATCGGGTGGAACCGTAAGTCGGATTCGGTGCGGGAGATCGCCGACAAGCTCGGTTTCGTCCACCACACCATCGCCTTCATCGATGACCAGCCGGCCGAACGAGCCGAGGTGGCCCACTACCTGCCCGGGGTGCGGTGCTATTCGGCCGAACAGGCCCTGGAGCTGCCGAGCCGGGCGGAGTTCACGCCGGCGACCATCAACGTCGAGTCCCGCCTGCGACGATCGCTGTACCAGGCGCAGGAGCGGCGTGCCGCCCAGCAGGCCGTCTTCGCGGGCACGGACGAGGAATTCCTGCGTACCCTCGACCTCCGGCTCGACATCCGCCGGGCCACCGGGGACGACGTCGGCCGGGTCGAAGAGCTGACGCTGCGGACCAGCCAGATGAACGCCACCGGCGTGCACTACTCCGATGCCGACCTGCGCGCCCTGCTCGCGAGCCGATCGCACGAGGTACTGGTCGCCTCGCTGGAGGACCGATTCGGGTCGCATGGCGCGATCGGCATCGTGCTGCTGGAGAAGCACCCGGGTACCTGGCATCTCAAGTTGTTGGCCACCTCATGCCGGGTGGTGAAGTTCGGGGTCGGCGCCGTGCTGTTGCGCTGGCTCTCTAATCAGGCCGCGCTGGCCGCGGCGCACCTGGTCGCCGACTTCCGCAGGACCGATCGCAACCGGATCATGGAGATTGCGTACCGGTTCGCCGGCTTCACTGACGACCGGTGTCCCTGCCGCGAGGCATTGGCGGCGAACGACGACGTCGCGCGTCTGCATCTGACGGCGACGACGCAGCCGCTGCCCACCACGCTCCGGGTGGATGCGCCCACCTTGACCGACCTGACGTTGCACGACTGGTTCACCCGCACGGTGGAGCGCACCCCCGACGCGGTGGCGCTGGAGGTTTTCGGTCGCGCGCTCACCTATCGGGAGCTCGACGCGTGCGCGACGCAGGTGGCGTCCGCGGTGCTGAGCGCCCACGGCGGCCGACCGGCCCGGGTCGCCCTGCTGGCCAGCCGCAGTCTCGTGGCGTTCGCCGGTTATCTGGCCATCGTGCGGCTCGGCGCCTCGGTGATTCCGCTGAACCCCGGATATCCGATGCCGCACAACCAGCGCATCGCCGACACCGCCGGCTTCGACGCACTCATCGCCGATGAGACGGGCGCCGCCCAGACCCGGGCCGGGCTCGGGCGCGGTGCCAGCACCGTCGTGTGCCTCACCGACGCGTCGCTCACCGGGCACGCCGGCCCCAGCGGAGATATCGTCGCCCCGCCCGGTCTCGACGACGTGGCGTACATCCTGTTCACCTCCGGCTCGACCGGGCGACCCAAGGGCGTGCCGATCAAACACCGCAATCTGTCGCCGTACATCGCTTACAACATCGACCGGTACCGGGTGGGCCCCGGGTGCCGGACGTCGCACACCTTCGACCTGACCTTCGACCCGTCGATCTTCGACCTGTTCGTCACGTGGGGCGGCGGCGCGACGCTGGTCTGCCCCCAGCGGTCGGAACTGTTGAGTCCGGTGTCCTACCTCGTCGACGGCGGTATCACCCACTGGTTCTCCGTTCCGTCGGTGATATCCGTGAGTGCCAACCTCGGTAACCTTCCCGCCGGGCTGGGCACGAACGTGCGGCACAGCATCTTCATCGGCGAGCAGCTGTCGCTGCGACAAGCCGCGCGGTGGAAGGCGGCCGTCCCCGAATCCACGATCGACAACGTCTATGGCCCGACCGAGCTCACCGTCGCGTGCACCGACTACCGGCTCCCGGACGACCCCGCGCAGTGGCCGACGGTGTCCAACGACACCGTTCCCGTCGGGTCCGTCTATACCTTCCTCGACGCGGCCATCGTGGACGAGAGCGGCCAGGCCGCCGCCGAGGGCGAGTTGTGCGTGCGGGGCAGCCAGCGCTTCGACGGGTACCTCGACCCACGCGACGATGCCGGCCGGTTCTACGTCATCGACGCCGACGGCCGCTTCGTATCCGCCACCGGCGCCGAGCCCGTCGCGTATTACCGGACCGGTGACCGGGTACGCCGGGAACAGAACCAGCTGGTGCACCTCGGCCGCCTGGACAGTCAGGTGAAGATCAGCGGGTACCGGGTCGAGCTGGGCGAGATCGAAACCGCGCTGGCACGCTACCAGGGCATCGCGCAGGCGATCGTGATCGTCCGGCCGCACGGCGACGAGGCCCGGCTCACCGCCCTGTACAGTGGCGAGCCCGTCGACGAGCGCGCACTCGTGCGGTGGCTACGGGCCCGGCTGCCGATGCACATGGTGCCGCGGGAATACCGGTACCTGGCCGCCATGCCGCTCAACCCGAACGGAAAGATCGACCGATCGGCGCTGCGGGACCGCCAGTTCGCAGCGGCTGACGCGCTACCGGCGGCAGGAGGCTGAGACTTGGCGTCGCTTCGAGAGTTGATCCCGCCGGCGGGTCCGATCCGCACCCTGTGTGTGAGCCACGTGTCGAAGACGGCGGCGAACGGCGTGCTCATGTCGATCCTGGTGCTGTACTTCACCCGCACGGTGCACGTCCCCGCCGACCGCGTCGGCCTCGCGCTGACGGTCGGCTCGGCCATCGGCCTGCTCGCGGCGGTGCCGGCCGGGCGGCTGGCCGACGCGGTCGGCGCGCGGAGCATCACCATCGTTCTGATGTGCCTGCTCGGGATCTTCGCCAGCGGGTACCCGCTGGTCACCGGCTTCCAGGGACTCGTCGTCGTCACGGCGTTGGTAGCGGCGGGCGAGTCGGCGGCCGAGGCATCCGTGGGCGCCTTGATCGCCAGACTGCTGCCACCGGCGGAACGAGTCAGCGCCTCGTCGTACATGCGCGCGGCGGCCAACGTCAGTGTGGTCATCGGGGCCGGAGCGGCCGCCGTCGGCCTGTACCTCGACCGGCACGCGGTGTACGTCGGCCTGCTGATCGGCGCGGCTGCCCTCTTCGTGGTCGCCGGGCTGGCCTACCTGAGGGTGCCGAACGTCGCGCCCATCGCGCACGAGCCGGACGCGCCGATGTGGCCGGCCCTGCGCGACGCGCCGTTCGCGGTCGCGGCCTGCCTGAACTCAGTCCTCATCCAGCACGTGGGCATCCTGACCGTGGCATTGCCGATATGGATCTCGCAGCGGACGAAGGCGCCGGCGTGGCTGTACGCGGTCATCGTCATCGTCAACGCGGTATCCGTGGTGCTCCTTCAGGTCCGAGTCAGCCGCGGCAGCCATGACGTACCGGGTGGCGCCCGGGCGTTCCGGCGCGCCGGTGCGTTCCTAGCCGCCTGCTGCGCACTGTTCGCGCTGGCAACCGGGCGGCCGACGTGGCTTACCGTGGCACTGCTGCTGATCGGAGCGATCCTGCACGTACTGGGTGAGATGCTGCAGTCCTCCGGCGAGTGGGCGCTGAGCTTCGGTCTGGCACCGGAACACGCGCAGGGCCAGTACCAGGGCTTGTTCGCGATGTCGGCGCAGCTCGGCATCATGATCACGCCTGCGCTAGCCACCCTGCTGTTCACCTGGATGGGTAGCGCGGGTTGGCTGGTCTTCGCCGGCCTGTTCCTGGTCGCGGGCGCGGCGT
This sequence comes from Jatrophihabitans sp., assembly GCA_035248685.1. Lineage (GTDB taxonomy): Bacteria > Actinomycetota > Actinomycetes > Mycobacteriales > Jatrophihabitantaceae > Jatrophihabitans_A. Next base: position 8,469 of record DATFHF010000076.1, read on the forward strand.
CACCCGCAGTCGGTCGCTGGGGGCTCGCGTCGCGACGGCCCGCACCGATTCCGGATACCCCGATGGAAAGCGGGGTCGCATGATCGGCATCGTGGACTTCCAGGTCGGCTTCCCGAAGTCGCGTATCACCGCACAGCAGATGCACGAGTCGTCCGGACGACCGGTCGCCGACATCCTGGCGTGGACACACTGCACCGAGATTCCGGTGTTCACCGAGGACGAACCGGCCTGGGAGCTGGTCTGCGAGGTGGCACGCGCTGTGCTGGACCGGTCGCACGTCGCGCCGGACCGGATCGGGCAGGTGATCTATGCCGGTAGCGGCGACTGGGATTATCCGGGATGGTCTCCGGCGGCGAAGGTTGCCGCCGAACTCGGCATCACCGGGGCGCACTGCTTCGAGGTCGTCAACTTCTGCACGGCGGCCGCCACCGCGTTGCAAACGGCCACCGACGCGATAGCCGCCGGCCGGATCGAGTACGCGCTCGTACTGTGTGGCGACCAGGCCAGCCGCGGTGTCGACTACACCGATCCGGACTCGGTGTCATTGTTCAACACCGGCGACTGCGCGGTCGCCGTGCTGGTCGGCGGGCAGAACGTCCGCTTCGAATTCCTCCGCGCCAAGTCCGTCACCGATCCGTCGTGGGCCGATTTCTACGTCGGTGAGTACGAGGACGGCCGGGTGGTGACCCGACGCCGGGGGCATCAGCTCAACCTGCCCAAGGTCTACCTGGACACCTTTACGGCGCTGACCCACGACCTACTGGCTGCCGGCCGAGTCGGGGTAGCCGATGTGCGCTACCTACTCATCAACCAGATGGATCGGCGCATGCACGAACGGCTGCTCGACATCCTTGGCATTCCCGCGGAACGGAGCATCTTCAACTACGACCGGTTCGGGCACATGGGCTGTGGTGACGCGTTCATCGGGCTGACCGATCTGCTGACCGGAAACCGCCTCGACCCCGGTGACTTGATCCTGCTGGCCACCAGCGGGATCGGCTTCAGCTGGGGCGTCACCCTGTTACGGTTCCAATAGAGACAAGGGAGAAGGACCTCGTGGACGAGCGCCTCACCGCCCTGCTCAGGTCGGCCCTGCCGCTGCTCGGCGACCAGCCACTCACGCCGGATACCCCGCTGACCGACCTCGGCATGGACTCGGTGGCCGCCGTCCTGCTGTTCATGGACATCCAGAAGGTGTTCGGAGTGTCGCTGTCCGACGACGACCTCGTCGGGGCCACCTTCGCCACGCCGGGCACCTTGTGGAGTGTCATCAGCCGCAGCATCGGGGTCGTGGCATGACGACGCCGGACCGCGACAAGTCCGTGACCGTCCTGGGACTGGGCCGCATCGGCTCGGCGATGGCGCAACGGCTGGCCGCTTGCGGATGGCAGGTCACGACCTGGACCCGATCCGGCCGCACCCTCACCGGACTCGACACCGCCGCCCGCGTGGACGCCGCGGTCGCCGCCTCGAACTTGGTGATTCTCAGCCTCTTCGACGGGCCGGCGTGCGCGCAGGTCATCGATGCGGCCGCTGCCGGCCTCGCCCCAGGCACCGTAGTGATCAACACCAGTACGGTCGGACCGGACGAGGCGGCCGCCCTCGGCGAGCGGGTGGCTCGTGCCGGAGCGCGGTACGTCCACGCCCCGGTGCTCGGCTCGGTCGGCCCCGCCCGCTCCGGAGAGCTGTCCGTGCTGGCCGGGGCCGCGTCCCCGGACGACATCGCGGCAGCGACGCGGCTGTTGGCCGACCTCGGGACCGTACTCACCGTCGGCGGCGTGGCGGATGCGGCCATGCTCAAGCTGATCGCCAACGGGGCACTCGCGGCGGTGCTACTGGCCATCCGCGATGCACTGACCCAGGCACAGTCCGCCGGTATCGACCGCGACCGTGCCCTCGAAGCCCTTGCCGAGTCCGCCGTCGGCGGCATGGTCGGCGCGAAGCGGCAACGGCTGGCCACAGGCGACGTCACCCTGGCCGACTTCACGGTGGCCGCGCTGGCGAAGGACCTCACCCTGCTGGCATCCGCGTCGGGTCCGGGCGCCCCATCGCTCGCGGGCACGAACGCACGCATCGCGTCGGGGCAGCTGACGCCCGAGGACGACATCGCCGCGGTCGCCCTTCCCGATGCGGGGCCCGGGGCGGACCGGCATTCGGCTATCCGACTGACCGTCGCTCCCGGCGTCGAGGCGGCCGACGACGTGCTGGCTCCGCTGGTGGCCTACGCGACAGGTCACGCGACCGGGGATCCGGCGCACTTCCGGCGCGCGTTCCTGCCCAGCGCACACATCGAGGGTCTGCGGGACGGCACATTCGTCTCCTGGCCGGTGGACACCTACTGCGCACTTTTCACCGGCGAGCCCGACGAGACCGAACCGGCGCACCGTCGGCGCATCGACCAGGTATCCGTCGCCGGTACCGTCGCGACCGCGACCATGACGCTATGGCACGGGCCGGCCACCTTCACCGACGTCTTCCTGCTCGTCCGGACCGAGGACGGCTGGAAGATCGCGAACAAGGCATACCACCGGCACTGAAGCCGCTCGCCGGTTATTCGCATACCGCATTGACGGGATCGTTATGCGCAGCAATGTGCTGATTCTTCACAATCACCACAGCTGCGATGTACGGTTGGACAGCTTTGTAGCCTCCACGATCCTTCAAGCCTCAATACTCGAAGGACCTGAGCCAGTGGTTCTGCCATCGACAACGGGAAGCGGAATGTCTCCGGGGCTGCCGGTGCCCGACGACCTCGGCCGGCGGTGACCATGGCCCTGGTCGTGGTCTATGACAAGGGTGCCGTTTCACCGTTCGACATCGTCGGCAAGGTGTCGCTGCCCCTGATCGTCGTTCTCGCCGACACCGCGCACGCGCGGCGCATGCGGCCGCTGTTCGCCGAGTCCTGCCTCGCGGTCTACGACCTGGCCGACGATGATCTCGTCGCGGCCGTCGGCCGGCACCGACCTGCCGGGATCCAGACCTACAGCGAGCCCATGCTTCGCGCCACCTCGGCCCTGGCCGCGGCGCTCGGACTGGCCTTCCACGACGCGGACGTGGTCACGCTGCTGACTAGGAAGGACGCGCAGCGGCAACGGCTGCGCGACGCAGGCGTCGACCCGACGGTCTCGGTGACACTCACCGACCTCGGCGAGTGGGACTCCGCCGTGGCCCGGATCGGGCTGCCGGTCGTGGTCAAACCCGCGTCCGGCGTCAGCAGCCGGAACACCCTGCTCATCTCGGACGCGGACGCCGGACGGGAGCTGGTCGGCCCGATCATCGACCAAGAGGGCACCGTGGTGGTCGAGGAGTACCTGTCCGGAGTCTCGATCCCCGCACCATGGGGCGACTACGTCTCGGTCGAGACCGTGGTTCGGGACGGCGAGCCACACCACCTGGCCGTCACCGGGAAGCTCCGGCTCGCCGTCCCGTTTCGGGAAACCGGGCAGTTCTGGCCCTGCCGACTCGATACGCCCACGCACGCCGAGGTGCTGACCCTCGCCGACCAGGCGGTCAAGGCGCTGAATGTCGTATCCGGGATCCTGCATATCGAGATCAAACTGACCGCGGCCGGCCCGCGGATCATCGAGGTGAATGGCCGGGTCGGGGGATTCATTCCGGAGCTCGCCGGCCATGCCGCCGAGATCGACCTGGTAGACGTGGGTGCCCGGCTTGCCTGCGGTGCGGACGTCCGGCTGCCGGCCGTCGTACCGGACCGGGTCTGCCTTCAGTTCACCACCCCGGCGCCGGTCGAGGCGGGCATCGTCACTTCGGTCTGCCGCCGGGCCGACGTAGACGACATTCCCGGTGTGGTCGGGTACACCGAGCTGGTTCGGCGCGGTGACCCGGTCGGCGGGTACGGCACGCAGGACCTCAATCTGGTGTCGGCGGAGGCCGTCGACCATGACGCGCTCGAACCGATCATCGACATGATCATGGATCGCGTCGTGTACGAGTTCGATCTCAACGGCCGACGCGTGACCCGCAGCGCGCGCGATCTCGTCGCCTGATCGCCGTAGGAAAGGAGTCGCGTTGGATTTCAGCTTGTTCTACTTCGCCAATGACAGCGCGGTGGAGGGCGACCGATACCGATTGCTCATGGAAGGGGCGAAGTTCGCCGACTCCCACGGATTCACCGCGGTGTGGACGCCGGAGCGGCACTTCCATCCGTTCGGCGGCCTCTACCCCAACCCGGCCGTGACGAGCGCGGCGATAGCCGCTGTCACCGAGCGGGTGCGGATCCGGGCGGGCAGTGTGGTGGCCCCCCTGCACCACCCGCTGCGCATCGCCGAGGAGTGGTCGGTCGTCGACAACATCTCGGGCGGTCGGGTGGGTGTGTCGCTCGCGTCGGGTTGGCACGCCGACGACTACGTGCTGCGGCCGGAGAACTACCAGGACCGCCGGCAGTTGGTGGCCGAGTACGCGAACACCGTGCGCAGCCTCTGGCGCGGCGAATCGGTGTCCTTCACCAACGGCGTCGGAGATCAGTTCGATGCGCGCATCTTCCCACCGCCGGTACAAAAGGATCTGCCGATCTGGGTCACCAGCGCAGGCGGTGTGGAGACGTTCCGGATGGCCGGGAGGCTGGGTGCCGGCGTGCTCACCCACCTGCTCGACCAGGACATCGACGGCCTGGCCGGCAAGCTCGCCGAGTATCGCAAGGCGCTGGCCGACCGGCCGGACTCGGACGGCTGGCCGGGCCACGTCGCGCTGATGATCCACACCTACCTGCACGACGACGAGGACCTGGCCCGCGAAGCCGTGCGGGAGCCGCTCAGCGAGTACATGCGCAGCTCGCTGCAGTTGCTGCTCAACTCCCGCCTTGACGGGCGCCGGGCGGTCGACGCGAGCAAGCTGAGCGCGGAGGACACCGAGTTCATGGTGGCGCAGGCCTTCGACCGGTACTTCGACTTCGGACTCCTGGGTACGGTGCCCAAGGCGCTCAAGGCCGTCGAGGTGTTTCGCGCGGCCGGCGTCCAGGAGTTGGCCTGCCTGATCGACTTCGGCCTGCCGACCGACTCGGTGCTGTCCGGACTCACGAAGCTGGACGAGTTGCGTGAGGCCGCGGGCTGATGGCGCTCGCGGTGGAGGTTGTCGACAACCTCGACGGAGTCGGCGCCGACGAACTGTTCGCGCTCGACGGTACGGTCGGCGCGCTGGGCAGCCGCGGCCGGCTGGTGCAGCACGCCGGCGACCCGCGCTGGCCGGCCCGCTACGTCGTGGCCCGCGACGGCGATCGGCTGGTCGCGATGGTGCCGATCTATCTCGGACACGGCGTCCAGTGGTCCGACTCGACGAACCAGCCGGTGGACTGGGGTTATCCGGGCATTCCGGCACAGGAAAGAAGCGCCCTGGTGGGCGGCCGGCTGGAGGTACGGGGCAGCCTGCGAACGTCCGACGACCCCGACGTCGTGCGGGTCGTAGGCGAGGCGTGCCAGGCGGAGGTGCGCGGACGCGAAGTCTTCTTCGGATACTTCGACCAGCGGCAGCAACGACTGGCCGAGGCGATGTTCGGTCCGGTGGAGTGGCTGATCGAGTACACCGACCACGACTACCCGCCCGAGGTCGTCCACGGCCCACTCGCCGACCTGCCCGCGGACGTCCGCCACACCATCACCGCCGGCCAACGCAAGATCGCACAGCTCCGGATCGTGGCCTCCGTCTTGCCGTGGTCGGCATACACCGGCGACGGCGGCAAGCTGATCGCCGAACACAACAAGCGCAAGGGGATAGCCGATCATGCCGCGCTGGTCGGATACCGGCTCGACCAGTGGGACGAGTGCGATGAGGTCTCGGTGTACATCGCCCACGCCACGATGGGCGACGACGAGGGCGTGATCAGCCTCCTGGCGTACCGGGACGAGCTGCAAATCTACGAGATCGGCCTGCCGGAGGGAGCGGGGCCAAATCGCCGCACCTTGTACGCGTCCCTGATCTTCGACGAGCCGCGCCGGCTCGCCCAGGAGCTGGGCCTGTCCACGATTCGGGCCGGACTCGGCGCGGATCAGGCCAAGAAGATCCGCGGCGCCCGGCCGATCATGCGCCGCTGCGGCCGACTCGCCTCCAGCAATTGAATGCATTGTGCGGCCCGACCAGGCGGTTTCTCGCCAAATTTCCGCCTGCCCGGGCCGCACAATGGCTAGCTGGGTCAGGGACGAGGCCGCCAGACCACCAGCGAGGTGGACGGGTCGCTGAACGGCCGGCGCATCGGCACCGACACGATGTCGCCACCGGCGCCGGCCGAGAACACCCGCCGACCGACCGCTGGCAGCTGGGCAGCAAGCCGAGCCAACTGCTCCCGCTCGGCCTCCAGCTCGGTCAGCCGGGACCGGAGGGCGTGCACTTCGTTCTCCAGTTCCAGGATCCGTTTGATCCCGGCCAGGTTCATGCCTTCTTGCTGGGATAGTCGTTGCACCTCGCGCAGCTGCTCGATGTCACGCGGTGAGTAGCGCCGGCCCCGGCCCGCGGTGCGCCGCGGCGACACCAGCCCGAGCCGGTCGTACTGGCGCAAGGTCTGCGGGTGCATGCCGGCCAGTTCGGCCGCCACCGAGATCACGAAGACCGCGGCCGACTCGCCGAAGCTGTTGCTGTTCCGTTCGGTCATCTCAGGCCTGCCTTGCCTGGTCGAACAGGCCGACCCGCGGGTCGTCGGCGGACGTCGCGCTGGCATACGCCTCGACGGCTTCCTTGGCCGCGGCGTCCAGCTTCTGCGGGACGGTCACCGACACGTTGACCAGCAGGTCGCCGGTCGACCCGTCCTTGCGCCGGACCCCTTTGCCGCGCACCCGAAGCGTCCGGCCGGACGGGGTGCCGGGTGGCAGCTTCACGGTGACCGAGGAGCCGTCGAAGGTCGGCACGGTGATCTGGGCACCGAGTGCCGCCTCCGGGAAGGTCACCGGCACCGTGACGGTCAGGTCGTCACCGGACCGGCCGAACAGCGGATGCGGCTGCACCGTCACGGTCAGGATCAGGTCGCCGTTGCCGCCCGGACCGGGATTGCCCTTGCCCCGTAAGCGGATCTTCTGTCCGTCCCGGACGCCTGCCGGCAACCGGGTGGTCACCGTGGAACCGTCTGCTCGCTGCAGCGTGACGGTGTCACCCTGAACCGCCTGCCGGAACGACAGCGAGGTGGACGCCTCGACGTCGCTGCCGGTACGGGGCACCCCGGCGAAGCCACCGGCGCCGCCGTTGTTGAACAGGCCGGCCAGCAGGTCTTCGACGTTGACACCGCCCGTCCCGGCACCCCGGCCGGACTGCCGGGAGAAGAAGCCGGAGAACACGTCGTCGGAGAACCCGCCGGTCGGTCCGGAGCCGGCGGTGAACCTGGCGCCACCGCGGGTCATTGCCCGGACGGCGTCGTACTCCTTGCGTTGGGCCGGATCGGACAGCACCGAATAGGCCTCGCTGACCTCCTTGAACCGCTGCTCGGCGGCCGCGTCACCCGGGTTCTTGTCCGGGTGCAGGGTCTTGGCCAGCTTGCGGTACGACTTCTTGATGTCGGCGTCCGAGGCGTCGGAGGCGACGCCCAGGAACTTGTAGAAGTCCTTGTCGAACCAGTCCTGATTAGCCATGACGTCCCTCCCTCAGTGCGCCATCGAGCCTCAACTAGGGTCGGCTACCGAAACTCGGGCCGGCCTGATGACCTTGTCACCGATCCGGTAGCCGGGTTGAAGGATCCCGACCACCGTGGTGACATCCGTGTCGGGCGCCAGCTCTTCGTCCACGTGCAGCAATGCGTCGTGCACGGCCGGGTCGAAGGCCGCTCCTGGCTCGCCGAACCGTTCCAGGCCGTACTTGCCCAGGATGGTCTCGAGCTTGTCGGCCACGCTGGCGAACGGACCGCTCTCCAGGTCGCCGTGCTGGCGGGCCAGGTGGATGTCGTCGAGCACTGGCAGCAGGGATTCCACCACCGCCGCGACGGTGGCTTCCCGAGCCAGTGCCCGGTCTCGTTCCACCCGCTTACGGTAGTTGGCGTACTCGGCCTGCAGGCGTTGCAGATCGGCCAGCCGCTCAGCCGCCAGCCGCTCGTTCATATCCGGTTCCGGCTCCACCTCGGCCACCTCGTCGGCGACCGGCTCGGCGGCCCGCGGTGTTCCGTCCGGACTGATCTTTCGCTTGTCAGCAAAGGTAAAGCCCGACGGCGGCTTGGCGCCGCCGTCGGCCTCACTCGACTTCTCACTCACTGGTTCGTACCCCACTCGCTCCGCGCTCCGCGCTGGGCTGAACTCCGGCTCTGCGCGCAAGCGCTCATCGCCCGCTCGCTCCGCGCCTCACTCGCTAGCGCTCGCTCGATGCTCACTCGCTACTTGTCCTCGTCGATGACCTCGGCGTCGACCACGTCGTCGGCCTCGGTACCGGTGCTCGACCCGGCAGCACCGTCGTCGGCACCGGCACCGGTGCTGGACTCGGCGGACGCCGCGGCATACATCGCCGAAGCGACCTTGCTGCTGAGTTCGGCGAGCGCGGAGGTCTTGGACTGGATCGCCTCGTTGCTGGCACCGGCGTCGGCCAGCACCGTCTTCAGCTCGGCCAGCGATGACTCGAGCTCGGTCTTGGACTCGGCCGGGATCTTCTCGCCGGAGTCGGCGATGAACTTCTCGGTCTGGTACACCAGCTGCTCACCGCTGTTGCGGATCTCAGCGGACTCCCGACGTGCCTTGTCCTCGGCGGCGTGCGCCTCGGCGTCGGCCATCATCCGGTCGATCTCCTCCTTGGACAGGCTGGAGCCACCGGTGATCGTCATGCCCTGCTGGTTGCCGGAAGCCAGGTCCTTGGCCGAGACGTGCACGATGCCGTTGGCGTCGATGTCGAAGGTGACCTCGACCTGCGGCACGCCACGGGGGGCGGCCGGAATCCCGGTCAGCTCGAACACCCCAAGCTTCTTGTTGTACGCCGCGATCTCCCGCTCGCCCTGGTAGACCTGGATCTGCACGCTGGACTGGTTGTCGTCCGCGGTGGTGAAGATCTCCGAGCGCTTGGTGGGGATGGTGGTGTTGCGCTCGATCAGCCGGGTCATGATGCCGCCCTTGACCTCGATGCCCAGCGACAGCGGGGTCACGTCGAGCAGCAGGACGTCCTTGACCTCGCCCTTCAGCACACCGGCCTGCAGCGCCGCACCGACCGCAACGACCTCGTCCGGGTTGACACCCTTGTTCGGCTCCTTGCCACCGGTGAGCTGCTTGACCAGCTCCACCACGGCGGGCATCCGGGTCGAGCCACCGACCAGCACCACGTGGTCGATCTTGTCCAGCGGGATGCCGGCGTCGCGCAGCACGTTCTGGAACGGCACCTTGGTCCGCTCGAGCAGGTCGGCGGTGATTCGCTGGAACTCGGAGCGGCTCAGCTGTTCGTCCAGGAACAGCGGGTTCTTCTCCGCGTCCACCGTGATGTAGGGCAGGTTGATCGAGGTCTGCTGCGAGGCGGACAGCTCGATCTTGGCCTTCTCGGCAGCTTCCCGAAGCCGCTGAAGCGCCATCTTGTCCTTGGTCAGGTCGATGCCGTGCGCGGCCTTGAACTTGTCGACCAGCCAATCGATGATCTTCTGGTCCCAGTCGTCACCACCGAGATGGTTGTCACCGTTGGTGGCCTTCACCTCGATGACGCCCTCTCCGATCTCCAGCAGCGAGACGTCGAAGGTGCCACCACCGAGGTCGAAGACCAGGATGGTCTGTTCCTTCTCGCCCTTGTCCAGGCCGTAGGCCAGCGCGGCCGCGGTCGGCTCGTTCACGATCCGGAGCACGTTCATGCCCGCGATGGTGCCGGCCTCCTTGGTGGCCTGCCGCTGGGCGTCGTTGAAATATGCCGGGACGGTGATCACCGCGTCGGTGATGGTCTCGCCCAGGTAGGCCTCGGCGTCCCGCTTGAGCTTTTGCAGGACGCGGGCGCTGATCTCCTGCGCGGTGTACTTCTTGTCGTCGATGGCAATGGTCCAGTCGGTACCCATATGCCGCTTGACGGACCGGATGGTCCGGTCGACGTTGGTGACGGCCTGGCGCTTGGCGACCTCGCCGACCAGCACCTCGCCGTTCTTGGCGAACGCCACGACGGACGGCGTCGTGCGCGATCCCTCAGCGTTCGCGATGAC
>DATFHF010000077.1:0-49129 GCA_035248685.1 Jatrophihabitans sp.
CTCGTCGACCACGACACCACGGCCGCTGGGCGAGGACAGCGCGGCGTCCAGGATCTCGCGCAGGGTGCCGCTCTCCACGGCGAGGGTGCCACCGAGGTTGAGCCGGTCGGGGGTCACCTCCGTGGAGGCGGCGCCGTCACCGTCGACGCGCAGCCAGCCCTGCGGCTGGGAGTCGTCGTCCGTGACGAGCACCCAGCCGTCCTCGGCGTGGTCCCGGGCGCGGCCGAGTTCCCAGCCGACGCGCGCGGTCTTCTCGGAGTGCAGCGGCATGCTGCCCGCGCCGGCGAAGCCGAGTGCGCGGTAGCCGCGGTCACGGCCGACGAAGCCCGCCACGAAGGCGTCCGCGGGCTCGGACAACAACTCGGCGGGGGAGGCCAGTTGGGCGAGGTGGCCGCCGACCCGGAGCACGGCCACCTTGTCGCCGAGCTTGATGGCCTCGTCGATGTCGTGGGTGACGAACACGATGGTCTTGCCGAGTTCGCCCTGAAGCCGCAGGAACTCCTCCTGCAATTGCTCGCGAACCACCGGATCGACCGCGCTGAACGGCTCGTCCATCAGCATTACCGGTGGGTCGGCGGCCAGCGCCCGAGCCACCCCGACCCGCTGCTGCTGTCCACCGGACAGCTGGGCCGGGTAACGCTTGGCGAAGTGCGCCGGCAGGCCTACCCGTTCGAGCAGCTCGTGCGCCCGCGCCCTGGCCCTCTTGCGATCCCAGCCCAGCAGGTAGGGCACGGTGGCCACGTTGTCCAGGATGGTGCGGTGCGGAAACAGCCCGGCATGCTGGATCACGTAGCCGATCTGCCGGCGCAACTCGTGGGTGGCCAGTCCGCTGGTGTTGCGGTCGTCCAGCCAGATGGTGCCCGAGGTGGGCTCGATCATCCGGTTGATCATCCGCAGCGAGGTGGTCTTGCCACAGCCGGACGGCCCCACCAGAACGGTGATCTGGCCGGACGGTGCCTCCAGGTCGAGCGAATCCACCGCCACCGTGCCGTCCGGATAGCGCTTGGAAACCGAGTCGAAGCGGATCACGGGCCAGTCACTTCCCTGCCTGTTGAAGTCGTACTCGACGTGCGCTGTTTCAACTGTGTTCCACTGTGCGACTATGCACGGCTGAAGCCGTCCGAGCAGCCCTGCCTGGTCGGCAACGGCCCGGCCGGACGACGAGCAAGCGTATCGATTTCTACCTTTGTGAGTAGTTCTGTTCGCGTCGCACCGGGCCGGGAGGGACGAGAAGGTAGGAGTTTCGGGGAGAACCGGTAATTACTGCGTCACCAAATCGTTATGCCGGCTATCGCACAGGACATCGAGGGACGGCAGTGCATCGGATCGACGGTCATCACCTCACCTCGGCCGACATCGCCGCAGCCATGGCGGGCCCACTGGTCGTAGAGGTTACCGAAACCGCCCGACAACGACTCGCGCAGTCGCACCGGCAGGCGGTCCAGGCCAGCCGGCTGCGTCCGATCTACGGCGTGAGCACCGGAGTCGGCGCCAACCGGACGGTCGAGCTGGCACCCGGCACCGCCGGCGCGCAAGCCCTGCTGCGTAGCCACGCCACCTCGGCTGGGCCGCCCCGCTCGCCCGAGCGGGTCCGGGCGATGCTGCTGATCCGGCTCAACCAGCTGTGCTCGGGCGGCTCCGGGGTGCGCCCCCAGGTCGCGCAGGCGCTGGCAGACATGATCAACGACGACGCACTGCCAGGAGTCCGGGAGTTCGTCGGCATCGGTGCCGCCGAGTTGTCCGCGCTGGCCACCACCGCGCTGGCCCTGCAAGCCCGTTCAATGCTGCCCGGCAACCAGGACGAGCTGGTCTTCGGCCCGCACGACGCGCTGCCGTTCATCTCCAGCAACGCCGCCGCACTGGCTGACGCGGCACTGGCCGCGCACCGGTTCCAGCTCGGGGCCCGGGCTGCATTGAGCACCGCCGCGCTGAGCTTTGCCGCGGTGCGCGGCAATGCCGAGGCCTACGCCCCGGCCGTCGAACTGGCGACCCCGATGCCGGGCGCCCGGGCCACCTGTCGAGCGATGCGCACCCTGGTCGGCTCGCCGCCGGCTGAACGGATCCAGGACCCGTACGGACTGCGCGCGCTGCCGCAGGCACACGGCATGCTGTTGGACGCGCTGAGCACCCTGACCGCCACCATCGACGCCTTCGCCAACGCCCCGTCGGAGAACCCGTCGATCCTGGCCGACGGATCGGTGGCCCACCACGGCGGGTTCCACGCCGGCTACCTGGCGCTGGCCAGTGACGCGGTGGCGATCGCGGCCGTCCAATCCGGCCAGCTGTCGCTCAACCGGCTGACCTATGTCAGCGAGCCGAACCACACCGGCCTGGAGCCATTCCTCGGTGACGGCTCGCCGGGCGCGTCCGGGGTGATGGTGGTCGAGTACGTGGCAGCCACCGCGCTCGGTGACCTGCGGGCGGCCGCGGCGCCGGCGGCCACCCAGGCCATCACGCTGTCGCGCGGCATCGAGGACACCGCCAGCTTCGCCTCGCTGGCGGCCCGACAGCTGCTGACCGCCGCCGAGCGATACGAGCTGCTGGTGGCTTGTGAGCTGGTAGCCGCGCTGCGAGCGGTCCGGATCAGCCGGCCGGAGTTGACCGACTCGCAGCGGCAAGCGGTCGAGATCTGCGCGGAGCTGTCGCCGGCCCTGGGCGACCGGGACCTGACGCTGGACATCGAGGCGGCTCAGCAGTTGACCGGCCAGCTGGCCGAATTGGTCGAGTTGACACCAGGGCGGCTAGCGAAGCCGGCCGGCCAGGAGGGAACATGACGGCTATGACCTCGACGCCCCGTACCGTCCGTGCCGCGCGCGGCTCCGACATCAGTGCGCTCGGTTGGCAGACCGAAGCACCCATCCGCATGCTGATGAACAACCTCGATCCCGAGGTGGCCGAGCATCCCCAGGAGCTGGTGGTCTACGGCGGCACCGGCAAGGCCGCGCGGGACTGGAACTCCTACGACGCGATCGTCCGGACGCTGACCACCCTGAAGCTGGACGAGACGCTGCTGGTGCAGTCCGGCCGTCCGGTCGGGGTGTTGCAGACCCACGAGTGGGCGCCGCGGGTGCTGATCGCCAACTCCAACCTGGTCGGTGACTGGGCGAACTGGGAGGAGTTCCGCCGGCTGGAACAGCTCGGGCTGACCATGTACGGCCAGATGACGGCCGGCTCCTGGATCTACATCGGCACGCAGGGCATCCTCCAGGGCACCTACGAGACGTTCGCCGCGGTGGCCGCGAAGCGATTCGGCGGGACGCTGGCCGGCACCATCACGCTGACCGCCGGCCTGGGTGGCATGGGTGGCGCGCAGCCGTTGGCGGTCACCATGAACGACGGGGTCGCGATCTGCATCGAGTGCGACCCTTCGCGGATCAGCCGGCGGATCGAACATCGGTACCTGGACGTGCAGGCCGACTCGCTGTCGCATGCACTGGCGCTGGCCGTCGAGGCCCGGGATGCCCGCAAGCCGCTGTCCATCGGGCTGCTCGGCAACGCCGCGTCACTGGTGCCGCAGCTGCTGGCCAACGGGGCGCCGATCGACATCGTCACCGACCAGACCTCGGCGCACGACCCGCTGTCCTACCTGCCGATCGGGGTGGATTTCGAGGATTGGAAGGAGTACGCGTCCAGCAAGCCGGAGGAGTTCACCGGCCGGGCGCGGGCGTCGATGGCCCGGCACGTCGAGGCCATGGTCGGCTTTGCCGATGCCGGGGCCGAGGTATTCGACTACGGCAACTCGATCCGTGGCGAGGCCCAACTGGCCGGTTACTCCAGGGCATTCGACTTCCCGGGCTTCGTGCCGGCCTACATCCGGCCGCTGTTCTGCGAGGGCAAGGGCCCGTTCCGGTGGGCCGCGCTGTCCGGCGACCCGGCTGATATCGCCCGTACCGACAAGGCGATTCTCGATCTGTTCCCGCAGAACGAGTCGCTGCGCCGGTGGATCACGATGGCGCAGGAGCGGGTGCACTTCCAGGGGCTGCCGGCCCGGATCTGCTGGCTGGGCTACGGCGAGCGAGACAAGGCCGGCCTGGCGTTCAACGATCTGGTGGCGCGCGGGGAGATCTCGGCACCGATCGTGATCGGCCGGGATCACCTGGACGCCGGATCGGTCGCCTCGCCGTACCGGGAGACCGAAGCGATGGCCGATGGTTCGGACGCGATCGCCGACTGGCCGCTGCTCAACGCCATGGTCAACGTGGCCAGCGGGGCGTCCTGGGTGTCGATCCACCACGGTGGTGGCGTGGGCATGGGCCGATCCATTCATGCCGGCCAAGTCACCGTGGCTGACGGGACGCCGCTGGCCGCGCAGAAGGTCGAGCGGGTGCTGACCAACGATCCGGGCATGGGGGTGATCCGGCACGTCGACGCCGGCTACTCGCGCGCCGAGGAGGTGGCCGCCGAGCGCCGCGTCCGAGTTCCGATGCGCGAACAGTGAGCGAGGTGAATGTCGGGGACGGCGTGGTGTCGATCGAGGGTCGGGACGTCGGTTTCCGGCTCCATGGCCCGAGCACGGGTACGCCAGTGGTTCTGCACACCGGCACGCCCGGAACCAGCATGCTGTCGCCACAACAGGTGTCGGCGGCCGAGCGCGCCGGGGTGCGGCTGCTAGTTATCGATCGGCCGGGCTACGGCGCTTCGACCCGCCAGCCTGGCCGCCGGGTCGTCGATGTGGTCGCCAACGTAGCGAGGATCGCTGACGATCTCGGGTGGGATCGCTTCGCGGTCTGGGGCGGTTCCGGAGGCGCGCCGCATGCCCTGGCGTGCGCTGCCGCCTTGCCGCATCGAGTGACGAAGTGCGCCAGCGTGGTTGGGCCTGCTCCGTTCGATGCCTCAGGTTTGGACTGGTGGGCGGGCATGTCACCCGGCAACGTCGAAGAGTTCCGGTTGGCACAGCGCGGTGAGTCGGCCTACCGGCCACTGGTAGCGAAGCTGGCCGCGGACGCTGTGTCAGCCGCGGCAGCCGGTGACATCCAAGTCGGCGAGCAGTATCAGCTGGCCGATTCCGACATCGCGGCGTTGAAGGCCCGGACCAGCGAGGACGGCTATCTGGCGCGGGTCCAGGCCTCGTTCCAGGACGGCATGGACGGCTGGATCGATGACGGCATCGCCATGGTGCAGCCATGGGGGTTCGACCTCGCCACCATCTCGGTGCCGGTCAGCGTGAGGTATGGGCTCGACGACGTACTGGTCCCCAGCAGCCACGGCGACTACCTGGCCCGCGTCATTCCGGACGCGCACCAGGCTCTGCTATCCGGCGGCCACATCCTCAGCGATGACGACCTCGACAGCATCTACGCCTGGCTGACGAGCTAAGCGTTGATCGCTGGGATGCTGGAATTGACAGCTAACGTCGGCACGTTCACGGCTACCGTCCCCGGGTATTTCAAGCCGGTGCCGGTATTGAGGATCACTACCCGCTCGGTCTCGAGCAGCCAGCCGGACTCGCGCAACTGGGCGGCCGCTGCCAGGCATGCCGCGCCCTCCGGGCAGATGAAGCTGCCTTCGAGTTCGGCGAGTCGGCCTTGTTCGGCGAGCAACTGATCATCGGACACGGCGACGGCGGTGCCGCCGGTGGCCCGAACGGCAGCCAGCACCAAGAAGTCACCTAGCGCCTTCGGAACGGTGATCCCGAACGCCACCGTGTGCGCGTCCGGGAATGGTTCGCTCACCGCCGCGCCGGCCTCGAACGCTCGCACGATCGGCGCACATCCATCGGCCTGCACCGCCACCAGTCGCGGCAGCTCACCGGTCACCCAGCCCAACTCCCGCAGCTCGAGAATCGCCTTGTAGATGCCGATCAAACCCACTCCACCACCGGCCGGGTAGAGGATCACGTCGGGCAGCCGCCAGCCGAGCTGCTCGGCGATCTCGTAACCCATCGTCTTCTTGCCCTCGAGCCGGTACGGCTCCTTCAACGTCGACACTTCCTGGTATCCGTCCCGGTCGGCGACGGCGGCATTGATCAGCCGACCTGCGTCGCCGATCAGGCCGTCCACCAGGTACAGCTCGGCGCCAGCGACCAGGCACTCGGCCCGGTTGATGGCCGGTGCGCTCACCGGCATCGCGATCAGGCAGCGCAGGCCGGCTCGCGCCGCGTAGGCAGCCCAGGCGGCGCCGGCATTGCCGTTGGTCGGCATCGCCACACCGCGAACGCCCAGCTCGGCCGCTCTGGACACCCCGACGGCGGCGCCGCGCGCCTTGAAGGTGCCGGTCGGGATCAGCGATTCGTCCTTCATCAGCAGGCCCGGCAGCCCAATCAAGTGGCCGTAACGCGGCAATTCGAGCAGTGGTGTCATCCCCTCACCCAGGCTGACGATCCGAGCCTGGTCGCGGACCGGCAGCAGTTCGCGATAGCGCCATAGCGTCTGCGGCCGGCCGGCGAGTTCGTCCCGGCTAAGAGTGGCCGCCACCCGGGCCAGGTCGTAGCGAGCCAGCAACGGCATGCCGGCCGAGCTCAGGCCCTGCACCACATCGGCGTCATAGCGCCGGCCGGTGGCCGAACACTCCAAGTGGGTCAAAGCCGAATCAGTCACCGAACAACGGTACGTGTCGCCAGCTGCCGGCCAGCGGCGCGACCACTATTCGCTGACGTGCCGAACCCACCGGCCGGCCTACGCAGCTCGGACGCCGATAGGTCACAATCTCGGCATGGCACTTCACCTGGCAACCACCCCCGAAGCCAACGACTTCCTGGCCGACGACCCGCTGGCCCTGCTGGTCGGGATGCTGCTCGACCAGCAGATCCCGATGGAGAAGGCCTTCACCTCACCGCAGGTGCTGGCCGAACGGATGGGCGTCAAGCGCCTCGACGCGCACGCGATCGCCGACTACGACCCGGCCGAGTTCGAAGCGATCTTTCGCCAGGTGCCGGCGCTGCACCGCTTCCCAGCCGCCATGGCCACGCGGGTGCAGGAGCTGGGCCGGGCGCTGGTCGCCCAATACGACGGCGACACCGAGTCGATCTGGCGCACCGTCGAGGACGGCCCGGCGCTGGTGAAGCGGATCGCCGGGTTGCCCGGCTTCGGTGAGCAGAAGGCCCGAATCTTCACCGCGCTGCTGGGCAAGCAGTTCGACATCCGCCCGGCCGGTTGGGACACCGCGGCCGGTAGCTACGGCGAGTCCGGCTCGTACCGGTCGGTTGCCGACGTGGTCGACGCCGAGTCGCTGGCTAAGGTCCGGGAGTACAAGCAGGCGCAGAAGGCCGCAGCCAAGGCAGGCAAGTAGGACGGGCCTCAGCCGGCCAGCAACACGCCGAGGAACAGCGCCACCAAAGCGCTGAGCCCGGTCAGCGCACCGAACACCGCGAGGCCCTGCCGGCTCTGTGACCGGGCGTGCATCGCTGCCGCGACGCCAGAGATCACCACCACCACGAGCTTGACGATCAATGTGGTCCGGTACCGGCCGTGCACCTTGTCGTGCTCGGCGGCGATGTTCCAGATGCCGGTCAGCACCAGCACCCCGAAGGCCGGCCAGGCGACCCGGTTGAACGCCCGGGCGGCGCGCTTGGGCACGTCCAGCCCGGCGCCGCGTAACGCCGGCACCAGGGCCGCCAGGGTCAGCTGGCCACCGACCCAGACGGTTGCGGCCAGCACGTGCAGGAACAACCGGAGGCTGTCCCAGCTCGGCGAGATCACCGGCCCACTCTAGGACGGCGGCCACCACCCACCGGCGGCAATCGTGCTTATCTGGATATGTGCTTCGCCATCCGGACCGGCGGTATGCCGACCGAGCCGAGGCCGGCGCGGTGCTGGCCCGGTTGCTATGCCAAGAACTGGCCGATCCAGAGACCCGAGGCCGGCTGCTGGTGCTTGGCCTGCCCCGGGGCGGCATCCCAGTGGCCGGCCCGGTGGCAGCCGCCCTCGGCGCACCGCTGGACGTCCTGCTGGTGCGCAAGGTAGGGCTACCCGAGCAGCCGGAACTGGCGATAGGCGCGGTAGCCATGATCGGCAGCCGCACGGTGGCCGTCCGCAACGAGCTGGTGCTGGACCGGTGTTGGGTGTCCGAGTCGGACTTCCACACCTCCTGCCAGGCCGAGCTGAACACGTTAAGCCAGCAAGCCGTCCGCTACCGGGACGACCGCCCACCGCTCGACCCGGCCGGACGACTGGTGATCGTGGTGGACGACGGCCTGGCGACCGGCGCCACCATGCGGGCGGCCATTGCCGCACTGCGCTCGGTCAACCCAAGTCGGCTGGTGCTGGCGGTGCCGATCGGGTCGCCGGCTGCCTGCCGAATGCTGGCCGACTTGGTGGACCTGATGATCTGCCCGTGGCAGCCGCCGGACTTCCGCGCGGTGAGCCAGGGCTACCGCGACTTCAACCAGACCAGCGACACGGACGTGATCCGGATCTTGGCCGAGTCGAATCCGGGCTGACCACACATACTTGCCCGGTGATGACGACGCTGCTGACCGGCATCGGCCTGCTGGCCAGCCAGGACGATGAGCTCGGTGAGCTGACCGATGCCGCGCTGGTCATCGACGGCGAACGGATCGGCTGGATCGGGCCGGCCGGCCAGGCGCCGGCGGCAGACCGATCGATCGACCTGGCCGGCCGGTGCGTGCTGCCCGGCTTCGTCGACTCGCACGCCCACCTGGTGTTCGCCGGCGATCGGGCCGCCGAGTTCGCCGCCCGGATGGCCGGCCGGCCCTATACCGCCGGCGGTATCAACTCCACCGTGCAGGCCACCCGGCAGGCGACCGACGATCAGCTGCGGGCCACCCTGACCAAGCTGTCCGGCGAACTGCTGTCAGCCGGCGTGACCACCTTCGAATGCAAGTCCGGTTACGGCCTGGACACCGACACCGAGCAGCGCTCGGTCCGGCTGGCCGCCGAGTTCACCCACGAGGTCACCTACCTGGGCGCCCACGTGGTGCCGGCCGGCGTCGACCGCGACAGCTACCTCGAGCTGGTCTGCGGTGACATGCTCTCCGCCTGCGCCCCGCACGCGCGTTGGGTCGACGCCTTCTGCGAGCGTGGCGCCTTCGACGTGGACGAGAGCCGGGCGGTGCTGACCGCCGGCATCGCCGCGGGGCTACAACCCCGGCTGCATGCCAACCAGCTCAGCGCCGGCGGCGGCGTCCAGCTCGCGGTCGAGCTGGCCGCCGCCAGCGCCGACCACTGCACCTATCTGAGCCCGGCCGACGTCGACGCGCTGGCCGGCTCGGACACCGTCGCGACCCTGCTGCCGCTGGTCGAGTTCTCCACCCGCTCGCCCTACCCGGATGCCCGCACCCTGCTGGATGCCGGCGCCACGGTGGCGCTGGCCACCGACTGCAACCCCGGTTCCGGCTTCTCCACCTCGATGCCGCTGGCGATCGCGCTGGCCGTCCGCGAGATGCACCTAACCCCGGCCGAGGCGGTCCGGGCAGCCACCGTCGGCGGTGCGAAGGCGTTGCGGCGCGAGGACATCGGCCAGCTCACGGTTGGCCGGCTGGCCGACCTGGTGGTGCTGGACGCGCCGTCCTACCTGCACCTGGCCTACCGGCCCGGGGTGCCGCTGATCCACCAGGTCTGGCTGGACGGCCGACCGCACCGACCGGGCCGCTAAGCGTAAAGCTCAGCCGAAGCGACGGGTGATGGTCTCGGCCCGAGCGACCAGATCCAGGTCGTGCGCCACCCCGGGCAGGTAGAAGTTCACGTAGTCGGCGCCGGCCTCCAGCGCGGCGTCCACCTTGGCGGCGATCTCGTCCTCGGTACCGATGGTGGTTTGGCTGGCGAACCGGTCCCAATCCACTCCACCCCGGGCCTTCTCGGTCGCCAGCTGTGGGTCGTCGCCGGCGTCGATGGGGAAGACGCTCAGGTTGGTCGACTTGATGATCTGCTGATAATCGCGGCCCAACTCGTCACAGTGCCGGCGCAGGATCGCCAGCTTGGCGGTGATCACCGCCGGGTCGCCGGCGCCGATGTTGGCCGCGTCGCCGTACTGGGCGACCAGCCGGAGGGTGACCTGCTCACCGCCGCCGCCGATCCACAGCGACGGGTGCGGCTTGCGGACGCCCTTCGGCTCGTTGATCGGCTTGTCCACCGAGTAGTACTTGCCCTTGAACTGAAAAGCATCCTCGGTCCACATGCCGTGCACGATCTGGACGGCCTCCCGGAAGGCGCCCATCCGGTCCTTGAGCTCTGGCCACGGGTAGCCGTAGGCGCGCCATTCGTGCTCGTACCAGCCGGCGCCGATGCCGGCATAGAGCCGCCCGTGGCTGGCCACGTCCACCGTCGAGGAAATCTTGGCGTACAGCGCGGGGTTGCGGTAACCGTTGCAACCCACCATCTGGCCGATGTTCACCCGATGGGTATCCCGGGCCAGCGCGGCGGTCGCCGACCAGCACTCGAAGGTGGTTTCCGAGCTGGGCTCCGGGACGGTGTGGAAGTGGTCGTACAGCCAGATCGAGTCCCACGAGCCGGCGTCGGCGGCTCGGGCGACCGCGGTCATCGCCTCCCACTGCTCGATCGGGTCACCGATTCCGACCAGGTCCATCCGCCAGCCCTGGGGCACGAAGATTCCGAATCGCGTCATGTCGCCAGTCTGCTACACCGCGCGCCCGGGTCAGTCGGGCCCGGTACGACCTAGCCGACCGGAGCCTGGTCGTTCAACAGCTCGGCCGGCTGATCCAGCAAGTCGGCGATGTCGGCCCGGCCAGGGCCGGCACGCAGCGCGGACCGGAAGTCCTCAGCGGCGGCGAGCGGCTGCCCCGCCATCAGCAAGCAGCGGCCTCGGTTCAGATGCAACTCCACCAGATCGGCGTCAGGCAGGGTCAGCGCCTCGGCGTAGTCGGCTAGCGCCTGCTCGAGCTCGCCAACCGCCGCGTGGGCGATACCCCGGTTCAGCAGCAGGTCCGGATCAGGTCCGGCAAGCTCCAGCGCCCGGGTGAGATCCATCGCCGCATGCGCTGCATCGCCGGACTCGAACCGTGCGATCGCTCGGTTGACCAGCGCTGCCAGATAGTCAGGATCCTGTGTCAGGGCGGCGTCGAAATCCAGTTGCGCCGCTGCCGGCGAACCACCAGCGAGCCGGATCATGCCGCGAACGCAACGCAACCTCGGGTCGTCCGGCGCCAGCGATAGCCCGTGTTCGACGTCGGCCAGCGCAGCTTCCAACCGATCGTCGCCGAAGAGCAGTTCGGCACGGCTGAGCAGCGTCTCGACATCGTCGGGCTCCATGTCGAGCACCAGGTCGAAATCAGCCAAGGCCTGTACGAAATTGCCGAGTTCGGCATGGGCTGAACCGCGATTGTGAAAGAGCTCGGGGAACGGTGGGCCATGGGTTACCGCTTGGTCGTAGTCGGCGATCGCTGCCTGCAGGTCACTGGACTTCCGAGAGACCTTGGCTCGTTCGGAGAAGTAGTCGGTGTAGTGCGGGTCCATTGCGATCAGGGTGCTGAAGCCGTCATACGCCTCGGCGTTACGGCCCATGGCCGCGAACAGGCGAGTCCGGTTGTACAACAACTGCGAGCGGTGCAGCGCCCAATCGGCCGGCTCCAGCTGGGCATCGAGGCGATCCATCGCGCCCTGTACCAACTCCAGGGCCCGGACGAGATTACCTCGATGCATCTCGATCAGGGCCAGACCGTTCTCCTCGAAGCCGGTAAGCACCAGCCGCTGGTGTTCGTCGGGCAGACCGGAGGCGATGACAATCGCGTTGTTCTGCCACTCCAAAGCCTTGTCGTGATCGCGTGGACGGATGAAGCGGGCATAGACCATCGCAAGCAGGTAGCTGGTGGCCAGGTGGGCCAGTGGTCGCGTGTACCGGCGCCGAAGTTCATAGCACAGCTCGATGGCCTCATCGAGCCGGCCGGCGAAGATGAGCGCCGTGATCAGCATCTGCGAGAACAGGCAATAGCTCGCGGCATCGACGTCCGGGTCGACCAGCGCGCGCCCGCGTTCGGCCAGCTCGATCGCCATGTTGGTGAAGCCGGCCGAGGTGCAGTACTGCGCCGCCTCCTTGACCGCCGCGACACCCGCACCGGACGGATCGCTGCCCCGTTCGCGGTGAAAAGCGATCGCCGCCACCCTGGTCCCCCAGCTTGCTCCGGTCCCCAACGCATCAGCCCGCTCGTCGTGCAGGTTGGCCCGCGTCACCAGGTCGAGTTGCTCGTACCCAGCCCGCGCAGCCGGATCGTCGGTCGTGCCATCGGATGCGAGGTATCGACCCGCGCACTCCTGGATCGACAGGCCGGTCTCCGGCGGCAACGGTGCCGCTCGCACCAGCACGGCATAGGCCTTCAGGGTGGTCGACAGCTCCGGCTGAAGATCACCGTTGCTGCCGATGACAACCGGCCACAGCTCGGCGTCGACCCGTCGTGCCAGCAACGCGATGAATTCCTGAGTGGTGACGTCGGCATCCTGAAGCCCGTCGAAGATCAGCACCGGAAGCTCACCCCCGGCGGCACGCGTTCGCTGGGCGTATTCGCGCAGGAAAGTCACCATTGCTTGGCTCAAGCACCGAATGAGCTGTTGCCCGTAGAACCGGGTGCGCTCGGTGAAGGAGGCTTCGGCGTGCAAGATTCGAGGCGGCGGGCCGATCACCTCGCTGAATTCCGGCATCGCTTCGAGTATCGGCATGCGATAGGCCGCCACCAACTCGGGCCAACGTGCCCAGGCGTCCGGCAACACTTCGGACAGCACCGTGTCGACGCCGGTATACGGTCCGCGCAAACCTCGGTGGCAGTGCGCCAGGATTTGCGGCCGCGGATCAGCCTCGTACACCTGCCTGCGGTCCCGCTCCCGGGGACCCACGACGTGGCGATGAGAGATCATGAGGACGACTCCACTTCGGCTAACAATCTTGGTCGGCGGTGCGCGTCCTCCCGCCGCTTGCGCCGCGACAGATAGACCGGCAACAGGAAGACGCAGGCGTTCATGGCAGCCGACGTCAACGAGTCCCAGAATCTGGCGTCGAACCGGCCGGAGAACAAGCCGTCGGCCTGGTGGCGGAGGTAGGTGCCGAAGACCGGAATCGACACCAAACAGGTCACGCCGATCACCGTGGCCGCCCCTATCATCAAGAACCAGCCGTAGAGACTGCCGACTCGCTTGTCATGCTCGGTCCATTGGGACTCATCGATCAGTCGGTCGGTACGGCCGAGCAACCGCGAAATCCGGTTCTTCAACAGTGCTTTGCTGGCATCGTGCAGGTCGTAGCAATTGAGCGCGGTTGCTAACACAAAATAGAGATCGGTGCGGAGGAAGAATTGGAACTGCCAGGCGATACGCACCACAAGCGTGAATGCCAGAGCGACGCTTAGCCGGCCGGGCAAGCTCAGGGCACCGCTCGGCTCTCGGGTCGAATTTGCCAGCAAATCCAAGGCAGCCAGCAGCAGGACGTCCATGAGCATGCCGGCCAGGAAGGGCAGGTAACGGCGACGGCGGGGAACGCTGAACAAGCCGTTGCTTCGAGTTTCGAAGACCACGTTGGCCCACCGGTTGCTGACCTTGAGTGTGCTCGACAGCCCGAGTCGCTGGCCGGCAAGCACATGGAAGCTCTCATGTAGCAAGGTCAACGGAGCCTGCGCCGCGACGATGGTCAACTGCACCACGACCAACGAACTCGTGAAGAAGACCTGGGATGCCACGGGCCGAAGGTCGTGATGCTGGGCGACGGTCCAGGCCCACCAGATCACCACGAAGCCATAGGTCAACCATGCCGGCGGTGCGAACAGGATCTGACCCAACCGTTGAAAGCGAGGCTTCGCCGGCACTGCCGAGCTTTCCTCCTCGGATCGCAGAAAGCCCAAATCGGCGAGCGAATCAAGGAAATCGGCAATGTCGACCGCTTCGCCGAAGGTCTTCTGATACCACTCAGCAGCCTGTTCCGGCGGCGTTCCTTCGAACAGCTGGTGCAGCAACTCGGCGCCGTCAGCAGGTAACACAGCGAACGAGCCGGTATCGGGACGACCGACGACGACTTCCTCGCCTTCGGGAAGGAAGCTGAGGTGGTGGAACTTGAACACCCGGTCGTGAGGCATCCTGATCGCCTGCTCGTCAGGCATGGCGCACCCCGATCACGAGATGGCCGGCCTGGCACTCTTGGTGCCAGGCCGGCTCACTGACGATCAGACGGCGTAAACGCTGTAGGGGCCGCTGCACATAGCGGTAGTCATCCGGATATCGCCGGTGCGACGAATGCTGATCTTTTTCATGCTGGAGGCTGGCTTCATGACTGCTCCTTGATAGGAAGCCGGACGCGGCGGGCGTATGCACGCCGTGTGGAGGCCGAGCATCATCCTGGCCAGGTGCGTCGCCGGGTTTAGTTTGCGCCTGCCCAATTGGGCTGTCAATACTGCAAATGGTGTTAATTCAATAACGACTAAAGGCCTGTAGGTAGGCAAGTCGACTTTGTATTACATGGCAAGCCATACGGTCGTCGGCGTCGGTCCTCAGGTCACCGCCACCAGCTGGCAGCTCACCAGTTCACCGTCCCGGACGTCCAGCAGCCCCATCGTGCCCCGCGGCTGCCGGCGCCGGTCGGTGGGCGAGCCGGGGTTGAAGAACCGCTGGCCGTCCGCGGATTTATCCCAAGGAACGCGCTCGTCCCACGGGATGTGCGAGTGCCCGAAGATCACCAAGCCGGCGTCCGGAAACCGACGCCGCAGCCGGGCCGCCCGGCCGGTGGCCGGACCGCTGTCGTGGATCATCGCCACCGGCAGGCCGGCCACCACCAGCTCCAGCGTCTCCGGCGCTCCCCAGTCCCGGACGTCCGGGCCGTCGTTGTTGCCCAGCACCGCGTGCACCGGCGCCCACTGCGCCAGTTCGGTCAGCACCTGCGCGGTGCAGACGTCGCCGGCGTGCAGGATCAGCTCGCAGTGCTCCAGCACCGCGGCCACCGCCGACGGGCAACCGTGCCAGCGACGCGGCGCGTGGGTGTCGGACAGCACGGCCACTCTCACGCCGACCAGCCTGGCACACGCCGGCAGTGCGGTTACGGTGTCAGTGGAAGCTTCAACCAGCAGCAGCGAAGAGCAGGTGAATCCGTGAGCACCGAAGCATTCATCTACGACGCCATGCGCACGCCGCGCGGGCGCGGCAAGGCGACCGGTTCGCTGTACGAAAGCAAGCCCATCTCGCTGGTGGTCGGCCTGATCGACGAGCTCCGGCGGCGCAATCCGAGCCTGGATCCGTCCCGGATCGAGGACGTGGTGCTCGGGGTGGTGTCGCCGATCGGCGACCAGGGTGCGGTGATCGCCCGGACCGCGGCGCTGGTCGCCGGCCTGGACCGCAGCGGGCCCGGCGTACAGGTGAACCGGTTCTGCGCCTCCGGGCTGGAGGCGGTGAACATCGCCGCGCAGAAAATCCGATCCGGTTGGGAGGAGCTGCTGCTGGCCGGTGGCGTGGAATCCATGTCGCGGGTGCCGATGGGTTCGGACGGCGGTGCCTGGGCGATGGATCCGGAGACCTCGTACGCCACCAGCTTCGTGCCGCAGGGCATCAGCGCCGATCTGATCGCGACCCTGGAGGGATTCGACCGGGAGGACGTCGACAGCTTCGCGGTGGATTCGCAGACCAAGGCGGCCAAGGCGCAGGCCGACGGTGCCTTCCACCGGTCGCTGGTGCCGGTGCGCGATCGCAACGGCCTCACCCTGCTCGACCGGGACGAGTTCCCGCGGCCCGGCACCACGCTACAAACCCTGGCCACGCTGCCATCGTCCTTCGAAGGTATCGGTTCGATGGGTGGTTTCGACGCGGTGGCGCAGCAGAGGTACCACTGGGTGGAGCAGATCCGGCACGTGCACACCGCCGGCAACTCCTCGGGCATCGTGGACGGCGCCGCGCTGCTGCTGGTCGGTAGCGAGCAGGCCGGCCGGGATCTCGGGCTCACCCCGCGGGCTCGGGTAGTGGCCACCGGAGTGGTCGCCGAGGAGCCGACGATCATGCTCACCGGTCCGGCGCCGGCCGCGCGCAAGGCGCTGGCCAAGGCGGGTTTGACCGTCGGCGACATTGATTTGTTCGAGGTCAACGAGGCGTTTGCCGCGGTGGTGTTGAAGTTCCTGCGCGATATGGACGTGCCGGCCGACAAGGTCAATGTCAACGGCGGTGCGATCGCGCTCGGCCACCCGCTCGGCGCCACCGGCGCGATGATCCTGGGCACCCTGATCGATGAACTCGAACGGCGCGACCAGCGCTACGGGTTGGCAACCCTGTGCGTCGGCGGCGGCATGGGTGTGGCCACCATCGTCGAGCGAGTATGAGCATGATCGATTGGCAGCTCGGCGACGATGCCATCCTGACCCTCACCATGGACGACCCGGACCAGCGGGCCAACACCATGAACGAGGCCTTTCGGACCGCGCTGGCGGCGACCGTGGATCGGTTGTACGCCGCGCGGGACGGCCTGCGTGGCGTGATCATCACCTCGGCCAAGCCCACCTTCTTCGCCGGCGGCGACCTGCGGTTGCTCAGCACCGTGACCGATGACACCGCCGCCGAATTCTTCGAACATGCCCAGCGGATGAAGGCGGATCTGCGTCGGATCGAGCTGTTGGGGCTGCCGGTGGTGGCCGCCCTGAACGGCACCGCGCTCGGCGGTGGGCTGGAGATCGCGCTGGCCTGCCACCACCGGATCGCGGTCAACGACCCGAGCATCCGGTTCGGCTTCCCGGAAGTGACCCTGGGCCTGCTGCCCGGTGGTGGCGGCGTGGTGCGCACCGTCCGGATGCTGGGTATTCAGGACGCGCTGATGAAACTGCTGCTGCAAGGCCAGCGGCTCGACCCGGCGGCGGCCGTTCAGGCCGGCATCGTCGACGAACTGGCTGATACCCCTGAGGATCTACTAGCCAAAGCCCGAGCCTGGATCCGCTCCGATCCGGACGCCCGGCAGCCGTGGGACCGTCCGGGTTACCGGATTCCCGGCGGCACGCCAGCCACCCCGAAGTTCGCCGCGATGTTGCCGGCGTTCCCGGCCAACCTGCGCAAGCAGCTCAAGGGCGCCCCGCTGCCGGCTCCGCATCACATCCTGTGCGCGGCTGTCGAGGGCAGCCAGGTGGATCTGGACACTGCCTTGCGGATCGAGACCCGCTACCTCACCGACCTGGTACGCGGGCAGGTCAGCAAGAACATGATCCGGGCTTTCTGGTTCGACCTGAATTCGATCAACGCCGGCGGCAGCCGACCGGCCGGGTACCAGCGACGGTTGGCCAGCCGGGTGGCAGTGCTCGGCACCGGCATGATGGGTGCCGGAATCGCCTATGTCTGCGCCAAGAACGGCATCGAGGTGGTGCTGAAGGACGTTAGTGTCGAGGCCGCCGAGCGTGGCAAGGACTACTCCCGCGGGCTGCTCGACCGGGCGGTGGCGCGGGGCCGGTTGACCGAGCCGGAGCGGCAACAGGTGCTGGACCGGATCACCGCCACCGACTCGGTGCAGCAGTTGGCCGGCTGCGACCTGGTGGTGGAAGCGGTCTTCGAGAACGCCGAGTTGAAGCGGCAGGTGTTCGGCGAAGTCGAGAGCGTGCTCGCACCGGATGCCCTGCTCGGCTCGAACACCTCCACCCTGCCGATCACCGAGTTGGCCGAGGGCGTCCGGCGGCGGCAGGATTTCATCGGCCTGCACTTCTTCTCGCCGGTGGACAAGCTGCCGCTGCTTGAGATCGTCCGCGGCAAGCGGACCAGCGACGAGGCGCTGGCCCGAGCGGTGGACTTCGCCGGCCAGGTCGGCAAAACCCCGATCGTGGTCAACGACAGCCGTGGCTTCTTCACCAGCCGGGTGATCGGCACCTTTGTCAACGAGGCATTGGCGATGCTGGCCGAGGGCGTGCATCCGGCGAGCATCGAGCAAGCCACCACGCAGGCCGGCTACCCGGTCGGCGCGCTGCAACTGGCCGACGAGCTCAACATGGAACTGTTCGTCAAGATCCGGGACGAGGCCCGCGCCGCAGCCGCCAGCACCGGCCTCGCATACCCGGCGCACCCGGGCGAGGCGGTGGTGGACCGAATGGTCGCGCTAGGTCGTCCCGGCCGGCTGCGCGGAGCCGGTTTCTTCGACTACAGCGACGGAAAACGAGTCGGGCTGTGGCCAGGGCTAGCCACCGAGTTCCCGGTGGCAAGCGACCCGGCGGCCGTCGACCTGGTCGAACTGGGCGAACGAATGCTGTTCGCCGAGGCCATCGAGTCGGTCCGCTGCTTGGACGAAGGTGTGCTGAATACCGTCGCCGACGCGAACATCGGCTCGATCATGGGCATCGGTTTTCCGCCCTGGACCGGCGGCGTGCTCCAGTACATCAACGGATACGCCGGCGGTATCGCCGGCTTCGTGGCGCGCGCCGACGAGTTCGCTCAGCGCTTCGGCGAGCGCTTCACGCCGAGCCCGCTGCTGCGCAAGCGGGCGGCCGACGGCGAAGCGTTCTGATGGCTGGCCCGTTGGCAGGGCTGAGCATCCTCGAACTGCCGGCGATCGGACCGGTGCCGTTCCTCGGGATGCTGCTGGCCGACTTTGGCGCCGAGGTGATCCGGATCGACCGGCCGGCGATGAACGACCAGTCCCCCTTCGCCGACCTGCCGGCCGGCCCGAACGGGCCACTCGGACGGGGCCGCCGCTCCATCGAGCTGGACCTGCGCCAGCCCGGCGGGGTGGCCGTCGCGCTCGACCTCGTTGCCGGATCTGACGCGTTAATAGAAGGATTCCGGCCCGGGGTGGCTGAGCGGCTCGGGCTGGGTCCGGAACCGGCGTTGGGGCGCAACCCGGCGCTGGTGTACGGCCGGATGACCGGCTGGGGCCAGCACGGCCCGCTGGCCGGCCGGGCCGGACACGACATCACCTACCTGGCGGTGTCCGGCCTGCTGCACGGCATCGGCCCGGCGGCCGGGCCGCCCGTCCCGCCGGCGAACTACCTGGCCGATTTCGGTGGCGGTGCCATGTCGCTGGCGGTGGGCGTGCTGGCCGCGGTGCTCAGCGCCCGCAGCACCGGGCAGGGGCAGGTGGTCGACGCCGCGATGCTGGACGGGACCGGCTACCTGGCCACCATGGTGCGCGCGCTGTACGGGCACCGGTTGTGGAGCGACGAGCGGGAGGCGAACCTGCTCGACGGCGGCGCGCCCAACTACCGCTGCTACCGCTGCGCCGACGGCCGCTACATCGCGGTCGGCGCGCTGGAGCCGAAGTTCTGGGCGGTGCTGTTGGACGCCCTCGGCCTGGATCCGGCCGCCGTGCCGTCGCCGTACGATCCGGCCGCGAAGGCCGAACTAACCACTCTGCTCGGCAGGATCTTCGCCGGCCGCAGCCGGGACGAGTGGGCCGCCGTCTTCGAGCCGCTGGATGCCTGCGTGGCCCCGGTGCTTACCCTCGCCGAGGCGCCTGAGCACCCGCACAACATGGCCCGCGGCAACTACATCGAGGCGGCCGGCGTGACGGTCGCCGCGCCGACCCCGCGATTCAGCGCCACCGCTACCGCGCCGGCCGGTCCGCCGCCGCGTTCCGGTGCCGACACCGACGCGCTACTGACCGAGTTGGGTTACTCCGAGCAGCAGCTGGCACAGCTACGCGCCGACCGGATTATCGGCTGACCGGCCGGCCACCCAGGTGTCCACCCGGATCCACTGCTCGGTCAACCAATCCAGCTGGGCCTGCTCGGAGCGCGGCAGCTCGGCCGCCGGGATCTGCCACCAGCCCACCGTCATCGGCCGGTTCCGCAGCGGCAACGCCCGCCACATCAGGGCCGGGCTGACCAGGGTGTCCAGGCCGGTGTGGGCGACGATCAGCACGTCGGCATCCGGCCGGGCAGCCAAGCAGGCCAGCGTCCCACCGGGTCGGGGCGGCAGCACGTGCGGGTTGGCCGCGGCCAGCCGGGCGGCCCGGCGCCGACCGGCCCGCCACAACCGGTGGACCGCGCGGCGGTGCCGGTTCGGCGTCCAGTTGCCACCTTCCGGGAACAGCAGCAGCGCATCGGACGGGCCGAGCCCGGCGGCCAGCTGGGCCAGCCGTTCCGTCCGGTCCTCACCGGCACCGGAACGCGACGGCAGGAAGCAGCTGGACAGCCGGTTGAGCAGCACGTCCAGCCCCGGATCCCATTGCAGCGCGGCCTTGAGCACCACACGTGGGCAGCGGTCCAGGTAGCTGGTGATCAGGTGCACCAGGGTGAACGAGTCGCCGGGGCCGGCGTGCCGGGCCAGCACCAACACCGGTGGCGGCTGATCGGGCTTGATCGGAAGCCGATCCTGCAACACCAGCTCGAAGCCGATCAGCCGGCGACTGGCCACCATCAACCGCTCGAGCGCCCGGCGCAGTAGCGCGGTGTGCGCGTCTCGCCAACGTCCAGGCTGGCGGCGCATGGTGAGCAGCGAGCGTAACCAGAGCGCGAATGCCCCGAGCATCATTGCCAAATCCAGCCACAGATAGCAGGCCGCCAGGGCGGCCAGCCGCCACAGCCGACCGCGACGGAGCCGAAACAGCTGGCTGATCAGCCAGCTCAGCCCGGCCAGCACGCCGAACAGAACGATCAGTGCCAGCGCCACCGGGATGAACAACGGATCCAGCACCATCCGGCGGACCGGACGGGGTGGCAGACCCGCGTTCATCCGTGCGCCAGCGCGGCCCGGGCGAGGTAGCGGGCGGATGCGGCGTAACCCAGCTCGATTCGCTGGGCCACCCGGGAGGCATCGCGGTAGCGCAGTGACACCAGCGGAGTGTCCGGGTCACCGCTGGGCAGCACGTGCACCTCGGTGCGATCGGGCAGGGTGGCCATCTCCTCGACGAAGCGATGCCGGCGGGCGATCTCGAAGGCCACCAGGCCGACCTGCCAGGGCCAGCGGGGAACCTGCAACGGCTGTTCGACCCGGCCGACGTGCAGGACGTAGATTCGTTGCGCGCCAA
Source organism: Jatrophihabitans sp. (assembly GCA_035248685.1). Classification (GTDB taxonomy): domain Bacteria; phylum Actinomycetota; class Actinomycetes; order Mycobacteriales; family Jatrophihabitantaceae; genus Jatrophihabitans_A. The sequence continues at coordinate 20,803 of DATFHF010000077.1, forward strand.
GGGCAACCGCCCGGCCGACCGGGATCGAATGCACCAGGCCACCGTCGACGAAATGCTCACCGTCGATTCGGACCGGTGGCAGTAACCCCGGCACCGCGCATGAGGCCAGCACCGCGTCGGCCACCGATCCGGAGACGAACCAGTGCGCGGTCGCCTTCTCGACGCTGGCCGCCACGCACTGAAAACGCACCGGCAGGTCCTCGATGTTGGACACCGCCAGATGGGTCTCGACAAGCTCGCGCAGACCATCGGAGGAGTGCAGGTGGGTCCGTTGGGTCAGCAGCGTGCGGGCCCGGCCGAACACCGAACCGGAGAACACCTCGGTGGCGGATAGGTCGGTCCACAACACGGTGAGCTGCTCCACCGCGGCCGGGCTGGGATCGGTGGCCAGCAGGGCGCCATTCAACGCGCCGACGCTGGTGCCGAGGATCAGGTCCGGCACGATCTCCTGCTCGAGCAGGGCGCGCAGCATGCCGACCTGAGTCGCGCCGAGCACGCCGCCGCCACCGAGGACGAAGGCGGTCCGGGGCGCGGAAGCAGTCACCTATTGATCATCGCGCATGGTGTCCAGGCCGAGCTCGCGGACGGCCTCCTCGCGGATCTTGAACTTCTGGATCTTGCCGGTGACGGTCATCGGGTAGTCCTGCACGAACCGGACATAGCGCGGTACCTTGTAGTGCGCGAGCCGCCCTTGGCAGTATTCGCGCACGTCATCCTCGGTCAGGGTGGCACCCGGACGCAGCCGAACCGCGGCCAAGAGTTGCTCGCCGAACTTCTCATCCGGGACGCCGACCACCTGAACGTCCTCGATGTCGGGATGGCGGTAGAGGAATTCCTCGATCTCTCTTGGGTAGATGTTCTCGCCACCTCGAATGACCATGTCCTTGCTGCGACCGACGACGCTCAGGTAGCCCGCGTCATCCATCACCGCCAGGTCGCCGGTGTGCATCCAGCCGTTGATCAGCACCTCCGCGGTCTTGTCGGGCAGCTCCCAGTAACCGCGCATCACCGAGTAGCCCCGGGTGCACAGCTCGCCGGCCTCGCCGCGTGGCACGATCAGCCCGGTCACCGGGTCGATCACCTTGACCTCGACGTGCGGATGGACCCGGCCGACCGTCTCGGTGCGCCGCTCCAGCGAGTCGTCAGCACGGGTCTGGGTCGACACCGGCGAGGTCTCGGTCATGCCGTAGCAGATGGTGACCTCGGCCATACCCATCTCGGCGATGACCCGCTTCATCACCTCCACCGGGCATGGCGAGCCGGCCATAATGCCGGTCCGCAGGCTGGTCAGGTCGTACTCGGCAAAATCCGGCAATCCCAGTTCGGCGATGAACATGGTGGGGACGCCGTACAGCGAGGTGCACCGCTCGTCCTGCACCGCTCGCAATGTCGACGTCGGGTCGAATCCGGCCGCCGGGATCACCACGCAGGCACCGTGACTGGTCGCCGCGAGGTTTCCCATCACCATTCCGAAGCAGTGATAGAACGGCACCGGGACGCAGATCCGATCCTGCTCGGTATAACCGCACCCTTCGCCGACTAGGTAGCCATTGTTGAGAATATTGTGGTGGGTGAGGGTTGCACCCTTCGGAAAGCCGGTCGTACCCGAGGTGTACTGAATATTTATAGGGTCGTCTGGATCGAGTCGGGCCGCCAGTTCGACCAGCCGCTCGGCCGGTACCGACTGTCCGGCGGCCAGCAACTGCTGCCAACCGGGCTCGCCGAGATAGATCGCCTCGCGAAGTTGCGGGCAATCGGCCGCCACCTCGGCCACCATCGCCCGGTAGTCGCTGCCCTTGTGTTCCACCGCGGCGAACAACACGCTGACGCCCGACTGTCTGAGCACATAGCCGAGTTCATGGCTGCGATAGGCCGGGTTGATGTTGACCAAGATCAGCCCGATCCGGGCCGTCGCGTACTGAACCAGCAGCCAATCGATGCAGTTCGGCGCCCAGATGCCGACCCGATCGCCCGGCTCAAGATCGCGGGCGAGCAGCCCCCGCGCCAGCTCGTCGACCGCCGCATCCAGTTCGGCGTAGCTGAGCCGGCGGCCGGTAGCGTACTCGACCACTGCCTCCCTGCCGGAGAATGTTCTTGTGTTGCGGGCTAAATTGCCACCGATGGTGTCGCCGAGCAGCGGCACCAGGGAGGGGCCACTGGCATAGGACGGCTGCCCGGGCTGGCTGAGTTCGGTCATGCTCGGATTGAACTCCGGCTAGCTATGCCTGCGCCAGAGCCGTAACGGTAGGCCCGGCGACAAACACCGAACGCCGCCCCTCCGGTGGAGGTGCGGCGTTCGGAGTGAACGGTTCAGCTGAGCTCTGACAGGTCTCAGACCTCAGCCGGCATGTTCGTGTTGCCCTCGAGCAGCGAGCGAACCTCGGACTCACGGTAACGGCGGTGGCCGCCCAGCGTACGAATCGAAGTGAGCTTGCCGGCCTTCGCCCACCGAGTGACCGTCTTGGGGTCAACTCGGAAGAGCGTCGCCACCTCTGACGGAGTCAGCAGGGGTTCGGACTCTGTACGTTGACGAGGATTGGTCATTGACCCTCGCCCCCTTCCTGGATATTTATAACGCGCATCCCGTTGCGACGTCGTACGAAGTATGCACCAGTTTCCAATGCAACTTGTTGTCGAACCCATGTGAGCTTGGCGGTTTTTCATAACGATTCGACATCGAAGCTCTCAGAAACGGTATTTCTTACACGCACTGTAATCAGCAGGGTACCAGGGGTAAGCGCCGGTAGCGTTTGCGGTCTCGATTATTCGAGCCTTCCGGGATGGATGTCCTGAATGGTGGATGCAAATTCTAGGCTTACCGAGGCCGCGATGTGGTCGATCGAACTCTGTCCGGTACCGCGAGGTGGTGTGCGCGATGCCGGATCCGAGATGTACTCTCGGGGTACGAAACTGACAACCGATTCCCGGGCCCAGACGTCGAGTTACGTTGCCCCCGGATGACCGTGCGAGCGAGGGGGTCGAGCCATGGGGCGCGGCCGTGCCAAGGCAAAGCAGCAGAAAGTGGCCCGGGAGCTCAAGTACAACACCCAGAGCACCGACTTCACTGCACTACAGCGAGAACTCGGCCACAGCGCCGATTCCAATCGCCCGGACGATAGCGCTGACCCGTATGCCGACGAGGGCTACGAGGACGAGGAAAGCTGGGTCGGCGGCAGCTCCCGCTAAGCACCGAGCTCGCTAGCCTGGCTGATTCGCCGGCCGGGCAACTACCAAGCGCACTCGGCATAGTCTCCGATCATCCGTACCTGGCCGCTACCGGCTGCGACCGTACCCAACCGCCAGCACGGCACCCCGCGGTCGCTGAGCAGTGCGCGGGCTGCTGGCTCCGCCTCCGGCGCCAGCACCGCGATCATTCCGACGCCGAGGTTGAATGCCTGCTCCATGCTGGCCCGGTCGAGTCGGCCCCGTTCGGCCAGCAGCTGGAAGATGGCCGGCGGCGACCAGCTGGAGCGTTGAACCACTGCGTCCAGGGTGGGCGATAGCACCCGCGCCAGATTTCCAGCCAGGCCGCCACCGGTGATGTGCGAGAACGCCCGGACTCCGCCGGCCTCGATCAACCGCAGGCAGTCCCGGGCATAGATCCGGGTGGGCGTCAACAACTCCGCGCCCAACGTCCGGCCACCGAGCTCCGACGGGGCATCCGACAGCTCCAGGTCGGCTTGGGCCAGCACCTGGCGAACCAACGAATACCCGTTGGAATGCAGCCCCGACGACGCCATGCCCAGCAGTACGTCGCCGGCTCGCACCCGATCGGGGCCGAGTATCTGGTCGGCGTTCACCACGCCGGTGCCGGCGCCGGCGATGTCGTAGTCGTCGGCCGCCATCACTCCGGGATGCTCGGCGGTCTCCCCGCCCACCAGGGCGCAGCCGGCCTGGACGCAACCTTCGGCGATGCCGCTGACGATCTGGGCAACCTTCTCCGGGATCACCTTGCCGACCGCGATGTAGTCCGTCATGAACAGTGGCTCGGCGCCGACCACCACCAGGTCGTCGATCACCATGGCTACCAAGTCAATGCCGATGGTGTCGTGCCGGTCTAGTCGCTGGGCGATCACCAGCTTGGTGCCGACTCCATCGGTGGCTGTGGCCAACACCGGATCCGGGTAGCGTGCCAGGTCGAGCCGGAACAGCCCCGCGAAGCCGCCCAGGCCACCCAGCACGCCGGGCCGGTGGGTGCGGCCGACCGATGCCTTCATCAGCTCGACGGCGCGATCGCCTGCCTCGATGTCGACTCCGGCGCTGGCGTAACACATCCGGTCAGGCACCGGGCCAGTCTACGGTGCCGACCCGCTCCGTCCGGCCAACCGGACGGCTACTTCGGGGCCGGATTGGCAGCCAGCACCCGGGCGATGGTGTCCAACGCGCTGTCGGTGAGCAGCACGCTGTAGCCGGTGGTCGCCACCCGCTCGGCGACCTGGAAGATCACCGTGCTGCGGCCGATCATCGCGTCGGCCATCTCCAAGCCGCTGGACTGGTTGTGGATCATCGTCAGGTCGGCGAAGTACGGCGCGATGTACTGCTTGGAGGTGTCGGTGAACGAGTCACCCAGGATCAGCGTCTTCGGCTGATAGAGCGGGGCGTCGGTGCTGGTGTTGTAGATGTGGCTGGTTCGGTAGTAGTGCAGGCTCAGGTCGCTACCCGAGATCATCGTCACCCCGTCGCGCACCAACGGTCGGGCCGGCAGGGTGTCCTTGCGAGGCTGGCCCAGTAGGTAGGTCAGATCCCCGATCGGGGTGTAGGTGCCCCGGTCCTCGACGTGGGTGCCCTGGGCCAGTGCCGGGTCTAGCGCCTGTGCCATCAGCTGCGCCTCGATCGAGATTCCCTCCATGTCCCAATGCGAATCCAGCGGACGATAGAGCGGCACCGGGCTGGTCTTGGCCTGCTGGATCAGCGGCGTGCGCACGTCGACGTAACCGATCGGGATGTGCTGGTCGAAGGCCTTCCAGAACGCGGCGGTGTAGGCCGGTGCGCAACTGCGGCCGAGATAGGCCTTCGGCAGGTACTGCGGATACACGCTGGACTTGTCCGGGGCGATCATCAGCACGAACTTCCGGCCGGACTTGCGGATGATGTCGCTGAGCCGGTTCATCTTGGCTACCACGGTGGCCGGCAGCGAGTGGGTGGTGCAGCGGGTCTTGACGTCGTCACCGAGGAACAGCCAGCCGTCCTTGCCCTGGATCACCGCCGGGTAGCCGCCGGGCTTGGCCGAGCCGGTGTCGTCCGGCAGTTGGCCGAACACGTGCTGGGCGATCTGGTCGTTGACCGCCACCGCCTGCTTGCGTCCGAACAGATGGTCGGTGGCCCAGGTGCCCAGCTCCGGCAACGCCTTCCAACCGTCGTGGATGCTCGGGAACTTGGCCAACGGCCGGTTCTCGATCTCGTGGGCACGAAACCCGGTGGCCAGCGCGACCGCCGGGGTGAAGAAGAAGGCCAGCGCCAGCACCAGGACCAGCGAGCTGTACTGCCGACGCCGACGCCTCGGTCGCCGATGCCGGGGCGGCTGCGCGCCGACGTCTACCCGGTCGGTCTGTGACACCGTCACCGCGAGCACCCTTTCGTCCTGCCGGTGGTCATTTCGGCTGATCGTCATTGTCGGTCGTCAGAACTGGAAGTAGAGGAATGGACTGAACGTGCCGGCCGCAACCACCACCGCCGCGTACGGGGCGAAGGCCCCGCTCACCACCCAGCGCATGCCGCCCGGCCAGCGGGCGTCTCGGCGCTGCAGCACCCGGCCGAACACCCAGGACGCCGGCACCAGCAGCACCAGCAGCCCCAGGCTGAACAGGAATGCCCGGTAGTGGGTCAGCGAGACCGCCACCGCGTCCGGCAGCGGGTGCAGGTCAGGCACGAACATCTTCTTGATGAAGTGCAGCGCATAGGTCAGCGAGGTCGATCGGAACAGCACCCAGCCGACCAGCACGATCAGGAAGGTGGCGGCACGTCGGAGCACCAGCAACGCCGGACCGAACTCGCGTCGATCCCACTTGCCGACCCGTTCGATGATCAGCCAGCCGCCGTGGTAGAGCCCCCAGACCAGGAACGTCCAGTTGGCGCCGTGCCAGAAACCGGTCAGCGTGAACACGATCAGCAGGTTGCGGTAGGTCTGGAACCGGCCGTTGCGGTTCCCGCCGAGCGGGATATATAGGTAATCGCGGAACCACCGCGACAGCGACATGTGCCAGCGCCGCCAGAAATCGGTAATCGAGGTTGCCGAGTAAGGACGGTTGAAGTTCTCGGGGATCCGGAACCCGAACATCTGGGCCAACCCGATCGCCATGTCGGAGTAGCCGGAGAAGTCGAAGTAGATCTGCACCGCGTAGGCGAGTGCGCCCAACCACACGGCCTGCGTCGTCAGGCCCGGCACCGAGGTGCCGAAGGCGGCGTCGGCAATCGGCGACACCGAGTCGGCGATCACCACCTTCTTGGTCAGGCCCCAGGCGAACCGGGGAAAGCCGTCGGAGAAGTCGGCCAGCTTCGGTCGCTTGGTCTCGCCCAGCTGCTCGGCGATCTCGTGATAGCGGACGATCGGACCGGCAATCAGCTGCGGGAACATCGCGATGTAGGTGACGAACTGCACCGGGCTGTGCTGGGCCCGGCGGCTGTGCCGGTAGACGTCGATCACGTACGACATGTGGTGAAAGGTGAAGAACGAAATGCCGATCGGCAGCGCCAGCGACACGATCGGGCTGTGCGCACTCAGTCCCAGCGCGTGGCTGAGGTTGTGCACCTGCCGGCTGGCGAAACCGGCGTACTTCCAGATAGCAAGCACGCCGAGGTCGAAGCCGATGGCTGCGATCAATACGCCGCGGCGTAGTGCAGCGCGCGCGGCCATCCGGTCGGCGTCGACCGCGATGCCGGCGGCGAAGTTGACCACCATGCAGGCCAGCAGTAAGAAGACGAAGGGCCCGGCGCCGTAGAGGTAGAAGGTCAGGCTGGCCAGCGCCACCAGGCCGTTGCGGAACCGGTGTGGCAGTGCCCAGTAGAGCAGCAGGATCGCTGGCATGAAGTACCAGAGAAAGATCGGCGCTGCGAACGACATGCTGCTGCGGGGCTCCTAGTGCGGTCTCGATCGTGGCCGGCTGATCTCGGTCGACGCCGGGGCGTGTTGTTCGGTGACCCGCGCCGGGCAACGCGACGCACCAAGGTTCACCGTGTGGATGTGGTCATCACGGTATCAACCAGGCCCGCTGAGAACCGAATCAGCGCGGCCGGACGGCGCCGGATTTCGGGCTTTCTGAGCGGTCACACAGCTGTCAGGCATCCACCAGCCGGCCCGGAACCCCGGCTCTGCGCAGCAGGTCACCGACATGGCTGGTGAGGCCCACCGCACCATGAATTCGGATCCCTGAACCCTGATCCAGCGCCTGGCCCAGCAGCGACCGCAGGCTGTCCAAACCGTCCGAGACCTGAAAATCGAGCCAGGTATCGGCTTCGCCGGCGCTCAGCACACTGGCGTCGGAGAAGAACTGCCTGGCCAGGTGCAGCTGAACCACCCAGACCCGGCTGCCGTCGTGGACCCATTCCATCCGGACCGGCCCGAGCGATTGACGCGCGGTTCGGGCGAGGGCTTGCACGTCCGCCACGACCTGGTCGGGCAGCGCGGCGGGCGGCTGCTCACCGAGCATGAAAGCATCGCCTTGACCGGGTACTCCTTGGACGTAGTCGTCCCCGTCCAGGCTGGCCATCGTGGCACCGGACCAGTTCGGGTCGACGCCGTGCTGAGCCAGCACCGAGGCAATGGCGTCCCCGTGCGGATCCTCCTTGGCGAGCAGCGCGTAGGGGTCGGTCCAGTACGGCACGGTCGTGTAGCGGCCCGGCGCCTGTTCGGTCGGACAGGTGCGCAGCCAGATCTGGCCGGTGCCCGTCTCGAGGCCGAACTGGAACGGCGCGACCCGTCTGGACAGCACCGTGGTGCGCGGCACCGGCAGCCCGACCAGGTGGCCGATGAGTAGGCCGTAAGCCTTGTCCCCGATGTGTCGGCTGAACCTGTTCGGCCAACTCAGCTGAGCGGTCAGGTCGGTGGTCGAGGCGTTCGGTTCCAGCTCCCACCACAGCGTGTGCGAGCCGCGGTAACCGACCCGAACCGGGTGGATGGAGAACTCGAGTCGATCGGCCTTGCCAACCGAGATGTCCGGCGCGAACCCGTACACCGTGTGCAGCAGCCGCAGGCCGAGGTCCATCGGCAGCGCGGCAACGCCCTCCTTCTCCACCGCCCGAGGGGTGTCGTCCGGCGCGAATTCCAACAGACCACCGAGCGCCACCCCGGAAACCCCGCCGTCATGAATGTCGATGGTCTCGTTGACGATGGTCAGGTAGCCCTCACCGGCCAGCCGGTGCACCAGGTCCACCGCGTCGGCGGCCTTGGCGATGCCGTAGTGGAACGGGCTGCCCTTGTCCCGGTCCGGTCGGAAACTGCGGACGTTGACGGTGCCGGCGGTGGCCCGGGAGAGCAACTGCCGCACCACTTCGGCCGGCTGCTCGCCGGCCAGCGCCGGGGCGCCGGCCAGCCGGTAGTGCCGCAGCACCGGCTCGGCACCGGCTCCAAAGCTGGCGAACTGCGCCACATTGCCACGCTCGGCGAGCTGATCGAGCCGGTCGTCCTTCAATTCGGCAGCTGCCATTACGAATCCCCGGAGTCGGCGTGCTCGGGCGACACCGAGCGGACCTCGGCGATGGCCCGCCGCTGGTAGGCCGAACTGAGACCGGCAGCGTCCAGCTCACGCGCCGCGGAGTCCAGCAGCCGCAGGCCGGTACCGAGCGGCATCGGCTGTAACGAGGCATCGAGGGCCGGCAGGCCGGCCGCCACCGCGGCGGCGAACTCCAGCGAGCAGCCGGAGCTGTACTGCCAGCCCTCGGCGAACACCACCGTCCCGACGAACCGCTGGATCACCCGGACCCAGAACTCGTGGTAGTCCGGTTGTTCCCAGGCTGCGATCGGGCCGAGCCGGGTCGGGTCGATCACCGGCCGGCCGAGGCTGCGCTCGACGAGTCGGACCAGCGGCCGGACCGCCTCGATGTTGCGTCGGACAACCAGGCCGACTTCATCCTGGTAGGCCGGATCATCCCGATCCAGCGTGCTGCCCTGCGACCGCCACCAGGCCACGAACTCCGGACCGGTGGTGATCGGGGTACTGACGTAACAGGCGTCGCGCCGATCACCGAGCACACTGGCCAGGGTCTCCAGCAGGGTGTCGATCAGCTGGGCAGGCTGTTCGCCCGCCGCCGCCCAGCGATGGCTGACCTGTTCGAGCAGCTCGTCAACCCCGTTACCCGCACCAGCCGTCATCGCATCCTCAAAGTGTCAAGCCGTCCCTTCGCCCGATTGTCGGACCAACGTACGACAGTCTGCTTGGTCTCGGCGAAGTTGGCGTGCACAAGCGCGTGAGTCGATAACCTCTGCTAGGTGATCAGGCAGGATCTCATGCCGTCAGGCCCCGGCGTCCTCGCACGCTTGGGTGAGTTCCTGACGCGACTGGGTACCCGAGGTGCCCGGCAACCGTCCAAGACTGGTGAGGTGGCCGCCGTCGTGCGCGACACCACAGCTGAGCTGGATGAACAGTTCAAACTCTTGGAATTCAGCTATGAGGAAGTACTGGACGCGACCAAGCACCAGGACGACAAGATCAACCGATTGCTCACCACGGTCGCGTTCCTCACCGCGGCGGCCCTCGCGCTGGCCGGGCTGGGCACCGGCGGCCAACCTCTCACCGCGACCTTCCTGGTCGACGGCCGGTACCACCTGCCGCTCGCCATTATCGGCTTGGCCGGCTTCCTGGCCGGAGTGACCATCTCGGTGATCATGCTTATCGCCAGCATGACCACCCCGCTGGTCCTGCCGGGTCGCACCAACCCGGTGACTCCCGATGTCCGCTACGTGTCGGGCCCCGAAGTCCCGCAGTTCTACTTCAACGAGATCTCCGGAACCGCGTTGCCAGGCTGGTACCGCAAGTGGCTACACAACAGCGTCGAATTGAAGCGGGAGCGCAACGAATCGCTGGTACGCGAAACGCATAACCTCGCGGTACGGACGGAGTACAAGTACCAGCGCAGCAACGAGGCGGTGGCCGTGCTGTCCTTCGCCCTGCTGTCCTTCGTGCTGTCCACGACGCTGATCCTGGTCGCCGCCGAGCGGCAGGGCGTGAAGAGCCCACTCACCCTGGACGTGACCGTGCGGGTGATCCTCGCGGCGATCATCTTCGGCTACTGCCTGCTGCAGTTGCTGGCCACCCGGCGCGACAAGCCCCCGACGGTGCTCGAGATGGCGTACCCGACTCGCCACCTGGGTATCTCGGTACGGATATGGAGTGGCCTCTCGGTGACGGTCTCCTCACTGGTCGCGCCACAGCTGTTGCTGCTGCCCTCGGAGCCGGCGGCCATCAGGGCGGTAGCCGCGATCGCTATACCGGTGCTGGCCTGGCTGGTGCTCGGACTGGCGTTGCCCTGGTATTCGAAGCAGGCCGAACAGGACCAGCGGGTGGTGGCACTGCAGATCCTGCGGGATCCGAAGGTGTCACCCCATCCGGAGAATGAGTTGCCCGAACGCACCACGCCGAGCAAGGCCAAGGAGCACAACGCGCGGGTTCGCAAGTCCTGGCTGACCGTTGCCGTGATCGCTGCTGGTTACGCGGTCCTCGGAGTCATTGCGGCAGACTCGTCGGCCTACCGGCAGGTGTTGGGGTTGGCAGGGGCGTATGCGTCCGGACTCATCATCACGGCGTCCGCCATCTGGCAGTTAAGCCGAAGGGCGGCGGTGCGAGCTCGGGAGTTTCGGCAGTTCGTCGACCGGCCGGCCGAGTCGTCGGCTGTTTAGAGCAGCGGCAACTGCGCCGACAGGTCGGCGCGGTTACCGCTGGCCCGAACCGAGCCGGCAGCGACCGCGTCCGACCAGTCCAGCTGGCCGGCGGCCAGCCGCAGGAAGGTGACCGGGTCGGTCTCGATCACGTTCGGCGGAGTACCCCGGGTGTGCCGGGGCCCTTCGATGCATTGCACCGCGGTGAACGGCGGCACCCGAACCTCGACCGATCGGCCTGGGTGCCGCTCGGCCAGCAACCCGGCTACCCCGCGCACCGCCGCCGCCAGCGCTGATCGCTCCAGCCGAATCGGCTGATCCGGCGATGAGCGGTTTAGCTCGTCGACTAGCACCAACAGCCGGACCAGCCGACCCAGCAACCCGTCGTCGGTGAGGAGTTCCCGCAGCCCGTCCAGTTCGCGCTGTAAAGCCACCGCCGGACCGGACGCCGGCAGCACGGCCAGGCCGGCCGAGGCCGCTTCGACCTGTGCTTGCAACGCCTGGGTCAGCTTGGCCGTACTACCAGCCCCGCGGGCCATGGCGAAGTGGATAGCTCAGCCGAACAGGGCCGGCAGCGTCGCCGACCAGGCCGTCCGCAGTTCGGACACCGGCAACCGGAACTGGCCCGGCACCTCGATCGCGGCCTCTAGAACGTCGAGCACACCGATCCGCAGCGCCGGCAGCCCACGCTCCGCGCAATCGGCGGTGAACCGGTCGACCGCCGTCCGCGGCACCACCACGATCGCCCGGCCGGCCGACTCGGAGAACAGGAACACGAACGGGTCGACCCCCTCAGGCACGATCAGCCGCAGCCCGGCCTCACCGCGCAGGCAGGACTCGGCCACCGCGACGAACAGGCCGCCGTCGGACAGGTCGTGCGCGGCCGTGATCAGCCCGTCCCGAGCCGCGCCGATCAGGACGTCGGCCAGCAACCGTTCCCGTTCCAGGTCGACCTTCGGCGGCTTGCCACCGAGGAAGCCGTGCAGCACATGCGCCCACTCCGACCCGCCGAACTCGTCGCGGGTATCCCCCAGCAAGTACAGCTGCGAGCCGTCACCGCGCAGCGCCATCGGCACCCGCCGGTTGACGTCGTCGATCACCCCAAGCACGCCGACCACCGGCGTCGGCAAGATAGGCGTACTGCCGGTCTGGTTGTAGAAGCTGACGTTGCCGCCGGTCACCGGCACGCCCAGTTGCTGGCAGCCGTCGGCCAGTCCACGGACCGCCTCGGCGAACTGCCACATCACGGCCGGATCCTCCGGCGAGCCGAAGTTCAGGCAGTTGGTCACCGCTAGCGGCCGGGCGCCGGTGCAAGCCACGTTGCGGTAGGCCTCGGCCAGCGCCAGCTGCGCGCCGGCGTACGGATCCAGCCTGGTGTACCGGCCGTTGCCGTCCACCGCCAGCGCGATGCCGACCGCCCCGCCGTCCCCCTCGGTCAGTCGCAGCATGCCGGCGTCCTCCGGCTGGGCGAGCACCGTGTTGCCCAGCACGTACCGGTCGTACTGGTCGGTTACCCAGGACTTGTCGGCCAGGTTCGCCGAGCTGATCAGCTTGAGCGCGGTGGCCCGCAGCTGCTCGCCGGACTTAGGCCGGGGCAGGCCGTTGCCGTGCTCGCCGTTGAGCGCGTCCTGGTCGTACGGCCGGCGGATCGGGCGCTGGTACACCGGTCCCTCGTGTGCCAGGGTGCCCGGCGGAACGTCCACGATTTGCTCACCGTGCCAGCGCATCACCAGCCGGCCGGTGTCGGTCACCGTGCCGATTACCGTCGCCAGCACGTCCCACTTTTCACAGATCGCCAGGAACGCCGGCAGCTTGTCCGGCGCGACGACGGCCATCATCCGTTCCTGCGACTCGCTCATCAGGATCTCTTCGGGCACCAGGGTTTCGTCGCGCAGCGGTGCCAGATCCAGATCGACGTCCATGCCGCCGGTGCCGGCTGCCGCCAGCTCGGTGGTGGCGCAAGACAGCCCGGCCGCGCCCAGGTCCTGGATGCCGGTAACCAGGTCGGCGTCGAAGATCTCCAGGCAGCACTCGATCAGCACCTTCTCGGCGAACGGATCGCCCACCTGCACCGCCGGGCGCCGCTTCTCCCCGGATCGCTCGAAGCTCGCGCTGGCCAGCACCGACGCACCACCGATGCCGTCGCCGCCGGTGCGGGCGCCGAACAGCACCACCTTGCTGCCCGGCCCGTCAGCCTTCGCCAGCTTGATGCCAGTGGCTGGCAGTACCCCGACACAGAGTGCGTTGACCAGCGGATTGGCCAGGTAGCTAGGGTCGAACACCAGCTCGCCGCCGATATTGGGCAGGCCGAGGCAGTTGCCGTAGCCGCCGATTCCGCTGACCACGCCCGGCAGCACCCGTGCGGTGTCCGGGGCCTCGGCCGCGCCGAACCGAAGGGCGTCCATCACCGCGATCGGCCGAGCCCCCATGGTGAGGATGTCGCGGACGATCCCGCCGACCCCGGTGGCCGCGCCCTGATGCGGTTCCACATAGGACGGATGGTTGTGCGACTCGATCTTGAAGGTGACCGCCAGGCCGTGGCCGACATCGACCACACCGGCATTTTCCCCCATCCCGACCAGCAGCACGTCCTTGCCGCCGGACGTCGGCTTCTTCTCGGCGAACTGCTTCAAATGCACCTTGGACGACTTGTAGGAGCAGTGCTCGGACCACATCACCGAGTACATGGCCAGTTCGGAGCTGGTCGGCCGGCGGCCCAGGATCTGTCGGATCCGGGCGTACTCGTCCTCGGCTAGGCCCAGCTCCTTGAACGGCTGCGGCTGGTCGGGGGACTTCGCTGCCGCCTCGGTGGTGTCGACCGGCGACCGCCGCTGCCCGGTCATGCCGTGACCAGCGCGGTCAGTACCGAGCTGAACCAGGCCAGGCCGTCGGTGCTCGGCCCGGTCAGCGACTCGACCGCATGCTCCGGATGCGGCATCAAGCCGACCACGTTGCCTTCCGCGTTGCAGATGCCGGCGATCTGGCGGTACGAGCCGTTCGGGTTGCCGCCGGCATAGCGAGCCACCACCCGTCCCTCGGCCTCGAGTTCGTCCAGCGTGGCCCGGTCGGCGACGTAAGCGCCCTCCCCGTTCTTCAGCGGGATCACGATCTCCTGGCCAGCCCGGTAACCGTTGGTCCACGGGGTGCGGTTGTTCTCGATCCGCAGCCGCTGGTCGCGACAGATGAACTTGCGATGGTTGTTACGCACCAGGGCGCCCGGCAACAGGTGCGCCTCGCACAGCACCTGGAAGCCGTTGCAGATCCCCAACACCGGCATGCCATTGCGGGCACCGTCGATGATGGATTCCATCGCCGGCGCGAACCGGGCGATCGCACCGCAACGCAGGTAGTCGCCGTAGGAGAACCCGCCCGGCAACACCACCGCCCGGACGTCGGACAGCCAGCGCTCGCCATGCCACAACGGGACGGGCTCGGTGCCGGCCAACCGGATCGCGCGGAGTGCATCGCGGTCGTCGAGGCTTCCGGGAAAGGTCACTACACCGACGCGCACGCTCACGCCGAAAGATTACCGGCTGGCCGGCGATGTTCGGTCATCGCCGACAGGTTGTCCGGCCCCGGGCGGGCTCATCGGTGAATGGTGAAGTCCTCGATGACCGGATTCGCCAGCAACGTGTCGGCCAGCGTGCTGAGGGTGTCCTCATCGATTCCGTCGTCGACCTCGAGTTCGAAGTGCTTGCCCTGCCGGACCGAGTGCACGCCCTCGATGCCCAGCCGGGTCAGCGCGCCCAGGATCGCCTGCCCTTGCGGGTCCAGGATCTCGGGCTTCATCACGACGTCCACCACCACGCGAGCCACTCCGCACTCCTTCGACTGCCGGTCCGGTCCGGACGTCGGAAAGCCTAGTTCACGTCGTCGCGGGCCGGGTCGCGGCGAAGTCGGCGGCGAACAAGGCCATCAGCACCACATCGACGTACCGCCCGTTCGACCAGACGTGTGCCCGCTGACGTCCCTCGATGACGAAGCCCACCGCCTGGTAGGACCGGATGGCTCGCTCGTTGTCGGCCTCGGTCTCCAGCCAGATCTTGCGCAGGTTCAGCAGCCGAAAACCGTAGTCGACCAGCAGCCTCACCGCTTCGCGACCGTAACCCTTGCCCCGGTAGTCCGGATCACCGATGCCGACGCCGAGCTCGGCGGTGCCGGCACGTTGGTTGAGATGGGACAAGCCGCAGTCACCGATGAAAACGCCCTCCACCACGATCGCGAAGTTGATGCCCGACTTCTCCTTTTCCATGGTGTCGAAGAACTCGGTGACGCTGGCCAGCGTGCGCGGTCGAGGCGGGTCGCCGCCGGTCAGCAGCTCGAACTCGATGTCGTTCTTGAATACGGTGAGCCGCGGATAGTCCTCCGGCTGAATCGCTCGCAGCAGCACCCGCTCGCCTTGAATCATCGGGCCACCGGTCCCAGCCAGTCGGCGAACCGGAGCCCGGTCAGCCGCTCGTAGGCCTCGACGTACCGCTGGCGAGTCGCCTGGACGACCTCGTCCGGTAACGGCGGTGGTGGCTGATCGCCGGCGCGATCCCAACCGGACGCCGGCGAAGTCAACCAGTCTCGGACGTACTGCTTGTCGTAGCTGACCTGCTGCCGGCCCGGCTGCCACTGCTCGGCCGGCCAGAACCTCGACGAATCCGGGGTGAGCACTTCATCGGCCAGCACCAGCTCGCCGGTACACGGGTGGGTGCCGAACTCGAACTTGGTGTCGGCGAGCAGGATGCCCCGCTCGGCGGCGATCTCCCGGGCGGTCCGGTAGACCAGCAGGGTTAGCTCGCGCAGTTGGTCGGCGATCCGGTGGCCGAGCTGATCGACGACCTCTTGGTAGCTGACGTTCTCGTCGTGTTGACCGGCCGGCGCCTTCGCGGCCGGCGTGAAGATCGGTTCCGGCAGCTCGGATCCGTCCAGCAGGCCGGGTGGTAGCGGAATGCCACAGACTTTGCCGGTAGCTCGGTAGTCAAGCAGGCCGCTACCGGTCAAATAGCCCCGGGCCACTGCCTCCACCGGGATCATCTCCAACCGGCGGCACAGCATGGCACGCCCGCGCCACTCGTCCGGGATGAGCTCGTCGTCGTAACTGAGCAGGTGGTTGCCCACCAGATCGGCGAGCCGGCCGAACCACCAGACCGTCATGGCGGTCAGGATCCGGCCTTTGTCCGGGATGGCGGTCGGCAGGATGTGGTCGTAGGCGGAGATCCGGTCGCTGGCCACCATCAGCAGGTGGCCGGTGTCGGTGGCGTAGAGGTCGCGCACCTTGCCCGAGTGCAGGTGGGTCAGGCCGTCGTCCGCGGTCGGCTGGGACGTCACTGCCGCATCCTGTCACAGCCGGCCCAACTGGATGCAACCTCGGTTCCGAGCTGGCCGTCCTCATTACATGACAAAATCCGCTTCCGATGCGAAGGGCTGAGATGACCACGGTGGCCGGCCCGCCCGTCCTCGACCTGGCCGAGATCTACCGATCGCATCGACTCGGCCTGCTTCGCCTTGCCGTGCTGCTGGTCGACGATCGGGCCAGCGCCGAGGATGCGGTACAGGACGCGTTCATGGCGATGCATCGAAGCGGCAACCGGCTGCGGAATCCGGATGCGGTCGTCGATTACCTCCGGGTCTGTGTGGTCAACGGGGCCCGATCGGCGGCTCGCCGGCGTCAGGTGGCACGCAAGTACCTGCACCGATCGTTGAGCGCGGACGCTCCGCCGGCCGACACCGAGGTGATGCTCGCCGCCGAGCACCAGGAGGTGCTGCGCGCGCTGCGTAGGTTGCCGGACCGGCAGCGGGAAGTACTGACGCTGCGGTACTGGTCCGACCTGTCCGAGGCACAGATCGCCGAGGCGCTCGGCATCAGCAAGGGCGCCGTCAAGTCCAACGCCAGCCGGGGAATGCGCCGGCTCACCGAACTGCTGGGAGCCACCCGATGAATACCGTCGAGGAACGTTTGCGTGCCGCGCTCACCGCTAAGTCCAACGCCGTCAGCCTGGCCGATTACCGGGTCGAGCTGCCCGAGGACGAGGCGCTGCTCGCATTCCCGGATCCGCATGTCCTAGGGCGTTGGCCGGCCGCGATCGCGGTGGCAGCGGCTGCGGTGATCCTGCTCGTGGTCGGGGTGACGGTAGTGGCCGGCCGGTCCAACACCCACCATCTGGCAACCGCCGGCCGCGCCGAGGTGCCCTGGTCACAGGTCGGTCCGGGCTGGACGCTGGTAGTCGCCGTTCCCGCCGATCCGGCAACCGATCCTGACCTCGATCTGGTGAGCCCGTCCGGCGTTCGCTACCTGATCTGCCGACTACCGGCGCCCTTCGTCGAGCTCCAGCCATGGACGATCAACACCGGCAAGGCGATCGTGGCCGCTAAGGGTGCCTCGACCATCGACGGCGTCGAACATGACATCAAGGACGTGCTGATCGTCGATCTGCACACCGGTGCCCAGACCAGGACCAGCGTCGGCTCGAAGTTCAGCACCGTTCAGTTCGCCAGTTCCGGCCTGGACAGCCTGCTGGTTACCTACCCGACGTCCATGCAGTTGGTGAGCGCCGGCACCGGGCACACGGTGGCCCGTTATCCCCTCGAGGGCCTCGTCCTCGGAAGCACCCTGTCGCCGGACGGCTCCCAGGTGGTCGCCGGCGGCCTGACGGGGTTGGTCGTCTTCGATCGGGCCAGTGGCCGACGAACCGATACCTTGGCTACACCGGCTGGATATGGGCCTTGCCAGCTCCTGCGTTGGGTGCCCGCAAGCGACGAGATTCTGGCCGAGTGCTTCACCCGGAATAGGTCTGTGCCGAACCAGGACTTCATCTTCGCCGCGGACGGCCAGCGAGCCCCCCAGCCGGACAGCGTTCCGGCCGGCTGGCAGGGTATCCGACTGGCCGGCGGCACTGTCGCCTTTCAGCAGGTCGGGTTCAGCTATCCCGGGCCGTTGAGTATCAAGTTCGCCCAGGTCGCCTCGGGCGGCCGGTTGCTGCCGCTCGCCGTGCCCGCCGAACTCGAACAAGGACGCTGGGAGCTGGCCGCGGTCAGCGGCAACGCGCTGCTGTTCGACCAGCGCCAAGGACTGCTCAACAATCAGGACGTACTGCAGTTGGCGGCCTGGAATCCGCTGACCGGAAGCTTCACCCTCCTGCTCAGGGGCGATGAGCAGCAGCCGACGGCACTTAGCCACACATCCTGGCAGCAGTACTCACCGCCGACGCTGCCCTGACCGGCACCGAGATACCACCCGGTCTTCGCATCCGCCCATTCGACGAGTGGGCGGTTCGAGCACGAGTGGGCAGTTGCAAGTGACCACTCATGACGCAATTGACCACTCGTGGTGCAGGAGCGGGTAAGCATCCGCATGCAACCTTTCGGATTCGTCTGCGTCTGAAGATCGTGGCAACCTTTCGACGCATGGTCCGGACACAGTGACGTCCGGGCTGATTCCGGGGGGCGGCGAATCGATGACACGCTCGGCCGAGCCGGCGGGGCTCGATGTCGCGGCGCTCTACTCGGTGCATCGGCTAGGGCTGGTGCGGCTGGCGGTACTGCTGGTCGACGACATCGGCTCGGCCGAGGACGTGGTGCACGATGCCTTCATCGCGCTGCACCAGTACCGGCACCAGTTACGCGAACCCAAGGCGGCGATCGGTTACCTGCGAACCACCGTGGTCAACAACGCCCGATCCGCGCTGCGCAAGCGGCAGACCATGCGCCGGCACCTACAAGAGACGCGGATCATCCACGCCGAACCGGCCGACAGTGAACTGATGCTGGCCGCCGAACACCAGGAGCTGCTGGCCGCCGTCCGGACCCTGCCGCCGCGTCAGCAGGAGGTGCTGGCGTTGCGCTACTGGTCCAACCTGTCCGAGGCCGAGATCGCCGAGACGCTGGGCATCTCCCGCGGCGCGGTCAAGTCCAACGCCAGCCGTGGCATGGACAAACTCGAAGCAATGCTGGGAGAAACCCGATGAGCCGGGAGATGGAGGACCGCCTGCGAGCGGCCTACCAGGCCAAGACCGAACAGGTCACCGACCGCCGGCTGGCCCAACTGCGCGCCGAACGGGCCAGCCAACTCGCGACCCTGCTGTCCGAGGACATCCCGATCGCCTGCCTGGAGCAACCGCCGGTGCAGCTGAACAGTCGGCGCAGCCGGCATTCGCGCTGGTTCGCCCCGGCGGTGGCGGCATCCGCGGTGGCAGCGGTGGCAGCGGCCGCGTTCGCGCTAAGCCAGCCCGGGCCGCGCCGGGTCATCCCCGCCCCACCGGCCAGCCACGTCAGCAGCCCGACCGGCTCGGCAACCCCGTCGGTCAGCAGCTCGCCGTCCGCCAGCGCCAGCTCGAGCACCAGCGGTGCGCCGGCCTACCTACCGGCCGGCCAGACCGGTGCCCGGACCGACGTGCCCTGGGGAGCAGTCGGCACCGGTTGGCGGCTGGTGCAGCCGACCGACCAGAACGGCTCGTTGGGCACGCTGTACCTGTACGACCCGGCCGGTGGTCGGTACCTGATCTCCGACCAGCTGTCGAAACAGGCCTATTTACAGGCCTGGTCGCCGGATGGCCAGCGGGCCATGTTGCAGACTTCAGGCAGCGACGGGTACAGCCGGTTCCAACAGTTGGACCTGCGCTCCGGTCAGCTGGTGAGCAGCTTCCGCCAGTATGGAGGCAACTTCCTCAGCTACACCCAGCCGCGCGGGCTGGCGGCGCTGGTCACCGGTTGGGTGCAGGCCGACCAACGGGTGCTGCGCTACGGCACCGACGGCACCCTGCAGCTGGCCTATCCGCTGACCGTCGGCGGGCTGCCGCTACACATCTATTACCCGATCCTGTACACCGCGGACGGCAGCCAGCTGGTGGCGCAGGCCGGCAAGTACTCGGTGCTGCTGTCTAACGGTGGCCAGTTCGTCCGGCAGTATGTGCTGCCCAGCCCGAGCGACCAGGCCTGCCGCCCGGTCAAGTGGTGGACGTCCGACACCTTCCTGGAGGCCTGCGAGCACTCCGGTGGCAACGGGTCGGCCACCGCGCTGTACCTGCAACCGGCGGCGGGCGGCACACCGGCCTTGCTGGTTGACCAGCCTTCGCCGATCGGCATGGGTTACGGCTACGGCTGGCAGTTGAGCAATGGGGACGTGCTACTCGCCCGGATGTCGGGCTGCGGTAGCGCGGGCTACGACGTCTTTCATCCGGACCGGACGATCGTGCCGCTTCGGTTGCCGGCCGGGGTACCGGAGCCCGGCAGCATCACCGACCTCACCGGCGACCAAGCCACCTTCCGGGTGGTGCACGGCTGTGGCAATCCGGGTTCGAACGTCAGCCTGCTCGGCTACGACATGGTGACCGGTGCGACGACCACCCTGCTGCACAGCGACGGCATCGTGCGGGGCTACCCCGACTAAAGGATGGGCTCGGGCTGGTAGCTCGCCGCTGCCGGCTCGGTCTGTAATGCGCTGTCCACCGCGGCGATCACCGCGCGGACCTGGGCCTGCGCCGCCCCGGTGAAGCCGATCGGTTCGGCCAGCAGGCCGGTCAATGTCCCGGTATCCAGGCCCAGCCGGGGATCGGCGGCCAGCCGAGCCAGCAGGTCATTGCCTGCCGCGCCCTGCTCGCGCATCTCCAAGGCCACCCGAACCGCATGCTCCCTGATCACCTCGTGCGCCTGCTCCCGGCCGGTGCCGGCCCGGACCGCGGCCATCAGCACCTTGGTGGTGGCCAGGAACGGCAGGTAGCGGTCCAGCTCGCGGGCGATCACCGCCGGGAACGCCCCGAAGTCGTCCAGCACGGTGAGCGTGGTTTCCAGCAGGCCGTCCAAGGCGAAAAAGGCATCGGGCAGGGCCACCCGGCGGACCACCGAGCAGCTGACATCGCCTTCGTTCCATTGGTCACCGGCCAGTTCACCGGCCATGCTCGCGTAACCCCGCAGGATCACCGCGAAACCGTTGATCCGCTCGGCCGATCGGGTGTTCATCTTGTGCGGCATGGCACTCGATCCGACCTGGCCGGGCCGGAAGCCCTCGGTCACCAACTCGTGGCCGGCCATCAGCCGCAGCGTGGTGGCGAAGCTGGCCGGCGCCGCCGCCAGCTGCACCAGGCAGGACAGCACGTCGAAGTCCAACGACCGCGGGTAGACCTGCCCCACGCTGGTCAGCACCCGGCCGAAGCCGAGGTGGCCGGCCACCCGCCGCTCCAGCTCGGCCAGCCTGGCCGGGTCGTTGTCCAACAGGTCCAGCATGTCCTGCGCGGTGCCAACCGGGCCCTTGATGCCTCGCAGCGGATACCGGGCCAGCAGGTCGTCCAGCCGGGCCAGCGCGACCAGCAGCTCATCGGCGACGGTGGCGAACCGCTTGCCGAGCGTGGTCGCCTGCGCGGCCACGTTGTGTGAACGGCCGGCCAGCACCAGGCTCTCGTACTCGGCGGCTCGCCGGGCCAGCCGGACCAGCACCGCCAACACCTTCGTCCGAACCAGGCTCAACGCCGATCGTGCCTGCAATTGCTCGACATTCTCGGTCAAATCACGGCTGGTCATGCCGCGGTGGATCAGCTCGTACTGCCCGTCCGACGCCAGCGCGTTGAATTCCTCGATCCGGGCCTTCACATCGTGCCTGGTCACCCGCTCGCGATCGGCGATCGCGGCCAGGTCCACCGCGGCCACCCCATCCTCGACGACCTTGCGATAGGCCTCGACGGCGCCGCTCGGCGTCGACACGCCGAGATCCTGCTGCGTCTGAAGCACCGCCAACCACAGCCGGCGCTCGGCAACCACCTTGTGTTCCGGGCTGAAGATCTCGGCCATCGCCGTCGAGGCGTACCGGGCGGCGAGGACGTTGGGGATGGCGGGCTTGGACGTCACCGCCACATTGTTCCGCATGCAGGGACGGCTGCCTGACAGCCCGGGGGCCGTCTGAGCTGGCATCCTTCTGCTATGCCGACCACCGCGCGATCGAGCAAGCCGGGCCCGGACACCTTCCGGCTGACGGTGCTCGGCACCACCGACCTACACGGCAACGTCCTGAACTGGGATTACTACTCCGACGCCGAGTACGACGACGCCCAGCACAACGACGTCGGCCTGGCCAAGATCGCCACGCTGGTGGAGGAGATACGCGCCGAACGCGGGCGCTGCGCCACGCTGGTGCTGGACGCCGGTGACACCATTCAAGGCACGCCGTTGGCCTATTACTACGCGCGCGTCGATCCGATCACCGGCGCCCGTGCTCCGATCCACCCAGTCGCGGCGGCCATGAACGCGATCGGCTACGACGCCGCCGCCTTAGGCAATCACGAGTTCAACTACGGCGTGGAAATCCTGCGCAGGTTCGAGTCCCAGCTGCACCACCCGCTGCTCGGCGCCAACGCGCTGGACTGGGACACCGGTGAGCCGACCTTTCCCGAGTTCGTCATCAAGAAGGTCTATGTCGGTGATCGGGTCGAACACGAGGGCCATGGCCCGCAGCACCGGCACGACGGGGAGTTCGTCCGGGTCGGCATCGTCGGCCTGGTTACGCCGGGCTGCGCGATCTGGGACAAGGCGCACCTGGACGGCCGGATCAGCTTTAACGGCATCGTCGAACAGGCCCAGATCGTCATCCCCAAGGTGCTGCGGGCCGGTGCCGAGGTGGTGATCGTGGCCTGCCACTCCGGGGCGGCAACATCGTCCAGCTACGGCGATGCGCTGCCCTGGCCGGAGAACGCCTCGACGCTGCTCGGCCAGCAGGTGCCCGGCATCGACGCGATCCTGGTCGGGCACGGGCATGTGGAGATCGCCCAGCGGTTCGTCCCCGGCCCGGACGGCGTCAACCAGGTGCTGCTGTGCGAGCCGTTGAAGTGGGGAGAGCGGCTCAGCGTGCTCGATTTCGACCTGATCAGGCGGGACGGCAGATGGCAGGTCGGCACCGCCAGCGCGGCAATCCGAAACGCCAACACGGTGAGCGCGGACGAGGAGATCGTCTCGCTGGTCAGCGAGCAGCACGAGTTGGTTCGGGCTTACGTGAACGGGGTAGTCGGCACTTCGACCGCCGCGATGTCGGCCAGGACCGCGCGCTATGAGGACACCGCCGCGATGGATTTGATCAACCACGTGCAGGCCGACGCGGTGCGCCAGGCGCTGGCTGGCTCACCGTCGGCGAACCTGCCGATCCTGTCGGTCACCGCTCCCTACAACGCCGACGCCGGGATCCCGGCCGGCGACGTCACCATCCGGGACGTGGCCGGGCTCTACATCTATGACAACATCCTGCTCGGCATCGTCCTCACCGGTGCCGAGGTCAAGGCGTATCTGGAGTTTTCGGCCCGCTACTTCCAGCACATCACCGGCAGCGGCCCGTTTACTCCCGACCAGCTGACCAACGCGGTGACTCCGACCGCGCCCAGCGGCACACCCGACTACAACTACGACATCATGGGCGGCGCCGGCAGCACACCCGCCGAGTCGTTGAACTACGACATCGACATCGCCCAACCGGTGGGTTCCCGGATCAAGAACCTCAGCTATGGCGGCGTACCGGTGGCCGACAACCAGCAGTTCGTAATCGCCATCAACAACTACCGGCAGTCCGGCGGCGGTGGCTTCCCCGGCGTCCGGACCGCGCCGGTGGTCTACAACGCCCAGGTGGAGATCCGCCAGCTGATCATCGAATGGGTAACCGCGACCCGGACCATCGATCCGACCGTCTTCGCCGCCCCGAATTGGCGGTTGGTTTCGGACGGCCAACCGATCCGAATCACCGATTGAGCGGACGACCACCGGCCCGGATAGCCTTGCCGGGCACCGGATTCTCCTCGACCGGCGGCTCGCTCGGATGTTGCACCAACTCCGGCGACAGGCCGTCCACGGTGGGCAGCGGAGCCAGCGGACCCGACACGAAGCGTGACAGCCAGCTCACCCCGACCGGCACCTCGGCCGCGAACGTGCCGAAGTTATGACCGCCCCGAGGCAATGTCAGCAGCGAGAGTTGGAACGGCGGACGGGCCACCGCCGCCAGCTGGAGGGCTGCCTTGGTCGGGTAGCGGTCGGCGCGAGTGGTGATCAGCAGCAGGTGCAGATCCGGCTGCGGACGGTGCCGGAGCAGCCAGAGCGGGCTGTATAGCGCGGCCAGCGCCGGACGGTTGCCGAACAGGTTGCCGGTAGTTGCATCGTGCGCGGGTGCGTCGTAACCGGCGATGGACACCGCGGCGGTGAACAGGTCCGGGTGCCGAAGCAGCAGGTCGGCGGCACAGTAGCCTCCGGTGGAGTCGCCCAGCACGGTCCACTGCGAGCTGGCCCGTACAGCACGGTCGACAGCGGCGTGGACGTCATAGCTGAGGTAGCTGTCCACCTGCGGGCCGCCCACCACGTTGACACACTCGGTGTCGCGCGGCGAGGCAACGTTCTGCACCGGCACCACCGCGATGAAGGGTGCCGAACGTCCCGTGGAAATAAGGTAATTGAGCTCCGAGTCTAGGTGCATCACGTGGAACCAGGTGCTCGGGGTGGCCGGGAATCCCGAAGTCAGCTCCAGCACCGGAAAGCTGCGGTCGGCGTAGGCCGGGTCGCCGTATTGCGGAGGCAGGTACACCGTGGCCGGGCCGGTACGCACGCCGCTGCGGGTACCAGGTACCGGAATCGAGATCAGCGTGCCCCGGCCGGCGTGAAAGTCGGCCAGCAGCAGCGAGTGCAGCCCGGCGTCGACCGAACCGACCGCCGCCACACCGGAGCCGGTCCGGGGATGCTGGCCGAGCAGCTCGCCCCAGGACTGGTAGAAGATGAAGGTGTTGTTGATCACCAGCGCGGTGACCAGCACCGCGGCCAGTTGGCAGCTGCCGATCAGCAACGTACGCAACGGCCATCGCGCGAGTGATGAGTCCAGCCGTCCCCAAAGCACCAGGGTTGCCCCGGTGATCCCAAGCAGCCCAAGCACGGCGACGACGAGGGTCGGCATGCTGGTCAGTCCCATGCGCCACCTCCGGTCGGTCTAAGAAGCAACCATCCGTCGCTAGAACACGAGTGTTGGCTGTGTGGCCGCTATGCCTATCAGCGTTCCTTCAGGGACGGCGGTTTTAGGACTTTCCTCTCAACTCTTTCAGTGTTTGGCAGCGGCATTGCCTGCGCGGGTCACGGTTCTTACCATATGCGCATTATTAACCCTTTAGAGAGGTAGGTACAGGTTATGTTTCGAGTAAGGATCGATCCGATCGCAGGGCGGCGCTGGCGCTTGCGGCTCGGCGTCTTGGCCACCTCGCTCTGCCTGGCGGCCACCGCGTCGGTCGCCGTGACGCAGAGCGCGACCGCGGCTCCGGCAACACAGCCGCAGCCGCATAACACGATCGTCCCTCGTCCGTCGCACGCCGCGCCGATGGCCAGTGGCGGCCCGCTGTACTCGCACGGCGGACCGGTCCAGAATGCCCCAGCGGTCTATCTTCTCTTCTGGGGCTTCACCTCCGACCCCCAAGGCGAGGAGAGCTACCTGCAGAGCTTCCTCAACCACGTGGGCTGCACGTCCTGGCTGAAGACGGTGAACCAGTACGGCGGCGGTTATTGCTCGATCTACAAGGGGGCCTGGGCGGACTCGTCCATCCCGCCGACCACGCCGACCGATGCCCAGATCCAGAGCGAGGCACTCGCTTTCGCGAACTACCTCGGGCTCAGCCACAGCAATGTGAACGCCCAACTCGTGATAGCGACGCCGACCGGCCACTCCACCTCCGGGTTCGGCTCGTCCTACTGCGCCTACCACGGTGTGGTCGGCGGCACCAGCCTCAGCTACACCGACCTGCCGTACATGTCCGACGCGGGCTACTCCTGCGGCTGGGGCTCGGTAACCGGAAGCCCGGAGGACGGAGTGAGCATCGTCGAGGGCCACGAGCTCGCCGAGGCGATCACCGACCCGCTGCTCAATGCCTGGTACGACGCCAACGGCAGTGAGATCGGCGACATCTGCGCGTGGACCGGGCTGGCCGACATCAACCTCAACGGCTCCTACTTCGCGATGCAGCCGCTGTGGAGCAACCGGGCGAACGCCTGCGTTCAGTCGTCCTGAGCGCGGTTAGCAGCCCTGGCCGGACACCTCCTTCGAGATGTCCGGCCAGGGCTGGTTCAGCCGACGTTTGCAGCGATGTCGCGCCGGTGCTGACCGCCGGCCAACCCGATCGAGTCGACCAATCGATAAGCGGCCGCGCGGGCCTGTGCCAGGTCATCACCGACCGCGGTAACTGACAGCACCCGGCCGCCGGCCGACCGCAAGACTCCGTCGCCGTCCCGCCGGGTGCCGGCATGCAGCACGCCGGGTTGGTCGCCACCGGTGATCGCATCGTCAGTACGCGGAGTGCCCGGGTAGTTCGCCGCGGCGATCACCACGGTCACCGCCGCCCCCGGTCGCCAGCGCGGCGCGGGCACTGCGGCCAGCGTTCCGGTCGCGGCGGCTTGCAGTAGTTCGGCCAGCGACGATTCCAACAGCGCCAGCACCACCTGGGTCTCCGGATCACCGAACCGGGCGTTGAACTCCACCACCCGCGGGCCGTCCTGCGTCATTGCCAGGCCGAGATATAGCAGTCCGGAAAAGGGGATTCCGCGCCGGCGAAGCTCGGCGACGGTGGGCTCGGCGATACCGGCCACGACCTGGTCGACGGTGCCTGCCGGCAGCCAATCCAGCGGTGCATAGGCGCCCATGCCACCGGTGTTCGGGCCGGTGTCACCGTCGCCCAGCCGCTTGAAATCCTGCGCGGGCAGTAGCGGCAGCACGTGCTGGCCGTCGGTCACGCAGAACAGCGATACCTCTGGACCGTCCAGGTATTCCTCGATCAGCACCTGGCCGCGACCGGCCGCGTGCGCTTCGGCGGCGGCGAGATCCGCGGTGACCAGCACGCCCTTGCCGGCCGCCAGGCCATCGTCCTTGACCACATAGGGCGGCCCGAACTCGGCCAACGCCTGGGCCACCTCGTCCGGTGTCCGGCAGAGCCGAGCTCGTGCGGTTGGCACCCCGGCCGCGGCCATCACCTCCTTGGCGAATGCCTTGCTGCCCTCCAAGGCGGCCGCGGCGGCCGACGGCCCGAAGCAGGCGATGCCGGCGGCCCGCACCGCATCCGCCGCGCCGGCGACCAGCGGCGCCTCCGGCCCGATCACCACCAGGTCCGCTTGCCAGTTCACCGCCAACGCGGCAACAGCGGCCGGATCGGCCAGCGCCAGCGGCCGTTGCTCGGCGATCGCCGCGGTTCCGGCATTGCCGGGCGCGCACAGCAGCGCGGTGACCAACGGGTCACCGGCTAGCGATAGGCAAATGGCGTGCTCGCGAGCACCCGAACCGACCACGAGGAATCGCACGGGTGCAGGTTATCTGCCGTCGATCGTGCAACTTCTAGCCGGGAGGCGGGTACCCGTAGCCGGCAGGAGGGTAGCCATAGCCGGGACGGCCGCCGCCGACCTGGGCCCGCAGATGCGCCAGCTCACGCTGGATCGGCCACTCCTTGAAGGCGAATACGAAGAACATCACGACGTTGACCACCGGCACCAGGCCGATCAGGATCCACCAGCCGGAGTAGCCGGCACGGCGAATGATCCGCACATAGGCCCACACCGCGACGATGAGGATTACCGCATAGATGACGATAAGGATGCCCAGGCCGGTTTCCAAGCCGGAGGACGAGTCGCTGCTGTTCATCGTAGCTCCGCGGTCGATCGAATAGAGTGAGCGGACCCTACCGCTGTTCGGGACACCGGGGCTGCCGATCCGACAAAATCCAGCAGTAGACAGCCGCATGGCCATCCGGAAGGACCGGATGGCCATGCAACGTAGAACTGCTGGCAGCTAGCAACCGCAGGTGTAGTAGGTGATGTCCCAGTGGGTGCCCTCGTCGCAGTAGGGGTTGCCGGAGGCAGCCTGCCGTTGCGGGTAGCCGTCACTTCGGTTGGCGATACGGGTGAAGTAGGTGTGGATGTAGTTGTTGTTGCAGGTGTTGTGCGAGATATCGACCTTGTAGCCGTTCCAGTGGCTGTAGGTTCCGCTGGCGTGGCCGACCTCGGTGCCACCGGTGATGTTGATCGCGCAGCCGCTTGCGTGCTTGAGCGTGATCACGCCGGAAACAGTGCTCTGGTTGATCTGCTCGAATGAGGTGCAGGTCGAGTTGTACCGGTCGGTGCAGTTACCGCTGGAGGACCAGGTCACCCCGGCTGCGCGGAACTGCGACGCGGCCTGCGCTTGGGTCAGCTTGGTGACCGCGTCGGCCGAGGTGCTGACCGTGGCGAGGGTGTCACGCTGGCCAGTAGCGCTGCCAGCATGACGAGGATTCGCTTGATAAACATTGGCCATTACCCCCAGCAGCTCTTGGACGAGTTCCATGGGCTCCAGCCACCGGCCTGCACGAAGAGGGTGTGCGCCTCCTGGATGTTGGTCGTGTAGTAGAGCATGTCGTGGACGTAGTTGGTGAAGTTGCTCGCATGCACCGTGTTGTCCTGGAACACGCCCAGGTCGTAGGTGCCGTTGGTGTTGTAGTTGATCGCGATCTCGTTGTTGCCGCTCTCGCAACTCGCGATCTTCTTCGCGGTGACCGCGTTCGTCGAGCCGAACACCGT
>DATFHF010000078.1:0-43361 GCA_035248685.1 Jatrophihabitans sp.
CCACCGGCTGCTGCCGCCGCTCCGCCTGCCGCCGCCGCGCCACCGGCCGCGGCTAGCGCGCCGGCCGCTGCCGACGTCCACGCCGATGACGACGAGATCGCCGGCACCTACGTGACTCCGCTGGTACGCAAGCTGGCCAGCGAGCACGGGGTCGATCTCAACGCGCTGACCGGCACCGGGGTGGGCGGCCGGATTCGCAAATCCGACGTGCTCAATGCCGCCAACGAGGCCGCTCGCCGCAAGGCGGAGGCAGAGGCTGAGGCAGCCCGGCCGGCACCGGCCGCCGCGGTCGAGGAGGCGCCCGCCGCTCAGCCGGCCACCGGCGAGCCGGCCCGGCGTGGACGGACCGAGAAGTTGTCCCGGTTGCGTCAGGTGATCGCGGCCCGAATGGTCGAGTCGTTGCGGGTCTCCGCGCAGCTGACCACCGTCGTCGAGGTCGACGTCACCCGGATCGCCCGGCTGCGCCAGGCCGCCAAGGCCGACTTCGAACGGCGCGAGGGCGTCAAGCTGTCCTTCCTGCCGTTCTTCGCGATCGCCGCGGTGGAGGCGCTCAAGGAGCACCCGGACGTCAACTGCTCGGTCGACACCGAGGCCGGGACGGTGACCTACCACGAGGCGGAGCACCTGGGCATCGCGGTGGACACCGAGCGCGGCCTGCTGGTGCCGGTCATCCACAATGCCGGCGACCTGAACCTCGGCGGCATCGCCCGCAAGATCGCCGACCTGGCCGAGCGGACCCGGACGAACAAGGTGTCGCCGGACGAGTTGGGTGGCGGCACGTTCACGCTCACCAACACCGGCAGCCGGGGTGCGCTGTTCGACACCCCGATCATCAACCAGCCCCAGGTTGCGATCTTGGGAACCGGTTCGGTGGTCAAGCGTCCGGTGGTGATTTCGGACGAGAACCTGGGTGAGACGATCGCGATCCGCTCGATGGTCTACCTGGCGCTGTCCTACGACCACCGGATCGTCGACGGCGCCGACGCGGCCCGCTTCCTGGGCACCATGAAGTCCAGGCTGGAAGCCGGAGCATTCGAGCGCGCGCTCGGCCTGCATCAGAGCTGAACCGGCCGCCGCGCGGATCGGCGGGAGTCGAGCATGAAGGTACTCATCGCCGGTGGATCCGGCTTCCTGGGGCAGGCGCTGGCGCAGGAATTGGCCGCCCACCAGCACGTGGTGCACACCCTGGTGCGCCGGCCGGCTCGGGCTACCACCGAGGTCGAGTGGCATCCGGAGCGTGCTGAGCTGGACCGGGACGCGCTGCGCGGCTTCGACGCGGTGGTGGGACTGTCCGGCGCCGGCATCGCCGACAAGCGCTGGACGCCGGAATACAAGCGGTTGTTGCTGGAAAGTCGGGTGCAACCGACCGGCACGCTTGCCACCGCGCTGGCCGCGTTGCCGGCCGGCGACCGCCCGGCGACGTTCCTGAACGCCTCGGCGATCGGCTACTACGGCGACCGGGGCGATCAGCCGCTACCGGAGTCGGCCGCCGCTGGGACGGGGTTCCTGGCCGACCTGGTGGTCACATGGGAGGCAGCGACCGCGCCGGCCGCCGAGGCCGGCGTTCGGGTGGTCACCCTGCGCACCGGGTTGGTGCTCAGCGCCGGTGGCGGCTTGCTCAAGCGGCTGGTGCCATTGTTCAAGCTCGGTTTCGGCGGCCGGCTCGGCTCCGGACGGCAGTACCAGTCCTGGATCAGCCTGGCCGACGAGGTCGGCGCGATGCGGCACCTGCTCAGCGCCGACCAGGTGTCCGGGCCGGTCAACCTGGCCGGGCCGGCTCCGGTCCGCAACGACGAGTTCAGCAGCCAACTGGGGCGGGTACTGCACCGACCAGCGTTGCTGCCGGCGCCGGCGCTCGGGATCAGGCTGGCGCTCGGCGAGTTCGCTGACGAAGGGGCGTTGGCCAGCCAACGGGTGATCCCACAGCGGTTGCTCGATAGTGGCTATGAGTTCCAGCACCCGGATCTGCAGTCCGCGCTGACCTGGGCGATCCAGCACTAGCCGCTCGCGTCCGGCAGCTTGAGTGGGTCGGCGAGCAGCCGTTCGTCGTCCAGCCGGTAGCCGGAGCCGGCATCGGTTAGCTCCAGCAGCAACCGCACCGGCCCAACTGCCGAGGTTCGGCCACGCACCCCGTCGTCACAGTGCAGCGATCCGGCGGCAAGGGTGGCGGTGGTGTGCACGGTCAGGTGATGCGGGCTCGCGCTGGCGGTGATCTGTCGGTATTCGGTGTTCAGGCCCAGCAGCCGGCAGCCGGCCGGGACGGTTCGACTGAGCTGGTCCCGGTCCTGGGCCAGCAGCGACGGCGAGCGGTACACCGCCGCCAGCAGGTCCGGACGTCGCTGGGCATAGGCCGCCGACCGGGTCCGGTCCAGCCCGGCCAGCACCGCGGCTGGATCGAGCTCGGGCTGGGCAGCTGAGCTCGATGCCGGTGTGGCCGGTGCGGGTGACGCCGATGCCGGCTGCACGGTGGCCGAGGCGGTGCTCGATCGGTGGCCGAACGCGCCGGTCACCGCCAACGCGATCACCACGCCGGTCAGTGCGAATACCACACCGGCCCAAGTCGCGTTCGATGGCCGCCAGCTGAACCAGGCGATGTGTCCCTGATTTTGTTGGCTATGCCGCGCAACGGGCGGGACACCTCGCCGCCGGGACACATGGGTCAGGTCCGCCCGCTCCGCTTCGGCCGGTGCCGTTTCGACCAGCTGCCGTTCGACCGAGTGCCGGCCGATCGTAGCCGGGATCCGGCCGCCGCCGAGCATGACCGGTGCCGGCCGCAGCGCTGCTCGCAGGTCTAGCGCGAGTTCGGCCGCGCTGCCCCGGCGAACCGGATCCGCATCGAGCGCGCGCCGAAGCACCGTGCCCAGTTCGGCGCCGACGCCGGCGAACCGACCGGGCAAGTCGACGATCCGGCCGGTGGCAGCCACCGCCAGCACCTGCTCGGCGTTGGCCGCCGGCGCACCGACCCGCTGCCACGGTCCGGCTCCGGTCAGGGCATGCAGCGCCACCGCGGCCAGCGCGAACACGTCACTGGCCGCGCCTGGGGCTCCGCCGGCGGCGACGACCGGATCCAGGTAGGCCGGCGTGCCGAGCGCGCCACCGCCGTCGGCCAGCAGCCGAGCAAGCCCCAGGTCGGCCAACTTGGGTTGACCGCGATCGGTGAACAGGATGTTCCGGACGCTCACATCGGCATGCAGGATGCCGTTGTCGTGGGCGTGGGCCAGCGCCGCCGCGACCGGGCTGACGGTGGCCACCACCTCGGCCGCGGTCAGTCGGCTCCGCCGGCACAACAGCTCGGCGAGCGAACCGCCACCGGCAAGTTCCAGCACCAGCACCATGTCGCCGTCGACGACCAGGTAACCGCGTAGCGCGATCAGCCCAGGATGGTCGAGCGCGGCCAACAATGCGGCCTCCGCCCGACCGGCCCGGGCCCGCGCCGCCGAGTCAACCCGTATCCGTTTGAGCGCGACCCGGCCGCCGTCCTCGACGGATCGTCCCGCCCAGACCTGTGACTGGCTGCCTTGGCCGAGCAGCCCTTCGATGCGATAACCGGGTACCGAGAAGGTCATCCGGACACGGTAGGGCTTGCCGGCCGATCACCGCCTCGAGTTGTCCACAGGCCTCACTGCTCGGCTCGGGCCAGTCTCGACGGCCACCAGATCGGCCGGCCGATCTCGATGGACAGCGCCGGCACCAGGATGCTGCGAACCAATACCGTGTCCAGCAGCACGCCGAACGCCACCGAGAAGCCGATTTCGGCGAAGGCAACCAGCGGCAAGATGCCCAGCACGGCGAAGGTGGCCGCCAGCACCACACCGGCCGAGGTGATGACGCCGCCGGTGACCGCCAGGCCGCGCAGTACCCCGGTCCGGGTGCCGAATTGCAGCGTCTCCTCCCTGACCCGGGTCATCAGGAAGATGTTGTAGTCGATGCCCAGCGCGACCAAGAACACGAACGCGAACAGCGGGAACGACTGGTCCGCACCGGCGAAGCCGAACAGATGGTTGAAGGCGAAGCCGCACACGCCCAGCGTCGCCAGGAACGACAGCACCACGGTGCCGATCAGCAGCAGCGGAGCCAGCAGCGCCCGCAGCAGCAGCGCCAGCACGATGAAGATCACCAGCAGCACGATTGGGATGATCAGGTTGCGGTCATGGATCGACGCGTTCTGCACATCCAGGGTGGCCGCGGTCTGGCCACCCACCCGGGCATCGGCGCCGGGCACCGCATGCACTGCCGTCCTCAGCCGCTTGATGGTGTCGTAGGCGTTCTGCGAGTCATAGGAGTCGGCCAACGTCGCGTTCACCATGGTGCGGCCGTTGATCGGTGCCACGGTCAGGGAGTCGGGAGCACATCCGGTTCCGGCTGGTGTACCGACACCGCCGGCGGTCGCCACCTTGGTGTAGTCGACCTGCGGGCACACCGCGCCGGGCTTGGTGGAAACCCCGGGAACCTTGGACGCGACGGCGATCACCTCGGCTGCCTTGTCGGCCCGGACCGTGATCATCGCCGGCGCACCGGCGCCCTTGTCGAACTGGGCGTCATAGATCCGCTGGCCCTTCACCGCGTCCGGCGTACCGGTGAAGGACTGGGCGGTGGTAAGTCCGTTGGTCTTCAAGGTGCCCAGCCCGATCAGGCAGATCAGCAGGATCACCGTGGCACCGATCCAGGCGTAGCGGTAGCGCCGGCCGATGATGTCGGCGGCCCGGCCCCAGATGCCATGGGTGGCCAGGTCGATCGCGTGGTCCGGCAGCGGTCGCCGCGGCCAGAACACCCAGCGGCCACCGATCACCGACAGCGCGACCGGCAGGAAGGTCATCATCATGAACAGGGTGCAGGCGATCCCGATCGCGGCTACCGGTCCGAGGCTCTTATTCGAGTTGAGCTCGGAGAAGCTGAGGCAGAGCAGGCCGACGATGACGGTCACCGCCGACGCGACGATGGCCGGGGCCGACTCCCGCCAGGCCGTGATCATGGCGTCGAAGCGATTCGGAAACTCGTGCAGCTCCTCCCGGTATCGCGAGGTCAGCAGCAGGGCGTAGTCGGTACCCGCGCCGAGCACCAGCACCGAGACGATGCCCTGGCTCTGGCCGGTCAGGGTCAGCACGTTGTGCTTGGCCAGCACGTACAAGATCATCGAGGCCATCCCCAGCGCCAGGAACGCCGAGATGAGCGGGAACATCCACAGGATCGGTGATCGGTACACGACGAGCAGGATGAGGACCACCACCAGGAACACCGCGAGCAGCAGCGCACTGTCCAACCCGGAGAACGCGTCGAAGAAGGCGGTGATCAGACCACCCGGCCCGGCCGGCAACACGGTGAAGCCGGACGATGCCTGCTGCGGCACCTGCGCCTGTGCGGTGGCTACGATCCGCTTCTCGTTGTCGGCCAGCGTCTTGAAGTCGACCACCTTGCCGCTGTCCTTGGCGGTCAGTGGCACGTAGATCGAGGCGGCGGTCTTGTCGGCCGAGATCTCGGGCGCGGTCAGCTGTGCGCTGTCCACCCCGGGCAGTGTCTTGATGGCGGCGAAGCCCTTGTTGACCACGGCCAAATCGGCCTCGGTCAGACCCGAGGACCGGTGGTAGACCACGAAGCCCGGGATCGACTCCACCTTGAGGAAAGCGGTCGATTCATTGGCCACCTTGGTGGCTTCCGCCGAACCGGGCAGGTAGTCGGAGTTCTCATTCTTCTGGACCTGGTTGAGCTTGCTCTGGTAGCTACCACCGATACCGCCGACGAAGAAGGCGACGATGGCGAGCGCGGCGATCGCGAACACGGGAAAGCCCCGTGGCAACCGGCGCCGCTTGGACTCGCGAGTGGGCTGTTGGGAGTGGGCTGTTTCCACTTCCGTCATGCGGAGGGCTCCTGTCTGGATCACGCAGTTCTGGGTCAAGCGATGTCGGATCAAGTCGGCTAGCAGTACCTAACACCATGGCAGAGGCGTCTGACATCTCATATTCCAGGTGCGCACCTCCTCGGCCGGAACGCCGATACTGTGGACGGGTGAACGAGCTGAGGACGATCCGCGCCGGGCTACTGGACTACCAGCAGGCCTGGCAGTGGCAGCGGCAGCTGCACGGCCAGCGAGTGGCCGGTGAGATCGCCGACACCGCGCTGCTGCTGGAGCACCCGCCGGTCTACACCGCCGGCCGGCGCACCGAGGCCTGGGAGCGGCCGGTCGACGGCGCCCCGGTGATCGACGTGGACCGGGGCGGCAAGATCACCTGGCACGGACCGGGCCAGCTGGTGGGCTACCCGATAGTCCGGCTGCCGGATCCGATGGACGTGGTCGCCTACGTCCGCCGGATCGAGCAGATCCTGATGGCGGTCTGTGCCGAACTCGGCTTGCCGACCTGCCAGGTGCCGGGTCGCAGCGGAGTCTGGCTGCCGGCCGACCAACGCGGCCCGGAACGCAAGATCGCCGCGATCGGCATCCGGGTGGCGCAGGGCGTCACATTGCACGGTTTTGCCCTGAACTGCAATCCGGATCTGGGTTGGTACGACCGGATCGTGCCGTGCGGCATCGCCGATGCCGGGGTGACCTCGCTGACCGCTGAGCTGGGCCGCGAGGTCACCGTCGCCGAGGTGTTGCCGATCGTGGAGAAGCACCTGCCCGTCCTGGTCGCCGCCGGACTGGAGTCGCTGACCGCATGACCGAGACCAGCAGAGCCGGCGAGCGCAAGCTGCTCCGGATCGAGGCCCGCAACGCCGAGACGCCGATCGAGCGCAAGCCGGCGTGGATCAAGACCCGGGCGGTGATGGGGCCGCAGTACACCGAGCTGCGGCAGCTGGTGAAGGCCGAGGGCCTGCACACGGTCTGCCAGGAGGCCGGCTGCCCGAACATCTACGAGTGCTGGGAAGACCGCGAGGCGACCTTCCTGATCGGTGGCGAGCAGTGCACCCGGCGCTGTGACTTCTGTCAGATCGCCACCGGCAAGCCGGCCCCGCTGGACCGGGACGAACCGCGCCGGGTGGCCGAAAGCGTGCGGCGGATGGGGCTGCGCTACGCCACCATCACCGGCGTAGCGCGTGACGATCTGCCCGACGGCGGGGCCTGGCTGTACGCCGAGACGGTTCGCCGGATCCACGTGCTGGACGGCGACATCGGCGTGGAGCTGCTGATCCCGGACTTCAACGCGGTGCCCGAGCAGCTAGCCGAGGTGTTCGGCGCCCGGCCGGAGGTGCTGGCGCACAACGTGGAGACGGTGCCCCGGATCTTCAAGCGGATCCGGCCGGCCTTCAGCTACCAGCGGTCGTTGCGGGTGATCTCCGAAGCACGCGCGGCTGGCCTGGTCACCAAGTCCAACCTGATCCTCGGCATGGGCGAGCAGCGCGCCGAGATCTCGCAGGCGCTACAGGATCTGCACGATGCCGGCTGCGAGCTCGTCACCATCACCCAGTACCTGCGGCCGTCCGCGCTGCACCACCCGATCGACCGGTGGGTCAAGCCGGAGGAGTTCGTGGAACTGCGCGAGGAGGCCGAGGAGATCGGCTTCGCCGGCGTGCTGAGTGGGCCGCTGGTTCGCTCGTCCTACCGGGCCGGCCGGCTGTACCAGCAGGCGCTGGACGCCCGCGCGCTCAGCAACATCAACTGACGGCAGGACGCGGCAAGGCGAGGAGTTGAGCGCAGCATGATGTCACCTGCGATATCATGCCTGCATGGCTAGCTTTCTCATCCGATTCGATGACGATGAACTCGAAGCTTTGCGGCAGGCCGCCGAGGCGCAGGGACGGAGCATGAACGACCTCGCCCGCGAGGGGGTGCGGCTGGTAACTACCGGGGCGGCGCGCGAGGAACGGGTTCGCGGGCTTGCCCGCCGTGTCATATCCGAACATGCCGGTCTGCTCAAGCGACTCGGCGAGGCATGACTGAGCTGCTCACACTCGAGGATGCACTGACGGTGCTCGACGAGATGGGCCTCGTGGTCGCCGACCCGGGCTTGCTGGCCTCGGCGGTAGCGCGACCAGCGGCGACGGTGTTCGGCGCGGATGCCTACCCCGATCTGACCAGGAAAGTTGCCGCGCTGCTCGAAAGCATCGTTCTTAACCATGCCTTGGTAGATGGGAACAAGCGGGCCGGCTGGGCCTTGGCTGTAGTGACGCTCTGGTTGAACAACCATGAACTTAGCTACGACGAGGACGAGGCATTCACCATGGTTATGCAAATCGCGGAAGGAAATAGCAGCTTGGACGGCATCACCGAGTGGTTCGCCGGCCGCGTCCGCGCAAAGGCCCAGCCGTAAAAGACGTCAGTCGCCAAGCCGGTCGGCTACCGCCGCCGGGCGTTGCGCACGGTGGCGCCGACCAGGGCGGCCATCGCCACCGCGAACACCGCCAGGACCAGCGCTGCGCTGCGCTGGATGCCGGTCCCCAGGCCGAGCACCGGCACCAGCCGCGGGCTTTCGGCCACCGCCTTGCTGCTGCTGGGCGTCGGCGTGCTGGACACGCTCGGGCTGCTCGAGGTCGGCTGGTGCGCCGGTGAGGAGTGCTTGGCGGGCGGGCTGTGGCTGCTGGTCGCTGGCTGGCTGACCACTGGCGGGACGGGAACAACCACGGGTGCCGAACTGGAACTGGGCGCCGGGTGGCTGCTGGTCGGAGCCGGCTTGGATGGCTGGGACGTGGAGTGTGTCGGCTTCGGTGACGGGTGGCCGTGCGAGCCGCCGATGCTGGACGGCGGCACCGGCGTCAGGGTAAGCGACGGGCTGGGATGCGGATCCACCGCGTCGCAGCTGAGCCGCCGGTCGCCCGGTATCTCCACCGCGCCGTCCGGACCGACTACCTGGATCTCATAACTGTCCGGCGCGGACGCGGTCTGCACGATCTTGGCCTGCTGGGTCTGCTTGCCGTCGCTAGTGAAGCTCAGCAGCTGACCCGACACCGGCTCGCCGGCCAGCTGCTTGGTCGAGCCGCGCACCAGCAGCACCGTGTAGTCGAGCTGGTCGATGCCCAGGTCGTTCAACCGGGTGCCCACCGGGTTGGGGTTGGTGAGGCTCACGTCCAGGGTGGCTCGGGTGCCGTGGCAGGCCGACGGCGACACCACGACGTCCGGCTCGATGATGCCGAAGTTGGTCTCGTTGATACGCCGGCAGCTGCTGGGCACGGCCACCGAGGCGTAGCTGGTCTGCTGGTCCATCCTGTTCAGCATCACGTGGTCACCGAGCCGGGGCACACCGGCCAGCCGGACGGTCACCTTGTCCGAGCTCAGCGTCACCTGGCTGGGCGGGTTATCGGTGACCACGTTGTCGGTGTCGCCCTTGCTGTTGGCGTGGCCGGGTCCGATCAGTCCGACCTGCACCACCGGCTGATCGGCCGGTCGGTCGGTTCGGCGGGACAGCGTGACCTCGACGAACGCCGGCTTTGCGCCCACCGCACAGCCGTAGCGAACGGTGGCGCTGACGTCCAAGGACGGGCTCGAAGCGGCCGATGCGGGGCCGGTCGGACGTGCCAGCAGAGACAGCGCAGCCACCAGCGCGGCAAGCAGAAATGCTGCCGCGACCCGGTCCGGCCGTTGTCTGATCACTTGGGGTGGAACACCTCGACACGTCGACGAGCTAACACTGAGGTAACTGTAGCGGGTAATGCTTGACGTGGGTGAAACATCTTCAAAAGAGGCGCATATTCTGATGCCATGGCGCAATCAGCGGGGTCGAAGAAGGCCGGCAGGTCCAAGGCTGCGAAGCCGACCAGGGCGGAGAAGAAGGCGCAGCGGGCGCTCAGACGGCAGAACCGGCGCGAGTCGTTCAGCCAGATGCGGCAAGCGTTTACCCTTACCCGACAAAACGATAGTCGGCTGGTGCCGTACCTGGTGGTCACCTTCGTGGTGGTCGCGGTGGTGTTCTACCTGGCCGTCTTTTTCGGCCTGGGCAGCGTATGGTTTCCGATCCTGCCGGCCGTGCTGTTCGGCCTGATCGCGGCGATGTTCGTGTTCTCCCGGCGGGCCCAGTCCTCGGCCTACCGGCAGGCCGAGGGCCAGCCCGGCGCGGCCGCCTACATCCTCGGCCAGCTGCGCGGTGACTGGCGTAAAACCGACGCGGTGGCCGGCACCACTCAACTGGATGCGGTGCACCGGCTGCTCGGCCGTCCCGGCGTGGTGCTGATCGGCGAAGGTGCGCCGCACCGGGTCAAGCCGCTGCTCGCGCAGGAGAAGCGTCGGGTGGCTCGGTTGGCCGGCGATGCGCCGATCTATGACATCGTGGTCGGCCGGGGCGACGGCGAGGTGCCGCTCGGCAAGCTGAACAGCCACCTGATGAAGCTGCCACGCAACCTGTCCAAGGAGCAGGTGGCGGCGCTGGATCGCCGGCTGGCCGCGCTCGGCGCTCCGCGTACTCCGCTGCCCAAGGGGCCGATGCCGACCGGTGCCAGGCTGCGCGGCGTCCAGCGCGCCGCCCGCCGACGCGGCTGAGCGGGTCCGCGCCCTAATGGCAGACGCTTGATGGCAGACGTTTGATGGCTGACGCGGGGGCACGACAGGACTACCGCGGCCGGCGGCTGGGCTTACCCGCCGGCGGGCCGGGCTCGCTGGCGCCGACCGGTCGCCGGCTGCTGGCCTTTCTGATCGACCTGGTGGCGGCGGTGTTGGTGGCCGGCATCTTCGTTCACCGCGGCGGCAGCGGGCTGGCCGACCGGCTGCCCGGCCAATGGAGCGTGCTGCCGTGGGCACTGGACTACCTGCTCGGCCTGGTGCTGCTGGGCCGCTCCTTCGGCATGTACCTGACCGGGCTGCGGGTGATCCGGGTGGACGCGCGGCTACCGATCGGCCCGGGCCGGGCGCTGGTGCGTACCGTCCTGCTGGCGTTGCTGATTCCCGGCCTGATGGTCGATTCCGACCTGCGCGGCCTGCACGACCGGTTGACCTCGACCGCCGTGATCGTGCACTGATTGGGCGCGTAACCTGCCGGAAACACCTCAGACACCGACGGGCAACGGCCGCTGGCTAGTGTCCGAGCTAGGTCAGGTGCTCCGTCATCACCGCAGCTAGCAGAAGGATTGCCGATGTTCAGTAGTGCCGAGGAAATCCTCAGTTACATCGCCAACGAAGGCGTTGAGTTCGTCGACGTCAGGTTCACCGACCTGCCCGGCGTTCAGCAGCACTTCAACGTGCCTGCCGCCGGCTTCACCGCCGACGCGTTCTCCGACGGGCTGCTGTTCGACGGGTCTTCGATCCGTGGCTTCGCAGCCATCCACAAGTCCGACCTGAAGCTGCTGCCGGATCCGGCCACCGCCTATGTGGACGAGTTCCGCAACGCCAAGACGTTGAACCTGAACTTCTCCATCGTCGAACCGCGCACCGGCGAGCCCTACGACCGGGATCCGCGCGG
This sequence comes from Jatrophihabitans sp., assembly GCA_035248685.1. GTDB lineage: Bacteria > Actinomycetota > Actinomycetes > Mycobacteriales > Jatrophihabitantaceae > Jatrophihabitans_A. Next base: position 11,319 of record DATFHF010000078.1, read on the forward strand.
CGTGGCCGGCAAGGCCGAGGAGTACCTGAACTCGACCGGGATCGCCGACACCGCCTACTTCGGCCCGGAGGCGGAGTTCTACGTCTTCGACGACGTCCGGTACGAGACCAAGATCAACGGCTCGTCCTACCAGGTCGACTCGATCGAGGGTGCTTGGAACAGCGCCCGGGCCGAGGACGGCGGCAACCGCGGCTACAAGACGCGAATCAAGGGCGGCTACTTCCCGGTGCCGCCGCACGATCACTACGCCGACCTGCGCGATGAGATGTCTAGCGCCCTGATCGCGGCCGGGCTTCAGATCGAGCGGGCCCACCACGAGGTCGGCACCGCCGGCCAGGCCGAGATCAACTACCGGTTCAACACGCTCGCGCACGCGGCCGACGACATCCTCAAGTTCAAGTACATCGTTAAGAACGTCGCCTGGCGCAACGGTAAAACGGCCACCTTCATGCCTAAGCCGCTGTTCGGCGACAACGGCTCGGGCATGCACTGCCACCAATCGCTGTGGAAGGACGGCGAGCCGCTGTTCTACGACGAGACCGGTTACGCCGGGCTGTCCGACGTTGCGCGCTACTACATCGGCGGCCTGCTGCACCACGCGCCGTCCCTGCTGGCCTTCACCAACCCGACGGTGAACTCCTACCACCGGCTGGTGCCGGGCTTCGAGGCACCGGTCAACCTGGTCTACTCGGCCGGCAACCGCTCGGCCTGCATCCGGGTGCCGATCACCGGCACCAGCCCGAAGGCAAAGCGCATCGAGTTCCGGGTGCCGGACCCGTCGGCCAACCCGTACCTGGCGTTCTCCGCGATGCTGATGGCCGGCTTGGACGGCATCAAGAACAAGATCGAGCCGGCCGACCCGATCGACAAGGACCTCTATGAGCTGCCGCCGGACGAGGCGGCCTCGATCCCGCAGGTGCCCGGTTCGCTGGAGGCGGTGCTGAACCACCTGGAGGCCGACAACGAGTACCTCCAGGAGGGCGGAGTCTTCACCGCTGAGCTGATCGAGGCCTGGATCGACTACAAGCGCGCCTACGAGATCGACCCGGTCCGGCTGCGGCCACACCCCTACGAGTTCGAGCTGTACTACGACATCTGATTCGTACTGCTGAGGCCCTCGACCCGTAGGAGTGAACACTCCGCATCGTCACCAGCGGCGCTCCGACTCGATGGTGCACCTTCCGGCCTGAGTAGGGCGTCCGGGTGGCCTGCTAACGCTCAGCGTGCTAGCTACTACTTCTTGAGCGACGACGGTTGTGTCGATTTGGTGGTCGAAGCTGGGTTCCGAGCGACGAAGCGACCGGTGGCCGCGGAGCGCGAGTGCACCACGCTCGTTGCATCGGCGATCTTGGACACACCCGAGCGGACCGTGCGCCCCGACCTGGCGCTGCGCTCGACGATCATCTCGGCGGCGTGCTTCTGCGCCTTGGTCACATAGACCTTCTTTGCCGTTCGCCGCCTCCCTAGTCAGACCCTGAGTCGGATTGTACGGGCAGCTCGTCGCTCGGGTCACGTACTACGTCCGGTACGGGCTCGATCTCGGCCTCGGGATCCTCCTCTACCTCGTCCGCCACGCCCGCCACCACTGCGTCCAAGGCGGCATCGATGAACGTCTGCATGTCGTCATCGCTTAGATCAGACGCTGCAAGCGCGTTCAACTGGCGGATGCCCAGCTCAGCTTTGGAGTCGTCATCTCCTACGGCCAGCTCGGCAGCCCACTGGAGGGTCCGTATGACCTGCTCGCGGCGGGACCGCTTCTCCAGCTCCTTGGCGCCCCTGCGAGTGACCAACTGCGCAAACAGAACGCCCAGAAAGGCGCCGATCGCCGGCCCGACGGCAGCCGTATAGACGGCCCAGGTCGGCAGCTGGACGGCGGCGCTCACAGCTTGCTTAGCTCAGCCACGCCGAGCTGTTCGTCTCAGTAGGCGCGGCCGAAGATGACCCGCCGCCCGTACGCCGAAGGCTGCCCGCAGCGCACACACCGACCCGACTCGTCCGGTGCATCGGCCGGGATGCAGCGCGGGGTGGCAGCGGTATCGGCCTTGATGTCGTCCTCGCAATCGGCACGTCCGCAGTGCAATGCGCATGCCCAGCCAGTCGCGACCTGCCCGACGAAATCGTCCCAGCTGTCGACGGTGGCGGTGTGCTGGTCGCGAAACGCCTCCGCCCGGCGTAGCAAAAATGCCTGGAACTCGGTGAGGATGCCGGGCAGCAGTTCGGCCGCCCGGGCCACCGGAATCTGCTCCTTGCCCTTCGCCGCGTCCGGCCCGCCGTCGATGGGCAGCCGGCGGGCCAGCGTGACGACGCCACCCTCAAGGTCACGCGGTCCGAGTTCCAGCCGGAGCGGAACCCCGCGCAGCTCCCAGTCATTGAACTTGAATCCGGGTGACAGCTGCGGCCGGTTGTCGTCGACGTGCACCCGCAGCCCGGCCGCGCGCAACCGGTCGGCCAGCGCCCGGGCAGCCGACGCCGTCCGCTCGGCAGCCTCGTTCCGCCCGATCGGCACGATCACCACCTGGTACGGCGCCAGCCGCGGTGGCAGCACCAGGCCCTTGTCGTCGCCGTGCGTCATGATCACGCCGCCGATCATCCGGGTGCTCATCCCCCACGACGTGGTATGGACGTGATTCAGCTGGCCGGCCTCGTCCTGGTATTGGATCTCGAACGCTCGGGCGAAGTTGGTGCCGAGGTAGTGCGAGGTGCCCGCCTGCAACGCGCGGCCGTCGCGCATCATGCTCTCGACGGTGTAGGTGCGTACGGCGCCCGCGAACCGCTCCCCCCGGGTCTTTTCCCCCGCCACCACCGGCATGGCCGCGACTTCTTGGGCCACCGCGGCATAGGTGTCGAGCGCCCACATCGTCTCGCGCATCGCGTCGGCTTCGTCGACGTGCGCGGTGTGCCCCTCCTGCCAGAGGAACTCGGTGGTGCGCAGAAACAGCCTCGGCCGCAGCTCCCATCGCACGATGTTGGCCCACTGGTTGAGCAGCAGCGGCAGGTCGCGGTGGGAATCGATCCAGCGGGCCATGTAGTCGCCGAACACCGTCTCCGACGTCGGGCGCAGGGCCAGCGGCTCTTCCAACTTCTTGCCGCCCGCATGCGTTACCACAGCCAGTTCGGGCGAGAATCCCTCGACGTGCTCGGCCTCGCGCTGGAAGTAGGACTGCGGGATCAGCGAGGGAAACGCCACATTGCCGTGGCCGGCCGCCTTGATCCGCCCGTCGAGGTCGGCTTGCAGCAGCTCCCAGATCCGGTAGCCGTACGGGCGGATGACCATGGTGCCGCGCACCGGCCCCCGCTCGACCAACTCGGCTCGCACGACGGCCTCGTTGTACCAGGCGGAGAAGTCCTCCGACATCGGTGTAACGCTGTGCTCGCTCACCGGCTGAGGATAGCGATCTGCTGGCCGACCGTTGGCGGACCGGGACCGCCAACGGCCGGCATCAGTCCATACGGTCCGGCTCGGCTCCTGGTTCAATCTCGCCGCACAACCACACACCGAAGCGCTTGTTGCCGCGGTCCCCACCCTGGTAGGCACCGACCCGGAACGGATCCGGCTTCGCGGCGAGGTGCCGAGCCCGACCAGTCCCCCGGCCGGGTGCGTGTTCCACCCCCGCTGCCATCGCCGGCTCACCGACGGCAGCTGCGAGACCATCGAGCCGGCGCTGAGGGAGATCGGACCGGGGAAGTTCCTGCGCTGCCACCTGCCGGTCGAGCAGCTGGCCCGGCTGGAGCAGACCGAGGTGGCTCAGGGCTGAGGCGCCGAGATTCGAAAGACAATTCGAAATTTGTGACTGGCGTCGGCGGGTCTGCACTGCTTTGGTCGACCAGGTTTGACAGACTTGCCGAGTGGCGGACCGGAGCAGCATCGAGTGGACGGAGGCGACCTGGAACCCGACGACGGGCTGCGACCGAATCAGTGACGGATGTGATCACTGCTACGCCCTAACACTGGCGAAGCGGCTCAAAGCTATGGGTAATCCGAAGTACCAGCTCGATGGTGACCCGCGTACCAGCGGCCCTGGCTTCGCGGTGCAGATGCACGAAGACGTCCTAGAGCTCCCGTTGCGATGGGCATCACCTCGGGTGGTGTTCGTCAACTCGATGTCGGACCTATTTCACGCCCGCGTGTCGACGGACTTCATCCGACGAGTCTTTGCTGTCATGGAGGCAACCCCTCGCCACACCTACCAGGTGCTCACCAAGCGACCCCTACGGCTAAGCCGACTGGCCTCGTCGCTGCCTTGGCCTTCGAACGTCTGGATGGGTGTCAGCGTGGAAAATGACACCGAGACGTCGCGGGTTGATCACCTTCGGACGGTGCCCGCGGCTGTGCGGTTCATCTCGGCCGAACCGCTGCTCGGCGCCCTGCCCAGTCTTGATCTGGCCGGTATGGATTGGCTCATTGCCGGAGGTGAATCGGGTCCGGGATGGCGCCCTGTCAAAGCCGAATGGATCGATGATCTGCGGATACGGTGCGCTCGCGAGGGCGTCGCATTCTTCTTCAAGCAGTGGGGTGGGCGAACACCAAAGGCGAACGGTCGCCTTCTGAACGAACGCACCTACGACGAAATGCCAATACCGGTCGACCGCTCCGGCATCCTTGATCAAGAACTGGCGGCGTGTTTTAGGACCTGATCGCGCCCCTCTGTGCCAATCTCCTCCGGTGGCAGGGCGTCCCTGGGGATTTTGGACAGAGAGCAAGCTCGACATGCTCTCTGCGTATCTGAAGGCTTTCACCACTGCGAGCAAGCAGGCCAGAAGTACGGTGTACCTCGACCTATTCGCCGGTCAGGACACGAATGTCAACAAGCACACCGGCTTGCCGATCGACGGCAGTTTGCGCAGGGCGCTACAAACTGAACCGCCATTCACGGTGCTGCGAGGCTTCGAGCTTCGCCCGGATCGAGCTGCCAGTCTCGAGCGTGCCTATCAGACGTCATTTCCTTCCAGGGACGTCAAGATCTATCCCGGTGATGTGCATCAGTCCCTCAGCCCGGCGCTCGCCGATCTATACGAGTACAAGTGGGCCCCCACATTCGCTTTCGTCGACCCCGATGGCGTCGAAGCCCGCTGGGAGCTCTTGACGGCACTGGCCGGGCACAGAGGACAAGGTCGCACCAAGGTCGAACTCTTCCTGCTGCTGGTGTCACCACAGATCGTCAGAGTCGTGAATGACAGTCTGGACGAGCACAACCTGCGACGTGCAGAACAGCAGGTGACCAACCTCTTCGGTAGCGACGATTGGCGTCCAATCCTGCGTGACCGCCACTGCGGAGTGCTCGATGCCGCGCGCACCCGAGACGAGCTGACCAACCTGATGCGGTGGCGACTCGAAACGGCTCTGGGTTACAAATTCACCCACACACTGCGGCTTACCAACCTGAGGGGAACACCGCTCTACGACATGATCTTCGCGACCGATCACCCGGTTGGGGACAAGATCATGTCTGATGTCTATCGAGGTGCTGCTAACCAGTTCCCCAAAATGCAGCAGGAAGCGCGGGCCCGCCAACGTGATCTCGATGAGGCCGAGCGCGGTAGCCAAGGCCTCTGGGCCTACTCTGAACTGGCTGTGGATGCTTCTCAAAGACAGGCCGGAAATTACCGGCGGATGCCCCCAACGCCGCCGTATGGCTCGATTACCGGAGAGGCGCGCTAGCACGGCCGGCAGATGAGTCCAGCGGCGAGTCTTGCGTAAGCGGCTGTTAGATCACTAGGTTCGCGGTCGGTTTCCTGGGTCCGCTGACCCGGGTAAGTGACGCCGGTACGGGGGCCACATGGCGCTTTCGGTTGGATCCTTCGGTCTGGATTCTTCGGGTGCCTCGCTCAACGAGCAGGACGCCTACAAGCTGGGCAGCCGGTTCCGCATCCGGTATTCCTCCGGGGCGGGTAACAGCCAGTCGGCCACCGCCTGGAAGCTGTGCAAGCCGGGCGAGATCGCGGCGATCATCGCCTCGGGCCAGGACTTCATCGCCAACTCCGAGTGGTACGAATCGCGAGTAACCGAGGGTGCGGCAGCCGGCGCCGCAGACGGTGCGGCCGATCTGAAGTTCTGGGAGTCCCGCGGCTATGCCAAGGGCGCCACCATCTACCCGAGCTGGGACGCCGCACCGGATCCCGCCAAGTACCAAGCAGTTGTCGATTACATCGGCAGCTACAACCAGGCCCTGCAAGGCCAGTATCGGGCCGACGGCATGTACGCCGGCGCCGCGGCGCTGGCCTACATGTACAGCAAGGCCGGCATCAAGCACGGCTGGATTCCGGAGGCAACCAGCTGGTCGAACCTGCCGAACTGGTACTACCAGCCGACCAACGCCCAACTACCCGAGACCACTGCCGCGGTAGCCAAGCTCGCGCCGGGGCTCACCTCGATCATTTGGCAGGACGGCAACAAGTGGTACAACAACGGCGCCGACGAGAACATCATCGTGCTCGGCGCCGGCAACCTGGGATCGCACCTACAGGCCAGCGGCGCTGCACCGGCACCCGGCCCGGCCTCGAAACCGCAGGATTCGACGACCGCGGCCCTCCACCGAAACCGGCCCTGGCCGTCCTACATGGCGGCCGGCCACTACTTCGGCGACATCAAGGGTCCGGCCCAATCGCACGGCGGCGCCAACACCAACGAGGTCCCGGACGTGCAGGCCGTCCAACAGAAGCTGATCGTGCTGGGCTTCGTCCCCGGCCACAGCAACCACGATGACGGCTGGGCGGACGGCAAGTTCGAGCAGCCCACCGCCGATGCGGTGACCCGATTCCAACAGAAGCACATGCCGGGCACCCAGTATTACGGGCAGGTCTGGTCCGACGACTGGGCGATGCTGTTCAGCCTCTGATCACCCGCGGGCAGGCCAACTGGGGCCCGACTCAAGCGCGCCGACCTGCCATTCCGCTGTGTCGGCGCAGCCGCTCATCAGCTGGAGCCGTAACGTTCTCCGCAGGCACCGAATGGATCGGCGGAGGACAGCGGTGAGCAGAGCGACGATCGGCCGCTCCGATCGCGGCACGGTGGCACCGGTCGAGCCGCTGTCGGCGACCGACTGGCGCGACGAGTTCGCCGCCCTGTGCGGCCGGGTAATCGTGCTGGGCGGTTTCTGGTCGCTGGTCAGCCTCGCCCTGCGGTCCTTCCGCTGGGCCCGCCGGATCGACGACCTGTTCGGGCTGGTCAACCTGCCGGTCGGTCCCAGCGTGTTCTCGGTGGTGCTGCTGTTCGTGATCGGCGGCGCGGTCCGCCGGCGGATCCGGTTCGCCTGGTGGCTGCTGCTGGCCTTCCAGACGCTGGCCGCGGTGTATCTGCTCGTCGTTCTGATGGCGGTGCTGATCAACCGCAACGACGCCCGGGATATCACATTGCTCGACGGCATCGAGCTAATCGTGAACGCCGCGCTGACGGTGACCCTGGTGGTGCTGCTCTGGCGCAGCCGCGACGCTTTCCGATCCCGGTTGGAGCCGGGCGCCCGCTGGCTGGCGCTCGCCGTAATCGCGACCGGCATCGCTATCTCGATCACGGTCTCCATCGTGCTGACGCTGGCCTTCCCGGACCGGCTGGTGGGGCTGGCGCACAAGCTCAGCTGGGCGGTTCGGGTCTCCCTCGGCGTCGAGCCGGGCAACACCGAGGTCGGCTGGAACGGCCAGCACGGCCACCACTGGATCGCCGCACTGGCCGGCCTGCTGTCCGCGGTGGCGCTGGTCACGGCCGCGCTGATCTTCCTGCGCTCGGCCCGGGCCAAGGCCTACCTCACCTCGCAAGACGAACTGGACCTGCGCCGGCTGCTGGCCCAGCACGGCGAACACGACTCGCTGGGCTACTTCGCCACCCGGCACGACAAGTCGGTGATCTTCACGCCGGACCGCAGTGCCGCAGTCACCTATCGGGTGCTGGCCAACGTCAGCCTGGCCAGCGCGGACCCGATCGGGCCGGCCGCGGCGTGGCCGACCGCGATCGCCGACTGGCTGGCCGAGGCCCGGTCCTTCGGTTGGTTCCCGGCCGTGCTGTCGGCCAGCGAACAGGGTGCAACCGCCTACGTCGAGGCCGGCCTGAAGGCGTTGCCGATCGGCGACGAGGCGATCATCGATGTCGACACGTTCACCATCGAAGGCCCCACCATGCAGCCGGTTCGGCGGGCGGTGCGGCGAGTGCAGCGCGCCGGCTATTCGATCACCGTGCACCGGCACGGCGACCTCGCCGCAGAGCAGTTCGCCGAGCTCACGCAGCGGGCCGAGGAGTGGCGCGGGGACGAGACCGAGCGCGGCTTCTCGATGGCATTGGGCAGGCTGGGCGATCCGGCCGATCGAAACTGCGTGGCGGTGCTGGCCCGCGATGCCGGCGGCGAACTGCGGGGCATGTTGTCGATGGTGCCGTGGGGCCGGCGCGGCTTGTCGCTGGATTTGATGCGGCGCAGCCCGGACGCCGAGAACGGGCTGGTCGAGGCGATGGTCGCCGAGCTGGTGACGCAGGCTCGGGACGAGCTGGGTATCCGGGCGATCTCGCTGAACTTCGCCATGTTCCGCGGGGTGTTCAGCGCCGCCGAACGGGTCGGCGCGGGTCCGGTCGTCCGGCTGACCAGCCGAATCCTGACGTTTGCCTCCCGGTTCTGGCAGATCGAGAGCCTGTACCGCTCCAACGCCCGATACCTGCCGCGTTGGACGCCCCGTTACCTCTGCTACGACTCCTCGCTGACGTTGACCCGGGTGGCGTTGGCAGCCGGCGCGGCCGAGGGCTTCCTGCCCGACCTGGGCGGTCCACGGGTGCGCACGGGCGACGATCCGGTGCTTTTCGAAGGTCATCTGCTGCCGTTCGTCGACGCGGTGGCCGCGGTCGAGGCGGCCGCCCGGCGTCCGGTCCGGCCGGTCCACCGGCTTTCCCAACAGCAGCGGGTGCGGCTGGACAAGCTCGCCCGGCTGGCCGCCGCCGGTCGGTCCGGTTACCCGGTCTGCGTCCCCCGCGATCGAGATATCGCCGATGTGCGAAGGCAGTTCTGCGGCTTACCGGCCGGTACCCGAACCGGCGTCGCAGTCTCGGTGGTCGGCCGGGTGCGAGCGCTGCGAGACTTCGGCGGCCTGAGCTTCGCCGTTCTTCAGGACGGCGAAGCGCGGATCCAGGCGATGCTGAGCACCGACTGCCTGGGCGCGGAGGAGCACCGGCTGTTGCGTTCGACGCTGGATCTCGGTGACTACCTGAGCGTCACCGGCGAGGTGATGACCACCCGCACCGGCGAGCTGTCGGTCCGGGCGGGCAGCTGGCAACTGGCCGCCAAGTGCCTGCGGCCGCTGCCCGACAGCCACGCCGGCTTCGCCGACCCGGATACCAGGCTTCGGCAGCGGCACCTGGATCTCATCGTCAATTCCGAAGCGATGGATGTGCTGGTCAGGCGCAGCCTCGCGGTCCGGGAAATCCGGCAGGCCCTCGACCGCCGCGGCTTTATCGAGGTCGAGACGCCGATGCTGCAGGCGGTGCACGGTGGCGCCAACGCCCGACCGTTCGTCACCCACATCAACGCCTACGACGCCACCCTCTACCTGCGGATCGCACCGGAGCTCTACCTGAAACGGCTCTGCGTCGGTGGCATGCGCCGGGTGTTCGAGCTCAACCGCAACTTTCGCAACGAAGGCGCCGACGCCAGCCACAATCCCGAGTTCACCTCGGTGGAGGCGTACCAGGCCTACGCCGACTACCTCGACATGCGCGAGCTGACCCGCGAGTTGATCCTGGAGGTCGCCACCGCGGTACACGGCGCCCCGGTCGCCTACCGGCCCGGACCGGACGGCGCGCTCTGCCAGGTGGATCTGTCCGGGCCATGGCGTTCGATCACCGTCCACCACGCGGTGTCCCAGGCCTGCCGGACACCGGTCAGTCCGGACACCGGACTAGCCGAACTGACCGCGCTGTGCCGGGCACATTCGATCCCGCTGCCGGTCGACCCGACGCCGGGCCGGCTGGTCACCGAGCTGTACGAAGCACTGGTCGAAAAGCAGACCGTGCAACCGACCTTTTACCTTGATTTCCCGGTGGAATCGGCACCGCTGACCCGCCAGCATCGCAGTGACCCGAGGCTGGCCGAACGCTGGGATCTGGTCGCGTTCGGAACGGAAATCGGCACCGCCTACTCGGAACTGGTCGATCCGGTCGATCAACGCAACCGGTTGACCGAGCAGTCGCTGCGCGCCGCGGACGGCGATCCGGAAGCGATGCAGCTGGACGAGGCGTTCCTGACCGCGCTGGAATACGCCATGCCGCCGACCGGAGGGTTGGGCATCGGGGTGGATCGGCTGGTGATGATGCTGCTCGGCGCGTCCATCCGGCAAACTTTGGCGTTCCCGTTCGTGCGGCCCGGTGGCCGCTGACGGCCGGTCGGCCACAGCATTGCCAGGTTGCGCTACCGCAACTCATAGCCTGCTAACGCCTGTTCCTCAGTTGTAGGCCGCATCGTCTGGTTCGGTCCGGGTCAACCGGGCGATCACAGCCGAAAAGAGCCCGCATGAGGTCCCTTACCCGGTCGATCCGAACCCGGCCGAAGCTGAGCGCACTGGTCGTGGTTGTCGTCCTGGCGATCGCCGCCAGCCTGTTCTGGTGGAACGAGCGTGGCTCGTCGGCGGCGGTGCCCAGCACGTCCTACCGGTTGGTGGCCGCGAGCGTCGGCGCGGTCCGGCAATCGCTGAGTTCCACCGGCACCATCGAGCCGGCGGTGCAGGATTCGTTGAACTTCGGGGTATCCGGACAGGTCACCGGCGTCCGGGTCAAGGTGGGCCAGCAGGTGGCCGCCGGTGCGGTGCTCGCGACCGTTGATTCCGCGACGGTCGCGGCCAATCTCGCCCAGGCGCAGGCCAGCTTAGCCACCAGCCAGGCCCGGCTGGCCGCGGATTCCGGCGGGACGGCCACCCAACTGGCGGCCGACACCGCCGCGGTCACCGCCGCCCAGGGCCAGGTTGCCGCTGCCCAGACCGCGTTGGCCGAAGCCAACCTGACCTCACCCATCACCGGTGTGGTGGCGGCGGTGAACTTGACGGCGGGACAGCAGGTCAGCGGCTCGGCCGGTTCCGGTTCCGGTGGTTCCGGCTCGGGCGGCTCAGCCTCCGGCGGAGGCGGCGGAGGCGCCGGCGGTTCAGCTAGCAACTCGGGTAGTTCGAGCAGCAGCTCATCGGCCAGCTCGACCGCTCAGGTGCTGGTGATCAGCACCGGATCCTGGATCGTGAACGCCACCGTAGACGACACCCAGGTCGGCCTGCTGGCGGTCGGTGACCAGGCCCAGACCACGGTCGGCACCGCCGGTGGCACGGTGTTCGGCACCATCAGCTCGATCGGCCTGATCGCCACCAGCACCGGCGGGGTGGCCAGCTACCCGGTGGTGGTGAAGGTGACCGGCAGCCCGGCCGGCCTGCATGCCGGGGCTACCGGCACGGTCACCATGATCTACCGGCAGTTGTCCAACGTGCTGACCGTCCCGACCGCCGCAATACGCCAGGTCAACGGCAAGTCGGTGGTGTACGAGGTGGACGGCGGCAAGCAGGTCGCGCACTCGGTCACCGTCGGACTTTCGGCCGGTGGCACCAGCCAAATCACCGCCGGCTTGGCCGAAGGCGACCAGGTGGTCGTGCAATTGCCCCGGACAGCCACCCGTACCGGCAACACCGGAACCACCGGCCGGACCGGCCGAACCGGTTTCGGCGGCGGCGGTTTCGGTGGCGGCGCCGGCTTCGGTGGCGGCCTCGGCGGCGGCGGTTTCGGCGGTGGCGGTGGCGGCGGCTTCGGTGGCGGCGCCGGTCGAACGGGCGGTGGCGGCGGTGGCTGAGGTCACGGCCGAACAGTGGACCGCCCCGCTGCCCGCGATCGACCAGACGGGTACCGCCCGTCCGGTCATCGAACTGTCCGACGTGCACAAGGTGTATCGCACCGGCGCGTTGGAAGTGGCGGCGCTGCGCGGCATCAGCGCCCGGATCGACGAAGGCGAGTACGTGGCCGTGATGGGGCCATCCGGGTCCGGCAAGTCGACGCTGATGCACATCATCGGCTGCCTGGACGTGCCCACCGCGGGCAGCTACCGGCTGGCCGGCGACGACGTCGGCTCGCTGTCGGAGGCCCAGCTCGCCGAAATCCGCAATCGGCAGGTCGGCTTCGTGTTCCAGCAGTTCAACCTGTTGCCCTCGCTGTCGGCCTGCCGCAACGTCGAATTGCCTTTGATGTACTCGGGAACCGACCGGACTCAGCGCCGGAGCCGGGCATTGCAGGCGCTCGAGCGAGTGGGTCTGGCCGACCGCGTCGAGCACCGGCCCGGCGAACTGTCCGGTGGTCAGCAGCAGCGGGTGGCGATGGCTCGGGCGCTGGTCGGTGACCCGGCGCTGATCCTGGCCGACGAGCCGACCGGCAACCTGGACTCGGCCGCCACAGCGGATCTGCTGTCATTGCTGGACGAACTGCACTCGCACGGCCGCACCATCGTCATGATCACCCACGAGCCGGACGTGGCCGGCCGGGCCAGCCGGGTGATCCGGATCCGGGACGGGCTGGTTCAGTCCGACAGCCGGGCGGTGTCGGCGGTATGAACTGGCTCGATTCACTCGGTACCGGCTGGGATGCGATCCGCTCACACCGGTTGCGTTCCGGCTTGACCACGCTGGGCATTCTCATCGGGATCGCCGCGGTCGTGCTCACCGTCGGGCTCGGTGAGGGCGCCCAGCACCGGGTCAGCTCGCAAATCAGCGCGCTGGGCAGCAACCTGCTGCTGGTCTCCCCCGGCAGCAGCACCGACAGTGGCGGCTTCCGAGCCGGCCTCGGTTCGTCGTCCACCCTGACGGTGCAGGACGCGGCGGCGCTGGCCTCCCCGATCAACGCACCGGATATCGCCGCGGTCGCGCCGAGCAGCCAGCGTTCGGAATCGCTCACCTCCGACTCGACGAACTGGACCACCACCGTGGTCGGCACCACCGCCGACTGGCTGTCGGTGCGCGCCCGCAGCCTGAGCGCGGGCCGGTTCATTACCGACGCCGACAACGCCACCGCGGCCGCGGTCACCGTGCTGGGGCCGACCACGGCCAGCGAGCTGTTCGGCTTCGCCAACCCGGTCGGGCAGAGCGTCACCATCTCGGGCACCCCGTACGACGTGATCGGGGTGTTGAAGTCGGCCGGATCCTCCTCGACCAGCAACCTGGACGACCAGGCGATCGTGCCGCTGACCACCGCCACCACCCGGATCTTCGGTGGCGCCACCCGCAATTCGGTGCAGGCCATCTACATCGAGGCACGGTCGGCCGGCGCACTGTCGGCGGCCTACCAGGAGGCCTCGGACGACCTGCTCAACCGGCACCACATCTCGCCGGCGGCGGCCGACTTCACCATCACCGCCCAGCAGTCGCTGCTGGCGACCGCGACTTCGGTGAGCAAGACGCTGACCGTACTGCTAGCCGGCATCGCGGCGTTGTCGCTGCTGGTGGGCGGCATCGGCGTCATGAACATCATGCTGGTCTCGGTCACCGAGCGAACCCGCGAGATCGGCCTGCGCAAGGCGCTCGGCGCCCGGCCGTCGGTGATCCGGCGGCAGTTCCTGATCGAGGCATCGCTGCTCGGGGTCGCCGGCGGGATAACCGGAGCCTGCCTGGGCGTGGCCGGCGCGCTGATCATTCCCCATTTCATCACCGACCCGATCGCCATCTCGCCCACCGCCATCGCGGTCGCCATCGTGGTGGCGGTGGTCATCGGCATGGTGTTCGGCACCTACCCGGCCAGTCGGGCGGCCCGGCTCGCCCCGATCGACGCACTCCGCAGCGAGTAGCGGCAATGAACCTTTATCGAACGAGGAGAACGAGATGAACCGGTTGACCCGACCGCGTCTGCTGGCGCACCGCGGAGCGCAGCTCGGGTCGGCGGCCGCCCTGCTGCTGGCGGCCGGCCTGCTGGTGGCCTGCGGCGGGTCCAGCTCGGCGTCGTCCCCGACCGTCAGCCAGCAGTCCACCGGCGCGGCCGGGCCGAGCGATGGCCGCGGCGGCTTCGGCGGTGGTGCCCCGCCCGGCGCCTCCGGAGTTCTGGCCGAGGTAACCGGAAACAGCTTGGAGGTGCAGAACCAGACCACGGGGCAGGTCACCGTGACCTTCACCGCCAGCACCGCCTTCAGCCAGAGCAAGACTGTGCCGCTCAGCGCGTTGAAGGTCGGTGACTGCGTGACCGCCGTCGCGGTGCGCGCGCAGAACTCCGGCTCGCCGTCGGCCGCGCCGAGCAGCCCGGCCGGCCCGCTGACCAGCTTCACCGCGAACAGCGTGCAGATTTCCGCGCCGGTGAACGGCAGCTGCGATCTGACCGGCTTCGGCGGTGGCCGGGTCCGTCCCAGCGGAACGCGAACCGCACAGCCCGGTAATAGCGGCTTCCCCCGTCCCAGCGGCAGCCGAGGCAACTTCGGCGGCGGCTTCGGTGGCTTCGGGCTGGCAACCGGCACCGTCACCCAGCTGACCGGAACCACCATGCTGGTCCAGACGATTGCGCGCGGCCAGCAGGCGAGCATGTTGGACACCATCACGCTGACCGATGCCACCACGTTTACCGAGGACGCCAAGGTCAATTCGAGCGCGTTGAAGGTCGGCCAGTGCGTGACGGCCACCGGCTCCACCGACTCCACCGGCGCGGTGACCGCAACCAGGATCGCGCTGAGCACTGCCGGCCCGAACGGGTGCAGTTCCGGCTTCAGTTTCGGCGGTCGGCTCCGGCCGAGTGCCTCGACCAGCGGAGCCTGAACCGGCCATGTACCGATTGCCCCGCAGGTTCAAGCTGATTCTCGCCGGCATCGGCGTATTGGCGCTGGTCGCGGCCGGTGGCGCGATCGCCAAGGCCAAGACCTCGGGTTCGCCGCACTACCGGCTGGCGACCGCGAGCACCGGGACGGTAGAGCAGGATCTGGCCGAGGTGGGCACGGTGTCCGCGGTGAACCGGGTGACGGTGTCCTTCCCGGTGTCGGGCACGGTCGGTTCGGTCCCGGTCAGCGTCGGCATGCCGGTGGCAGCCGGTGCCGTGTTGGCCAGCTTGACCACCGGCGCGCTCGACCAGCAGGTCGCCTCGGCCACCTCGACGCTGGCCAGCGCGCAGCAGAGCCTGGCGGTGGACGAGGCCAGCGAGACCGAGAGCACCGCTTCGCTGTCGAGTGTCCAGCTTGGTGAGGGGACGGACGCGCAGTCGGCGGTTCCGCTGGCGATTGGAAGTCCGACCCCCCGGCCGACCGGTAGCCGCAGTGGCGGTGGTGGGTCGAGCGGTGGCGGCTCGGCCGGATCGTCGGTGCAGCGGTTGGCCGCGGCGGTCACCAACGACCAGCAAAAGCTCTTGCTGGCACAGCAGAAACTCGATCAGGATCTGATGGCGGCCGAGGATGCGCTGGACAGTTGCCTGGCTGCGCTGGGCAATGGCGGCCCGACCGGCGGCCCGACGCCTTCCAGCAGTGCCCCGAGCAGCAGCGCGCCGGCGCCGTCCAGCAGTGCGCCGACAAGTAGCGTCCCGACCACCAGCGCGCCGACCAGTGGCTCGACCGGATCGGCGCAGTGCCTGGCCGCGATCGCGCAGGCCCCGACCAAGGCCGACACCACCGCCGACCAGCAGGCCCGCGACGCTGCGATCAAGCAGTTGGACGCCGCGATTCAGGCACTGGTCACCGCCGCTGGCAGGGGCGGCAGCAACGGCGCGAAGACCAGCGGCGGGAGCACCGGCCACAGCGGCAGTTCTACCGGCAGCGGCACGGGAACTCGCGGCGGTCAGTCCGCCGGCTCGGGCGGGTTCACCGGTACCGGCGGCGGGACGTCCTCGCGAACCGCGAGCGGACCGGCTTCGGCTCAACAGCTGGCGGCCGACCAGGCCGAGATCGACGCCGCGCAGGCGGAGTTGGCGGTGGCGCGGCAGAACCGGTCGGCCGCCGTGCTGACCAGCCCGATCGCCGGGACGGTGGCCGCCGTCTCGATCACCGCCGGCCGAGCGGTCAGCGCCGGCTCGACCAGTTCGACCATCACCGTGATCGGTGCCGGCCAGGAGCAGGTCAGCACCACGGTTAGCCTCACCGACCTGGACAGCGTGCGGGTGGGTGACCGAGCGACGGTAACCGTGGATGGTGTCAGCCAGCCGCTGACCGGCGTGGTGTCGCTGATCGGGGTGCTCAACACCTCCTCCGGCAGCACCCCGACTTATCCGGTGACCATCGTGCTGGACCCGACCGGCCAGAAGCTGTTCGACGGCAGCGGGGCGTCGGTACAGATTGAGGTAGCCAGCGTGACCGGCGTGCTGACCGTGCCCAGTTCGGCAGTGCACAGGCTGGGACAGCTGAATACCGTCACGGTCTACGACCACGGAAGATTGGTACCGACCAGGATCGCCATCGGGGCGGTCGGCAGCGATCGCACCCAGGTGACGTCCGGCCTGAAGGCGGGACAGCAGGTGGTACTGGCCGACCTAAGTGAGCCGTTGCCGACCGGAGCCTGAGCCGGCGGCCGGTTCACCCCGCGGCTAAGTGCGGTCCAGCGCGGCCACTCGATAACTCGGATCTGCGCTATTCAACACGTTAGGCAAGACTGATTGTGGCGGGTCTGATTGGCTGAGCCCGACTCGTCGGCGCCACCCCGGCGCGCCGTCGTGCCCGACATAGGCGCATCCACTGGGAATCGCAGGGTGGCGGCCCATAACTATCAGCGGCAAGTGAGAGTATGCAGGGGTGTCGGCACCCACCACTGCCCAAACCGCGGGCAGCGCGAACAGGCCCGGTAGGCGCCGCATCCGTTTCACCGGGCTGTTCCCCAACCGTTGGCTACACCACCGCGAACCGCGGTGGTGGCAAGAGGTCGCGATCATCGGGTTCTGTTACTGGCTGTACAGCGAGGTACGCAACCTGGTGCCCGAGCAGCAGAGCATCGCGTTGCGGCACGGTCGCAGCGTGCAACACATGCAGGACGCGCTGCACCTGAACTTCGAGCGTTCGCTGAACGCCTTCGTGGCCAGGAACGAACCGCTGGCCCAGGTGATGGACTACTACTACGCGACCCTGCACTTCATCGTCACCATCGGTTGCCTGATCTGGCTCTACCACGCCCACCCCCGGATCTACCGGGGCGCCCGGACCGTGCTGTTCGCGACGTCCCTGATCGCGTTGGCCGGCTTCTACCTGTACCCGCTAGCGCCGCCCCGGCTGCTGCCGCAGTACGGCTATGTCGACACCCTGCTGAAGTTCCACACCTGGGGCTCGCTGGCCGACCCGAAGGTGGCCGAGCACTCCAACCAGTTCGCCGCCATGCCGAGCCTGCACATCGGCTGGGCGCTGTGGTGTGCGGCCTGCATCTACTTCTGCGCGCGCCGGCTGTGGGTGCGGTTGCTCGGCGGGCTCTACCCGATCTGGACGCTGCTGGTCATCGTCGGCACCGCCAACCACTTCATCGTCGACGCCGTCGCCGGGCTGTTGGTGTTCCTGGCCGGCGTCGGGGTCCAGTTCCTGTTATCCGGTCGCAGCGCCTTCCAACCCGCCCCGCGAGCGCCCGCGACGGCTCAGTCTGCCAACTCGTCGTAGAACACCGCCTCGACCACCTTGCGGGCCCGCCTGGCCACCCGGCGGTAATCGTCCACCAGCTGACCGGCTTCGAAATCGGGTGGGTAGCCGAGTACCTGGCCGACCGCCCGCAACACCCGGCCGGGCTTGGGCAGCTGGTCACCGGGCTTGTCCTGCACCAACATGATGGCGTCCCGAGCGCGGCTGGCGAAACGCCAGGCAGCCTCTAGCGCCGACGCATCGTCCTGGCTCAGTTTGCCCGCCTGCACCGCAGCTGCCAGCGCCGCCAGCGTGCCGGTCGTGCGCAGCCCGGTCACCGCTCCGGCCAGCCGAAGCTGTACCAGCTGCACCGTCCACTCCACATCGGCTAGGCCACCCCGGCCGAGCTTGGTGTGGGTGTTCGGGTCCGCGCCGCGCGGCAACCGTTCCGCGTCCACCCGAGCCTTGAGCCGTCGGATCTCCAGCACGTCGGCCGACGACAGGCCGTTCGGCGGGTAGCGCACCGGCTCGATCAGCCGGACGAACCGCTCCCCCAACTGCTGGTCACCGGCGCAGAACCTAGCTCGCAGCAACGCCTGGGTTTCCCAGGTCGATGACCAGCGCGCGTAGTACTCGGCGAAGGAGTCCAGCGAACGGGCCAGCACCCCGTTGCGACCCTCCGGCCGCAGGTCGGCATCCAGCCGCAGCGGCGGATCGGTGGAGGTCATGCCGAGCA
The DNA here is from genome assembly GCA_035248685.1 of Jatrophihabitans sp. Classification (GTDB taxonomy): domain Bacteria; phylum Actinomycetota; class Actinomycetes; order Mycobacteriales; family Jatrophihabitantaceae; genus Jatrophihabitans_A. Next base: position 29,529 of record DATFHF010000078.1, read on the forward strand.
TGGTGCGTAACCGCTCGGCGACCAGTTGCGCCCATCGAGCAGCGTCGGACGCCGGCTTACCAGGGGCGCTGTCGAAGACGAACATCACGTCGGCGTCCGAGCCGTAGCCGATCTCCTGGCCGCCCAGCCGTCCCATCGCGATCACCGCGAACTGGCCCGGCTCACCGGCGGCCTCTTGCTCCGCAGCGACCAGTCGGCGGCTGGCCGCCAACGCGGCGGCCAGGGTGGCATCGGCGAGCTCGGAAAGCCCGACCCGCACCTGGTCCTGATCGGCCACCCCCAGCAGGTCCGCGCAGGCCAGCCGCAGCAACTCCACCCGGCGCAGGCTGCGAATGGCGTGCGCGGTCAGTGCCAGGTCGTCCTGCCGGTGCGCGGCGGTGGCCATCAACAGCTCCAGCTCCGGCCGCCGGCGCGGCTGGAGCTGCCCGTCGTCGGCCAGGAACTGAAGGGCCTCCGGCGCCCGGACCAGCAGGTCCGCGACGTACCGCGAGGTGCCGAGCAGGCTGGCCAGCCGGGACGTGACCGCACCCTCGTCACGCAGCAGCCGCAGGAACCACGGTGACCGGCCGAGCGCCTCGGACACCTGGCGGTAGCTGAGCAGGCCGCGGTCCGGGTCCGGCGCGTCGGCCAGCTCGGACAGCATCACCGGCAGCAACGCTCGCTGAAGCGCGGCCCGGCGGGTCACCCCGGCGGTCAGCGCGTCGATGTGGCGCAATGCGCCGGCCGGATCGGCATAGCCCAATGCTTCCAGCCGGCGACGGGCCTCGCTCTCGGTCAGCCGCAGCGCCTCGGTCGGTACCCGGGCCACCGACTCGAGCAGCGGACGGTAGAACAGCTTCTCGTGCAGCCGGCGCACCTCGCGGGCATGCAGCGCCCACTCGTCCTGCCAGACCTCAACCGCATCGCCCCGGGCATCCGGTCGAAAGCCCATCGACCGGGCCAGCCGCTGAAGCGCGGCCCGGTCGTCCGGCACCAGGTGGGTGCGGCGCAGTTTGACCAGCTGGAGCCGGTGTTCAGCAGCCCGCAGGAACCGGTAGGCATCAGCCAGGCTCAGCGCGTCGTCTCGGCCGACGAACCCGCCGTCGCGCAGCGCGGCCAGCGCCGGCAGGGTGCCGGCCACCTGCAACGCCGGATCGGCCCGGCCGTGCACCAGCTGCAACAGCTGCACCGCGAACTCGACGTCGCGCAGGCCACCGGGGCCGAGCTTGATCTCCCGGTCCACCACATCGGCCGGCAACTGCGCGACCACCCGTCGCCGCATCGCCTGCACGTCGGCCACGAAGTCCGGACGCTGGGAGGCGGTCCAGACCAACGGCGCCAGCGCGGCCAGGTAGTCGGCGCCCAGCGCCGGGTCGCCGGCGATCGGCCGCGCCTTCAACAGCGCCTGGAACTCCCAGGTGGAGGCCCACCGCCGGTAGTAGGCCTGGTGGCTGGCCAGCGTCCGAACCAGCGCCCCGGCCTTGCCCTCCGGGCGAAGCGCCGCGTCCACCTCCCAGGCCACCTGGCCGCAGATCCGCATAGTGTCGCCGGCCAGTCGGGTGGCCGTGTCCAGCGCGGCCGCCTCGGTCTCGGCGTCGGCGTCGGCCGCCATCGCCTGCCCGACGAACACTACGTCGACGTCGGATACGTAGTTGAGCTCCCGACCACCGGTCTTGCCCATCGCGATGACGGCCAGCCGACAGGACGCTGCCTCGGCGGGCAGGCCGGCCCGGGCCACCGCCAGCGTGGCCTGCAGGAGGTAGCCGGCCAGGTCGGCCAGTGCCTCGGTGACCTCGGCCAGTTCCAGCTCACCGGCCAGGTCGGCCGCGGCCACTTGGAGCAGCTCCCGCCGGTACGCGATCCGCAGCGCCTGCACGGCCGCCGGCCCGGTGAGCTGCGCCGGCTTACCGGCGGTACCGGTCACCGGGTGATCCGGATCCGCCCCGACCGCTGCCGCGAGCCGGCCGGCCGCCGCCAGCTGCCCGGCGGACCGGTCATACTGCGAACGCAGCAGCAGTGCGTCGGCCGGCTGGCCGGTGAGGTGCTCGGCCAGCGCCGACGACACCCCCAGGACGCCCAGTAGCCGGCCGCGGTAGTCGGCCGAGTCACGCAACCCGGCCAGGATTTCCGCACCGGCCGGGGTGTCGGCCAGCTCAGCCAGCCAGTACAGCGCCTGGTCCGGGTCGGCGGCCCGTCCGAGCGCGGACAGCACGGCGGCCGCACCGGCACCGCCGTCATCGAAAGCGACGTCCCGCTCCGGATCCCACAGCCGCAGCCGGGGGTCGGCAAGTAGCCGGGCGGCGGCCACCGGATCGGCGAAACCCGTCCTGACCAGCCGCGCGCTGATCCGGGCGGACTCAGCGTCCGTGCGGTCCACGCGAGGCCTGCATCTCGGCAGCCAACGCAGCCCGGATCGCGGCCGGATCGGTCAACGGCTCGGCCGCCCGACCGCCGGCAGCGTCGCCGGCCAGCGGCAGGTTGCGCGGGCCGGCCACCGACGCCGGGTCAGCGGCGATCTCGACGAACCGGGCGGCCACCGGCTGCCAGACCTCGGCGATGTCGGCGTGCGCCGCGATCGCCCGATCGACGATGGTGGCCAGGTCGTAATCGGCCAGCAATGCGGCGTCGGTTCGGGCCCACGCCTGGACGATGGCGGGCGTGGTCTCGATGTGGAACTGGGTGCCCCAGGCCAGCCGGCCGACCCGAAACGCCTGCACCTCGCAACCCGGCGAGGACGCCAGCAGCACCGCGCCGGGCGGCAGCCGGGTCACCTCGTCCACATGCCATTGCAGGACATCCGGGGTGATCGGCAGCTCACGTAACAGCGGGTCGTTCGCGGCCAGCTGGCGTTTGGCCACCAGCTGCGCCCCGTACTCGCCCAGCTCGGCCGGTCGGACTTGGCCGCCGGTGGCCACCGCCAGCAGCTGGCCGCCCAGGCAGATCCCGAGCACCGGCAGTTCGGTGCGCACCGCGTCGGCGAGCAATTTGCGCACCGCCGGCAGCCAGGGCGCTCGGGTGTCGTCGTAGGCGTTCATCCCGCCGCCCAGCACCACCAGCGCGCGATAGCCGGCCAGCTCTTCCGGCACCGGGTCGCCGGCCTCGGCGTTGCGCACGTCCAGCTGGGCGCCGGCCGCGGTCAGCCACTCGCCCAGCCGGGCCACCGGCGCGTCCCGGGCGTTTTCGATCACCAGGATCAGCGTGCTTTGCTCAGCTGCCATGGCTAGCAGGGTATGTGAACAACCGGTCAGCTCACTGGGTGTGTCCCTACTGCCGCTGCGTGTGCGACCGATCCGCTCGACGCTGGCCTCACCTGTCCGCCATAGTGATCGTGATGGGTGCGCCGACGACCACGGGCCTGACCGGCAATCGGGACTTTGCCATCCTGTGGCTCGGTGACCTGGCCTCCGAGCTGGGCTCGGCCATGTCGATGCTGGTCTTCCCGCTGCTCGGCTACGCGCTGACCCACTCGACGACGCAGGCCGCGCTGGCGACGACGGCATTCTTCGCCGCCGGCACGATCATGCGCCTGCCCGCCGGCGCGCTGGTCGACCGCTGGTCGCGGCGTCGGGTGCTGCTGATCAGCAATCTGGCGTCGGCCGGGGTGCTCGGGGTCCTCGCGCTGCTGGTCGCCACGGGGGTCGCCACGATCGCGCTGCTGGTCGCAGCCGGAGTGCTCGCGGGTGTCGTCGAGACCTTCTTCTCGCCCGCCGCCTCCGCGTCGTTGCGCGCGGTGGTCGCGCCCGAGTACCTGGCGCGGGCCTACACGCGCATGCAGGCCCGGTACCACGTCGCATCGCTGATCGGCCCGCCACTGGGCGGCGCGCTCTTCGCCGTGGCCGCGTCGCTGCCGTTCGCCGTCGACGCGGTGAGCTTCGCGGCGTTCGCGGTGGCGGTACTTTTCCTGCGCGCCCCGCTGCCGGCACCGGCGACGACCGGCCCCCGGCGGCTGCGCGCCGACCTGCTCGCGGGCCTGCGCTTCCTGTGGTCGCAGCGGGCGGCTCGGGCGATGATGCTCTGGGGCGGCATCCTCAACTTCGCCGTGGGCTACGTCTTCATCTCGATCACGCTGCGTCTGGTGCGCGCGGGCGTGCATCCGGCCGCGATCGGCGCCATCGACGCGATCGCCGCAGGCGCCGGGATCGTCGGCGCCGCCGTCGCCTCGCGGCATGCCCAGCGGTTGCCCACCGGCGCGACCACGATGACCACCGGTCTCGTCCTGGCCGCCGTGGTCGTGCCGATGGCCTGGACGACCGACGTGCGGGTGATCGGTGCGTTGCTGGCGATCGGCACGCTCCTGCTGCCGGCGAACAACGCCGGTATCGGCGCCTATCTCTCCTTCGTCACACCGGACGAACTGCAGGGTCGCCTGAACAGCGCCGCCGGCTTCGTGTCGAGCGCACTGACGCCGCTCGCCCCGGTGATCGCCGGCGCCCTGCTCGCCACGATGGGCGGCACGACGGGCACCCTCGTCGGCGCTGCCCTCATCGCCTGCAGCGTCGTGCCGCTGGTGCTCGAGCCGTCCGTCCGCCACCTCGGCCGCCCCGCCGAATGGGCGCCCGTCGCATAGGAAACCCCCCCCAGTCAGAGCGAGGGCAGGTAGCGGCGCAGTTCGAACGGGGTGACCTCGGCGCGGTAATCCACCCACTCGGCCCGCTTGTTGCGCAGGAAGAAGTCGAACACGTGCTCGCCGAGCGTCTCGGCCACCAGCTCGGAGTCCTCCATCACCCGCAGCGCATCAGCCAGGTTGTGCGGCAAGTCGTGGTAGCCCAACGCCCGCCGCTCGGCATCCGACAGCGCCCAGACGTCGTTCTCGGCACCCGGCGGCAGCTCGTATTCCTGCTCGATGCCCTTCAAACCGGCCGCCAGCAGCACCGCGAAGGCGAGGTAGGGGTTGCAGGCCGAATCGAGCGAGCGAACCTCGACCCGGGTCGAATTTGCCTTGCCGGGCTTGTACATCGGCACCCGGACCAGTGCCGAGCGGTTGGCGTGCCCCCAGCACACGTAGGTCGGCGCCTCGACCAGCTGGCCGGCAGCCGACCAGCCGAAGAGCCGCTTGTAGGAATTGACCCACTGGTTGGTCACCGCGGTGATCTCCCGGGCATGCCGCAGCAGGCCGGCAATGAACGAGCGCGCGGTAGCCGACAGGAAGAGCTCGTCGCCGGGGTCGTGGAAGGCGTTGCGGTCACCTTCGAACAGCGACAGGTGGGTGTGCATGCCGCTGCCCGGCTGGTGGCTGAACGGCTTGGGCATGAAGGTGGCGTGCACCCCCTTGCTGCGCGCGACCTCCTTGATGATGTGCCGGAAGCTCATGATGTTGTCGGCCATCGATAACGCGTCGGCGTAGCGCAGGTCGATCTCTTGCTGGCCGGGCGCCACCTCGTGGTGGCTGAACTCGACCGAGATGCCGACCGCCTCGAGCGCGATGATGGCACTGCGGCGGAAGTCATGCGCGCTGTCGTGGCTGGTCATGTCGAAGTAACCGCCGTCGTCGATCGGCTGCGGTTCGCTGCCGTCGCTCGGCCGGTTCTTCAGCAGGAAGAATTCCACCTCGGGATGGGTGTAGAAGGTCAGCCCGCGATCGGCCGCCTTGCCGAGCACCCGGCGCAGCACGTAGCGCGGGTCGGCCCAGGACGGAGAGCTGTCGGGCATGGTGATGTCGCAGAACATCCGTGCGGTGTCGCTCAGCTTGCCGTCGTCGCCGGGCAGGATCTGAAACGTCGCCGGATCCGGACGGGCCAGCATGTCCGACTCGCTGGCCCGGGCGAAGCCCTCGATGGCCGATCCGTCGAAGCCGATGCCCTCGGCGAAGGCGCCTTCGAGTTCGGCCGGGGCCACCGCCACCGACTTGAGGTAACCGAGCACGTCGGTGAACCACAATCGGACGAAGCGGATCTGGCGTTCTTCCAGGGTTCGCAGTACGTATTCCTGCTGACGGTCCACGGGGTCAGAGTCTGCCGGGCGCCGATTTCCGGCAGGTTACCGGGCTAGGGCTACGCCGCCCCGTCCGACAGCCAGGTGGCCCAGCTGACCGTCCAATAGCCGGAGTTCCATTCGGCCAATTGCCGGCCGGTGTTCCGGACGTCCACGATGTCGCCGGGGAGCGAGAAGTCGTAGAACCAGTAGGCGTTGGCCGGCGAGACGTTCAGGCAGCCGTGCGAGGTGTCGGTATTGCCCTGCGCCCAGACCGACCAGTCGGCCCAGTGCACGTATTCGCCGTCGTAGCTGATCCGCACCCCGACCGGGACGGTGGTGCGGTAGGCGTTGGCGCCCTTGCTCAGCCCGAACGAGGCCGAGTTCATGTTGATGTTCTTCTCGCCGTCCACCACCACGTGCGGGCCGGAGTTGGTCCGCAGATCGATCGGCTTGCCGTTGTCAGCCGGGATGCTGGTGTGCCGGCCCATCGAGGTGGGCATGGTGCGCACCAGCTTGTCGTCGGAGTACACCAGCACCTGCTTGGTGTTGTCATCGGCGATCGAGATGTGCTTGTGGCCGACGACGAAGTAGGTGCTCACGTCGCTCTGCCCGTACAGCGAGTTGCCCAGGTCCTTGCCGTACACGTTGGCGTTGATGATGACCTTGCTGCCGGCCTTCAGGTACGTCTGGGTGCGCCAGTACACGTCGGTGTTGCTGAGCCAGCTGAACCCGCCGACCTGGGCCGGCACGGTGGTGATCTTGATCGCGTCCTGGGCGGCCTTGTGGTCCGGGATCGGCTCGTCGAAGTGGATCCGAATGACCTGGCCCACCCCGAAGGTCACGCCGGGTGGCACCGCACCACCAGCCGCGGTCTGGATGTAGGGCTGGGTCAGCAGCCGGGGCTGGACGGTGGTGAACGACCGGGATGCGGTGGTGGTTCGACCATCCGGGTTCACCGCAATGGCGCTGAGTGAGTAGGTGCGGCCGTAACCGAGCGGTTCGGCCGATGCCCAGGAGGTCTTGTCCGCGTCCAGCGCGCCCTTGACCAGCAGGCCGGCGTCGTTCTTCAAGCTCACCTGCTGCAGCGAGCCACCGGCCACCGCCACCTTGATCGGGACGACCGGGCTGACGTCCACCGAGCCGGCGGCGGCGCTGATGGTAACCACGGCCGGGCCGACCGGGCCGGTCTTCGACGGCGTCGCGCTGACGGTGTTGCCGGCCGTGGTCGGGCCGGCTTGGACGGTCGGGAGCTTCTTCTGCGAGCAGCCGGTTAGACAGAGGACCGCTACCGCCGCGATTGCTGTCCACCGGGCGGCTCTAACCCGACTTGCCACCAGCACGTGTCCTTTCACGCCACACGGCAGCCACCTCCGCCGCCGTCCGAACCATTGTGGCCTACGACCGGCGTCAAAACCGAATCATCCGATGACGAAACAGTGTCGGAACGATCAGAGATTGGTTGGCGGCCGGCGCGCCGGTGCCCAGCGGCCGGCGGCGCGGTGCGCCGGAGCAGACTGCAAGGGTGACCGTTCTGCGCATCGCACTGGCCCAGGTCGATCTTGTCGTCGGCGACCTGGCGGCTAATGCCGCCGTGGTGCTGGACCGCAGCCGGCAGGCGGCGGCGACCGGGGCGCAACTGGTTGCCTTTCCGGAGATGACGCTGACCGGCTACCCGCCGGAGGACCTGGTGCTGCGCCGATCGTTCCGGCAGGCCTCGATCGACTGCCTGGACCAGTTGGCCGGCGAGCTGGCCGGCGCCGGGCTGGCCGAGCTGGGCGTGGTGGTCGGCTACCTCGACGACGAGGACGGTCCACGCAACGCCTCGGCCTTCCTCCAGGACGGTCGGGTGGTGGCCCGGTACTTCAAGCACCACCTGCCCAACTACGGCGTGTTCGATGAGGACCGCTACTTCGAGCCGGGTCGAGCGCTGACCGTGGTCCGGTTCGGTGGCGTTGACGTCGGCCTGACCATCTGCGAGGACGTCTGGCAGGACGGTGGTCCGTTCACCGCCGCCGCGGCGGCCCAGGTCGGCCTGCTGCTCAATATCAACGGCTCGCCGTATGAGCGGGACAAGGACGACGTCCGGCTGTCGCTGGTCCGCCGGCGGGCGATCGAGGCCGGTGCGGCGGTGGTGTACGTCAACCAGGTGGGCGGTCAGGACGAGCTGGTCTTCGACGGCGACTCCTTCGTGGTGGCAGCCGACGGCACACTGCTGGCCCGGGCACCGCAGTTCGTCGAAGGGTTGTTCGTCGTCGAGTTGGATCTGCCACCCGCACTGGAGGAGAACGGGGCAACCGGCTCGGTCATGCCGATCGAGCGGCACCGCGCGCCGTTGCCGGCGCCGACACCGGACGGCCCGCTGGCCGATCCGCTGGGCATCTGCCAGCCGCTGGCCGAGGAGGCTGAGGTCTGGTACGCGCTGGTGTTGGCCACCGGCGACTACCTGCGCAAGAACCGGTTCCGCTCGGTGGTGCTCGGGGTCAGCGGTGGCATCGACTCGGCGGTGGTGGCCGCCATCGCGGCCGACGCGATCGGGCCTGAGAACGTGTACGGGATCGGCATGCCCAGCGCGTACTCGTCCGAACACTCGCATTCCGACGCCGTCGAGCTGACCGACCGGCTGGGCGCGCATTTCCAGCTGGTGCCGATCGGGCCGATGGTGGACGCCTTCCTGCAATCGCTGCGGTTGACCGGGGTGGCTGAGGAGAACGTGCAGGCTCGGGTGCGCGGCACCACCTTGATGGCGCTGTCCAACCAGTTCGGCCACCTGGTGTTGGCCACCGGCAACAAGAGCGAGCTGTCGGTGGGGTACTCCACCATCTACGGCGACGCGGTGGGCGGTTACGCGCCGCTCAAGGACGTCCCGAAGACGCTGGTCTGGCGGTTGGCGCGCTGGCGTAACGACGAGGCGGTCCGGCGGGGGCAGCTGCCGCCGATCCCGGAGAACTCGATCAGCAAGCCGCCGTCGGCCGAGTTGCGGCCCGGCCAGCTCGACTCGGACTCGCTGCCGGACTACGCCGAGCTCGACCGGTTGCTGCTCCGCTACGTCGACTCCGACGCCGGGTTCGACCAGTTGCTGGCCGACGGCTTCGACCGGGAACTGGTGAGGAGGATCGTCCAGCTGACCGATGCGGCCGAATGGAAGCGCCGGCAGTACGCGCCGGGCCCGAAGATCAGCCTCAAGGCGTTCGGACGAGACCGCCGGCTGCCGATCACCAACCGCTGGCGCGAGCACGGCTGACCGGTTCCGAGCCGGAGCAGTGAGTGAGGTCACGGATGTGCGGTGGCTGATGCGCGCGGAGCCGAGTAGGGGCACCATAGAGGCGTCCGAATCACCCGCCCGGGGACCGGCTGGCCGGCCTCGAGGAAGCAGAGGACCCAGCGTCATGACCGAAACGCTCTACGGCGGCACCTCAACCCGCCGGGTCACCATCCGCGATCTTCAGAACGCCAAGTCCGCCGGGGACCGCTGGCCGATGCTGACCGCCTACGACTACTCCACCGCCCAGGTCTTCGATGCCGCCGGCGTTCCGGTGCTGCTGGTCGGTGACTCGGCGGCCAACGTGGTGTACGGCTACGACACCACCGTGCCGGTGACCGCAGACGAACTGCTACCGCTGGTACGCGGGGTTTCCCGCGGCGCGAAGCGAGCGCTGGTGGTGGCCGACCTGCCGTTCGGCAGCTACCAGGCCAGCCCGGAACAGGCCCTGGACACCGCCTGCCGGTTCCTGAAGGAGGGCGGCGCGCAGGCGGTGAAGCTGGAAGGCGGCGCCCGGGTGGCCCGCCAGGTCGAGTTGCTGTCCAGCTCCGGCGTGCCGGTGATGGGCCACCTCGGGCTGACCCCGCAATCGGTGCACGCGCTGTCCGGCTACCGGGTGCAGGGCCGCGGCGATGAGCAGGCCAGCCGGCTGCTGGAGGACGCCCACGCACTGCAAGACGCCGGCGCCTTCGCCGTGGTGCTCGAGGTGGTGCCCTCGGATCTGGCCAAGAAGATCACCCACGACCTGCGCATCCCGACCATCGGGATCGGCGCCGGGGTGGAATGCGATGCTCAGGTGCTGGTCTGGCAGGACCTGGCCGGGCTACGGGTGGGTGGCACGCCGGCCAAGTTCGTCAAGCAGTACGCCGACCTCGGCCAGGTGCTCACCGACGCGGTGCGCCGGTTCGCCGCCGAGGTACAGGCCGGGACGTACCCGGGGGCCGAGCACAGCTACCACTGAGGCCTGGTCGGCGGTCGATGGCTGACCGTCAGGATCGATCGTTAGTACCCGCGTGAGCCATGGCCAACGCTCATGCTCACCTTTGGAGCAAGACGGCTCAGCGGTACAGCCCGTGCTTGCCGATGTACTGCACCACACCGTCCGGAACCAGATACCAGATCGGTCGGGTGCCCAGCACCCGTTCGCGTACCGCTGAGGACGAGATCGCCATCGCCGGCACATCCAGCAGGGTGACGATGTCGGGCGACAGGTGGTCGCCGGACAGGTGATAGCCGGGACGGGTGACCCCGATCAGATGGCAGCTGGCGAAGACCTCGTCGGCCTCCTTCCAGGACAGGATCGCCTGAAGCGCGTCCGCCCCGGTGATGAAGAACAATTCGGCACCCGGCCGAATCGCCGCGATATCGCGCACCGTGTCGATGGTGTAGGTCGGGCCGGGCCGGTCGATGTCCACCCGGCTGACCCAGAACCGGGGGTTGGACGCGGTGGCCACCACGGTCATCAGGTAGCGGTGCTCGGCCGGGCTGACTTCCCGGTCGGACTTCTGCCAGGGCTGGCCGGTGGGTACGAAGATCACCTCGTCCAGCTCGAACAGATCGGCGACCTCGCTGGCGGCGACCAGGTGGCCATGATGGATCGGGTCGAAGGTGCCGCCCATGATGCCCACCCGGCGCTGCTCGCCGGCCGGCTGCCCCGCAGTCATGGCCCGCATCCTACGAGCCGACCGGCCCCGATCCGGGCAGGCGGCTATCGGCTAACGCTGAGCGGCGGTCTTCGGCGTGATCGGCGCCGGCAACGTCGAAGCCCCGGTCAGCCAACGGTCGACGGCGGCCGCGGCCGACCGTCCTTCGGCGATCGCCCATACGATCAAGCTCTGGCCACGTCCCATGTCGCCGGTGACGAAGACACCCTCGACGTTGGTGGCGAAGTCGGCGTCCCGGGCAATCGTCCCCCGGTCGGTGAATTCGACGCCGAGATCGCTCAGCAGCGGCCCGCGTTCCGGGCCGACGAAACCCATCGCCAGCAGCACCAGATCGCAGTCCAGGTCGAAGTCGGTGCCGGCTACCTTGACGAACCGGCCGTCCTTGGTTTCCACCTGGTGCGCCCGCAACGCGGTCACCTCGCCGGCCGGGTTGCCCACGAACCGCTCGGTATTCACGGCAAAAACTCGCTCGCCGCCCTCCTCGTGCGCCGATGACGTGCGCAGGATGAACGGCCAGGTCGGCCACGGGTTGGCCGCCGGTCGGTCGGCCGGCGGCCGGGCCAGGATCTCCAACTGGTGCACCGACACCGCGCCCTGCCGGTGCGCGGTGCCCAGGCAGTCCGCCCCGGTATCCCCGCCGCCGATAATGACCACCCGCTTGCCGCGCGCCGATAACGGCGACTCCGCCAGGTCGCCCTGTTGGACCCGGTTCGCCGGCGGCAGGAACTCCATTGCCTGGTGGATGCCGGCCAACTCTCGTCCCGGGATCGGCAGCTCCCGCCAGGCGGTCGCGCCGCCGGCCAGCAGCACCGCGTCGTACTCGGCACGCAACTGCTCGGCGGTGATGTCGACGCCGACGTCCACCCCGGTTCGAAACTCGGTGCCTTCGGCGGCCAGTTGCTGGATTCGCCGGTCCAGCACCCGCTTCTCCATCTTGAATTCGGGTATGCCGTACCGCAGCAATCCCCCGACCCGATCGGCACGTTCCAGCACGGTGACCTGATGACCGGCCCGGGTGAGCTGCTGGGCGGCGGCCAGCCCGGCCGGCCCGGAGCCGACCACCGCCACCCGCTGCCCAGTCTGTCGGGCCGGCGGCATCGGCGTCACCCAGCCGTTGGCCCAGGCGTGCTCGATGATCTCCTTCTCCACCTGCTCGATGGTCACCGGTTGCTGGCTGATCCCGAGCACGCAGGACGCCTCGCACGGCGCCGGGCACAGCCGGCCGGTGAACTCCGGAAAGTTGTTGGTGGCGTGCAGGCGTTGCACGGCGTCCTGCCAGCGACCGGCGTAGACCAGGTCGTTCCATTCCGGGATCAGGTTGCCCAGCGGGCAGCCGTTGTGGCAGAACGGGATCCCGCAGTCCATGCACCGGCTGGCCTGTTGCCGGGTGACCGTATCGTCCGCGGGCTGGTAGACCTCGCGCCAGTCCCGCAGCCGGATCTCGACCGGCCGGCGGGCCGGCAGCTGCCGGTCATGGCTGAGGAATCCGGTTACGTCGGCCACGCGCGCCACCTCGCTCTGTTGGTCTCAACAAGGGGGACGGCGACGGCCCTGCCGACCCAGCCTACGGCACCGGGGCCGCGCTGCCGGTCACAGCACGATCAGGTCGTCGCGGTGCACCGCCTCCCGGCGCAGCTCCGGTGGCAGGTTCCGGGTGGATTTGCCTAGCACTCCAGCCAGATCCGCGCTGTCCAGGCCGGCCAGGCCGCGGGCCAGCACCCGACCGGTTTCATCAGCCAGCTCCACCGGGTCGCCGGCGGAGAACTCGCCACTGGCGGTGGTGATGCCGGCCGGCAACAGCGACAGCCGCCGGCGCACCACCGCCTGCACCGCACCGTCGTCGAGTACCAACCGCCCGAGCGGCGTGCTTACGTGCCGCAACCAGAACAGCCGGGACGCGGTGCGCCGGCCGGTCGGCGCGAAGTAGGTACCGCCTCGGCCGGCCAACGCGTCGGCCACGGCGCCGGCCTGCGCCAGCAGCACCGGGATGCCGGCGCCGGTGGCGATCCGGGCGGCGTCGACCTTGGTGGCCATTCCGCCGGTGCCCACGCCGGAACGCGAGCCGCCCAACCGCACCAGCTCCAAGTCGGCGGCGCTGGTCACCTCGCTGAGCAGCCGGGCGTCCGGCGACCGCGGGTCGCGGCTGTACAGCCCGTCGATGTCGGATAGCAGCACCAGCGCGTCGGCCTGGACCAGGTGGGCGACCAGCGCGGCCAGCCGGTCGTTGTCACCGAACCGGATCTCTTCGGTGGCCACCGTGTCGTTCTCGTTCACGATGGGCAGCACGCCGAGCGCGAGCAACCGCTCCAGGGTGCGCACGGCGTTGCGGTAATGACCGCGCCGGTGCAGGTCGTCGGCGGTCAGCAGCACCTGGCCCACCGTGATGCCGAATCGGGCGAAGGCGGCCGCGTACCGCTCGGCGAGCAGCAGTTGCCCGACGCTGGCCGCGGCCTGTTGGGTGGCCAGGTCACGCGGTCGCGCGGTCAGCCCGAGCGGTGCCAGCCCGGCCGCGATCGCGCCGGAGGACACCAGCACCAGCTGCTTGCCCGCCGCCCGACGGGCGGCCAGCGCGGTGACCAGTGCGTCGAGCCGGGCCGGTTCCAGCCGGCCCCGACGGGTCAGCGAGGACGAGCCGACCTTCACCACGGTGCGGCCGGCGGCTTCGATCAGCCCCCGTCCGGTTGTCATTCGGGCTGGTCTTCAGCATCCGGCGACCGCCGGCGGGCCCGCTTGGCGGCCAACCGCTGCTCGGCACCCGGCCGGCTGACCTGCGCCAGCCGGTCGTCGGTGCCGCGCCGGGTCGGTTGGTAGGCCTCGTCGGCCATGCCGGCGGTCGGCTCGAAGTCGAAGACGTAGTCGCCGATGGTGACGCTGGCGCCGGGCAGCGCACCGAGCTGGGTGAGCTCCTGCTCGACACCGAGCCGGGCCAGCCGATCGGCCAGGTAACCGACCGCCTCGTCGTTGTCGAACTGGGTCTGCCGGACCCAGCGTTCCGGTTTGGCGCCGCGGACGATGAAG
>DATFHF010000079.1:0-7671 GCA_035248685.1 Jatrophihabitans sp.
CTCGAACCTGGCCATGCACGTCCCGGGCATCGAGCTGGCCGAGAAGCTCCAGTCGATCCTTCAGGCGCCGGACGCTCGGGTGTTCTTCACCAACGACGGCACCGAGGCGAACGAATGCGCGATCAAGTTGGCTCGGCTGCACGGCCGGGCGCAGGACCCGGCCGGTGGCCGGCTCACCCTGGTGGCTGCCGACAACGGCTTCCACGGCCGCACCATGGGCTCGCTGGCCATCACCGGCAACCCACCGAAGCGGCTGCCGTTCGAGCCGCTGCCCGGGCCGGTGCGCTTCGTCCCATTCGGGGATGTGTCGGCGCTGGCCGGCGCGATCGATAGCAGTACCGCGGCGGTGTTCCTGGAACCGACCCAGGGCGAGGGCGGCGTGCTGCCGGCGCCGGATGGTTACCTGGCCGCCGCCCGACAGCTGTGCGACCGGGCCGGCGCCCTGCTGGTGGTGGACGAGGTCCAGAGCGGGATCGGACGCACCGGGGAGTGGTTTGTCAGCACGGCGGCCGGAGTGAAGCCGGACGTGCTGACCGTGGCCAAGGGGCTCGGCGGCGGCCTGTCGATCGGCGCCTGCATCGCCTTCGGTCCGGTTGGCGGGCTGTTCCAGCCCGGTTCGCACGGCAGCACGTTCGGCGGCAACCCGGTCTGCTGTGCCGCCGCGCTGGCGGTGCTGAACACCATCGAGCGGGACGACCTGCTGGCCCAGGTCCGCCATGTCGGCGGGGTGCTGGAGGCCAGCCTGCGTGGGTTGGACAGTCCGCTGATCTCGGCGGTGCGGGGGAGCGGTCTGTGGTGGGGCCTGGTACTGAGCACCGCCGCCGCGGCCGAGCTCGAGGCGGCCGCCCGGGAGCAGGGGCTGCTCGTCAACGCGGTGAAGCCGGACGTGCTCCGGCTGGCGCCGCCACTCATCGTGGACGAGGCCACCGTCTTGCAGGCGATCGACCGGCTGAGCGCCGCGCTGTGCACGGTCGCCGACCGGCTGGACGGACGGACAGGTGAGTAGATGATCCGGCATTTCCTGCGCGATGACGACCTGGAGCCGGGCGAGCTGCTGGAGGTGCTCGACCTCGCCGACCGGATGAAGGCCGACCGCTTCGGCTTCAAGCCACTGGCCGGGCCGCGGACGGTGGCCGTGCTGTTCGACAAGCCGTCCACCCGGACCCGGATCTCCTTCAGCGTCGGCATCGCCGAGCTCGGCGGCTTCCCGCTGGTGATCGAGGCAGCCAACAGCCAGCTGGGACGGGGCGAGCCGGTGGCCGACACCGCTCGGGTGCTGGACCGGCAGGTGGCAGCCATCGTCTGGCGCACCTTCGCACAGCACCGGATCGAGCAGATGGCGGCGGCCAGCGCGGTGCCGGTGATCAACGCGCTCACCGATGAGTTCCATCCCTGCCAGCTGCTTGCCGACCTGTTGACCATCCGCCAGCACAAGGGAAAGCTGGCCGGGCTTCGGCTGAGCTACTTGGGCGACAGCGGCAACAACATGGCCAACTCCTACCTGCTGGCCGGGGCACTGGCCGGCATGCACGTCACGGTGGCCGGCCCGCCCGATCTGCTGCCGAACCCGACCGTGCGAGCTAGCGCGGCCGGCATCGCCGCCGGCACCGGTGGCTCGGTCGCGGTGACCAGCGACCCACGGGCGGCCGCCGACGGCGCGGATGTGCTGGCCACCGACACCTGGTTCTCGATGGGACGCGACGATCCGGGTCAGCCGGAGCGGCTGGCCGGATTACGTCCGTTCGCCGTGACCGACGAGTTGCTCGAACAGGCGGCCGCCGACGCCATCGTGCTGCATTGCCTGCCGGCCCACCGGGGCCAGGAGATCCAGGCCGGTGTCATCGACGGCCGCAGCAGCGCGGTCTGGGACGAGGCGGAGAACCGGTTGCATGCGCAGAAGGCGCTGCTCGGTTGGCTGCTGGAGCGTGCCGGATGAGCCCCGATGCAGCCGGTGTCGCCCGGCACCCGAACGGCGAGCTGGCGGAGCTGACCGGACGCGCGGTCCGGCAGGCCAGGATCGTCTCGATGCTGGCCCAACAGGCGGTCGGCTCGCAGGGCGAACTGGCCCGGTTGTTGACCCAGGACGGCATTCGGGTCACTCAGGCCACCTTGAGTCGGGACCTGGACGAGTTAGGCGCGGTGAAGCTGCGCACTCCGGACGGCGGCCAGCCGAGGTACGTGATCCCGGAGGACGGCGCTCCACTGGCTGCCCGCCGGCTGGACGACGCACCGCCGCACCGGCTGGCCCGGCTGCTGTCCGAGCTGCTGATCTCGGCCGAGGCCAGCGGCAACATGGTGGTGCTGCGCACTCCGCCCGGCGCCTCGAATTTTCTTGCCAGCGCGCTGGACCGGGCCGGCCTGCCGGAGGTGCTGGGCAGCATCGCCGGCGATGACACAATCCTGGTCGTGAGCCGGGATCCAGCCGGCGGTTCAGCGCTGGCCGAGCGGATCAGGCAGCTGTCCAACCCGGGTCCGCCGATCGGCAACCTGCCTTAGCCATCCGGCACATCGCAAACATCGAAGGAGCACTACATGAGCAAGCGGATCGTGCTGGCCTACTCAGGCGGCCTGGACACCTCGGTGGCTATCGGCTGGATAGCGGCTGAGACCGGCGCCGAGGTGATCTGTGTGGCGGCCGATGTCGGCCAGGGCGGCGAGGATCTGGAAGCCATCCGGCAGCGGGCGCTGAGTTGTGGCGCCGTCGAGTCAGTGGTGCTAGACCTCAAGACCGAATTCGCCGAGGACTACTGCCTGCCGGCGTTGCGGGCCAACGGGCTGTACCTGGAGCGCTATCCGCTGGTCTCGGCATTGTCCCGTCCGGTCATCGCCAAGCACCTGGCGCTGGCCGCCCAGAAGTTCGGCGCCGACACGGTTGCCCACGGCTGCACCGGCAAGGGCAATGACCAGGTGCGCTTCGAGGTCGGCATCGGTGCGTTGGCGCCGGATCTCAAGGTGCTGGCTCCGGTACGTGACAGCGGCATGACCCGGGACAAGGCGATCCAGTTCGCCGAGGACAAGGGCCTGCCGATCGACCAGTCCAAGCGCTCGCCGTACTCGGTGGATCAGAACCTGTGGGGACGGGCCGTCGAGACCGGCTTCCTGGAGGATCCGTGGAACGCGCCGATCGAGGACCTGTACTCCTACACGGCAGATCCGGCTGCCGACCGGCCGGCCGATGAGGTGGTGATCAGCTTCTCCGACGGGGTGCCGGTAGCGATCGACGGGACGGCGGTCACCGTGCTGGAGGCCATCGAACAGCTCAACCGCCGGGCCGGTGCTCAGGGCGTTGGCCGGCTGGACATGGTGGAGGACCGGCTGGTCGGGATCAAGAGCCGGGAGGTGTACGAGGCGCCGGCGGCGATCGCCCTGATCACCGCCCATCAGGAGTTGGAGGATCTCACCGTCGAGCGGGATCTGCGGCGGTTCAAGTTCAGCGTCGAGCAGCGCTGGACCGAACTGGTCTACGACGGCTTGTGGTTCTCCCCGCTCAAGCAGTCCCTGGACGCCTTCATCGAATCCTCGCAACGACACGTCACCGGCGACATCCGGCTGCGGCTGCACGCCGGCCGCGCGGTGCCCACCGGCCGGCGCGGTCCGGGCTCGCTATACGACTTCGACCTGGCGACCTACGACACCGGCGACACCTTCGACCAGAGCCTGTCCAAGGGCTTCGTCCAGCTGTGGGGTCTGCCTAGCCGGATCGCTGCTCGGCGCGAGCAGAAGCTGGGACGGTGACCCCGTCCGCTGCCGACCCAACCCGTCCGGTCCAGCTCTGGGGTGGCCGGTTCTCCGGTGAGCCGGCCGAGGCGCTAGCCGCGTTGTCGGTCTCGACGCATTTCGACTGGCGGCTGGCCGGTCACGACCTGGCCGGCTCGACCGCGCACGCCCGGGCGCTGCATGCGGCCGGCCTGCTGACCGATCAGGAACTGGCCACCATGCTGGCCGCGTTGGACGGGCTGGCGGCCGACGTTCGGTCCGGCGCCTTCGTGGCCGGCCCGGCCGACGAGGACGTGCACACCGCGTTGGAGCGTGGCCTGCTAGAGCGGGCCGGCCCGGAACTCGGCGGTCGGCTGCGGGCCGGTCGATCACGCAACGACCAGATCGCCACGCTGATCCGGATGTACCTGCGCGAGCAGGCCCGGCAGCTGACCGCGCTGGTGGCCGGGCTAGCTGACGCGTTGATCGAGCAGGCCGCGCGGCATCTCGGGGTGGCCATGCCCGGTCGTACCCACCTCCAGCATGCCCAGCCGGTCCTGCTGTCGCATCACCTGCTGGCACACTGCTGGCCGCTGCTGCGCACATTGGACCGGTTGCACGACTGGGACGGCCGGGCCGCGGTCAGCCCGTACGGCTCCGGTGCGTTGGCCGGCAATTCGCTCGGCCTGGATCCGCAGGCGATCGCGACCGAGCTCGGCTTCGACGCAGCCGTGGACAATTCCATCGACGGCACCGCTGCTCGCGACGTGGTGGCCGAGTTCTCCTTCGTCACCACCATGCTCGCGGTGGACCTGTCCCGGCTGGCCGAGGAGATCATCCTGTGGGCCACCACGGAGTTTTCCTTCGTGACCCTCGACGACAGCTACTCCACCGGCTCGTCGATCATGCCGCAAAAGAAGAACCCGGACGTCGCCGAGTTGGTTCGCGGCAAGGCCGGCCGGCTGATCGGCGACCATGCCGGGCTGCTGGCCACCCTGAAGGGTTTGCCGTTGGCGTACAACCGGGATCTCCAAGAGGACAAGGAACCGGTCTTCGACGCGATCGACAACCTGTGCCTGCTGCTGCCGGCGATGACCGGCCTGGTGGCCACCCTGGTGTTCCACACCGACCGGTTGCAGGCGCTGGCCCCGCAGGGTTTCTCGCTGGCCACCGACGTCGCCGAGTGGCTGGTCCGGCAGGGGGTGCCGTTCCGGGAAGCACACGAGCTGGCCGGTGAGTGCGTGCGGGTGTGCGAAGCACGCTCGATCACCCTGGAGCAGCTGTCCGACGCCGACCTGGCGGCCATCTCGCTCCGGTTGACCGGGCAGCTGCGGTCGGTGCTGACCGTCGCCGGTTCGCTGGCCAGCCGGTCGTCCTACGGTGGCACCGCACCGGACCAGGTAGCTGGGCAGCTCGACCGGGCCATGGCCGAACTGGCCCGGTTGCGGCAGTGGTCATGAGGACGTCGGAGAGCATCCGGCAGCGGTTGGCCGGCAGCGCGCAGCAGGCTGCCCCGGCGTTGTTGGGAGCGTTGCTGACCAGCGAGCTGGACGGCTGCCTGGTGCAAGCGCGAATCACCGAGGTGGAGGCCTACGAGGGGGAGCTGGACCCGGCGTCGCACGCCTTCCGCGGGCCCACCAAGCGCAATCAGGTGATGTTCGGGTCGGCCGGCCGGTTGTACGTGTACTTCGTCTACGGCATGCATTGGTGTGCCAACGTGGTTTGCGGGTCGCCCGGGACGGCCGCGGCGGTGTTGCTGCGAGCCGGCGAGATCGTGGCCGGCGAACAGCATGCCCGGGATCGCACGCCGAGCCGGGTCAGCAGCGCCAAGCTGGCCAGCGGGCCGGCTCGGCTGGCCCGCTGCCTGGGCCTGTCCGGCGGCAACACCGGCCTGGATCTGCTCGATCCGGAATCGCCGGTCCGGATCGAGGCGTTGGGCGCACCGGCCGTCCATCAGACGGGTCCACGGGTGGGCATCGCGGTGGCGGTCGATCAGCCCTGGCGGTTCTGGTTACCGGACGAGCCGAGCGTGTCGCCCTACCGGCCGGGTGGCCGGAAGCGTCGGGTCGGCAACCGGCAGACTGGACAGCTGTGACCGAGACTGTCGAGCAACCCGAGTCCGTACTGGCCACACTGCCGTCCGAGCTGCGGGATGGCTACCGGGTGCTGGCTGCCGGCGCCGCCCAGATCCTGCCCCCCGACGGGTTGGCCGAACGGCTGCTCGCTGCCCATCGGGAAGGCCGGCCGTTGCGGGTAAAGCTCGGCATCGATCCCAGCGGCGCCGACCTGACCCTGGGCCACGCCGTGGTGTTGCGCAAACTGCGCCAGTTCCAGGATCTCGGCCACACCGCGGTTCTGGTGGTCGGTGGCTTCACCGGCCAGGTCGGCGATCCGTCCGGCAAGACCGCCACCCGGTCCGCGCAGTCGGCCGAGCAGGTGGTGGCCAATGCCAGCGGTTACTTCGACCAGCTGATGCGGATCCTCGACCCGGCTCGCACCGAGGTCCGCAACAACGCCGACTGGCTGGCGCCGCTCGGGCTGGCTGGCCTGCTCGACTACACCCGCCAACTCACGGTCGCGCAGTTGTTGGAGCGGGACGACTTCGCCCGTCGGTTCGCCGACCATGTGCCGATCACGCTGTCGGAGTTCGTCTACCCGTTGTTGCAGGGCATCGACTCGGTCGAGATCCGGGCCGACCTGGAGCTCGGTGGCACCGACCAGACCTTCAACAACCTGGTCGGGCGCACCCTGCAACGAGCGCGCGGCCAGGA
Source organism: Jatrophihabitans sp. (assembly GCA_035248685.1). Taxonomy (GTDB): domain Bacteria; phylum Actinomycetota; class Actinomycetes; order Mycobacteriales; family Jatrophihabitantaceae; genus Jatrophihabitans_A. Next base: position 6,468 of record DATFHF010000079.1, read on the forward strand.
TCCGCAGGCGGTGTTGACGATGCCGTTGCTAGTGGGCATCGACGGCGTGGAGAAGATGGGCAAGTCGCTGAATAACTATGTGGCGATCTCGGAGCCGCCGGCGGAGCAGTTCGGCAAGCTGATGCGAATCCCGGACGATGTGGTCGAGTCGTACGCCACGCTGTGTACAGCACTGCATCCCGATCAGGTGGCCGAGCTGGCTGCGCAAGTAGCGGCCGGTGGCGCCGCGGCCAACGCCGCCAAGCGTCGGGTAGCTCGTGAGATCGTCACCCTCTACCACGACGCAGCCGCCGCCCAGGCGGCCGAAGACCGCTTCAACGCCATCCACCGCGACCACCAGTTGCCGACCGACGTCCCGGAATTTCGGATCGCGCTGGCCGAGGTCGTCCACCTGCCGGCGCTGCTGGCGGCCGCTGGGCTGGCCGCTAGCACGTCGGAGGCACGGCGGTTGATCGATGCCGGCGCGGTCAAGCTGGACGGTGCCGCGGTGCCGGCCAAGCAGTACGACCTGGACGCTCCGTTGGTGGCCGGACGCCTGGTCGGCGTGGGCAAACGCAAGGCCGTGCGGGTCGTCGCCGCTGCCGAATGATTGCCTTGCCAGGCAGGTGGAAAGCGATCAAATCGCGGTCTCAGCGGGCTGTTACCCCAGATTTGACCTGCTTAGAGCCCTCGGCTAATGTTGGTGACTGCACGGCGAACGGAGCCCGATTCGGGGGCCGGCGGTGCAGCCATCCGGACGATCAGACGGTACTTTTCGCGACCGTTTCGGATGATCGCGGGACGAGCAGGTTGGTTTGACACTGCGAAACGGACCGAGTAGCGTTACCTAGGTTGCCCCGGAGTGAGCCGAAAGGCGAGCGATGGTGTGCGTCCGCTCCTTGAGAACTCAACAGTGTGCCGAAAGTTAGTGCCATATAAGCACAACCTCGTCCGCAAGATCTAGATCTTGTGAACGATTTCTTTGATTGATACGAGCAATACCAGCTCGGATTGGTCAGCTATCAAATTGGCTGCTTCGGCAGCCTTTCTGTGTCGACATGGCCCTTCTCAGGGCTGTCAATATACATTCACGGAGAGTTTGATTCTGGCTCAGGACGAACGCTGGCGGCGTGCTTAACACATGCAAGTCGAGCGACGCTCCTCCTTCGGGAGGATGACGGAGCGGCGAACGGGTGAGTAACACGTGGGCAACCTGCCCCTAGCT
>DATFHF010000080.1:0-69829 GCA_035248685.1 Jatrophihabitans sp.
CATCCTCACCCTGTTCTCGATGATCCTGCTGATCATCGGCAAGGCCAACGTGGACAAGCTGGTGCCGTTCTACTCACTCGGCGTGTTCACCGGCTTCACGCTGGCCGGCTTCGGGATGGCCAAGTACCACACCATCCACAAAGAGCAGGGCTGGAAGCGCAAGTGGTGGATCAATGCCTCCGGCGGCGCATTATCGCTGACCATCGTCTTGATCACCGCGGTGGTGAAGTTCACCGAGGGCGCCTGGCTGGTGCTGGCGCTGGCACCGCTGCTGTGGATGCTGCTGATGCGGTTGAACAGCCAATACCGGGCCGAGGCTCGATCGTTGAACCTGGTCACCAGCGCGCTGGGCAAGCGTGGGGTGGGCGTGCCCAACTACGCCCGGCACGTGGTGCTGGTGCTGGTCGACCGGCTGGATCTGGCGGTGGTGCGCGCGCTGCGCTACGCCGGCAGCCTGCGCCCGACCGAGCTGCGCGCGGTGCACGTCTCGCTGGACAGTGCACGGGCCGACGAGTTGCAGCGGGACTGGATCGAGCGTGGCCTGGGTGAGCGGGTTCCGTTGGAGATTGTCGAGTGCCCGGACCGCCGGCTGATCCGGGCGGTTGCCGAGACGGCGCTGAGCGCGGTGGTCGGTGAGCGGGCCGAGGTGACCGTGCTGCTGCCGCGGCGGACCTTCAACCGGCTGTCCCAGCGAATCCTGCACGACCGGACGGCCGACCGGATCGCCGCCGCAATGGCCAAGATCCCGCACGTGTCGGCAACCATCGTGCCGTTCGACACCACGCTGGACGCCGAGCAGGAGCAGGAGCTGGAGCGGCAGCGGGCCAAGGCCAACGAGCGGGCCGCACTCACCGACGAGGCCCGGGCCATCGCGGACGGCGAGCCGGATCCGGCGTCGGCGGTACGCGACGACGAGTTCGACGCGGCAGACCAGAACGGTGTGGTGCCGATCGCTTCGGTGAAATGGAAGCAGCGGGTCACCATCGAGGGCCGGATCAAGATCGTCCAGGTGGGCACCGCAGCCGGCAAGTCCTTGGAGGCGCAGGTGTTCGACTCCAGCGGCGGGATGCGGCTGCTGTTCTTCGGACGGACTCGCATTCCCGGCATCGAACCCGGGTCATTGGTGCGGGTGACCGGGACGGTCGGTGAATACAAGGGGCACCTGGCGCTGGCCAACCCGCGCTACGAACTGCTGCCGGCCGATGCCAAGCCTCGGTAGACGCCAAGCCTCGGTGACCGGCGGTCCGACCGCCGGGCTACCATGGTCCGGTTGTCCGGCCCCCATCGTCTAGCGGCCTAGGACGCCGCCCTTTCACGGCGGTAGCACGGGTTCGAATCCCGTTGGGGGTACCCGCTCACCCGTCCGGATCTATCCCCTCATCGCGCAGCCGTTGCCGGGCCCGCTCGGCTCGTTCACGAGCGCGCGAAGCGTGAGCTCGGTCGGCCTCGGCCCGTTCGAGCAGCTCTTCTCTGCGTGGAGGGTAAGCCTCGGTGAGCGCCTGCTGCTCGGCCGCGGCAGCGGCCCGGTCCTCGGCGGCGGCCGCCGATTCGTGACGGGCGATCGCATCCCGCTCCCGTTGCACGGCGCGGTCGAAGGCGGCTTGGGCTTTCTCGCTAGCGGCTCTGGCCTCCGCATCGGCATTCATGATTGCTGGTCCTCGCCGGGGCCGGCCGAGCCCGGTCGGTCCGACTTCGGACGGTCGTGCTCCGCGAGCAGCCGGCGCGGTTCGTCAAGGGCGTCACCTCGGCGGCGAAGCACGATAACGGCGAGCGCCACCAGCAGGACGGCGAACAGCAGCCAGGCGAACAGCAATGCCAGCCCACCGGTCTGCGTCATCGCCGGCTCGCCTGCTCCCGCAGCTTGGCCTGGCTGATCCGCAGCTCGATGCGCTTGGTGCCCACCCGGCCGACGTCGGACCAGGCGATCTCGGTCTTGCCCCGCCGCTTGCGAGCGAAGATCGCGCTGAGCGGCCAGGGGCCGGCCATCTCGCCGGTGCCGTAGCCGAAGCGGTGTCCGAGCGAACTGCGGCCGCACGCCAGGCCAGTCAGCCGGCACGACCAGGTGCCGGCTTTGGGATCGCCGCTGGTTTCGAACCGCAGGTCGTGCACCTGGCCGAGGTGTATCTCGTCGCTGGTATAGACGTCGCAGCCGAGCAGGTCGGTGGCTCTCATGACTGATTACCCGGTATCCGACGGACGATCTTGTCCAGCGTCCAATGGAACATGCCCCGGGTCGGAACCTGGTCGGCGTCGGCGCGCAGGGTGATGCCGCGGTGCTCCAGGGTCTCGATCAGCCCTACCGGAACCCGATTGGGGTAGGGCTCGTCGTCGGGCCGCAGCCGGCGTCCGATGCTGAACCACCAGAGCCCGAGGTGGTCACCGATCCGCATCCCCAACGCGGTGGGTCCTGACAGCAGCGCGGTGAGCACCGGGGCGTCGCCGTCGGACAGCTCGAGGTCATCGACCATGCCGACGTCCTGGCCGTCCGCGGAGATCATCAACCGATCCAGCAGGGTCTCGTTCGCCCAGATCACCGACGGTTCGGCCATCTCAGAGCCCCGCTTTCGTGGCGAACAACAACGGCAGTGTCACCAATGATGTGACCACCATGATGGCCAAAAAGGCCATGCCGAGGGTATTCGACAATCCACGGTTGACCCGATCGCCCATGTAGTCGCGGTCATTGGCTACCAGTAGCACGGGAAAGTAGGTGAGTGGCACCGCCGCGGCACCGAGCACCACCGAGACCAGTGTGACGGTGATCGGATCGATCGTGGTCAGGATGAAGCCGACGGCCGCGATCACCGACGCGAGGCAGATCACGTGGAATCGGGGTGCGGCCGCCGGCCGGTGCATCTTTCCCCAGTTCCAGCCGAAGTATTGCGCGAACATGTATCCGGTAGACATGGCACATTCGGCACCGGCGGCGAAGGTAGCGGCGAAGAAGCCGATCATCGCGAAGACCAGGCCGGTCACGCCCAATGCCTGCGCGACCGGCAGCGCCACCTGCCCGAGGTGCGCCACGTCGATGTTGCGCGGCTGAAGCACCGGCACCGCGGTGGCCATGATGGCGATGCTGAGCAGCCCGCCGAGCGGAAAGCCGATGACGGCATTCATTCGCATCTCGCTGATGCTCTTCGGGGTCCACTTCTCCTCGCGGCCGCCGGAGGAGAAGAACAGCACCTGATAGGGCACCAGGCAGGCTCCGAACAAGGACACGGCGTAGAAGAAGTAGGTCGGATGGCCCTCGCCGGTGGGGACCGACGGATGTATCGTCCCATGCCACAGTCCGTGCCAGTCGGTGGGCAGCTTGAACAGGGCGACGACGAATACGATCAAGGCCAGGCCCAGCAGGCCGAACCCGTTCTCCAGCCAGGAGAAGGGCATTCGCCAGATGACCAGCCACATCGCCAGGCCCACCACGGGCACCCAGATCAGGTAGTTGATACCGGTGACCAGCTGGAGCACCAGGCTGACGCCGGCCAGCTCGGCGGACAGCGTGAGCAGGTTCAGCACGCCGGAGGCGGCCATGTTCACCAGCGCGGCACGCACCCCGAGGCGTTCTCGGACCGCATGGAAGACGGCCCGGCCGCCGACCGCGCTGACCCGACCAGCCATCTCTCCGAACACCGTCATCCCGATGGTGCCCAGCACGATCGCCCAGGTCAGCGACATTCCGAACCGTGCCCCGGTGATCCCGCTGGTGACCAGGTTGCCGATGTCGACGAAGCCGCCGATGGCCGTAACTACGCCCAGTCCCAGCTGGAGGAATTTCTTCACGGGCTGTCCTGAAGGTCCTGTACTGCCTTCAGCGTCTTGGCAAGCTGATCCAGCGTCTCTTGCATCGCGCCGTCGTCATTGCGCCGTTGCGCGACCCGCAGATCCGCCAGTTGGCTGGCGGCCGGCTGGAGGATGTTGTCCGCCTTGGTGCGCAGGTCCACCGAGGCCTGGGTCGGCGGCTGTACCGAGTCGAACGCGGTCAGCACCGATTGCGCGTCCTGCTCGGCCTGGCTGACCACCTGATCGGTGATGGTGCTGATCATCTTGCCTTGCAGATCGAGTTCAGCAGCCAGCTGGCCGGCTCCGATAATCCCGACCATTTTCTTCGCCGACTGAACGACCTTTCCCCGGTACCCGTCGTCATTGAGCGCGGGAGAGACGCAGGCCGAGAGCGTGACGACGGCGAGCAGCACCGCGATGCTTGCGATCGCCCGTCCCCGTGGCGCCGGCCCGCGGAAGGTACGCACCATCCGAGCTAGCACGAGGTGAGCCTAGCGTTACCCGCCGATGCCGGCTTGTCAGGCTGAGGCGCGGGTGGCTGGCTTGTTCGGCCGGCGCCGTCGGGCGCACGGCGATGTGACCTCTGATTTGCGCGTTAGGACGCACAAAATGAGGGGACAGATCTTCACATCAGCATTCGCCGGTTCCGGCCGCCGGTGGTCCCCGCACAACGCGTACTGGCTGGGACGTAGTAAGGTTGCCAAGCCGCCGCGAGTCGGCACACCAGGCCCCGTAGCGCAGTCGGTTAGCGCGCCGCCCTGTCACGGCGGAGGTCGCGGGTTCGAGTCCCGTCGGGGTCGCGCACGATCCGGTTCCGGTCCACCGGAACCGGATCGTGGCGTTTGTGTCGCGCCCTGCCCGTAGCGTGGCCCTCACCATGACCGTGTCGCCGCAGCCGCCCATCCTGCTCGCCGTCGCGCACGGCACCACCGACCCGGACGGCCTGGCCGAGGTACGTCGGCTGGTCAACATCGTGCGCACCCGGCGTCCGGAACTGCGGGTGGAGCTGTGCTGGCTGGAGCGGGCCGAGCCGCTACTAGCCGACGTGTTGGCCGGCCTGGCCGACCCGGTGGTCGTGGTGCCGCTGCTGCTGTCCACCGGCTATCACGTCAAGACCGACATCGCCGCCGCGGTCGCCGGGCGGCCGCAGACGGTGGTAGCCGACCAACTCGGCCCGGATCGGCGGCTCACCCAGGTCGTGTACGAGCGGCTGATGGCCGGCCGCGAGCCGGACGAGCAGGCCGATGTGGTGCTGTTCGCGGCCGGCTCGTCCGATCCGGAGGCGTTCGGGCAGCTCACCGCCGTTGCCGAGCAGCTGCAGCAGCGGATCCGGCGGGCCGAAGGCTCGGACCAGCCCAGGGTGTACCCGAGCTTCCTGAGCCCCGAGGACGGCTGGGCGACCGAGCTGCCCGAGGATCCGGACGTGGCGAACTACCTGCTGGCGCCGGGCCACTTCAACGACCTGTTGCGCACCCAGGCCAGGGCCGGCCTGAACGCCCGTTCGGTGGCCGCTCCGATCGGCGCCCACCCGCTGGTGGCCAGGGTGATCTGCGACCGCTACGACGAGGCGGCCGGCACGCTGGCCGCCGGTCCTGGCTGACCGTTGGGTAGACTCTCCGACGCTCGCCCAGTTCGGTTCCCTTGACGCGGCGAGTAGGTACGGCCAGGTAGCTCAGTTGGTACGAGCGACCGCCTGAAAAGCGGTAGGTCGGCAGTTCGATCCTGCCCCTGGCCACAGTCCCCGGATTTGCTGGGGTCGGTGGGATCTCGACCGACTATCAGCCAGGCGCAAATCGCTCAAATACCCCCAATTGCCCTACGGGTTGCGGAGTTTCAGCCGCCGGTCGAGCACTCGCAACAGCGGATCGGTCATCGCTGTGGTTACCAATGTCATCAGAACCAAGATGGAAAAGAGCTCGGTGCCGATGATGCCGAGTGAGCGCCCGAGGGCCAGCACCACCAGTTCCGTCAGTCCCCGACAGTTCATCATGATGCCCAGCGCCAGCGCCTCGGTTCTGGAGACGCCACTCAGCCTGCCCGCGACGCCGGCCGCGAATGTCTTGCTTGTAATCGCGACGGTCAGCACGGCGACGCAAGGCAGGATAGCCGCCCTGCTGAAGACCAGTTCGATATGCGACTGCAGGCCAATCGCGGCGAAGAACAGCGGCAGCAGTACCCAGAGCGTGAAGCCCTCGATCGCCACACGAAAGTCCCGCACTAAGGCCGAGCCGCGCGGCATCACTAGTCCGGCGAGGAAAGCTCCGAAGATGGCGTGGACGCCCAGCCAGTACGTCAATGACGCGCACCCCAACACAAATCCAGCGATCAACGCACCGGCCGACAAGCCGCGGCCTCGCCGTTGCAGCATTCGCAGTGCTCGGGACAGAACCGGCCGGCCGACAAACCACATGGCAGCCGCGAACACGCACGTCGACGTGATGCTGCGGATGACGCCGAGCTGGGAGGTGTTGCGGACCTCTGCAACCACGATGGCCAGCAGGCACCACGCCGTGACGTCGCCGAAGCCTGCAGCGGCAAGAGCGGTCACCCCCACCGGCGTTCTTTGCAATTCGGTGTCCTGGAGAATCCTGGCCAGCACCGGAAAGGCGGTCACGCTCATCGATAGGGCGACGAAGGCCAGGAACGCCCGCTCGCTCACTCCTGCCGGCCAATACCGGTGCTGCAGGCTCAGTCCGAGCACCATGCCGAAACCGAGCGGGATCGCGATCGACGCATGACCCACCACCACCGCTCTACGTCTAACACGCCGCAGCATGCCCAACGGCAGTTCTATGCCGACAATGAACATGAAAAAGACGACGCCGAGTTGAGACACCGCGCTTACCATCGACACAACACCTGCCGGGAACATCTGCCGTTCCAGGCTGGGCGTGGCGGTGCCGAGCACGGTTGGCCCGAGCAGCAGGCCGGCGGCGATCTCGCCAATGACCGGTGATAGCCGCAGTACTCGGCATGCCACACCCAGCAGCGCAGCCAACGCCACCACAACTGCGGTTGCCAGCAGCAGCCGATCGGACGGGTCCGTCAAGGGTGCCGCGACCGGCAGTGTGTCAGCCACCGCCGCCGGATGCTGGCCGCCCGATCGTACGAGCAGCAGCGCGGCCATGCCGGCCGGCAGCACCACAGTAAAGCCATAGACAACCGCACAATGCCGAAGTGAGGGGAAGCTGCGCGCCGACGAATCCTGCCCTGTTGGGCGTCCGGTCGTGACGGCTGGGCCGACCGGCAGGGCAAACGCTCGTTGTTCGCCGATCTCCTGTTGTTTCCTGGTCATTTTCTCTGCCGCGGGACCAGTCGAACCGGCAACCGCCGCAGACCCCAGGTGAAGTTCGACGCGTTGAACCGAGGTGCACCGGTGGGTTCGATGCGGTCGACTCGCTTGATGAACTCGGACAGGAACACGGTGAGTTCAAGGCGCGCCAGCCGCGATCCGAGGCACAGGTGTCGCCCGGTGCCGAAAGTTAGATGCCGGTTCGGTGCGCGGCCGACGTTGAACTCGTCCGGCCGCTGGAAGACGGCCTCGTCCCGGTTGGCCGAACCGTTCCAAATCGTCACCCGATCCCCTGCCGCGATGCGCACCCCGTTGAGACGGACGGGACGCATCGCCGTCCGCATCGCATGCATGCCAGGCACCGTCCACCGCAGGATTTCCTCGACGGCTGGGGCCACACCACCCTCACCTGCCTCCACCAGCAACCGCCACTGGGTTGGGTGCTCGACGAAGGCAAGCACTCCCCCGGCGGCCGAGTACCTGGTCGTCTCGTTCGCCCCGGCTAGCACGCCGTTGCAGTTGAAGATGATCTCCTCGTCGGTGAGGCTACGTTCGACGCCGTTGCGGTCGGCATGATCGTGCGCCACCCGGCTGACGAAATCGTCGCCGGGATGTACGCGCCGTTCGTCGAGCAGTTCGCTGAAATACAGAAAGATCTCCCCGTGCGCCGCCGAGCGGGCATCGTCGCTGCCCTCGAAGGCCTCGGTGGTGATCCGGCCGACCCAATCCCAGTCGGCCCTTGGCAACCCCATCAACGCGCACACGACGTAGTTCGGGATTCTTTTGGCCACATCGAGAAACTCGAGGTCATCGCCGACGACGCCGTCCAGGACGTCCCGCACCACCTGGCGTACCAGCATCTCCAGACGCGGCATCTCCGCCTGCCCGAACGGTCTGGACAGCACCCGCTTGAGTTCGGTGTGGCTCGGCGGGTCGGACACGATCAACATGCGTTGGGAGACTGCCGACACCGCGGCTGGGCTGCTGTCCAACCGCATCCCGTACCGGGAGCTAAAGATCTCGTGCTGGGTGTAGACCTCGACTACGTCGTGATACCGGGTCACTACCCAGAAGCCCGGACCGTCTGGTTCTGGGTGCCAGTGCACCGGGTCGTTGGCACGCAGCCACGCCAGCACCGGCCAGAATGCATTGTCGCGGAAGAGGGCCGTGGCCTTGAGGTCGACGGTTAGGTCAGTTTGCATCGATCATTGCTCCCGGGTCGAAGTGGGGCACCAGCAGGCCGCGCAGCTCATCGAGCAGGCCGGTGCCCGCGGACAGGTGATGGCCGCCCGGGAATTGCCGACGGAAGAAGCCGCTGCCCGTGTAACCGGCCCAGCCGTCGAGGTCCGCGCTGCTCACGATTTCGTCACCGCTGCCGCCCCACGCGTGGATAGGGCAACCCACCCGTTCGCCGTGCGGGTCGACGTAGGTGAGTGACAGCTGCGCGTCCTGGCGTAGGACGTGAAGCATGAGTTCTCGGCTGTCCTCGTCGATGTCGTCCTCGCTGAGGCCACGCAGATCCAGCAGCCGACCCAACTCCGACTCGTTATCAACCAGGCCGCGACCGGCCCCGACCCAGGCGTGCGGCGGCCGGCAGGACGCCACCACCAGCGCGACTGGCCGGCGCCCTACGGAGTCCAACCGGCGGCATAGTTCGTACGCCAGCAGGCCGCCGAAGCTGTGGCCGTATAGCAGGGCCGGCCAGTGCGGCGGAAGCAACCGGGTCAGCTCGGATTCGACCGCATCGACCGCATCGCCGATCGTGGACGGCATGGGCTCGGTCCACCGATCCTCCCGGCCCGGCAGTTGCACGCCGATCGTGGAGATCGACGGGCCGAGCAGGGATTGCCAGCCTGCGTATTGACCGCAGCCCGACCCGGCCGGCGGGATACACAGCAGCACCGGATGGGCATCCGGTTCGGCATGCCAGGGGTGAAGCCAGCGCCGTGCGGTCATGGCCGAGCCCCGGTCGGACGTTCCGGAACGCCCGGCGGTTCCGCCGCACTCGCCAGGTCGGCCAGCTCGCGCGCGACGCCGGCCACGGTCGGGTTGGCCAGCAGGTGTTGCACGGACAGTCGCAAGCCGGTCCGCCGGCGCAACGCGGTGACCGCCCGGGCAGCCAGCAGGGAATGGCCACCGAGTTCGAAGAAGTTGGCATCGACGTCGACCACCGGTCGGGCTAGCAGCTCGCTCCACACTTCGCTGACCAGCCGCTGCCGCTCGTCGGCCGGACGCGCCCCGGACTCCGTGGCCGTCGAGTCGGCCAGCCTGGCCAACGCATGCCGGTCCACCTTGCCGTGGGTGGTGATCGGAACGGTCGGGATGGCGATCACCGCGGCCGGTGCCATGTGCGCCGGCAGGGCGGCCAGGCAGCGGGTTCGCACCCTGGACACGCAGTCGTCTCGGGCTACCCCGGGCGCCGGGACTACGGCAAGCGCAAGTGCCTCGCGAGACGGGGTCAGGAAGGCGGCGGCGCCCTGCACTCCGGTGACGGACAGGGCGGTCCGTTCCAGCTCGGCAAGTTCAACCCGGAAGCCACGGATCTTGACCTGGGTGTCCGCTCGGCCCCGGTACTCCAACTGCCCGTCCGGACGGATGGCAACCAAGTCGCCGGTTCGGTAGATCCGGCTGCCGTGGGCCGTGGGATCGGGCAGGAACCGTTCGGCAGTCAGCTCCGGCCGGTTGTGGTAGCCCAACGCGACCGCCTCGCCCCCTACGTATAGTTCCCCGGTCGTCCCGATCGGCACCGGCCGAAGCGTCGGGTCGAGCACCTGTACCGAGTAGCCGGGCAACGGACGACCGATGGTCGACGGGTCGTCACCCCGTGCGGAGTCGGCCCAGGTCGCGGCGATCGTGGCCTCGGTCGGGCCGTACACGTTGAGCAGTCGCCGCCCGGCGGCGAACTTGCCGGATAGTTCGGCGGGTACCGGTTCGCCTGCGACGACGAGCACTTCCGCGCCGTCTACCGCGTCGCCCAGGGTGGCGAGCAGGGATGGGGTGAGGCAGACGGTGCGGGGTGCGGTCGAGGCGATCTGATCTGGCAGTTCAGCCAGCGCGTCGCCGGTGGTATCCAGGATGGCCATCCCCTGCCCGTACATCAGGTAGAGCAGGGCGCACCACAACCAGCCGTCGAATGCTGGGGAAACCAGGTTCACTCCGAACCCGCCTGCTGGCAGATCCAGGGTTTGCAGCGCGGTGAGAAAGACGTCCAGGGACCGGTAGCCGATCGTGACCCCCTTCGGCCAGCCGGTCGTCCCGGAGGTGTAGATGATGTAGGCGCAGGACAGCGGCGCGACCGGGGTTGGCTCGTCTACAGCATCGATATCGTCAGCGGTCACCGCATCGACGGTGACCAGGCGGACGCCGCGCGGCAGGGAGATCTCAGGGTCGTTGCTGAGCAGCACCCGGATGCCTGCGTCGGTCCGGATGAAGTCGCGCCGATCAGCTGGGTCGCCTACCGACAGCGGCACTGCGGTCGCGCCGAGCCACCACACCGCGAGCAGGCCGGGCAGCGACCATCGCGAGCGGTCCAGAAGGAGGCCGACGGGCACGCCGGCGTCCGCCCCAGCCCGACGGAGCGCTCCGGCCAGGGTCCTGACGCTGATCAGCAACTCCGCGAACGTCAGCTCACCGTCCGGTGCCCGAACCGCGGTCGCGGACGGCCGTTCGACCGACCATCTATGGACCGCGGCGAACAGCCCCTCCGCTGCCGAGTTGGTCATGGCGCCTTCTCCCTTCGCGGTGGGTCCGGTAGCGAGGCAGCTGGGCACGCCGGTGTCGGTGGCTCGATCGGATTCCAGGCGCTGAAGCGACGCAGCCCGTAGAGCAGCGGCGGGGCTTGGCGCTGCAGCACGCATCCGACTCGGCCGAACAGCACGGCGTGGTCGCCGACCTCGATCGACTCGATGACCACGCAGTCAGCCACCGCGAACGCATCCCTGGTGAGCCAAGGCAGACCGGATGGGGAGACCGCCCACGGCACTCGGGCGAACCGGTCACCGACCGGGCCAGCGAACAGTTCGGCCGTTGCTTGGGCCGCGCTTCGCAGCAGATTGACTGCGAACGCCCCGCGCCGCCGAACCGTCGCCTCGGTTCGGCTGCCCAGCCGCAGGCAGATCAGTAGCACCGGAGGCGCCAGGGTCACGCTGGTCAGTGACGAGCAGGTCATGCCGAACGGGTGCCCCGACTCGTCGCTGGCTGTCACGACGGCCACCCCGGTCGGAAAGGCGCTCATCAGCGCCCGGTACTGCTCGACGGTGGCCGCCGCGGGACGGGCGGTGGGCTCCACCGTGGTCCCCGATCCGTCAAGCCGAACCGTGCAGCACTCGCAGATACTCATAGTTCGACGGCAGGGAGGCCGTCATCTCGGCTTGTTGCTGCTTGATCCGGGTCAGCTGGGCTGCGGCGGCCTGGCTTGCCGCTGGCTTGTGCGCGATGGCCGGAAGTGGGTTGTCTGGTAGCAGACCCAAGCCGCTGAAGATGCAGTAGTAGCTGCCGTTGGTCCAGAAGTTGTGAAACTCGGCCTCGAAGTTCCCGTAGTAGGTGCCTTCGTCAGTGGTGGGCGCGTCGAAGGGCAGACCGGCCCGGTACATTGCGATCTTCTCGCGGATGCTGTCGGCCAAGGTGAGTTCCTTGTTCGCCTGCCAGAACGGGGTGTCGGTGCGCGGCGACAGGTAGAAGTGTGCCTGGATGAAGTCGCGCGTGCTGTCGAACATGGTCTCTATCTCGCGGTTGAACTGATCCCGCAGCACTGGGTCGAACCGCCGGTCCGGGAAGTGCTTGACCAGTTGATAGATAGCCGCGTAGATGAAGTAGATTCCGGTCGACTCAAGGGGCTCCAGGAACACCGAGGACAGCCCGATTCCGACGCAGTTTTTGACCCATGATCGCCGGTTGCGGCCGACCCTGAACCGAATCTGGTTGAGCTCGGTTCGCTCGGGATCGAATCCCCATAGCCGAGCGAACTCCAGCGTGGCGTCGTCCCGGGAGACGAACTTGCTGGAGAACACGTAGCCGGTGCCAAACCGGCCGAGCATCGGGATTCGCCAGGTCCAGCCGTGCCGCATCGCGATCGCTGAGGTGAACGGTTCGACGCCGTGGGCCTCGTCGTCGTGGCGGATGGCCGTCGCCACCGCGCTGTCGCACAGCAGGTGATCGCTCATATCGATGAAGGGCTCCCCCATCACCTCGTTCATGAGCAGGCTTCGGAAGCCGGAGCAGTCGATGAACAGGTCACCCTCGAGCGGCTGGCCACCGGTAGTGCGCAGGCCGGTGATGAAGCCGCGCTCATCCAGATCGACCGTGCTCATTTCGTCCTGGACGTGGATTACGCCTTGCTTCTCCACGGCGAAGCGGCGTAGGAAGTCGGCCACCAGCGCGGCGTCGAAGTGCCAGGCGTAGTTGGTGGCGGGTCGGCCGTCCGGCCACCGCGGTGCGCGCAGGGTGTCCATCATCGCCGGCTCTTTGAAGCAGGCATAGTCGAAAGGCTCGGTCGTCTCACCGGCCAGGCGCTGGGCCGACCAGTAGTGCGACAAGGGGATCTGGTCCACCGCGGGCAGCAGCCCGAAGGGGTGGAAGAACTGGTCGCGCCGTCCCTGGTACGGCTGGGGCGTTGGGTCGCTGTCGCCTGGCGTACGCCAGTTGATGAACTTGACTGCGATCTTGAACGCGGCGTTGCACTCGCGCATCCAGTCGTCCTCGGCGATGCCCAGGTAGGCGAAGAAGGCTCGATGCAGGTTCGGCACGGTGGCCTCGCCCACCCCGATCCGCGGGATGGTGGGGGCCTCCAGCACGGTGATCTTCACACTGCCCTGTAGGGCTTTGCCCAGGTAGGCCGCGGTCATCCAACCGGCCGTGCCGCCGCCCAGGATGACAACGCTGCTGATGCGTTGGTCCACAGTATGCCCCTTCAGCCCGCGAGATTGGTCAGTTGGTGTCGTGCAATCGCGGTCCTACCGGCGCGGTCGTGTCGGTCGGCAGTTGCATGGACTTGATCTCACAGAATCCGTCGAGGCCCTCGATGCCGCATTCTCGGCCGATGCCGGACTGCTTGACCCCACCGAACGGCGCGATCACGTTGAACGGTCCCCCGTTGATGTCGACCAGGCCGGTGCGCAGCCGACGGGCGAACCGCTGCGCCCGCTCGCTGTCCGCCGACCAGACGGCGCCGTGCAGTCCGTATGGTGTGCCGTTGGCCATCCGGACAGCATCGTCGGCGTCGCGGTAGGCCATGATGGCCAGCACCGGACCGAAGATTTCCTCCTGTGCGATCGTCATCTTCTCCTCGACATGGCCGAAGACGGTTGGTCGCACGTAGTAGCCGCGGTCGAAACCGGCCGGCCGGCCGGGACCGCCGACGGCTAGCTCGGCACCTTCTTCGATGCCGCTCTCCACGTATCCGTTGACCCGGGCGAATGCTGCGGCGGATACCAGCGGGCCGAGATCGGTCGACTCCTCCGCAGGTGGCCCGATCCGGTAGCGGGCGGCGTGCCCTACCGCAATCGCAACCGCCTCGTCGTGGCGGTCCGCGGGCACCAGCAGCCGGCTCCACTGCAGGCAGGTCTGGCCGGTGTTGAAGCAGGCCTGGTCGACCGTGGCTCGGACTGCGGACGGCAGATCGGCATCGTCGAGCAGCACGCTGGCGTTCTTGCCGCCCAGTTCGAGGTGTACCCGTTTCAGCGGATCGGCGCCGAGTGCGGCGACCTGACGTCCTGCCCGGGTTGAGCCGGTCAGCGAGATCAGGTCGACGTCGGGGTGGCGGGCCAGTTCGGCACCCACCACCGGTCCCTCGCCGACTACCAGGTTGAAGACGCCCGGCGGCAGGTCACAGTCCGCGATCACCTCAGCCAGCAGGTAGGCGTGCAGCGGCGTGAGCTCGCTAGGCTTGTGCACGACCGTGCAGCCGGTGAGCAGAGCCGGAACGATCTTCTGCAGCGTGAGCAGCAGTGGCACGTTCCACGGCGTCACGGTGGCGACCACACCAACCGGTTCCCTGACCACCAGGGAGTTGCCGGCCCGTCGCTCAAACGGGAATTGGCCGGCGATGTCGAGGAACGACTCTGCCATGCCCAGCGCCAGCCCAACCTGCGCCCGACGGGCCATCGTGATCGGCGCGCCGACCTCCCGGCTGATCAGGCCGGCCATCTCCTCAGCGCGGGCGGCCAAACCGGCCAGCAACCGCTGAACGGCTTCCATGCGGGCCGGCAGCGGCGTGGTCGACCATCGAGGAAAGGCCAGCCTGGCCGCCGCGACCGCGCGTCGCGCGTCGCTGACAGTGCCGGCAGGGACGCTGCCGATGGATTCTTCGGTGCTCGGGTCGATGACATCGATAGCCGTGTCGGTATCCGATGGAACGAGATCTCCGCCGATCCAGTGACTGTCGAACGAGGTGCTGATCATGCCGTCTCCCCTCATGCCGCGTCGCCGATGTTGGCCGGCAGCTCGGCCAGGCCACGGAATTGTGGGGTGTCGGCCTTCCATCGGTACGGACGGCCGGCGTCGAGGTGAAGGTCCGGGATCCGGCGACACAGCGCCGCATAGGCGACCGCGGTGATCAGCTGGGCCAGCGGAGCGCCGAGGCAGCGATGAATTCCGATGCCGAAGCCCACATGCCGAGAGTCGCCTCGGGTGATGTCAATTCGATCGGGGTTGGGCCACCGATCGGGATCCCGATTGGCCGCACCGCGAGCGAGGTAGACCAGTTCCCCTGCCCTTATAGTGACTCCGGCGATTTCCACGTCGCGGGTGGCTAACCGGTGGGTGAGCTGAACCGAGGCGTCGAACCGCAGGACCTCCTCCACCGCGTCGGGTACCAGGTCGGGCCTGGTCTTCAGCAACTCCCACTGGTCGCGCTGCTGCATGAGTCCGAGCAGCCCGTTGGTGATGAGGTCCATCGTGGTCCCGAAGGATGCCAGCGGAAGCAGCATCAGGTGCGCGAACATCTCGGCGTCGGTGAGCTTTTGGGCACTGTCGAGGCCCTGGTCCCGCGCATAACCGATGATCTTGGTAGCCAGATCGTCCTTCGGTATTCGGATACGGTCCTCCACCAGCTGGCCAAGGAACGGCAGGAGCTCATTGAACGCCTGTGCCGCGGGGCTGCCGGCCTTGGCCACGATCGCTGGATCGACGCCGAGGAACACCCGCTGCATGGCGCGGATCTCATACCACCAGTCGGTAAGGATCTTGCCGTCGGACACCGGCAGGCCGTACCAGGCGGCCAATGTTTCACCGGGTAGCTTGTAGGCGAAGTCGACGACCAGGTCGAAGGATTGCTTGGACAGCAGGCCTGCGATGGCGCCGGATACGATCTGCTCGACTCGGTCTTGCAGCCCCCGGAGGCTGGCCGGCCGGAACTCATTCAGCAGCAGCCGTCGAATGCGCGTGTGATCAGGCGCATCGCGGAACAGCATCCATTCCGGCGCGATGTCCATGAAGTGCCGCATCTCGTCGGAAGCATCCGGGCCGACGCCGCCGGAGACCATCGCGCCGAGCCGGTGTGAGGAGTAGGTCTCCGGATCCACGTGGGCCGCGTACACGTCCGAATGCCGGGTCACCAGCCATCCGTTGATCTTGTCATCCCAAAGCACCGGCGCTTGCTCTCGCAACAAGGAATACGTGGGATAAGGATCGACGAGAAAATCGTGGTCGAAAAGATCGACCTGCAACGCGGTAGAGCTGTTTTCAGGCATGAGTGAACGCTCCCTATACATGAGAGTGCGTACAGGAATTAGAAGCCAGCAGCGCGATAGTTGCGCACCGCCAAGCTATGGATCTGCTATGACGTAACGCACGGTCTAAGGTAGGTATGCATTTTAGCGCTCAGGCAGACCAATAATGGGATACACCAGCTCTAACGCTTATGCAAGCTCTCAAAATTGTTGGCATTGATCGGTACGATGCGAGAATTTCGCAAGGGCGTGCCTGGGCGCGCTGCGAGTGGAGTGCAATCACACACATCGAGCCCACATCGCGAATTCGCTGCGTCGGCGCGGGTCACTCCAGGCGTGGCTGGCACCGACCGAGGCGCCAAAAAGGAGGGCCGTCGCATGAACCAACCGTTGGGCGTTCAGATAGCGCCGTGGACGTCCGCCCGCGAGGTCTACGAGTCGGCATCCCTGCTGGGCAAGGCCTTCGAAGTGGTGTGGGTGCCGGACCAGCTGCTGGCGCGTAACGCCTACGTGCTGCTGGCAGCCCTGGCGGCATCGGGCCGGGTTGGCGTGGCCAGCGGCGTCGCGGTTCCACTCGGCCGCAACCCAGTGGAGCTCGCCTCGGCGATGGCGACCATCGCCGAGCTCGTCCCGGTGGACCGGCCGGTGCTAATGGGGATGGGTGCCGGCGGTCCGCTGGTGTCGAGCATGTTCGTCAAGCGCGGAGCGACCGACCTGCTGGGCGAGGCTATCGGCTTGATCCGACGGCTGTGGGCCGGGGAACAGGTCACGCTGGGCGACTACCCGATGATCACCAGCCGGCTCTGCTGGCGCGCCGACGCGACTGCCCGGCTCGGCTATCCGGTGCCAAGGAATATTCCGATCGTGCTAGCCGTCGGGGGTCCGCGAACCCTGCGGCTGGTCGAGGATGCCGCCGACGGCTTGCTGTGCACCAGCACGTTCCCGAGACTGTCGTACGCGGCTCTGGCGGCCGGCAGCGACGGTATCACCACAATCCGGGAACTGGTTGCCAGGCGTGCGCAGGTGGATCGTCCGCTCCGGCTGGTGTACGGCCTGAACTGCTGCGTTTCGGCGAATCGGGGGCACGCCCGCGCATTCGCCCGCCGGCAGGTGGCACTGATCCTCGGCAATCCGGCGTTGCGCGCCGAGTTGGCGGCGGCTGGTCTGGATCCGGCAGCCACTGCCGCGGTCCGGGCCGCGTTCACCAGCGGCGGCGGACTGGACGAGGCCGCCCAGCGCTTGCCGGAGGAGGTAGTGGACGCATTCGTGGTCGCCGGCGAACCGCAAGAGTGTGCCGAGCGCCTGACCAACACGGTGGCGATCGCCCGCCGAGCCGGCTTCACCGACTTCTACCTGGGCGCCCCGCTGGGCCCCGACCTGCACGAGGCGGCCCGCCTGCTGGTCGACGTCGTCGTCCCTCAGGTGTGGCCGGCGGCCTGACTCGGCAACCCCACCGGAGGGCGGTATGTGCGGCATCACCGGCTGGATTTGCTACGACCGCGACCTGAGCGGCCAGCACGACGTGTTGGCCGCGATGACCACCGCGATGGCCTGCCGAGGCCCGGACGCCAGCGGCATCTGGACGGACCGGCACGTCCTGCTGGGCCATCGCCGGCTGGCCGTCATCGACATCGACGGCGGCAGCCAACCGATGTCGGAGGACACCCCCCAGGGTGCCGTCACGCTGGTTTTCAGCGGCGAGATCTATAACTTCGTCGAACTGCGCGCAGAGCTGACCGGGCTCGGCCAGCGGTTCCGCACCGCGAGCGACACCGAGGTGGTGCTGCGTGGCTACCTGTGCTGGGGCGACCAGCTCGCCCAGCGGCTTAATGGCATGTTCGCCTTCGCCGTTTGGGATGCCCGGCAACAGCGGTTGCTCCTGGTCCGCGACCGGCTCGGCATCAAACCGCTGTACCTGATGGAGATACCGGCCGGCCTCCTGTTTGGTTCCGAGCCCAAGGCGATCCTGGCCAACCCGGCCGCCCCACGGCGCGTCGACGCCGATGGCCTTCGAGAGTGGCTGGCCTTCGTGATGACACCGCGGCACGCGATCTGGTCAGGGATGCAGCAGGTCGAGCCCGGCACGACGATCGTGGTAGACCGCACCGGCCTTCGTGAACGTGCCTACTGGCGTCTGGAAGCCCGCCCGCACACTGACGACTTGGCGGCCACCGAGGCGCACGTCCGGTCGTGCCTGCAGGACACGGTTGCCCGGCAGCTGGTGGCCGATGTGCCCCGCTGCGTACTGCTGTCCGGTGGCCTGGATTCCGGCGCGCTAGCTGCCCTGTCGGCCACGGCGCTGCGGCCAGAGCAAGTCCGCACGTTCTCGGTCGACTTCGTCGGGCGCACCGAGTCGTTTGTCCCGGACGACCTGCGCAGCACGCCCGACGCGCCGTATGTGCAGGCAGTAGTCGCCCGGGCCGGCTCTGAGCACGCCGATATCGTGCTCGATGCGCGCGGTGTGGCCGACCCGCAGGTCAGGCGCGCCGCGGTAACGGCCCGGGACCTGCCAGTTGGCTTCGGCGAGATGGACTTCTCGCTGTACCTGCTATTTCGTGCGATCCGGGAGCGCTCCACGGTCGCACTGTCCGGAGAGGTTTCTGACGAACTGTTCGGCGGGTACCGGCAGTTCCACGACGAGCGGATTCGCCGGATGCCAGAGTTTCCGTGGATCGCGATCAATGCCGGGCCGTTCGACCGCGCAAGCACCGGCATCGACCGGTCCCTGCTCAACCTGCTTGACGTCGAGGGCTACCGACGGGACCGGTACGCCGAGGCCGTCGCTGGCATCGACCGGCTACCCACCGACACCGGGGACGAATACCAGATGCGGATCTTGAGCCACCTTCACCTGACTCGCTTCGTCCGCTTCCTGCTGGAGCGCAAGGACCGGCTGAGCATGGCGGTCGGGCTGGAGGTGCGGGTGCCGTTCGGTGACCACCGACTGGTCGAGTACGTCTACAACGCGCCCTGGGCGCACAAGACGGCGGACGGGCGGGAGAAGAGCCTGCTGCGGGCCGCCGTTCGAGACTTGCTGCCGGCAACCGTGCTGAACCGATCCAAGGCGGCCTATCCGTCCATCCAGGCGGCTGAGTACATCGGCGAACTCCAGCGGCAGGCCGCCGACCTGCTAGCCGACCCCGGCCACGACGCACTCGCACTCATCGACCGGGACTGGTTGGCCAAGACCGTGCGGCGCGACCCGGCCGGCATTGAAAAACCCCACCGGCTCGGCCTAGAACGTGCGCTCGACCTCGCAGTGTGGTTTGACATCTACCGGCCCACGGTGATGCTTGATATCGGGTGAGGAGATCCCGCTTCGCGGTTTGTCCCGCCGGCGAGACAAACGCTGTGGCGCGACGACTCGAAAATCGGCTGGCGGTACAGCCGCTAAGGCCGTTTGTTCAGAAATTCAGCAGTCAGGTTGCTTTTCGAAAGGCGTATGCGGCGATAGGGTTGTGCGCTCACATTTAGCGTGCTCGGTTGGTGCAGGGTGATCACCTCTTAAATGCCTTCGCACCCGGTCTCGTGCGTCCATGAGGCCCAGAGAATGAATTCGAATGGAGCGTCGTGAAGTTTGGACTCGGAACCGGCCGGACCCTGAACGCGAAAGATGCGGCCGAACTTGCGAGCGTCGCCGACCGCCTCGGCTACGACCACTGCACCTTCATCGAATCGCAAATCCTGTGTCGCGACTCGACAGTGATGATGGCGCTGGCAGCAGCCCGCACCACGCGCATCCGCATCGGGCACGCGGTAACCAACCCGTATGTCCGGCATGCCGCCGTGCTCGCGAACGCGATCGCCACCGTTGACGAGGTCGCGTCCGGCCGGGCCTTCCTCGGCATCGGCGCCGGCGGCAGCTCGGTGGCGATGGTCGGCAGCAATCCGCGGCCGCTCACCGAACTGGCCCGCTACGTCGACTTCTTCCGTGATTTCACCGCCGGCAAAGAGGCCAGCTGGCATGGCCTGAGCCTGCGGTCTGAATGGTCACGGCGGGATATTCCAGTGTTGATCGGCACGCACGGCGCGAAGAGCTGCGAGTTGGCCGGGCAAATCGCCGACGGGGTGTTTCTGCCCGGCCTCATCCCGGAGATCGCCGGCTGGAAGCGCGAACGGGTGGCGACCGGGGCCGCCCGGTCGGGTCGGAGCCTTGCCGACCTGGAGGCATGGAGCCGGGGAGCCATCTTCGTCGACGAGGATGTGGACCGCGCCCGGGAGTACGTGCGTTCGTACGCGGCGACCTCCGCCTTCTTCCTGTGGCGGTCGGTGCTCAACCGGCCGTCGGCCAGCAGCGACGCGCTGCGCAACGCGCTGCCGGAATCGATGGTGGACGAGATGGCGCAACTTGCCCAGCGATACGACTGGAGCCAGCATGAGGCGGTCGGCGCACCGCACGCGGCGGAACTGTCCGCCCAGCTGGTGGACGCCTTCGCCATCTACGGTCCACCGGAGCTCTGCGTCGAACGGCTGCTCGCACTGCAGGGACTGGGCGTCGACCGGGTATCCCTGGTGCTCTACGGCGTTCCGGACCAGCAGGCCATGGTGACCCGATTCGTCACCGAAGTCGCCGAGCGACTGCGCTAGCCGAGAAGCCGCCCTAGCAGCGGGACAGGACATCAGATGCCATTCATCACCGTGCTCGCCATCCGGGGCCGCAGCGTGGAGCAGCGCCGCGCGTTCGCGGCCGAAGTAACCAAGCTCGCGGTCGATTGCTTCGGCGCCAGGCCCGAAGAGGTCAGGGTCCACTTCGTCGAGATGGATCCGAGCGAGTTCGCCCGAGGCGGCCAGCTCATGTCCGACTAGGAGGCCGGGATGTACCCACCGACCAGAGATCAACGACGAACCTGGTTCCTGCACGAACTGCACCCGGCCAATCCCGTTTTCACGGTGGCGGAACTGGTGACTGTCACCGGTCCGCTCTCGCAGGAGCGAATGCGTGCGGCGGTCGCGGCCCTCACCAGCCGGCACGACGCATTGCGAACCAGCTTCAGCAGCCAGAACAACCAGTTGAGGGCAACCGTGCTGGACGCGGTCGAGCCACCAGTCAGCTTCGAAGAGGGCACCGGTGACGTGGCGGAATGGGCACGAGCCGCCGCCCGGAAGCCGTTCGATGCCGCTTCCCATCCGCTGTTCCGGCTGCGGGTTCGCTCAACCGGTCCGAACGAGCATGCCCTCTTGTTCTGCGCCGACCGCCTGATCGCCGACGAGGCGGCGCTGCCGACCATCCTGCGGGAGCTCGGGCAGCTCTACGCGGCCGAGGTGACCGGTCGGCCGGTCGACCTGCCTGCCGAGCGCGGCTACGCCGAGGTGGCCCGGGCCGAGCATGTCCGGTTGGCTGACCCAGCCGCGGCGCACCGACTGGAGGCCCGGGTCGCGGAGCTATCCGGGCTGCCGGGTGGCATCGAATTGCCCGCCGACCGGTTGCGGCCGCCTCGGCTCAGCTTCGCCGGCGACCGACTGACCCGGCACCTCCCCCGTTCTGTCGCAGCCGACCTCGCTGCCTGCGCCGCCGCGCACCGGGCCGGCCCGGAGCACGTCCTACTCGCCGCGCTGGCGACGCTGGTCGCCCGCTACGCCGGCGTCGCCGAGGTGCTGCTCGCCGTGCCGCACAGTTCGGCCGCCGTCGGACCGTCCGAGGTCGGGGTGTTGCGCGTCAATCTCGGTGACGATCCCCCGTTCACGTCGGTGATCGGCCGAGTGGCGGCCGCGATGTCCGATCCGACAGGTCGGGAGTTCCCGTTTGCCCTGCTCGTGGAACGGCTCACCGCCGACCGTGACCTGAGCCTTCGCCCGCTCTGCCAGCTGGCGTTCGCGATGCGCCCCACACTGAGCTGGGATCTCCCGGACGCCCGAGTGGACCGGCATCTCCTCGGCAATGGCACGAGCCTGTACGACATGAGCTGGTCGGTCTCGATCGACGATGCCGTGCTGGCCGTCGACTACGACGCTGACCTGTTCGCCCCCGGCACGGTGGATCGGATGGTTACGAGCTATCTGACGTTGCTCACCGGCGCGCTCACCGAGCCTGCGACCTCGGTGGGCGCCCTGCCGCTGCTCGACCGGGCGGAGTCATGCCGCATCTTGGACCTGTCGGTGGGCACCGAGCGAGACATCGGACACGACGTAATGGTGCATGAGCAGATCACCGCCCAGGCCAAGCGCCGGCCAGACGCCGTCGCGCTGACCGCCGGCTCGGAGCGGCTCGGCTACCGCGAGCTCAACCGGCGCGCCAACGAGATCGCGAATCACTTGCATGCGACGGGCTGTGGCCTGCAGACCCCCATCGGGATCTGCTTACCGCGTTCGATCGAGATGGTGGTGGCGGTGCTCGGTGTGCTCAAGGCAGGCAATGCCCCGGTGCTTCTCGACCCGGTCCACCCGACCCGCCGGCTCGCAGCCATGCTGGATGACTCGCGGGCACCGTTCGTCCTCACCTCGGCTGCGCTGCTGCCCGGCCTGCCGGACGGGTACGGCGGTACCGTCTGCTGCCTGGACCGCGACGAGGAGCTCATCGCACGCGCTGGCGACAGTGAGCCGCCTGCCTGGTCGCATCCGGCAGCGCTCTGCCAGATCGCCTACACCTCGGGATCCACTGGCGAGCCGCGCGGCATCGCGTTCCAGCATGGCCCGGTCCGGCAGGTCGCCTTTGCCACCCAGCAGTCCTACTCACTGACCGAGCAAGACCAGGGCAGTTGGGTGTCGGCCCCCGGTTTCGGCATTTCGTTCGTCAATGAGCTGTGGCCCTTCCTGACCATCGGCGCCACGGTGCACATCGCCGACGAGCAGACAACCAGCTCGCCGTTCCGGCTGCGCGACTGGCTCGTCGAGCGCGGGGTCACCGTGAGCGTGTTAGCCAAGGCGCTGGCCGAACGGGTGTGCGCGGCCGACTGGCCGGCCGACGCTGCGCTGCGGGTGCTGATGGTTTCTGGTGAGCGCTCGGGCTGGCTGCCCGCTACCGTCCCGTTCGAGATCGTGACGATCTACGGCTCCACCGAGACGACGAATGCCACCAGCTGCCTGGACGATGCCGCAGGCTGGCGTCACACGCCACGCAGCATCCCACCGGACCAGCGCCGCAGCGCCACCGCCCCGGTCGGCCGTCCGGTGACGAACGCACGCGTCTACCTGCTCGATGACCGGTTACAGCTGGTGCCGATCGGGGTGACTGGCGCTGTTCACGTCGGCGGCAGGCTGATCCAGGGCGGCTACCTGAACCGAGCGGCCGCTACCGCGGGGAAGTGGCTGCCTGACCCGTATGCCGGATGTCCGGGTGCCCGGATGGTGGCCACCGGTGACCTGGGTCGCCGGTTGCCGGACGGCGCCATCGAGATCCTTGGCCGGTCCGACGAGCAGATCAGCCTGAACGGTTATCGGATCGAGCTGGGTGAGGTCACCGCCCGGCTTTCGGCCCATCCGTCGGTACGCCAGGCGGCCGTGATCGTCGCCGAGCCAGCGTCGGAAGGGCGGCGACTAATCGGCTACGTGGTGCCAGAACCGAACCGGCGTCCGACCAGCTCCGATCTGCGCGAGATGCTCGGCGAGGAGTTACCGGCTTATATGGTGCCCAGCGCCTTCGTCATGATCGAGGCGTTACCGATGTTGCCGAACCGCAAGGTCGACAGCCGGGCGCTGCCGAGGCCCGGGCTGGCTCCGGACGAGGCCCGCGAGCAGGTGGAACCGTCCGATGCCACGCAACGGCGCCTGGCCGACATCTGGTGCTCGGTGTTGCACCGCGAACGGGTCGGTATCCGGGACAACTACTTCGAAATCGGCGGCGATTCCCTCACCGGAATGGAACTCATGGCCGCGGTCACCACCGCGTTCGGCGTTACCCTGCCGCTGCGAGTGCTGTTCGAGGCGCCGACCATCGAGCAGATGGCGGCCGCCGTCGTCCTCGCCGGCTTGCCAAATGCGACCGACGCCGGCAGCGCCGCGACTATGCCGGCTATCCCGCTGGCGCCGCAGGACCGGCATGAACCGTTCCCGCTGACCGATATCCAGTACGCGTACTGGATCGGCCGCACCGGCGGTCTGGAGCTCGGCGAGATCGGCTGCCACGGCTATCAGGAGTGGGACGTCGCCGAACTGGACCTGGAGCGGCTGGAGAAGGCGGTCGACCGGCTCGTTCAGCGGCACGACATGCTGCGCGCCATCGTGACCACCGACGGCAACCAGCGGGTGCTAGCCGAGGTCGATCCGTACCCGGTACCGGTGACCGACCTGCGGAAATTGAGCCGGGCCGACCAGGAGCTCCGGCTGGCCGAACTACGGGAAACGTTTTCGCACGAGGTGCTGCCGGCCGACCGGTGGCCGCTGTTCCAGGTGCGTGCCACCTTGATCGACGAGACCACGACCCGCATCCACGTCAGCTTCGACTTGTTGATCTTCGACGCGCGCAGCGCGCGAATCTTCACCCAGGAACTCGGGCAACTCTACCGCGACCCGGACCTGGCGCTGCCGGACCTGGAACTGTCGTTCCGGGACTACGCCGTGGCCGAACGTGCTGCCCAACGGGACTCGCCGGCATACCGGGCCTCGCTCGAATACTGGCGCGGACGCCTCGACGAGCTGCCGCCAGCCCCGGAACTGCCTTATGAACGCAGCTTGTCCGCGGTGCAGGACCCGCGGTTCGCCCGGCACGCCGGCCGACTCGCGCCGCTGGCATGGCGCGCGCTGCGCCAGGGCGCCGCCCGCGCAGGCATCACCCCGTCCACGCTGCTGCTCGCGGCGTATGCGGAGGTGCTGGCCATCTGGTCGGCCGGTCCACGGTTCACGCTCAACCTCACCCTGTTCCACCGACCGCCGCTGCACCCGCAGCTGAACGACATCCTGGGGGACTTCACCTCCGGCCTGTTGCTGGTCGTGCAGCGATCGGAGGAAAGCTTCACCGAGCGTGCCCGCCGAATCCAGGCCCAGCTGTGGCAGGACCTCGAGCACCGATCGGTGTCGAGTGTCACGGTCATACGCGAACTTGCCCGCAGGCAGGGCGGCGCCGGCCCCCGAGCCGCGATGCCGGTGGTCTTCTCCAGCCTGGTCGGTGTGCCCCGAATGGAATGGGGCAACCTCGGCAGCTACGTCTACGGGCTGACGCAGACTCCTCAGGTCGCCCTCGACCATCAGGTCATGGAGGTGGACGGCGGCCTCGACTACGCCTGGGACGCAGTGGCCGAGCTGTTCCCCGACGGTCTGATCGCCGCCATGGTCGATGCGTACCACGGATTGCTACAGGCCCTGGCCACCGACTCGGCGGCCTGGCAGCGAGCCCACCCGGTCGGGCCGCCCGCCGAGCAGCTTGCCGTCCGCGAGTCTGTGAACGCCACGACCGAATCGGTCCCGGACGAGCCCCTGCACGCACCGCTGCTGCGCCAGTTCGCCGAACGACCGGACTCGCCGGCCGTTGTTGACGGCGACCTGGTGCTGAGTTACCGCCGGCTGGACGAGGTCTCGGCCGGCCTGGCCCGCCGGTTGGCGGCACTTGGCGACGTTCGCGGCCACCTGGTCGGTGTCCTCATGGGTAAGGGCTGGGAACAGGTCGCCGCAGTGCTCGGCATCCTGCGGGCGGGCGCGGCCTACCTCCCGATCGACCCGGCGCTTCCGCTGGAGCGGATCCGATATCTGATCGACAACGGGCGGGTGCGCGCCCTGCTGGTCCAGCCGACGGAGTCTGTCGCCACGCCGCCCCCCGGCGTCGACGTGATCACGGTGACTGCCGGCCGACACGGCCCGCCGGCGGCGGACGGTGCGCGGCTGCCAATGCCACCCGGCCCGGAGGATCTCGCCTACGTCATCTACACCTCCGGCTCGACCGGCGAGCCGAAAGGGGTCATGATCGATCACCGGGCGGCACTGAACACGGTGCTGGACATCAACCGGCGCTTCCGGGTGGGGCCGGCCGACCGCGTTCTGGCGGTCAGCTCGCTGAGCTTCGACCTGTCGGTCTGGGACATCTTCGGTGTCCTCGGCGCCGGCGGCACCCTGGTGATGCCACCCGCCGCCGACAATCCGGAGCCCGCGGCCTGGGCCGACTTGGTCGCCCGGTATGGCGTCACGATCTGGAACTCCGCACCGGCCCTGCTGCAGATCCTGATCGAATACCTCACCGGCCGGGGCGAGCGGCTGCCCGATTCGCTGCGGATGGTGATGTTGAGCGGCGACTGGATCGCCCTCGGCACGTACCAGCAGTTGCGCACGGTGGCGCCCCGGGCTCGGCTGATCAGCCTGGGCGGCGCTACCGAGGCGGCGATCTGGTCGATCTTCCACGAGGTGGGGCCGCCGGAACCCAGCTGGAACAGCGTGCCGTACGGCCGGCCGCTGGCCAACCAGCGCTGGCACGTGTTGGACGACATGCTGCAACCGCGTCCGGACTGGGTTACCGGCGGACTGTTCATTGCCGGCACCGGACTCGCTCGCGGCTACTGGCGGGACGAGGCCAAGACCGCTGCCCGGTTCTTCCTCCACCCGCGTTCCGGCGATCGGCTTTACCGGACCGGGGATCTCGGCCGGTACCGCCCCGGCGGCGAGCTGGAAATCCTGGGCCGGGAGGACTTCCAGGTGAAGATCCTGGGGCAACGGATCGAGTTGGGTGAGATCGAGGCCGCGCTCGGAGCACACCCGCAGGTTGCCGCCTGTTGCGTCGTCGCGGTTGGCCAGCGGGCCGCGCTCCGGCTTGTCGCCCACGTGGTCCCCGAACCCGGAAGCCGGCCGGCCGACGACGAACTCCGCCGCCACCTCGCCAACAAGCTGCCCGCCGAGCTGGTTCCTGCTCGGTATGTGATGCACTCAGCGCTGCCGCTAACCGGCAACGGCAAGCTGGACCGGGCAGCGCTCATCGCGCTCGGTGAGCCTGCGCCCGATCGGTCCGACGGGGCGGTGAACAGGGAGCCGGCCAGCCCGACCGAGGCGCTGCTGCTGCAGGCGATGGGACGGGTGCTAGGCACTGAGCAGCTCGGGCCTACCGACAACTTTTTCGCCGTCGGCGGCGATTCGCTGCGTGCCATCGGCGTGATCAACGAGGTGGCTGTGGCCGGCGTGGATATCCCGGTGGCGTTGTTCTTCCGGCATCCGACCGCGCGTGACCTGGCTCACCGGGTCCAACCGAACTGGCGTGACCAGCCCGGAGCCGGTTCGTCCGACTTCACCATCATCGACCTGAGGGATGACGCCCGATGACCCCCTCGCCCCATGGTCGGAGCGCCGCCTATCCCACCAACCGGCTGATCCACCAGATGATCGCGGCCCAGGCGGCAGCCCGTCCCGAACAACCGGCCGTCGTCACCGACGGCGATCCGCTCAGCTACCGCGACCTGGACCGGTGGGCCACCGCCATCGCCGCCGGCCTGCGCAGCACCGCGGGGGCACGACCGGGCGTGCGGATCGGCGTGTGCCTCCCACGCGGGCCGGAGGCCGCGATCGCGCTGCTCGGCGTCGTCCGCTCGGGCGCCGCACCAGTCCTCATCGACCCCGGAGCACCGCCGGCACGCACCGGGACGAACCTGCGCGACGCCCACGTGCGCACCGTGCTGGTAGCCGATGGCGAAGGCACGCCGGCCGCCGTGCGCAAGCTAATGGCGGCCACCGGCCTCGCTGCCGTGCCGGTGGTCCGCGGTAGCGACCCCCCGCCGGCCGAGTTCCTGGCCGATCCGCCGCTCAGCCCGCACAGCGCCGCGCACATCTCCTACACCTCGGGCTCGACCGGCACCGCTAAGGGCGTGCTGGCCCGGCACGCGGCGGTGCTCCAGTGCGTGCACTGGGCCAGAGAGGCGTTGGCACTCACCGCGGAGGACCGGCTGAGCTGGCTGTCCCCGCCCGGCTTCGGCATCTCCCTGATGAACGAGTTATGGCCGGCGCTGGCCACCGGCTGCACCGTGTACGTGCCGGACACCCAGACGATGCTATTCGCCGAGCGGATGCAGCATTGGCTGCTGGCGAATCGGGTGACGGTGGTCCAGCTGACACGCACCCTCGCCGAGCCGTTGTTCCGGCTGCCCTGGCCCACTGACGGCGGGCCGCGGCTACTGATTCTCACCGGCGAAGCGATCAAGCACTGGCCACCGGCCGACCTGCCGTTCGAGGTCGCGGTCACCTACGGTTCGACCGAGACCACCCACGTCACCTCCTGGCTGGACCGGGCTGCTGGCATCGCGATGGGTGCCGGTCGGGTCGAGCCGCCACCGGTTGGATGGCCGGTGGCCAACATGTCGGCCTACGTCCTCGACCCGGTTGGCATGCCGGTGGACACCGGCACCATCGGGGAGGTTCACGTGGCAGGACCCGGCCTGGCCGGCGGCTATCTCGGCGATCCGGCGCAGACCGCTGCCCGCTGGCTGCCGGATCCGTTCGGGGTGCCGGGTGGGCGCCGATTCGCCACCGGCGATCTCGGCCGCCGGTTGCCCGACGGCAGCCTGCAGATCGTCGGACGGGTTGACCGGCAGGTCAAGGTCCGGGGTCAACGGACCAACTTGGACGAGATCGAGGCTGTGCTGTGCAGCCAACCCGGGGTGGCTGACGCTGCCGTCGTCGCGCACGGTGACGGCGACGCCCTGCGGCTGGTCGCCTACCTCGCCGGCGTAGATCGCGGCGCGGTCGCCGCCATCCATGGCGGCCTCGCCGCGACCCTGCCGTCGTACGCGTTGCCGTCGGATTTTGTACTGCTCGACCGGCTGCCGCGGACCGTCAACGGCAAGCTGGACCGGCAGGCGTTACCCGAACCGGCCGGCCGGCGGGACGCCTCGCCAGCACCGTTGCACCTGGCCACCGACGGGGTGGAACAGGATCTCGTCGAGCTGTGGCGCCGCCTGCTAGGCCGAAACGAGGTCGGTATCGCCGACAGCTTCTTTGACCTCGGCGGTCATTCGATGATCGCGGTGCAGATGGTGAGCGCGATCGAGGACCGGTGGGGCGTGCAGGTCGACCTGGCCGCCTTCTACTCCCACCCGACCATTGCCGAGATGGCCGCAACGCTACGCCCGTCGGAGGTTCCGTGGCTGGTACGGCCACAACCCGCTGCCGAGGCCCAGGTGCGTCTCGTCTGCTTCCCATATGCCGGCGGCGGCCCGGCGACCTACGGCGATTGGCCTCGGCTGCTGCCCGCAGACGTGGAGGTCATCTGCGTGCAACCGCCGGCCCGGGGCCAGCGACTGAACGAGCCGCCGGTGCACCGCCTCGATGACCTGGTCGACGCGGTAGGCGAGGCACTGCTCGCCGACCATCCCGACGACCTTCCGCTCGTGTTCTTCGGCCACAGCGTCGGCGCAATCGCTGCCTTCGAGGTCGCTCGTTGGCTGCGACGCCGGGGGCTGGCGGTGCCGGCGGCGTTGCTGGTCTCGGGATCGGCCGCTCCTCAACTTCCGATCATCACCCGCACCTACCTGCTGCCTGACGAGGAGTTGTGGGTCGAACTGCATAAGCTCGGCGGCACCCCAGACGAGCTGCTGCACGACGCGGCCCTGCGGGACGTTCTGCTGCCCGCGCTGCGCGCCGACTTCGAGATGCACGAGACCTACCGTTACCTCGCCGAGGCGCCGCTGGACTGTCCGGTAACCGCGATCGGTGGCCGCAACGACGAGATTTCCACGGATTCGCTGGACCAGTGGCAGGCACACACCACAGCGGCCTTCCGGCGACAGTTGCTGCCGGGCGGTCACTTCTACCTGGACACCGACCGCGATGCGGTGCTCGACCTCGTCCGGGCCGCGGTGTTGCCGCTGCTCACCAGGGTGCGTGGATGACCCAGGTGGCCGGCTCCCTGCTCAGCACGCGCACGACATGGGTGCGTGGCGCCGGCAATGTCGAGATAGCCTGCTGGCGAACCGGGCATGGCCGGCCGCTGGTCCTCGTACACGGCACCGGGGATGACCACAGCCGTTGGTCTCCGCTCATCGAACGGTTGGCGGAGGTATTCCAGGTCTGGGCCATCGACCGCCGGGGCCGCGGCGGAAGCGGCGACGCCGAGCGTTACACGCTCGGTGACGAGGCGGCAGACCTCGCCGCGGTGGCCGCGCGGGCCGGTGATGCGATCATGATTGGCCATTCCTACGGGGCGATCTGTGCGCTGGAGGCCGCTGCCGAGACATCGCACATCGGTCCCCTGGTGCTCTTCGAGCCGCCTATTCGAGTCGAGGCCACCGCTGCGACTGCCGCGGCCTGGGTGGACCGCATTCATGACCTTGCCGAGGCTGGTCAGCATGAAGAGGCGGTCTGTGTCTTTCTCCGGGATGTCGTTCGGCTGCCGGACCAGCAGATCCGGCTGCTGCGACAGCTGCCCGGCTTCGGCCAGCGTGCGGCCGGCCTGGTGCGCACGGTGGCACGTGAGGCAGCGGCAGCGCTGGATTACATGCCACAATCGGCCCGCCTGCGCCGGGTTCGCGGTCCGGTATTGCTGCTGGTCGGCGAGCACAGCCCGCCGGATTTGCGGCTGGGCACGGAAGCCGTGAATGCCCTGCTGGCCAACGCCCGGATCGAGCTGCTGCCAGGCCAGTCACACCATGCCATCGACTCCGGTCCAGGCCTCCTCGAGGCGATACTGCGGTTTCTGCCGACTGCGGAGCCCGGCGAGGTGCCGGGCAGGTGAGAGCCCCGATCGTGGTCAGCCAGGGGCAGTGCGCCGTCTGGGAGGAACCGGTCGGACCGGCTGGAGTACACCTGCGCGAACGCGCCATCGTCGAACCACCGAACGGCCAGGTCCGGGTACGCGTACGAGCGGCCGGCCTGAACCACCTCGATGTGTGGGTAGTCACCGGTGCCCAGCGGGTTCAACCGCCCAGGGTGATCGCCGCCGACGGCGCCGGCGTGGTGGAGGCCAGCGGCTCGCCCGACTGGACGCCGGGTGACGAGGTCATCTGTTATCCAGTCGCGGCCTGCGGCGTCTGCACCCGGTGCCGGGTGGGCCAGCACGTGCACTGCGCCCAGTTCGCGGTGCTCGGCGAGCATTCCGACGGGGCTGCCTGCGAGTTAGTGCAGGTTCCGTCTCGGAACCTGTACCGAAAGCCGGCCACGCTGAACTGGGACGAGGCCGCGGCGTTGCCGCTCGCGTACCTAACCGCCTGGCGGATGCTGACCACGCGCGCGCAGCTGCGGCAGGGAGAAACCCTGCTCGTGGTGGGTGGGAGCGGCGCGGTCGGCACTGCGGCGATCCTGATCGGCCGGCATCTCGGCGCGACCGTATTGGCCACCAGCCGCGACCCGGACAAGCGCGCAGAGCTGGTGTCGCTCGGGGCGAGCCACACCTTCTCCTCGACCGGGTTTTCCCGGTCGGTGCTGGAGGTCACCGATGCCGCCGGCGCGGACGTCGTCGTCGACCACGTGGGGGCGGCCACGTTCGATGAATCGCTGCGTTCGGCGGCGGTCGGCGGTCGGGTTGTCACCTGCGGCGCCACCACCGGCGTGATGAGCCAGGTCAACCTGCCTCGGCTCTTCGCCCGGCACCTGAGCATCCTCGGCTCCACGACCGGCAATGCCGACGAGTTCGGCGCATTGGTCGCCGCAGCCGGCGCCGGGCTGCGACCGGTGGTTGCCGCCAGCTACCCGATGGGCCAGGTACAGGCAGCGCTCACCGCTGTACAGCAGGGCACCCAAATCGGGAAGGTGGTGCTCAGTTGCTCGTCGTGAGCACCGCCTCCAAATATTCCACTGGCGCGACCAGGCGACCGTCGGTGGCCTGGTTCAAGCCGTCCCACATGCCGATCAACTCTCGTTCCAGCGGCTCGGCGAGCCGCGCTGGAAGGATCGAGAACATCATCCGCGTGGGGCCGAAGTGGTCCTTGAAGTGGCGCATCCAGTGCTCGGGCGAGTGGTAGCAAAACATCACCTGTCGGCGTGTGCAGGAAATGCCGGTCACCGCGGCGCCAAACAGCATGGCTAGCTGATCCGGATCGCCCCAGGCGGTCGGTGATGCGACACCGGGCGTGGCGGGGACGTGCCGGGCGGCTACCGAGAACAGTTGGCCCAGGGCGCCCTCCGCCGTCCACGACGCAATGCCGATCCGGCCGCCGGGTCGACATACTCGCGCCAGCTCGGCCGCGGTACGTACCTGATCGGGCGAGAACATCGCTCCGAACGCTGAGAGCACCACGTCGAAGTAGCCGTCCGGGAATGGCAGTGACTCCAGGTCACCCTCGACCAACCGGACCTGAGTTCGCTCGACGCCGGCACGGTGGCGTGCTTCGGCGAGCATGGCGGGAGAGAAATCCAGGGCGGTGACCTCGGCGAATCGTC
The DNA here is from genome assembly GCA_035248685.1 of Jatrophihabitans sp. Lineage (GTDB taxonomy): Bacteria > Actinomycetota > Actinomycetes > Mycobacteriales > Jatrophihabitantaceae > Jatrophihabitans_A. The sequence goes on from DATFHF010000080.1 coordinate 31,954, forward strand.
GTGCAGCGGCCAGCATGGCGTTGCCGCTGCCGCAGGCGGCATCGAGCACTCGGTCCCCGGGACGGACGTCGACCGCCGCCACCAGCAGCTCGCTGGCGATGACTGTCGCGCCGGCTACCGCTACGTAGTCACCTGCCGACCAGGCGGCCTTCTGATACTCCTTCAATTGCGCGGTGCTGGTCATGGTTCCTCCGTCGGGCAGTTCCTGCGTAACCAGCTGACCAGGGGTCCGGCCTTGTCCCACGCGTCTTGGACGAGCTCGATGGCACGGCGGTCGCCGACCCAGTCGGCCGCCGGCCATCGGCGGCTCGCGGTGATGCTGCGGTGGCGCAGCAGTTCTCTGTGCGGATGGTCGGGCGGGTAGCCACGCGGCGCGGTGCGCAACGTGTCGCCGCCGATGGTGTAGCCGGCCGTGCGCAGGTCCTCGAGGATCCGCTGCAACAGCGAGCCGCCAGCACCTGCCACCACCTGCCGGTACTGGCTGACCCAGGCGGAGTCGGTGCGGAACGGGCCGACGGATGCGATCAGTTCGGACGCGGAGGCTGAGAGGTAGTGGTGTACCCCGGAACCGGCGAACTCGACCGCAATGTTGGTGTGGTACGGCGGCTGTCCTACTGCGAAGCGAGCATCCCGGTTCAGCCGGAAGATCTTGCCCGTTCCGTATTGCGGTGCCAGTTCGGCCACTAACTCCTCGGTCGGCTTCCGGACAGCCGATTGATAGAGGTCGCGATGTCGGTCGAACCACTCCTTGCTGTTGTGCACGGCCAAGCCGTCGAAGAAGGCGACAAACTCGGGTCCCCAACCAGTGAACCCGGCCACGATCAGCCGTCTCGCGTTGCTTCGCGTAGGCTGCGTGGCCGCATGTCGACCCACACCTCGCTGATGTACGACAGGCATGACTCGCGGGTGCCAGACCTTCCGGCCGCTTGCCACCCTGTCGGCACTGGCTGGTCGGCCGGCCAGATGGAGAACTGTTCCTCGTCGTTGAAGACGACGAGGTAGCTGTCGGGTGGTTCCTGGAGCATCGCCCACTCCTTTCTCGGGATTTTCTCGAACGACGACGATCGGCGTTCGGCCTGGGGATGTGGCATCGTGATTTGACGAACACAATTAGCCAGTGAGCGAGAGGCATACCCGATGGCGGCTGCCGCGCATCCACGCGTACCCGACCGCTACGGTCCGTGGGCGGCACTGCTCGTTGTAGCCCTCGGCTATTTTATGAACATTATCGACAGCGGAGCATCAAATGTCGCGGCTCCGAGCATCGCATCGGATCTTCACGCGTCAGTTGGCCAACTGCTGTGGGTGCTGAACGGGTATCTGTTCACCTTCGCGATGCTATTGCTGCTCGGTGGCCGGCTCGGCGATTTGGTCGGGCACCGCAACATGTTCTTCGTCGGCCTGTTGTTGTTCACCGCCGCCTCGCTGGGATGCGCCCTCTCGGCTAGCGTCGCCGCGCTGATCGCAGCCCGGGTGGCGCAGGGTGTCGGTGCCGCGGCGATGGCTCCCCAGGCCCTCGCCGTGACCACTGCGGTTTTCCCGCCAGAGCGTCGGGCGATGGCTTTCGGGGTGCTGGCCACGGTTCTCGGATCGGCCGCCGCGGCCGCGCCGGTCCTGGGCGGCGTCCTGACCGACGCGTTCGGCTGGCGCTCAATCTTCTACCTCAACCTCCCCATCGGCGCCGTCGGAATGGCGGCCACGTATCTGGTGCTGCCGGCTACCCGCCGGCCCGGGCGGCAGCAGGTGCCCGTCACCGTGAGCCTGCTCGCTTCGATCGGCATGTTCGCCGTTCTGTATGCCCTGATCGAGGGAGCACAACTTGACTGGGGAGCGATCCTCGGGCCGGTGCGAGCCGCCCAACTGCTGGTGGCTGGCGTTGTGGTCGTCGCCGGCGTTGTGTGCTGGGAGTGGACGCGAACGGACGGCCTGCTGCCCCGGGCCCTCTTCACGGTGCCCAACTATCGGCTGATGATCGGGGCGTCGGCAGCCACCTATTTCGGCATCTTCGGCACCCAACTGGTGATGACCTTCTACCTGCAATCAGCACTTGGCGCCGGGCCGCTGGCAGCCGGGCTAGTGCTGTCGCCGATGTGGCTGACGGCATCACTGGTCGCCCCCGTTTCAGGTCGGCTCGCCACTCGGTTCTCGCTCAAGGACCTGCTCGTCGTCGGCTATCTGGGCTTCGGCGTGGGCGTCGCGGTGACGGCGCTGTTAACACCGCATCAGCTGCCCTCGGGATGGTTTGTGCCGTCACTGATCGTCGCTGGAGCGGGCGCCGGAATGACGTTCGCGCCGCTCACCACCGTCGCCATGCAGGAAGTGTCACCGGAGGCATTCGGCGGCGCGTCTGGTCTCATCGAGGTGGTCCGCCAGTTGGGCGGCGCAGTCTGCATCGCCACACTCGGTGCGATCATGCAGGCCGTTTGGACCGGTTCGTTGCGAGGCTGGGCCGCACACGGCACGGCACCGCTGTCGCCGGCAGATCGAGCCAGCGCGCGGATGGGCGTCGACCGGCTGATCCACCATGGTCTGCATCCCGGCAGTGGCGACCTGGCATCGGAGACGAGCGGCAGCATCGGCCAGCTGCTGACTAAGGCCGCCATGCACGGACTGGTGGTCGCGGCAGAACCCGCATTGCTGATCTCCGCAGTGGTGATTCTGTCGGCCTCGGTCGCGGCCGTACTCATCCAGCCCAGGTCGTCGACGCGGAACGTCGAGGCAGCGGCCGCACCTGGGGGCGGCCATCTGGCATCGTCCGGATCTGCGCTGAGAAGAGTGGGCTACGTACTCCACCGCCTATCGAGGACCGGTCGGCAAGTGCCCCAAAAGTGAGCCTCGATAGGGTTGCGCCCATCGGCGATGGAGGGAACGATAGGGGTACTTGCCCGACTAGCCGCTTACACCCGTCGACCAAGTGCATCGTCCGCTGAGAATCAGCGCGGGGTGCCTTTCCATAGTCGTGCTAAACCAGCCCGACACATTCGAGACAGCAATCATCGGAGTGGACAAGCCGCACGCGGCATCTCAATTGGAGGCCGCGGCGCAATTCGCATACCTCTTACCGGGGGTTAGGGGGTTTTCATGCATGCGGTTGACACAGCACACTTATCAACTGACGGCTGCCCCGTCATCAACAGAACCGGACCGCTTGATCGGGCCGCCACTGCCACACGCAGAGAACCCGGCAAGATCCTGGTAACCCGGGTCGGCTTACAGATTCCTGAGGACTTATCTTACGAAGACTGGGAAAACGCCGGCGTCAAGCTCGCCCGGATCGCCGACACCTCGGCGTGGTGCCTTGGCGATTGGCTCGTCCACGGCCAGGAGCGCTTCCGCGAGCGATACCAGTCCGCCATTAAGAGCGTGGGCCTCGACTACCAAACCCTACGCAACTACGCCTGGGTGGCGCGAAAGTTCCCGGCATCGAGGCGCCGGTACCAACTGAGTGTCCAGCATCACGCCGAAGTCGCCTCGTTGGACGCCGACGAGCAGGACCGCTGGCTCGGTCAGGCTGAGGCCAAAGGCTGGTCCCGTAACGAGCTGCGCATCAGGATCCGCGCCGCCGCCGGGCAACTGCCAGCGGTCACCGGCGTAGTCACCGTCCCCAGGTTCTCCGTCACTCAGCAATACCTGCAGCGGTGGCGGGCGGCGGCCGAACTCTCCTGCACCTCGCTGGAGGGTTGGCTGGTCGCAACCTTGAACGATGCGGCGACCGAAGCGCTCGGCACCGAGGACGCAGGCGTTAATGGTGCGCCGGCACCGGCCGAAACACCGGCTCCACTGCTCGACCAGATCAGCGACAGCTGAGCGCAGCCGGCGGCCATTTCGCCGACTCTGCCGTCGTGCGGCAGGAGTGGCTTGGTGAGGAGTCGGTTGCTGCGTTTCTCGACCCGCCACCAGTACACAGTGCCGGTGCGCGGAGACAGTGTGAGGTGATCGATCGCGGCGGTGATCTCTTGGACGGGAACCTCGCTAGCCCAGGCGGCGGTGTCTGCGATCACGGCTAGTGCCGCCGCCGATCAGAATAAATACTAGTAGGATTGTAAAAAACATGTGGCCGGATCGGAGGCCGCCATGACCATCGTTGTGTATGCCGACTTCACCTGCCTGGACTGTTACTTGGCCGCCCGGCGCACGGACATCCTGGCCGCGGCCGGCGTGTCGGTCGATTTCCGCACTATCGAGCATCGCCCAGGCCTGCCGATCACCGGCGAGAAGCTGTCTGCCGACGATCAGGACGCGCTGATCGAGCGATTTCGTGTTCTGCAGGGCCTGCTGCTGCCCGGCGAGCAGCTGCCGTGGACGATGCCGCCGATCGTCGCGAAAAGCGAAGCGGCGGTGTCGGCCTACGCCGAGGTCTACGGCAGCCCCGGCGAGGGCGACGTGCGCCGCCTGTTGTTCGAGCTGTACTGGCGAGAGCGTGCGGACATCGGCAATCCCAATGTGCTGCGCACTCCACTCGCCGGCCCTGTCTTGCGGTCCGGCTCGGACGCCGACCCGTTGCGGCAGACCGGTTACGCCGTGAGTGTGGACCGAGCTCCGATCACCATCGATGCCTATCGGCGCATCAGGGGCTGGAGGGCTGAGTGGCAGGAGCTCGGCGGCCCCCCGTTACCGGTACTGCTGGCCGGCGGCGCGACCCTGCATAGGATCGAAGCGCTGCGCCGGCTCAGCAAGGAGATCGCCTATACCGGTGCTGATGTCGTCCTCGAACTGCCCGACCCGCGCCGTTATCCACACGTCGACATCCGCCCTGCGCGCGCCTGGGTCTCGCAGATCGGTGGTCGGTGGCGCAACGTGTACCGGTCGGGCGGGATCGCCTGAGGGCGCGCATGACTCAGGTGACAGCATCTCAGGAAGCCTCACCTGGTGCGCGGCCGGCACTCGCCGACCTCCCGGCCGGGAGGACACCGCCGAGTTGGCGCGTAAGTTACGGCCTCGCTGATCGGTGAAGAACACCTCGTTGTGGCTAATGGTCGGCTCGGCGCCGGGCGCCTGCGCGGCCGCGGCGCAGCTCACGACGAAGCCATCGGACGTCATTCGAGTCGAGGCGGCCCCGCGCAGGCGTCACCGACACGCAGGACTGACACTTAATTGTTTCTACAGATAATTAGTGAGAAACTAGGTGTTTGTGACCACCAGTCAGCTGCGCACAGATCCCGACGCCGCCCAAGTACTCGGGACCACCCGGTCTCGTGTCTGGACGCTTTTGCAGCAATCCAGCGAACCACTCGGCGTCACGGACGTCGCGGACCGCATCGGCATGCATTTCAATACTGCACGCTTTCATCTCGACGGTCTGGTTGCGGCGGGCCTGGCCGAGCGCGCGATCGAGGATCGCAAGCTTCCTGGCCGACCGCGCGCGCTCTACACGGCCAGTCCGGATGCCACGCCGACCGGGCGCCGCAGCTACCGTCTGCTAGCGGAGATCCTGACCAGCTTCCTGTCAACCCAAACGCCGCAACCGGTGAAATCTGCTTTGAAGGCCGGGAAGGTCTGGGGCCGATACCTCGCGGACAAGCCGGCGCCATTCCAACGGGTTGACTCAGCGGCGGCGACCCGCCAACTTGTGGCGGCTCTCGACGAGGTTGGCTTCGCCCCCGAAGCTGTGACCTCCGGGCGCAAGCGACGGATCCTGCTGCATCAGTGCCCATTCCGCGAAGTAGCTGAAGCACACAGCGACATCATCTGCTCGATTCACCTTGGACTGATGCAGGGCCTGCTCGGCGAAATCGATGCACCTTTGGAGGCGCAGCGACTTGACCCCTTCGTCGAACCGTCCCTGTGCGTCGTCCACCTCGTGGCCAAGCCCGGCGTGGCCACAAGCAGCCGCTCGTCCCGCGCGCGCCCCGCAGGCCAGGTAGGCCGCTAGGCCATCGGTTGCGGAGACCACCGGTCCGGGCGGTTGACCAGCTGGACTCGCCAGCGTCGGGGTCCGTTCTCGAGGTAAGTAATGCCGTAGCCGCCCGGATCAGCCCGGACCAGCCGTTGCCACAGCGGACCCGGGTCGATGCTGGCCTGCAACTCGACCTTCTCTCCGCGCCGAAGACGGGTCAGCCGGGCCAGCGCCGCGTCGGCGCCCTGTTCGCCGGGCAGTTTGTCGAGGTCGATCACCGGCCCCTCGGTGAGGTCGTACCACTCGTGCGGCTGGCTGCCGACAGTCTGCACGGCTGGCACCTCGGCGCCCGCCGCACCGAGCAGGCGCTCCTCTGCGGCCATGTGATCGGTGAGCTGGGTTAGAAGGTGGTCGATCGTCGCAACTATTTGCGTTGGGGAAAGCTCGCGGGACATGGTCGCATGCGTCAACAGATCGATGGTCAGTCGTAGTTCCAGGTGATCGCGACGGAGCCGGTCTAGGCCCTCGGGCGTCGAGCGGGACGTGCGAAAGAGCAGCCACTCCTCGTCGACAATCTGGCGTAAGACCTCAAGGTGCAGGTAGTTGACGAGTTCGCGCAACTCGTTCGTGGGCCAGCGCCCATTCTCGATTTCGTGCACCGTTGCGTCCACGCGGGCGGTGACCTCACCGATCAGTAGCGCATGCTCGTCGGACAGGGTCAGCGGGGCGTGGGCGGTCGATTCCGTGGAATCGGGCGGACCAACCTGCTCGGCCTCGTGAGGTGCGGATGAGTTCATGGGGGTCCCTTCGACCAGAGTTCGGCAGTCACCATTCGTGTCAACACCGGTGCCGGCGCGGCCTGCGTCGAGTGCTCCTGGTCTCGGGCCCACCCGGGACCGGAGTCCGGCCTCACGGTCCTCGCAGTAGGTCGGCGAGGACGGCGGCCTGGCTGATCTCGATCGCCTTGGTCGCCGTGACCAGGGTGACAGTGTGGGATCGCGCCAGCTCTTGAAGATGTTGCAGTGCCGCGGCACGCTCAGGCTCTTTCAGTTCAGCCCGATAGCGGCGTGAGAACTCGGCGAACCGCGCCGGATCGTGCGCATACCACTTGCGCAGTTCGGTGGATGGCGCGACCTGTCTGCACCACGTCGCGATGTGCGCGTTCTCCTTGCTCAGGCCACGAGGCCATACTCGATCGACCAGCACGCGGGTGCCATCGGTCCGAGCCGGCAGGTCGTAGACCCGCGCCGTTCTCACGGAGGGTCGTTGCGTCATCGCCTGCCTCCATGATGATAAATGAAACATCACCATCCTACTCCCGGCAGATCGCTGCGGATGGCCTAGATTCAGCTTACGAACGTGCGGTTTTCGAGCTGGTCGACCGAAAACTGATCGTGCTCGGCCGCCGACGGTCAGAGCCGCCGTGCCGTGTTGCCGTCAGGCTCTGCCTTGGCGTCTTGCGTCGCCTGTTGTCTGCAGGGTGGTCGCGAGTTGCTCGGCCAGGTGGTCCCACGCCTGCTCGAACTTGGCCACTCCGTCGTCTTCCAGTTCCTGCACCACACTGTCGTAGTCGATGCCCATTGCACGCAGCCCGTGGAGGACCTGTTGCGCGTCGGCGTAGTGGTCGTGCACCGAATCGCCTAGCACGGTGGCGTGATCGGCGACTGCGCGCAGAGTGGCTTCGGGCATCGTGTTGACGACGCACTGCGCTACCAGGTCGACGACGTACCGCGTGTCCGAGTAGGCGGGATCCTTCGTCGAGGTCGATGCCCACAACGGCCGTTGAACGTGCGCGCCGTCGGCGGCCAACCGCTTCCATCTGGCGCCGGAGAACACCCGTTCGTAGCGTTGGTAGGCGAGGCGGGCGTTGGCAATTGCTGCCCGGCCGCGTAGCGCAGCCGCTTCGGCCGTCCCGATCTTATCGAGCTGCGCATCGATCGCCGAGTCGACTCGAGAGACGAAGAAGGAGGCGACCGACCCGATGGTGGCCAGCTTGTGACCATTCCTGCGGGCCTGCTCGAGGCCGTCGAGGAATGCGGACATGACCTCGTCGTAACGGGCGAGCGAGAAGATCAGCGTGATGTTGATGCTGATGCCTTCGGCCAGGCACGCCGTGATCGCCTCAAGTCCCTGGTGCGCGGCGGGAATCTTGACGAACAGGTTAGGACGGTCGACCGCCCACCACAGTGCTCTGGCTTCGGCAATCGTCGCGGCGGCGTTGTGGGCAAGCCTCGGGTCGACCTCGATCGACACCCGACCGTCTACCCCGTCGGTCGATTCGTAGACCGGACGGAGGAGGTCGCACGCCCACCGCACGTCGTAGGTGGTCAATGCCCGCAACGCCTCGCCCGCCCCGATCCCGCGAACGGCTAGCTCACACAACTGGGCGTCGTAGTCCGCTGTGCCGCTTATCGCCTTGGCAAAAATGCTCGGGTTGGTCGTCACGCCAGAAACCTGGCCGTGCGCGATCAGGTCGGCCAGGCTTCCCGATGTCAACCGTTCGCGACTCAGGTCGTCCAGCCAGATGGACACACCAGCTTCGGTCAATGCGGTCAACGCGGGTGGTGCCATGGGGCCGACCTCCTTCACCGCACGTCCGATCGAATTGTTACAACTACTCCAGTACAAAATCAGCCGCGTACTCAGCTGTGCTGCTAGTGCCGTGTTTTCGACACCAGCCAGTCCGAGATGCGTCCCGCTGGGAACGCCCCGGACAACCGGGCGAAGGTCAGGGCGAGGAGGAACAGGGCGACATCACGCATCATGATGTCCCAGTAGCCGCTGATGAGGGCGAGGTTGACGATGATGCCCGCCAGCCACAGAGCTACGACGTAACCGCCGATTCGTGGCAACAGCAACACGAGGAGACCGGCGATGATCTCCACGGCGCCGACGAAGTACATCGTCTGGTGGACGGTGCTGAAGGGACTGATCCAGTGTTGCAGTTCTGGGGCGAGATACTTGTCCCAGTTGACCATCACGTGAGCGAACTTGTCGGCGCCGAACAGGATCGGGACGAGCGTGAATCCGAGGCGCATCATCCAGAATGCCTGGAAGGTGCGATCGGTCTTCAGCCGCTCCCCCATCGACTGTCCCGAATCCGGGATTGCTTGCGCACGTGCAGCAATGCTTGTCATGGCGCTCTCCTCTGTATCAGAAATATTCATATACGATAGACCAGGCGACATTGTTACGTCAATGAGAGTGTCCGATAGAAAACGGGCGACGACGATAGGAGACGCTGATGGAGTCACGGGTCAGCACTGACGAGTTCGACGAGCGAGTAGGTAAGATCGCGGCGCTCGCTGATCCGATCCGGCGCGCGCTGTACCGCTACGTCGTCGGGCAGCCCGATCCGGTCGGTCGCACGCAGGCCGCTGACGCCGTCGGCGTAGCCCATCATGCGGCCAAGTTCCACCTCGACAAGCTGGAAGCGGACGGCCTGCTCGACGTCGAGTACAGCCGCCCGCCGGGGCGGAGCGGTCCTGGGGCGGGGCGGCCCGCCAAGCGTTACCGCCGCTCGTCCAAAGAGGTTGCGGTGAGCCTGCCGGAGCGGCGTTACGGTCTGGCCGGTCGTGTCATGGCCGAGGCAATCGCGACCGCGGCGAAGTCGGACGTAGCCATCACCCAGACCCTGCGGGACGCGGCCGCGACCGCCGGTCGGGCGTTGGGTGAACAGGCCCGGGAGCAGGCCGGGAATCGAGCCGGCCGGGCCGCAACGGTGCGAGTAGTCGGCGATGTCCTTGCTGAGTGCGGCTACGAGCCGCGGCTGGACGGTGGGGCCATCATCTTGGCCAACTGCCCTTTCCACGCGCTGGCTGAGAACTACACCGAGCTGGTTTGCGGGATGAACCTCGATCTGCTCGACGGTTTGGTGAAGGCCTGTGATCGGTCCGGGCTGCGGGCCGAGTTCAACCCGGAGCCGGATCGGTGCTGCGTCACCCTCGGCTCCCTCCCCATGGCTGACGCTCGGTCGGCCCGGCGTGGCAGGCGCTGAGCCCTCGGCTGCTTCGTCGACAGCCTGCTGGAAACCGCCCGCATCCATTCCGTTGACCCATCCTTTGACATCAGTAAGGACGATTGGCGAGATCTGGCCGTGCTGGACGACGGCGCGGCATCGTTCACGGTCGTGGTCGTTGCCCACGACGCCGAACCCGATCACTCAGGCCCCCTCCAGTCCGGCGTACAGCACGCTTACGAATCCGGCGGCCACGCCCATTGCCAGCGCTGCGACTCCAAGAATCGATTCGTCTCGGCGAAACATCGCAAACATCAGCCCCGCTGCGCCGACGAGCAGTCCGGTGGCTATGACCGCGAGGACCGTCGTCATACTTCGATCGTCATCGTGCTCGTGCTTCCAGCGCACACTGGCACCGCATGCACAGCGCCGCCATCGGGAGGATCTCCAGTCGTTCCAGCGGGATCGCGCACTCGCACCGCTCGCACTTGCCGTAACTCCCGACTTCGATCCGTGCGAGGGCCGCCTCGATCTCACGCAGCGCACTTGCTGCGCCGGCTCGGAGAGCGTCGGCCACCTCGTCTTGAGGGTCGTCTTCGATGAGCCTTGAACGGTCCGCAGTCTGTGCCGCCAGCTCTTCCAGTTGCTCGATGCGAAACCGACGTTGCTCGTGGAGCGCGGCGAGCAGTCCGGCTAACTGGATCGATTCCGTGTCTTCGAGCGCGTGACCTGGCGTTCTAACCACAGCGGTCATGGGTCCTCCTTGTGTCGAGGGAAGCCGTCGTTACACGGTTGAAACCGTGTGTGCGGCGAGGAAGGGGGGCGGCCCCATTGGAGCCGTCGAGGCTGGCGTGGGGTTATGGTGGAGTGTGCGATCAGCCGGGGGGCGTACTGCGGAGCGGACGGAGAGTTAACCGGTAGCGGTGACAGCCGGTGCGTCGGTCAAAGGCCATAGCCCGAAAGCGGGATCTCCGCCGTCGGCGTTCTGCTCCGCGCTGCGACAGATCGGCGGCAGAATGGATGGGGCGACAAGTGCTAGTGCGGCGTCCATGATGATCACTGCCTCTCCGCCGTCGAATGTTGCGGTAGCGCGTCTGTCTGCTGAGGTCCACCATGCCGTGCGCATCGCGTCCCAGTTAGGGTTGCGACCGGTCAGAGATGACAGCTCGCAGTTGCCGACGGCCGGCAACCCGTTTCCTACCCACTGACCGCCGGACGTCCGAGGACCTGAGTGAAAATGGCCGGCAAGTGACAGAGCCTTCGAAGTCCACTCGGCGCCGCCGGACGCCTGCCCGGACGGAGCCCGACGACTGGCTGGCAGCGGTGGCGGCGGGAGCTGCCGAGGCCTGCCGCGTGCCCGTCGAGCTGCTGGGCGGATACCTGCCGATGCTGGCGAATGCTGCGATCAACGGTCGGCGCCCCATGGCCGGAGAACTTGGCGCGGTGCGCGAGCTTGGCCGGCTTGCTGCCGAACAGGGTGTCAGCGCGCGCCAGGCTGTCGAGCTGTACTTGTCAGCAGCCTGGCGACTGTGGCGAGAACTTCCGATGGCGGCACGATCCCGCGATCGTGACAAGGTGCGCGCCGCCGCCGAAGCGGTGCTGCGTGTGCTCGATGATGCGGTCGGAGCTCTCGTCGACGGGCACCAGTCGGCCCGACGAGAAATGACCCGTCACGAAGAAGCACTGCGACGTGAGTTCATCGACGATCTGCTGCGTGGAGATGCCGACGTCTCGCGCACGGTGGAACGCGCCGAGCCGTTCGGCCTTGATCTCACCATGGCCCACCATGTCGCGCTGGCGGCGCCTAAGGGCGCGAACGGGGACGTCGACCGGGCGGCCATCACCCTGGAGCGGACGATCGTGGACAGGTTCGGTGATCGTGAGGTGCTGGTCGCGACGAAGGACAACCGTGTCGTGGTGGTGGTCCCGGGGACATCAACGCGGACATCATCGCTGGAACAGACCGTGGCTGTGAGCCGAATAATCGGGACCGAGCTGGATCGCCTGAGGGCCGGCGAGAAATGGAGGGTCGCGACCGGTCGATCGTTCCCCGGCGCCTACGGCATCGCCCGCTCCTACGAAGAGGCCCGCGAGGCTCTTACCCTGGCAGAACGATTCGACCTCGACAGCAACGTCGACCCGCAGAACCTACTCGTATACCGCGTGCTTGGCCGGGACCAAGCGGCGATCATCGACCTCATCGAAGACGTACTGGGGCCGCTCAACGAAGTGCGAGGCGGCGCCGCATTGCTGATCGAGACGCTCCAGGCCTACTTCAATGCTGGCGATGTCGCGACCGAAGCTGCGCGACTGCTCAACGTATCGGTCCGCACCGTCACCTACCGGCTGGCGAAGGTCAAAGAACTCACCGGATACAACACGGCGCATCCCCCACAGCGGTTCGCGCTCCAAGCGGCCGTCCTCGGCGCACGCTTGCTGGATTGGCCTCGCCGCTCCCTTCCCGGCCGCTGAAGCCCACAGCGCGGACGTGCCGCGTTCACTGCCGATGACCGGCAATCTGGTCTCGTGAAGTCTTCCATCCACGCACCCTGCGCGATCTCGATCAAGCGACCATCATGGAAGCGGCAGTTCCCGCGGCTCCGAGCTGGCCGCGCCGGCCTGATTCTGATCGGACGACGATGGCAATTGACCTCGATAGCACCTGCCCTCTACGGCTCGCGCCCGCTGTCGTTTCCCTGCTCCATTCTCGAGAGGAGCGATCGATCACGCAGATCGCTGCAGCTGGCCGCGACTTCGACGACATCGTCGATGAATGGGGGCTTGAGTCATTTCCCGCCAGCGACCCCCCGTCCAACTGGTAGCGAGCCGCGAACGGCACCGCTCCGGGCCAGCGCCGATGAACCGAATTGATAGCCGACGTCACACCACGATGATGATGTGGCGGCTCGTGCCGAGCAGGCGGCGAGCTACCGATGATGCGATCCGTAGTCGCGGGCGCCTGGACCTGCCGACGACGATGACATCTGCCGCCAGTGCGCCAGCGATCCGTTCCAGTTGATCGGCCACGTCTCCACTGACGTTCAGGTAGGCCCAGCGCGTCGAGACGTACGTCATTGCTTCCTCGACGTCGGTGGACATGTCGCGCTGCGGGATTTCCAGCGGGACGACGCCGGTCATGGCACATGCACCCTGAGCCATCATCATTCCCGCGGCCGCCGCGTCTACGTGGACGATTACGACGGCGCCGAGGTTTCGTTGGGCCCAGCCCCCGGCGTAAGCGAGGGCCGCCGCGCTCGACGAGGAGCCGTCATAGCCAACCACCGCGCAGCATTGTCCCGGTACCGCGCCACTGCTCCAGCCCAGCCGGGCGCGCACGGCCAGAAGGTCGTCGTCCAACTCGGCGCTCATCGCGATCACCTCGATCGACTCGATGTGGATTCCGATCGAACATTGGAGCGAGGTCTGCGAACCGATCGAAGATCAGCGGATGCCGCTGCGGCTTCGGGACCTGCCGCACGTCCAACTCGAAGACCGTCATACGAGCCATCCTATTATTACAAGCAAGACTTGTGTAAACTAGTGCCATGGCCTACGTGATCGGTCTCCCGTGTGTCGATGTCAAGGATCGCGCGTGTGTAGACGAGTGCCCGGTGGACTGCATCTATGAGGGCGGGCGGATGCTCTACATCCATCCCGACGAGTGCGTCGACTGTGGCGCGTGTGAGCCGGCGTGTCCGGTCGAGGCCATTTTCTACGAGGAGGACCTGCCAGACGCCCTACGCGCATACGCGGACGAGAATGCTTGCTTCTTCACCGACACGCTGCCCGGCCAGGAGCACCCCCTAGGATCGCCGGGTGGCGCCGGTCGACTCGGCCCGGTCGCGGCGGACACGGCCGGCGTGGCTGTCCTGCCTCTGCATGTCTCATGAACGCCGCAAGCCGAGCCGGCCGCCGACCGATTCCACCACCCGCCGCGAACAGTCCGCGCCGAACCCAGGTACTGCGTGCAGCGAGGCGGCGCCGCGTTCGTCAATTCATCGCGTCCACGTCGCACTCGAGGCGGCAAAGGCCCTTGCGCTGACCATCTGAGTTACGCCTTGCTGTCGAACTGACACTGGGGCACGAGGCAGGGAGCTGATCGCATGCCGAGGACTAGCCCTAGCGTCGCCACGCCACTGCTGAGCGCGGCGTCGGTTGTAGAGCCCTCGTCGATCGCCGTACCAGCTTCGCCCAGCCCCGCTGGCGGCGCGCTGGGGTTGCGCCTGCTGCGAACGACCGACCACAAGTTGATCGGCCAGATGTACATGGTCACCTCGTTCGTGTTCTTCGCGCTCGGCGGCGTCATGGCACTGCTGATGCGCGCCGAACTCGCCCGGCCCGGCATGCAGTTCTTATCCAACGAGCAGTACAACCAGCTGTTCACCATGCACGGCACGATCATGCTGCTGCTCTTCGCCACGCCGTTGGTGTTCGCCTTCGCCAACCTCGTGCTGCCCCTCCAGATCGGTTCCCCCGATGTCGCGTTCCCACGCCTCAACGCCCTGTCCTACTGGTTGTACCTGTTCGGCGCCCTGGTCACCGTCTCAGGCTTCCTGACGCCAGGTGGAGCTGCCGACTTCGGCTGGTACGCCTACTCACCATTGACCAGTGCCGCCAATTCGCCCGGATCAGGCGGAGATCTATGGATCATGGGTCTCGCCATCGCCGGGCTGGGAACAATCCTGGGCGCCGTCAACATGATCACCACCGTCGTCACTCTGCGCGCGCCGGGAATGACCATGTTCCGGATGCCGATCTTCACCTGGAACATCTTCGTCACCAGCCTGCTCGTCCTCATGGCGTTTCCGCTGCTCACCTCGGCGCTGCTAGTGCTGTGGGCCGATCGACATCTGGGCACGCAGGTCTTCGAGGCGGACAATGGCGGTCCGATTCTGTGGCAGCACCTGTTCTGGTTCTTCGGCCACCCTGAGGTCTACATCGTCGCCATTCCGTTCTTCGGCATCGTCAGCGAGGTCATCCCGGTTTTCAGCCGCAAGCCGCTCTTCGGCTACAAGGGCATGGTCTTGGCAACGATCTCCATCGCAGCGCTGTCGCTGACCGTATGGGCACACCACATGTTCGCAACCGGCGCCGTCCTGCTGCCGTTCTTCTCAGTCATGTCCTTTCTTATTGCGGTCCCGACCGGCATCAAATTCTTCAACTGGATCGGCACCATGTGGCAAGGCTCGATCACGTTCGAGACGCCGATGGTGTTCGCTGTCGGCTTCATGGTGACCTTCCTGTTCGGTGGTCTCACCGGGGTCATGCTGGCCAGCCCGGCGATCGACTTCCACGTCACCGACACCTACTTCCTCGTGGCGCACTTCCACTATGTGCTCTTCGGCACGATCGTGTTCGCCGCGTACTCAGGGATCTACTTCTGGTTCCCGAAGTTCACCGGCCGTTATCTCGACGAGAGGCTGGGCAAGCTGCACTTCTGGCTGACGTTCATCGGCTTTCACCTCACCTTCCTGGTGCAGCACTGGCTGGGCAACAAAGGCATGCCCCGCCGCTACCCCGACTACTTGCCGAGCGACGGATTCACGACTCTGAACACGATTTCGACGATCGGCTCATTCCTACTGGGCCTCTCACTGTTGCCGTTCATCTGGAACGTTTACCGCAGCTACCGGTACGGCGAGGCCTGCACCGCGGACGATCCGTGGGGCCACGGCAACTCCCTCGAATGGGCCACCTCCAGCCCGCCGCCGCGGCACAACTTCACATCCATCCCACGCATTCGCTCCGAGCGGCCCGCCTTCGAGGCGCACTACCCGCATCTGCTCGAACGACTCGACACCGAGGCGTACGCAGGCCGATTCCATCGGCCAGCCGGGCGCCTGGCGACAGCCACCATCGGCTCCGACGGGCCCCGAGAGGGCGACCGCGATCCTGATCCGGGAAGTGAGGAGAACTCATGAACGACGCACTGGCAGTTCAGGAAACAGCCCCACACGAGTATCTGGTGCGGCTCAGCGAAGGTGACGACCTGATCGAGATTCGGCTGCACGCTAGCCCGGCTGTCCTGACCCGCATCGGCGGCGGCGACACCGACGAAAGGCTGATCGTCGACGCCACCTTGTCTTACCTGATCGCACGCCAGCGCGCCGACGACCTGCCCGACAGACTGGATCTCGAGGACATCGCCGCAGCCTACGAGGGATACATCGACGCCATCAAAGGCCAGGTGATGCAACCGTGACGGCCACCGGTATAGCCCGTCACTGGAACAGCGGCGAGGGCTCAGGAAGCCGGCTGCGGAGTATCGGCCAGGGCTGGGGTGGCGAGCGAGCTGAGGCCGGCGAAGGCCAGCGCGCTGGCAGCGGCCATGGCTAGGAGATGACGCTGAGGACATTGGGTACTCCCTGTTGAGTCCCAGTCGCGGCGGCCGGGTCCGGCGGGCCCTGACGTCCGCGGCGACGCGGCCGCGCACGGGCACGCCGAGGCTGCCGAGCGGGGTGGTGAATACACCCGAGTCAAAGAATGGCTGCCCGGAATGTCCACGGCCATCGTGGCAGGGGGTCCTACCAAACCAGCTCTGAAATCCCTCTGTGAAAACCCTGAGCCGGCGGTACGCTCCGACCGTCCGAGCGGCACGAGTTGGTGGGTGCGGCAACGGGGAGGCGGGCATGGCCGGCGAACGAACCTTCATGGATCAAGCGCTGAACATCATCAACAACACGTCCAACCATCCGCTTTCCTTCCTGGTCGATCCCGAGACGGGCAAGTGGTGGGGGCGGTCACCCTATGGGGCTGCCTTCGACGATCACCCCACCGTGCAGGCCGGGCATCGGCTCAGCCGGTCTGCCGGCGGAGAGCACCTAGCGGTACAGGACGGGTTCAGCAACCAGCTCGAGGGTCGGGTCGTCGAGGGCCGCGGGAACCCGGTACAGCGGGAGGCCATCGAGATCGGCGGAATCCCGGTCGATCCCCTCGATGCCAAGTTCTGGGAGAAGGAAGGCCTGCTGCCGCCCGGAACGGTGGCGAACGCGCCGATCGTTCCCGGCTGGCAGCCCGGTGACACGCTGGTAGCACCACCGCCCGGGGCCTTCACCGGCACCCACGAGGAGAGCCTGCCCGGTGGTCCGGGCACCGTCACCATTACCGCGGACGGTGCCTCCGAGGTGCTCATGGCCGGAATGAGCGACTTGGCATGGCTGCTCGGTGGCGGGGTATCGGTCATGGGCACGTTGGCCCTGATGGACACCCTCGCGGACCTGGCGGACGACTTGGGGCTAGCTGATGACGACGAGGGTGAGCCAGACGACCCGCCGACCAACGAACCACCGGCCAAGGAACCACCGCGCACGGACCCGCCCAAGGATCCGCCAGCCAAGGAAGCACCGCCCAAAGACCCGCCACCCAAGGAAGCGCCCAAGGATCCACCACCCAAGGAAGCACCGCCGCAGGCCCCGCCGCCGCCCGAACCCCCGGCCACCCCGCCGCCGGCGACCGGTGGCGGCGGCGACTCCAGCGGCGGCATTCCCGGAGCGTCCGGCGGCGGCGACTCCCCCGCACCCGAAGGGTCGACACCGGGTGGGTCCGGCGCTACCAGCTCGTTGACCACGGATGACACCGCGCTGCTGGCCTTCAGCTACTCACCGTCCGACGACCTCGCCACCGCTGATACCGCGGGGGATGCGCCGACCAACCCGGGCCTGGTCGACGGTTTCGGCGTTCCCGGGCCGGACGGCGGCTTCGACATCCCAGCACCCGACAGCGACTTCGACGTCCCAGCGCCGGACGGCGGCTTCGACGTCCGCGGGCATCCCACGTCCGGCGACTTCGACGACGACTTCGCCGTCCCACCCAGCTTCGACGGCGGGCCCCGATGAGGTTCGCCCAACCCGGCCGACCGGTAAGCGATCGAGATTCTGGCGGTGATCGACAGCTATGAGTACACCGTACGAACAGGCCATGGCGGCGAGGACGAACGGCGATCTCGCCGGGGCCAGCCAGCTGCTTCGGCGCGAGATAGCGGCGAACCCGGCCGACGAACGTGCCCGGTTCGCGCTCGGGGTGATCAGTGTCGAGACCGGCGATGCCGATCTTGCGGTACGAACCCTGCATCCGCTGGTTGTCGCGCACCCGGACAACGCCGAGTTACTCACGTTCTACGCGGTCGCGCTTCGTGGCATGCGGCGCTATCAGGATGCGATCAAGGTCTTCACCCGAGCGAACGAGCTACAGCCGTCCGCCGAGCTGGCGGAGGAGCTGAAGCGGACCAGCCGAATGCTGGAGCAGCGGTCGATGCCCGCCACTCGAACACAGCAGCAACCCGTCGCCACCATCCCGGCGGCAACGCCGACAGCACCGGCCGCGCAGGAGAACGTTCCGGATGGTCTGCTCGCCTCGAACCTCGATAGCGGCCGGAGTTTCGGTGGCCAGTCCCCCGAGGTGCGCGGCAACCTGCGGCATGTCTGGCATCGGCGGCTGACCAGCTATCGACGGTTCTGGCTGGCCGCCTTCCTGGTGCTGCTCGGGATCATCCTTAAGCTATTGGGCATTCCGCATCCTGGCGCGGAGGCTTCCGAGCCGTGGAGTGTGCCGCGGATAGCCGATCACGCCGATGTCACACCGCTGATCCTGTTGGTCATCGGAGCGTTCGTGATAGTGCTGACGGTCATCTCCGCCCGGTTCACCCGCTACCTGGTCTACGAGCATCGCATCGACTTCGAGAAGGGCGTGCTGTCGCAGCGGCGTAGGCCGGTGTGGTTGTTCGACATAACCGGGATATCGCTACGCCGCACCCCGCTGCTCACCCTCACCGGGACCGCGCAGATCGTGGTCGAACACGATGCCAAGGAAGGCAAGCCCAGCCGGGAAAGGTTGATCGCGACCGGTAGTGCCCGGGCCATGGCCGCCTATGCCGAGACGCTGCAGGGCGAGTTCCTGCGAGAACGCCGTGCCATGAAGAAGCTCTGGATCTGAACGAGCAACGCCGCCTTATACCAGCTTCAGCAGCTTCAGGTCGGCGAGGTACTTCTCGATCAGTTCGGCGGTGATATGCGGAACCGAACCGTGCCGGCCAACGCCGAACTCCCGGACCGCCGCCTGGAAGCCATCGGTCGAGATCCTGGTCGGTGATGCCGGCTGCACCGGTTCGGCGAGCGCATGCAGTAGCGGCAGCATGGAATGCCTGCGTTGCCGTTCGGGCAGTGATTTCAAGGCGATCTCGAATCGGGTCCGCCACTGCTGGTAGTCGCGGATGCGGGTGATCGGTTGGCCGGCTTGAATCAGCCAGTCCACGAACAGATCGAGCGAGGCGCCGTCGTCGTGGGCATTAAGCACGTTGTAGGTGACGAAGCCGTGCCTGGCCTGCTCGCCCAGTGCGGCGATGGCCGCCGCCGTGAAGTCCACCGGCAGGCCGCTGTAGTGCGCCCGCTGCCGATTGCCGTGCTCGTCCAGCGGATAGAACGATCCGGGCGCCATGCCGGCGGCAAGCACGCTCAACAGCAGCCGGCTGAATCGGTCTGGCAGGTTCAGTTGGCCGGCATAGCGGCTGTGCGCCAAGATCATGTCCGGACGGAACACCGCCACCGGTAGCCCGGACAGCTCATGCGCCTGCCGCAGCAGTACCTCACCGGCCCACTTGCTGGTGGCATACCCGTTGGCATAGCTGCCATCCAGCGGACGCTCGGGACTCGTCCGGCGAATGTCGCCGTACTCGCCGAGGAACGTCCCATCCGGCAGCAGCGTGACGGCCACCGTCGAGACGTAGCTGAACCGCTTACGTCGGTGGGTCAAAGCCAGCCGGATCAACTCGGCGGTGCCGACCACATTGGGTTCGAACAGCTGGCTGTACGGCAACACGTGGTTGACCAGCGCCGCCGAGTGCACGATCTGGTCGATGCTGCCGGCCAAGCTGTCCCACTCGGCCGGACTCAGCCCGAGCCGCGGCGCCGACACGTCGCCGGCAAGCACCTGCAGATGCTCGGCCGCCAGCTTCTGGTAGTGCTCGTCGAGGTCGGCGGACCCACCGAAGACCTGGTCGAGTCGGTTCCGGGCCGCATCGTGGTCGCTGCCGCGGGCGATGCAGATCAGCCGGCCACCAGTGGCGGCCAGCCGTTCCAGCCACTCCAGGCAGAGGAATCTACCCAGGTAGCCGGTCGCGCCGGTCAGCAGGACGGTTTGCGCCGGGCCGGCCACCGGCGGCAGCTCCGGCGCCCGGGTCAGCGTTTCGGCGTCGAGGAACTTATCCAGCGTCAGCTCGTCGGCGCGCACCCGGACGCTGTCCCGGCCGTGCACCGAGCCAAAGCTCGCTCGACGGCCCCCCGAGCCGAGTCGGGCCAGGTCGAGGTAGCCGGCAACGCTGGCCAGGGTCGCGGTCGGTCCGATGATCACCTGCACCGGCACCTCGATGTCGAACACCTGTTCCAGCACCGTCGAGAAGGTGTGCGCCGACAGCGAGTCGCCGCCCAGGTCGGTGAAGCTGGCCGCCGGTCGCAGTTCGGCGAAGGACGAACCCAGCGCGACCTGCGCCGCGCCGACCACCGATTCCAGGGTCGGCCTGCTGGCACCCGCTGACCGCAGCTGATTGAACCGCTCGAGCCGGCCGGCCGCGATCTGTTCGTACAGCTGCTCCAGCCGTTCGCCGTACCGAGCTTTGAGCATCGGCCGCAGCGGCTTTCCGATCCCGGACAGCAGGCCGTTGTCGGTACTGAACCGATCCGGTTCGAGCAGGAAGTCGTGCGGCAGCTCGTAGGAGTTCAACTCGGCTTCCGCGGCCAGTTGCCGGATCGAGTCGCTGATCGCGGCCCGCACCTGGCCGGGGTCGGCCGAGCCGATCCGTTCGTAGTCGGGGACGACAACGGCCAGCAGGAATGCCTGTTCACCGCTGCCATACAGGTAAATCTGGTCGATGAACGGGCTGGTGGCGTACAGCGCCTCCAACCGGGAGATCGCCACGAACTCGCCCTGGGAAAGCTTCAGCACGTTGTTGATGCGGTCCACATAGGCCAACCAGTCCGGCGCCAGCTCGGCCACCACGTCCCCGGTCCGGTAGTAGCCGTCCTCGTCGAAGGCGCCGGCACTGACCTCCGGCTGCTTGTAGTAGCCGGTGACCAAGCCGGTCGACTTCAACCGCAGCTCCCCTCGCGGGTACGGCTTGTCGGTGCTGAAGTAGCCCAGCTCGGGCACGTCCACCAGCTTGTAGTCGATGACCGGTGGCCGCCGGACCTCCTGATTGACCACGACCGGCCGGCCGGTCTCGGTCGAGCCGTAGCAGTCGTTCACCCTGGTGCCCAGGATCGATTCCATGAACGCATGCATCTTGGCCGACAACGGCGCGCTGCCACAGAGCGCGCTGAGAATGCGCCCGCCCAGCAGCTGATCCCGGATTTCGACGCGGGCGACGTCCTCGGCGGAGCCTCCTGGCAGGCCGGCGACGCCGAGCCGGTCCAGTTCCAGTTGGTAACGCTGGTAGACCATGTCGCAGATCCGTGGAACCAGGCTCAGCACGGTGGGTCGGGCGAGTGCGATGTCTTCGAACAACGTCGACAGGTCGCTGCGAGCGGCGAAGAAGCCGATCCCGCCGGAGGCCAGCCCCGAGACCAGCCAGGCCCGACCGTTCACGTGGCTCATCGGCATGAAGTGCAACACGATGGTGGGCAGCGGGACGTCGCCGCTGGCTCCGGCGTTCGTCATGCCAACCCGCGAGCGCTGCCACAGCATGGTCAGCATCGACTCGGTGTACATGGCGCCCTTCGGGGTGCCGGTGCTGCCGGAGGTGTAAATCAGGCCGGCTAGCCGATCGGGGTCACCGTCCGGTGAGGGGCCGGTCGGCAGCTGCCGGTTGGGCGCCAGCTCATCGGCTAACGCGACCACCGGGACCCGGTCGCCCAGCCCGGCCACCGCCGCCTCGAACGCCTCCCGCTGGTCGTCGGCCCGATCGTCGTAGTCGAAGATCACCAGCCGTTCGATCGAGCCGGCGCGGACCATCAACTGGACGGCGACATCGATCGACTCGATGCTGGCGGCCAGGATTCGCGGCCGGGTCTCATCCATGATCGGCAGCAGCTGCCCCGAGCCGCCGGCCGGCAGCGGCACTGAGACCGCGCCCAACACCATGCAGGCCAGGTCGACCGTCGCGTAATCGACGCTGGTGAAGCCCAGTACCGCGACGAAGTTGCCCACCCGCAAGCCGCCGGACACCCCGGCCCGCCAGGATCCGGCCAGCGCGGTCACCCGCTGCCACAACTGGGCGTAGCTCAGGAACTCGAATCGCGGCAGCAATTCCACGCTCGCCCGGCCGGTGCCGGGGTCCGTGACGATCCGGCGAGCCCGCTGGGCCAAGGCCGGCCGCTCGACATAACCGAGCATCGCCGCGGTGATAGTCGCGACCAGGTTGCCATCGGCGCGCTGCATGTCGGCTGCCACCGCCGGGGACGGAACCGCGGCGGCAAATTCGGGGTCGGTCGCGCGCAGCGCCACTATCCGATCTGCCAGCGACTGGGGCTGAGTCATGGTGCGGTCTTTCGGGCTACTCGGCGAACGCCCATGACACGCCTCCGCCCTGCGACACATTCACCACAGAGGTGTTCGCCGCTCCCCGGACCAGCAGGCCACTCGCGCCGTCGCCGTACAAATACATTCCGAGGACGAAATAGAACGGCACCGGTTCACCATCCGGCCCCGGCAGCTCCAGGCTCGCGGTGCGCACCCGGTGCTGGCAGGTCCAGCCGGAGAGGTAGGCGCTCAGCTGGGCACGCAGTTCCTCGGCCGAGTACTCGTCTCCGATCAGCACGCCCTTGCCGCCGTAGGAATAGCTGCGCTTGAACACCAAGCGGTCCTTGTCGGCGATCGCCGCATCCAGGTTGGTGGAATCCAGCTCGAAGGTGTGCGGGACGTATTTCTCGATGACCTCCAACTCTTCGTCTTCCAGCAACTTCTGGTATTCGGCATCGCACAGCATCGAGAACCACCGCCGGTGCATCTTCAATTCGGACTCGAACAATGACGAGAAGGTGGCGCCGCTGTCGCGTATCGCGACCAGGAAGGCACCGTCGTCGCTGGTGTCGTCGAAGGTGACCAATCGGTGGATGAGCGTCTTCGTCGCCTCGGCCGGGGCCAGCCATTCAGCCGGGTAGCTCGCTTCGTCGCAATACCGAATTTCCAGTTCCGGCGCCATCAGTCGCAGGTAGCGCTGGAGTATCCATTTCTCGCCGAAACCGAAGGTTCGGTGCCGGGCGGTGTCCAGCACCACGAAGCGGCTGAAGCCACCGCGCCGGCACTCGGTCAGGTATAGGTAGGCCTGTTGCCGGACGGGTGAGACGCCGGCCACCGACCGACCGGACAATTCCGCCAGCGCATAACCGCTGTAGTAAGCCTCCGTCGCGCCGACGCCGGAGAAGTGGTTGAGCTCGCAGAAGTAATAGCCGGATTCGGTGGGAATGATGTCCGCGCGCAGCATTCGCAAACCGCGCGAGGCGACGCTGTCCCATTCCATCTCTGCCGCCATGGCCGGCGGCACGTTGAACATGATCTCCAGCTCATCGGGCGTCCTGGTCGCGCAGACGTGGCTCACCAATTTCTCCTGAGCGCCGACCAGGATGCGGGTAGCCCGGGCCAGTTCGGCATGGCTGGCCGGATCGATCCGGAAGTAGTACGGCAACGACCGGTAACCAATCCCCAGATCGGCCAGCAGCTGGTTGGCGCCGCTGGCCGCCATGGCCTGGTCCGGCGAGCGCGTTCGGTCGCATTGCTCGGCGAGGAATGAGCGGTTGTAGTCGGTGAACATTTCACCCCTTAGGCCTCGGATACGACCGATAGCCGCATTGCCGATCGTAGGTGGCAGCAGCACCGGGCGTAAGCCATCAACCTGTTAGAAAAGGCACCTGGTCAGCGGCGCGGCAGCCGCCGGCCGGCGGAGATCGCCGCCAGCACCATCAGCAGGTAGATGACCAGGGCGCCGAACGCCGGCACCGAGATGGTGCTGCCGGACCGGAGGCCGCCGAGTAACGCGACCCCGACCGTGGTACCGGACTGCCGGCCGACGGTCAGCATGCCGCTGGCGAGCGCCGACCGGTGCGCCGGCGCGCTGGCCATCACCAGGGTGATCTGCGGGACCGTCGCCAAGCCGAAGCCCAGCCCGATGCCGCACAGCCCGGCGCTCATTCCGACCGGCCCGGAACTGCCGACGAAGATCAACGTGACCGCACCGACCACCGTGATAAGCACGGCGAGCAGCAACAATCGCACCGAGCCCAACCGCCCATTCAGCCGGCCGGCAACCAGCGGCATGAAGGTTATCGGCAGCGCGGACGCCAGGAAGCTGACACCGGTAGCCAGCGGGCCGTACCCGCGGACCTGCTGCAAGTAGATGCTGATCACGAATACCAGCCCGTAATAGCCGGCGAACAGCAGCAGGCCGACCATGACGAATCCGCGAAATCCGGGAGCGCGCAGCAGATCGGCCGGCAGCATCGGATACCCGAAGGTCCGCTGCCGAAATACGAAAGCGACCAGTGCGATGACCGCGACCACCGCGGCGGCCACCGGAATCGGCTGGCCCCAACCGCGCTGTTGGCCCTCGATCAGCGCCAACGCCACCCCACCGAGCAGCGCGGCGGCCAGGATCTGGCCGATGAAATCCTGTGGCTGCCGATCCGCCGCCTCGGCGACCGGCATGAATCGCGCTGATAGCCACAGCGCACCGGCAACAATCGGCACATTGATCAAGAAGATGCTTCGCCAGCCGATTGCGCTGACCAGGGCACCCCCCACGGTGGGGCCGAATGCCACCGGACTACCGGCTACGGCCGCCCATACCGCGACCGCCCTGGCCCGAGCATTCGGGCTGGGATAGGCCTGGGTGAGCATCACCAAGGTCGCCGGCATCAGCAAGATCGCACCGAGACCCTGAAAGACCCGCATCGCGATCAGCACCGGGCCACTGGGAGCGGCCCCACAAAGCAATGACGCCAACCCGAAAATTGCGGTGCCGAGTTGGAACATTCGTACCGCGCCATACCGGCCGACCGCTGCCGCGCCGGCCAGCACCAAACTCGCCAGGACGATCACATAGGCATCGATCACCAATTGCATGGTCGCCAGATCGGCGTGCAGGCTGGCCCTGATGGCGGGAATCGCCACGTTGACGATCGTGATGTCGATGACGATCATTCCGTAGCCGAGGCAGGCCACCGTCAATACCCGAGCAGGCCTGACCCGTCCGCTATTCCCGGCTATTTCGGCACTCTCGGCACCGGCCAGATTGCTCATGAACCCTCGTTCGCCAGTTGTCGAAACCGGCCGCGCGGGGGGGCGGCGCGGCTCGGCCCTGCTGGCGACCCTAGCGGAGCTGGCTGCCCGCCGGGAGCAAGGCGGCTGTCCGGAACATGGTGATTCGGCGAGCGGTCAGAGGTGGTCCCACTGCCGGTCGCAGCGCTGGCACCGCGTCCCGGTGGGAGTACGGGCCGGCAAGTGTCCGGTCCGGCGGCAGCGTAGCTGCGCCTGCCAGCGGCCGCTCCCGAGCCAGCTGCGGATCGATCCGAGTAGCCTGGAGCCACCGGCCGGCACCGGCTCGTCGGGCAGCGCCCAACCGTCCGCCGCCGTTACCAACCGCAGCTTCGGAGCCCCGGCGTTCCGCTCGCCACTCATGATCCAAAGCTAAATTCGTGGGTGGGCGGCGACTCACTCGATGCGTGCCTTAACCGTGGCGTCGCACCTCGGCGATACCCCCGGGTGGTATTTGACGATCCCGGCAGCTCGGCGTAGACATACCCCTGCGGGGTACGAACGTTCATCCCGACCCGAACCTCCCGGAGGATGAACCGATGGACAAGCCGTGGCATGGCCTGCTGCATGCGCTCGGCATCGCCGGCTCGATGACCTGGCAGGTGGCCTGGTCGCTGATCCTCGGGTTCACCCTGTCGGCGGTCATCGAAGCGCTGGTGCGCAAGGCCACCATTGCCCGGTTGCTGCCGGACGACCGGCCGCGCAGCCTGGCCACCGCCACCGTGCTGGGGGCGGCGTCGTCATCCTGTTCCTACGCCGCGGTCGCGCTGGCTAGGTCGCTGGTCCGCAAGGGAGCGAACTTCACCAGCGCGATGGCGTTCCAGATCGCTTCGACGAACCTGGTCATCGAACTCGGCCTGATCCTCGGGCTGCTGCTCGGCTGGCGGTTCACCGCGGCCGAGTTCGTGGGCGGCCCGTTCATGATCGTGCTGTTGGCGCTGCTGCTGCGTCGGCTCATCCGGCCGCGACTGCTCGCCGAGGCACGCCAGCATGCTGAGCTGGCCGTCCCCGGCGTCATGGAAGGCCACGCGGCGATGGACATGTCCGTCACCGGCGACGGCTCGTTCGGCCGCCGGTTGCTCTCGGCCGAGGGGTTCACCTCGATCAGCCACAACTTCGTCATGGAGTGGGCGGCGGTGCTGCGCGACATCGTGATCGGGCTGCTGATCGCGGGGGCAGCGGCCGCCTGGATACCCGAGGCCTTCTGGCAGTCGCTGTTCTTCACCGATCATCCGGTGGCTGCCCGGATCTGGGGGCCGCTCATCGGCCCATTGGTCGCAGTGGCCGCGTTCGTGTGCAGCATCGGCAACGTCCCGCTGGCGGCCGTGCTCTGGAACGGCGGCATCAGCTTCGGCGGCGTGGTCTCGTTCATCTTCGCCGACCTGATCATCCTGCCGATCATCGTGATCTACCGGAAGTACTACGGCACCCGGATGGCCTTGGTGCTGACCGGCGCCAGCTACCTGACGATGGTGGCAGCCGGCTACCTCGTCGAACTGCTGTTCAGCCCACTGCGGCTGGCGCCGACCGGACCACGGCACGCATCGGTCGGCGAGAACGGGATCAGCTGGAACTACACCACCTGGCTCAACATGGCGTTCCTACTGCTCGCCGCGGTGCTGATCTGGCGGTTCCTGACCACCGGTGGCCGGGCGATGCTGTCGATGATGGGCGGCGGACCGGACGACATGGCAGGCCATGAGGATGCCTGCGCTCACGCGTCCCCTTGACCGGTGCTACGAAGGCGAATTACCCGAGAACATAAGTACGAACGTGAATTATCCGATCACGTAAGGGATCTGACCGCTCGCCCTGGGCCGGCCGAGCTACTACGAACGCGAATTATCCGAATACGTAAGGGATTACTGCGTCAACAGAGCACTTTAGAAAGCGGCTATTCGAAGAAAAATTCGATAGTGTCTGCAAATGGTCCGCCGTCCGATTGGGCATCTCCGCAGTCACTCCGCTGCGGCTGTGCTGTCCGCCGCGATCGGTGACCTGCGCCCGCACGGCATCAGCCCGGACGACATGGCCGCGGCGCTGCTGTACGCCGACCGGGTGCTGGCAGCCGACGACGATTACGGCGTGAAGCAAAGCCTGATCGTGCAAGGAGATACCGTCGGCTGGTCGGCCGTCGACGGCATGGTCGAGGTGGCCGCGTACGGGATGCTCGCCCATCGACAACTGGCCCACCAGGGCGGCGCCGGCCAGGATTGCCCGCTGTGCCAGCACATTCATTCGATGTGGCAGGGCAGCCTGATCGACCCGGTACTGGCCCGGCGCCAGCTCACCGCGACCGAGTTGCACGCTCGGGCCCGGTCGATCCTGCGCGGTGAGCTGGCCGTCCTCAACCAAGCTTGATGCCGGCGAGTTGGCTGCCGTGCGCGACTAACCGCCCCTCGGCGTCCCAGACGTAGCAGACCTCGTCCACCCGCTGCGCCTCGATCAGCTGGGCGCGCTGGAGGATCCGCACCGGACCGGGCACCGGCAGCGCCCGAACGTAGCCGGTGAGTTCCAGGGTCGGCACCCAACCGGTCGGCTCGATGTCGAAGGTGGCCGGCGGGAAGGCGTCGATCGCGAACAGCAGCGAGCAGGCGTCGAAGGCCGCGCCGGCCGGCAACGCCAGCCAGCCGCGCAGCTCGCCCCGACCGCTGGGCCGGCCCGCTGCGAAGCCCAGGCAATCCGGTTCGATCCGCAGCTCGACCTGGTCCATGATCGGCACCGGCAGGCCGGTTGGGGTTCGGCTCGGGATCCGTAGGCAGTCGGCCATCGGCAGGGTGCCGGGGCTGGGCAGGCCGGCGTCCCAATAGGCGGTGCTGTCGGCCGCCAGCCGGCTGGTGGTGACCAGCGCCTGCACACACGGCCGACCGGCCTGCGAGAGGATGGCCCTCAGTTGGCTGGCCGACCGGCCGGCACGCAATACCTCCACCTCGACCTCGGCGGTGCCGGGCTGTGGCGTGGCGAGGTAATGCGCGCTGGCAGCCAGCACGTGCGGGTGCGGCCCGGTCAGGCAGCTGGCCCGGCCGAGCATGGCCAGCAGGTAGCCACCGTTCGGCTTGCCGGCGATGGTCCACTCGGCACTGATCTCGACCTGAAAGGCACCGGCCGAGCGCTGCTGTACTGCGGTGACGGCGTCGAAGGTCACCGGCTCAGCTGACCGGTCCGGTCCCGACCTCCGGCGTCACCACGACGCCGAGATCGCCGTACGGGAACTTGCCCCGGCCGAGGTGGCCCAGGGTGTTGAAGAACCGCGAGAGCGGCACCATCACGCCGTACTTTGCCTTGATCTGGCGGTGGATTGCCTCCCACTCCGGCCCGGCCGTCACGACCATCGCGGTGCCGGCGATCGCGACGGTGCCCGGCTTGACCCGTCCCCGGGAGTCACTGGGCTGGAGGGTGACCCGTGAGCTGTTGCGTAACCGCTTGGCCTTACCCGACGCCGACGACGTCCAGAAGCCGACTCGACCGCGGTCCAGCGTGGTGATCCAGGTGGCGGTAGCAACGCCGGCGCCTGATTTGCGATAGGTCGTTACCGAAACGTACTTCTCCTCGCCGATGCTCATGGCCGGAGTGTAGTTGGCGCTCGGTGCAGTTGGATCGCCACGAGCGTGGCGGGTTAGCCGGCCTTCCGGATGGTTCGAGACTGCTCGTGCTGACTGAGTCCGGTGCTAGGTTGCGGACGCTGTTCGGGGGCGAGCACCGGACCGAGCCGAGCCGACCGGCCGAGCAGCCAGACGCCGCCGGCCACCAGCACCGCCACCGGCACCAGCACGTCCACCCCGACCTTGAGCAACGCTAACGCCGAGGCGGTCAGCACCCCGGCGATGATCGGCCGGGTCACCGTGCTGGGTGCCTGGGCCGACAGCCGCGCACCCAGGTACACCGCCGGTATCGCGCCGATCAGCAGCGATGTGGTGACCGACAGCTTCACCTCGCCGAACAGCAGGTGCCCGATCGCGGCCGATGCCACCAGCGGGATGGCCTGCACGATGTCGGTGCCGACCAGCTTCGCCGGCGTCAGCCGAGGGTAGGCCAGCAGCAGCAGCGCGATGATCAGCGACCCGGCGCCGACCGAGGTCATGCCCACCGCGAAACCACCGACCACGCCGATCAGCACGGTGCGGCCGGGCCGGACCACCAACTCGGCGCGGTCCCGGTGCGCGCTGCGATCGATCAGGATCCGCACGATGGTGCAGGCCAGCGACACCAGCAATACCACCCCGATGGCGATCTTCAGATCAGCCTGTACCCCGGCGGACCGGCCGACGCTGCCGACCACTGCCGAGCCGACGAAGGCCGCCGGTACCGAGCCCAGCGCCAACCAGCGCAACAGGCCGGTCTGCACGGTTCGGCGGCGCAGGTGCACCACCGCACCGAACGGCTTCATCACCAGGCTAGTGACCAGGTCGCTGGAGATGGCGGCCAGCGGCGCGACTCCGAAGAACAGCACCAGCAGCGGGGTCAGCAACGCACCACCGCCCATGCCTGTCAGACCCACCAGCAAGCCCACCAGGGCACCGGCGACCGTCAGGAAAGGATCAAGATGAACCACGGCGCAGCGCCTCGATCAGCCGTGGCCGCAGTTCGCTGGCCTGAATGACGGCGTCGACCGAGCCGACCTCGACCGCCCGCCGGATGCTGTGTATGCCGTCGAACTCGGCGGCCACCTCGGCTAGTTTCTCCACCCGTACCGTGGTTCGCAGCTCCGAGAGCTCGGTCAGCAGCTCGGCCCGCAACCCGGCGCTGGCCGTGGCCGCACTCTCCTCCAGCCCGCGGACCCGTTCGTCCCGGGCGGTCCGGCGGTCCACCTCGCCGGCGAACACCACCGCGGCTGCCGGTGCTCCACCGATCACCGAGGCGAACGAGCCGTCCACCGCCAACACCGTCATGGCGCTGTTGAGCGCCTTGGAGAAGACCACGAATGCACCGCCGTGGTAACGGGAAACCACGCAGAACACGATCGGGCCGACGAAGTTCACGATGGCCCGGCCGATCTCGGCGCCGTACTCCAACTGAAGGTTGCGCATCGAGTCCGGTGAGCCGTCGAAGCCGGACAGGTTCGCCAGCACCACCACCGGCCGGTTGCCGCTGGCCGCGTTGATCGCCCGGGCGGTCTTCTTCGACGACCGCGGAAACAGCGTGCCGGCCGTCCAGATATCCGGTCCGTCGCTGGGCGGGAATCCTCGACGCGGGATCGGCCGGGACTCGATGCCGATCAGGCAGACCGGACGGCCACCGAGGTGGGCGTCGAAGATCACCGACATGTCCGCGTCTGCCATCCCGGCCCACCGTTCGAGCACCTGGTAGTCCTGGTCGGACACCGCCCGCATCAAGGTCCGGATGTCGAAGGGCTTCTTCCGATCGGGGTTGCTGACCGGGGAGAAGATGTCGCCGACCGTCCGGAAGTCACTGTCGGCCAACTGGTGCGGGTAACTGGTGACGTCCCGGTCGATCGGGTCGACGCTGCGGCCGTCTCGGGGTTCCGACTCGCCGGGTGCCACGTAGCTGTGCGTGTAGTGCTCGATCAGCAGGTCGCAGGCGGCGGACAGGTTGGGTACCCAGTACTGGGCTTGCCCGTTCGGGCCCATCACCCGGTCGTAGCCTCCGATGCCGAAGTTGTCCTCGGCCGATACTCCACCCGAGAAGTCCAGCGACTGCTTGCCGGTCAGCACCATCGCGCTGTCCGGGGTCATCACCAGGATTCCCTTGGTGTGCATGAGCATCGTCGCTTCGGCGTTCCAGTACGGCTGAGCACCGACGTTGATGCCGGCCACCACTATGTTGATTTCGCCGCCGGCCTGGGTAAACGTCACGATCCGCTTGAGCGCGCTGGCCACCCAGTCCATGTTCTCGGTACCGGAATCCATCGAGATCCGGGCGCCGGCCGACAGCGCGAACCATTCCACCGGCAGCGACCGACGCTCGGCCAGATCCAGTGCTGCGACGATCCGGCGGCATTCCGGCTCGGCGACCGCACCGAGCGCCCGGGTGGGGTCGCCGAGCAGCACCACCCGCTCGATCCCTTCCGGGTAGCGGTCGGTGCGGGTGCTGGCGACGCCCAGCACGATGCCGGCCCGGTTGCCGCCCGGTGGCCGGTCCACCGGTACCGCCTCGCCGGCCTCGTCCAGGTCGTATTCGACGAACTTGCCGCGCCGGCCGGCCAACATCGTGGTCAGTTCATAGGGGTAGATATTGCCGCGCCGGCGGGCCCGCAGCACCTTCTGGTCGTAGTCGTCCAGCGGCTGGAGCGGCTCGGTGCTCGGCTCGGACACCGAGGTGACCACGCCGGCACCGGGCTGGAAGGTGAAGTGCGCGGCCACCTGGCGCACTTTTCCGTCCGGGCCGAGCAGCCTGCCTTCGGCCAGCACGCTCTCGATGCCGGCCCCGACGGTCAACGGGGAAATGGTGCTCTGCAACGCGGTCAGCTCGTCCAGCGGCGCATCGATCACCGGCCAGATCTGCAGCGACACGTAGTTCATGTCGAGCCGGGCGCCACCGCGGGCCGCCCGGGCGGTACGAATCGCCTCACCACAGCTGGCCACCGCCCGCTCGGCGTGCGGCAGCCCCACCACCCGTCCGGACGAGTCGCGCACCACCGCCAGCTCGCGGATCTGGGCCAGCGCGACCAGACGTTGGTCGGACTCGTTGTCCGGCGCCACGCAGTGGTACAGCAGCACGTCCTCCGGCGCGTCCAACCGGGTGACCTTGAAGTTGCGCAGCCGCCACAGGTTCAACCGCCGGCCGACCATCGGGTGCATGCCACGCACCCGATCGTCCTCGACGATCTCGCCAGGACGTTCCGGGTCGGGTCGGTAGGTGTAGTAGGAGACCGGCCGGCTCTCGCCGGGACAGGTGGCTACCGCGAATCGGCGCGCACGCTGGACCAAGTCGAGTCCGGTCAGCAGCTGGCGTAGTTCGTCCGAGGCGGCCTGCGGCGATTCCGGGATATCCCGCCAGAGCAGGTAGAGGTCGATCACGCCCTGGTGGCCGGCTGGCACCGCGGCCAGCTGCGCCCGCAGCTCATCGACCAGCGGTGAACCTTCGGCCAGCTCCTCGACGGACGCCACGGTGGTGATCAGGTGTCGGGGCTGCTCGTCCAGGGTGTAGTCGCAGGTCACGAACGGCCGATCGGCCGCCATGGTGTTGGTCAGGTCGTGCAGGTCGTACTCGCGGTAGTGCCGGCGGGCCAGCACCTCCAGCATCGGCTCGTGGCCACCGATGCCGGCGTCGAGCCGCTCGGCGAGGAACCGGACGATCCGCTCGGGAATGTTGGCCAGCGCCTCCATCCGGGTGGCGTAGTCGGCGGCGTCTTGGTTGGCCGCCAGGTAGCTGACCTCATCCCGCACACCGGCCAGCACCGAGGCGCGGGCGGCGTCTACCAGCGGCTGGTCGAACCAGCGGAACCGGGCGCTGCGGGCCAGGTCGCCGACCACCGGGTACCGCAGCTGGGTGGCCGCCACCAGCCGCTCTAGTACGTCGCGCACATCGTCGGCGATGTCGGCCGACGGGATCGGGTCGTGCATCCACTGCTGGAGCAGCGACGTCACCAGGTGCAGGTGCGCCGGGGTGCCCGGCTGGGCCAGGAAGATTCGGTAGACCGCCTCCTCCAGCGCCGGCGTCCGGTCGAGCTCGGTGACCCCGTAGTGGACGAGCACCCGGCGCAGTCGCTCCCGGAACGACGGCGGCAACTGCTCACGGTCCAGATCCAGGCTGTGCAGGTAGGCGTGGAAGTACTCGCGCGGGCTGTGCACCCGATCGCCGGGCGGCTCCTCGCCGGCGGGCCGGTTGCGGCCCAGCTCACAGAGGTCGGCGAAGGCGGTGAACAGCGCGATCTCGCCACCCATCGGCGGTTGGCCGGTGACCGCCAGCTCGGCCCGCAAGGCCTGGTATTCGGCCAGCGTCTGGCTGGCGTCGTCGAGATCGAAGCCCAGCAGCAGGTCGCGCAGATCATGCAGGCAGGCATTGGCCTTTTCGGCCACCGAGCCACCCCGCCGGCCGGGCAACTCCAGTTCCGGCTCGGCGGTGACCTGAGCCACCACCGGACCGGCATCACCCACCGGCTCCAGCCGGATCATCGGCATGCCGGTCTCGACCTGGCCGCCGGCGTTCACCATCAGCTCGCGTACCCGGGCCGGGAACGGGGCGGTGAGCACCGTTTCCATCTTCATGCTCTCCAGCACCAGCACCGGCGTGCCGGCCTCCACCTGATCCCCCACCGCGACCGGGACGGCCACCACCAACGCCGGCGCCGGCGAACGCAGCACCCCGCCCTCGTCGCGAGTCACCCGGTGGGTGGTGCCGTCCACCTCGATCAGGTTGACCGTGCCGTGGGTGGCGCTGAGCACCCGGAACCGCTGATCGCCCACCTCCAACCGGCTGGCGTAGCCGTCCAGCTGCTCGACCCGGGCGTCCACCACCCGGTTGCCGGCCGTCCGTCCTTCTAGTGCGACCCGGAACCGGTTCGGCCCGAGCTGGGCGACCGCCAGCCGGTAGCTGCTGCCGCGCAGCTTCAGCTCGATCACCCGGCCGTTCTGGTGCCGGGCCTGCGGCCGACCGCCATGCGCGGTGGCCAGGAAATGCTGGCGCTCGGCCTGCTCCTGCACCTCGTAGGCGCCGATGGCAGCCGCGATCAGCGCGATGCCGGCATGCCGGTGGGTGACTAGGCCGCCGGCTGCCCTGGTCCGATCGATCCAGCCGGTGTCGGCGCTGGCATCGATCAGCTCCGGCTGGTCCAGCAGCTCCAGCAGGAAGCTCTTGTTGGTCACGCCGCCTTCGATCACCACCGAGGTCTCGGCAACCGCCCGCCGCAACCGGGCCAACGCCTCGTCCCGGCTGCGGCCGTACGCGATGATCTTGGCGATCATCGAGTCGAAGTCGGCCGGGATCAGGTCACCGGCGCTGAAGCCGGTGTCGACTCGGATGCCGGGCCCGGCCGGCAGGTCCAGCAGCTCGATCCGGCCCGGGGACGGCGCGAAGTCCCGGTCCGGATCCTCGGCGTTCAGCCGCGCCTCAACCGCGTGGCCGATCTCATAGGGACGGCTGCCCTCCAACCGACCACCGTCGGCGACGTGCAGCTGTGCCTTGACCAGGTCCATTCCGGTGGTGGCCTCGGTGATCGGGTGCTCCACCTGCAAGCGGGTGTTCACCTCGAGGAAAGCGAACAGCTTCTGCTCGGGCTGGTAGAGGAATTCCACCGTGCCGGCGCCGCAATAGCCGACCGCGATCGCCAACCGCTCGGCCGCCGCCTTCAATTCGGCCGCCTGGTCCTCGGCCAGTACCGCCGACGACGACTCCTCGATGATCTTCTGGTTGCGCCGCTGGATGGAGCAGTCGCGCACCCCGATCGCCCAGGCGCTGCCCTGCCCGTCCGCGATCACCTGCACCTCGACGTGGCGGGCTTGACTCACCAGCGATTCCAGGAACATCACGCCGCTGCCGAAGGCGCGCAACGCCTCGTCGCTGGTCTGGTCGAAGGCCGCGATCAGCTCCTCGTCCGAGCTGACCTTGCGGATGCCCCGGCCGCCACCACCGGCGGTCGCCTTGAGCATCAGCGGGTAGCCGAGCCGGCCGGCTACCGCCAGCGCGGCCTCGAGATCAGCGACCGGTCCCTCGCTCCACGGCGCCACCGGCACACCGACCTCGGCGGCCAGCAGCTTGGACCCGATCTTGTCACCCAGGCTGCGCATCGCGGTCGGGCTCGGGCCGATGAACGTGACGCCCAGCCGCTCGCAGAGTTCGGCGAAGGCCGGCTGCTCGGCGACGAAACCCCAACCGACCCACGCCGCGTCGGCACCGGTGTCGCGCAGCGCGCGTTCGAGCACCGCCAGATCCAGGTACGGACGGGCCGCCGCCGGGCCGATCGGATAGCCGAAGTCGGCGTCCCGGACGAACTTCGCCGAGCTCTCGGCATCGGTGTAGAGGGCCACCGTCTCGATCTGGTGACCACCGGCCGCGTTGAGTTCGCGGACAGCGTGGATCAGCCGCATGGCGGCCTCACCACGGTTGATGATCGCGATCCGACTGAACACCGAGCCTGCCTCTCCACGCACCACCGGAGCGCAGTCCGGCAACTGGGTCCTCACCCTAATCGCTACTGTGCCAGCCACCGAGTGCCACGAGATATCGCGAATGTGCCGGGGTCGGGTTAACCGGCCTTAGTGCGGGCTCATCCCAGCTGCGAGTCGACGTAACACCATCGCCAAGCCTCGCCCGGCTCGACGCTGCGCATGACGGGGTGGCCGACCTTCTCATAGTGCCGGTCGGCGTGCCTGCCCTCGGACGAATCGCAGCAGCCCATATGCCCGCAGGTAAGGCACATCCGAAGATGTACCCAGACCAGGCCCAGATCCAGGCATTCCTGACAGGCACCGGGGGTGTCCGGTCGGCAGGTCGTCGGCGCTGCCGCCAGGTGCTCGCATTCCTCGCCGAGTTTGACCCGCAGCGGTTCGGCCCGCAGCTCGTCCTCGGCCTCGTCGAATCGGTCGATCAACGACTCCTCCAGATCCAGCACCCGCATCACTGCCTGCAGTACTTCGTGGTCGAGCACCCCGGAATCCCGCACCTGTAACAATTCTTCCCGCTCGGCGCGCAGCATGACCAGCCGCAGCCGGCGGTACTGCTCGCTCGGGGTAAGCACGTCGGACTCGTCCGGGCCCAACCGCTCCCAGGCCGCGTTCACCTGATGACCGACCCGCTGGCGCAGGCTGTCGGTCACATCCTCCAAGATGCCCTCATTGGAATGTTCGGCCAGCGCGCGCAGGCCGGCATCGGTGACCCGCTGCATCAGGCCGGCCTCTTGAAGCGCATCCTCGGCCCGGCTCGGGCCGCGCAGCCGGAGCAGTCGTACCAACCAGCCCAGCGTGGTGCCCTGCACCAGCAGCGTGCCGCCCACCACCACCAGCGCGAGCAGCACCAGCACGTCCCGGTATTCGGTGTCCTTCGGCAGCAGGAACACCGCCGCCAGCGTCACCACACCCCGCATGCCGGCCCAGGAGATCGCCGCGGGGTACTGCCACGGCGGGTACGGGTCCACCTCGCGAATCCGGCGGAACAGGTATCGCGGCAGGTAAGTCGCCGGGAACACCCAGACCGGACGCACCAGCATCACCGTCGCCAGCACGCCCAGGCAGGCGGCGATCAGTTGACCGTGCTGAAGTCCGGACCGCCAGGCGTGCTCCACGATCAGCCGTACCTGAAGGCCGATCAGCAGGAATACCGAGTTCTCCAGCAGGAACTCGATCGTGCGCCAGTTGGTGCGCTCTGCGATCCGGGACGCCGCGCTCTGCCAGACGGGTGCCCGGTGGCCGAGGATCAGCCCGCAGATGACCACCGCGATCACCCCGGAGCCGCGGATCTGCTCGGCCGGCAGGTAGGCCAGGAACGGTGCGAGAAAGGACAGGCAGGTGTCCAGCACCGGGTCGGTTATCCGCCGGCGCAGCAGTCCGAGCAGGATGGCGACCAGCACGCCCACCGCGATGCCGCCGCCGGCCGCCAGCAGGAAATCACCCGCCACGTGCCAGACGCCGACCGAGCCGGCGGACGCCGCGATCGCGGTACGCAGCGCGACCAAGGCGGTGGCGTCATTGAACAGCGATTCACCCTCGATGATGGTGACGATCCGGCGGGGCATGCCGATCCGACGAGCGATCGCGGTGGCCGAGACCGCGTCCGGCGGGGCGACCACAGCGCCGAGCGCGAGCGCGGTGGTGAACGGAATCGGCAGCAGCCACCAGGTCACCAGGCCTACTGTGCCGGTGCTGAACAGCACCAGGCCTACCGACAACAGGCCGATCGGACGGCGGTTGGCGCGAAAATCCACCAGCGACGTCCGGATAGCGGTGGTGTAGAGCAGCGGCGGCAACAGCCCGAGCAGCACCAGTTGCGGGCTGAGCGAGACATCGGGCACGAACCACAGGTAGGAGCCGGCGACACCGGCCAAGGTGAGCACCAGCGGTTCGGACAGCGACAGCCGACGAGCACCGGCGGCCAGCGCGGTGGACGCGGCCACCAGCAGGACCAGACCGATCGCTATGTGCACCTGGTCATCCTGCCAGCCACCGCCCCGCTCGCGATCGGGCAACTTCCTCCGGCTAGGAACCGGAAGAAATTGCCCGATGGAGCAAAGATGGCGGCATGGACAACTTCGAGCACTTGCGCCGGGCTCAGACCGTGCTGCTCAGCACTCGCCGCCGGGACGGCCGGACGGTGCAGACGCCGGTCAATCTGGCCATCGACCGGGACGGCACCGGTTACTTCCGCACCTGGTCGACCGCCGGCAAGGCCAAGCGACTGGCCAATTTCCCGGGCCTGCGGCTGGCTCCGTGCTCGATGACCGGCCGCGCCCAGGGTTCGGACCAACCGGCGCTCGCCAGCCGGCTCAGCGGACCGGAGGCCGACCACGCCAGCCGGCTGCTGGCCGAGCAGTTCCCGGTGCTGCACGGGCTGATCGTGCCCTGGCTACACCGGTTGCAGCACCGGCACACCATTTACTTCCGGCTGGTGCCGGCTGCCGAACCGACACCGTGGCAGGGCGTTGAGTGACGAATTGCCGGGTGCAAGCGCTTAAGTCCGACTACTGACCGGCCGATGGGACCGGCGCAGCTCACCAACCGGTGGGCGCCCCGGTCGGACGCCGAATCCTGCCAGCCGACCGAGCTCAGGATGGCAGGAACGGGGAAACCAGGCACTGTGGAACCTCCCGCGAGGTTCCTCGGGGTGAAGCCACCGCACTGGTGGCCCGGCGGTTCGGACCCGAACCCGACAGGTCATTTTTCGCAGGCGTAACCTAAGGGTTTGTTTGCTGTGCACCATGTTCGCCAGCTCTGCCGGAGCACCGGTAACTGGCT
>DATFHF010000081.1:0-137070 GCA_035248685.1 Jatrophihabitans sp.
GGACGAGCCGGGCCGATCAGCTCATTCCGGTGGCTGCCACAGCTCCAGCTTCGGGATGCCTGGTGGGTCGAAGCCCATCACCTGGCCGTAGAAGGACAGCTCCGACTCCCGGGCGTCGATCAGGGTTTCCGCGCGCCGGAGACCGTGCGACTCGCCGGCGTAGGGCCGGTAGGCGTGCGGGATGCCCTTGGCCACCAGCGCATCCCGGAACAGCTCGGCCTGCCGCGGCGGCACCACCGGATCGTCCAGCCCCTGCAGCAGCAAGACCGGGCAGGACAACCCATCCACCTTGTTCAACGGCGCGCGCTCCTCGTAGAGCTGGGCGGCCTCCGGTAGCGGCCCGATCAGC
Source organism: Jatrophihabitans sp. (assembly GCA_035248685.1). GTDB lineage: Bacteria > Actinomycetota > Actinomycetes > Mycobacteriales > Jatrophihabitantaceae > Jatrophihabitans_A. The sequence goes on from DATFHF010000081.1 coordinate 350, forward strand.
CCGTCTATATAACGGGATTCGAAGTCGTGGGTGTGCTTGATGAACTCGCTCAGCTCGGCCACCCCGAACGCGGACATGCCGCAGGCGAACACGTCGGTGCCGGTCAGCGCGGCCAGTACCGTCCAGCCACCGGCGGACGATCCGGCAATACCGAGCCGGTTGCGGTCGGCCAGCCCGGCATCGGCCAGGCCGAGCACCGCGGCGACGGTGTCTTCGACGTCGACGACGCCCCACTGGCCCCGCAGCCGCTCTCGGTAGGCCCGGCCGTAGCCGCTGGATCCGCCGTAGTTGACGTCCATCACGCCGATCCCGCGGCTGGTGAAGTAGGCAATGGCCGGTTCCACGGTCGGTGAGACATGCGCGGTCGGACCGCCGTGCACATAGGCGATGTAGGGCGGCAGCTCACCGTCCGGGGCTTGAAAATCCTGGTTGCGGGGCGGGTACACCACGCAGTGCACGTCCCGGCCACCCGGGCCGGCGAAGGTCCGCTGCTCGGCCAGCGGCAGGTATTCCGGGTCGGGCAGCGAGTCCACGCTGAGTCGGACCTCGCTGATCTCACCGCTGGCCAGGTCGAGCATCCGGATGCCGGCGGCGCTGAGGCTGCCCGAGCAGCTGAGCAACGCCTTGCCATCGGCCACGTCACCGAGCAGCACGGTGCTGAGATTGCCGAGTTCGACGTCGGTCAGTTCGCCGGTGGACGGATCGATAATGCCCAGCGTGGAACTGCCGAAGACCCGCACCGTCAGCAGCCGGCCGTCGTCGAGCACGGCATACCAGCGGGTGCCGAGCAACCACATCGGCGTGGCGTAGTCCGCCTCCTGCGGATGCAGCGGCTGGAGGACGGGCTGTTCGCTGTCGAGCTCGATCCGGTAGAGGTTCCACCAACCGGTGCGGTCACTGATCGCGCATAGGCTGTCGTTGTCGAGCCATTCCGGCTGCATCACCGATTCGGTGCTGGCACCGGCGATCGTCCGGGATGCACCGAATGCGCCGTCGGCACCGAGGTCGGCCACCCGAAGTTCGGTGCCGTCCCACGGCATCTGCGGGTGATCCCAGGCGATCCAGGCCAGTCGGTCACCCTTCGGCGACAGCCGGGCGTGCGCCAGAAAGTGCGATCCACCGACCAGGGAACGAACCGCGGCCGGTTGCTCGGCGGCGCTGCCGTCCAGCGGCACCGCGCACAAATCCCGGGTGATCTTGCCGTCTGCATCGTGCGATTCGCGCACGCACCACACCTCGCTGCCGTCCCGGGACAGCTGCGGGTCGGCATAGCGCAACGAGGCCGGCTCGGTAGCGGCCGGGGTGAGCGGCACCGGATCCGAGCCGCCCGGATCGAGCCGGTACAGCCGCTGGTCGGTGAACTCGCTGAACACCAGCATGCCGTCCGAGCGGGCCACCCAGCTGTTGCCGCCGTACTCCTGCACCCGGCTGCGGGCGTTCCACGGCTGCGGCAGCACATCCACCGGTTCACCGTCCGGGCCGAGCCGGCGCACCGACTGCCGACCGCTCTCGGACGGCCGCAGCTCGGTCCACCACACCTCGCCGCCGACCAAGCGACCACCCACCACCGGATGGATGGAAGCCACCAACTCGGCCGTCGTGATGGGCGAGGTCCACGTGCCATACGGTGCTGTCTGCATGCCCGCGATGATGTCATCCCCGTCCGGTAGCAGCTACGTACGGATTACCTACTGTCCACCGGCGAAGTCATGTTGCCGCCAGGCCTCGTAGGCGGCCACCGCTGCGGTGTTCGACAGGTTCATCGAGCGACGGCCGGCGAGCATCGGGATCCGGACCTGGTCGGTGAGCCGTGGGTCGGCCAGTACCGAGGGCGGCAGGCCGGTCGGTTCGGTACCGAACAACAGGACGTCGGTCGGCTGGTAGCGCACGTCGGTGTAGCGGGTTTTGGCCTGAGTGGTGAAGGCGAAAACCCGAGCCGGCAGCCACGCCTGCCAGGCGCTGGCCAGGTCGGCGTGCACGATGACCGAGGCCAGGTCGTGGTAATCCAGGCCGGCCCGGCGCAACTTGGCGTCGGAGAGCTCGAAGCCCAGCGGGCCGATCAGGTGTAGCTCGCAGCCGGTGCCGGCCGCCATCCGGATCGCGTTGCCGGTGTTCGGCGCAATCCTGGGTTCGAGGAACGCGATGCGGAACATGCTCAGTCCGACAGCTCGGCGGCCCAGGACGGCCGGCGGATCAGGCAGAACGGATGACCGGCCGGGTCGGCATAAACCGAGTCGGTACCGTCGGGTCCGGTCAGCGGCCGGGCACCCAACCCGATCACCCAGTCCCGGGCCGCGGCCGGATCGTTGACCATCAGATCCAGGTGCAGCTGCTGCGGCCGGTTCGGGTCCGGCCAGTCCGGCGGCTGATGATCCGGCGCCAGTTGGAAGGCCAGCCCGGATGTGCTGGTGTCGTCGGCGACCACCACGAAGCTGTCGGTGCGGTAGGTGATCGGTTTACCCAGCACAGCCGAGTAGAACTCGGCCAGCGCACCGGGGTCCGGGCAGTCCAGCACGAGGTGGTGCATCCGCGCGATCATCGGCCCATTCTGCCCCGGGCCAGTGCGCTCACCGGCCGCCCGGCCGCGGTAGGGCAGACTTTGCGGCATGCCGGAGACAGTGGAGATCGGACTGGGTCGCGAGGCACGTCGGGGTTACCACCTGGACGAGGTGGCGCTGGTGCCCACCCGACGCACCCGCGCCTCGTCAGTTGTAAGCACCGGCTGGCAGGTCGACGCTCACGCCTTCGAACTGCCGCTGGTGGCCGCCCCGTCCGATGCCGTGGTGTCGCCGAGCACCGCCGTGGAGATCGAGCGGTTGGGCGGCCTGGCCGTGCTCAACGGTGAGGGGCTGTGGGCGCGTTACGAGGATCCGAGCCAGGCGCTGGCCACCATCAGCGATCCGGCCGGGTGTACCACGGCGGTGTTGCAGGAGCTCTATGCCCAGCCGGTGTCCACCGACCTGCTGGCCCGCCGAACCCGCGAGCTTCAGGCCAGCGGGGTGCGGGTGGCGGTTCGGTTATCCCCGCAACACACGGTGGCGCTGTCCCCGGCGGTGCTGCCCGCAGTGGACCTGCTGGTCATCCAGGGCACCGTCATCTCGGCCGAGCATGTGGCCGACGGCGGCGGCGAGGCGCTGAACCTGAAAACCTTCATCGCCGATCTCGATATCCCGGTGCTGGTCGGCGGCGTCAGCAACTACCAGACCGCGCTGCATTTGATGCGCACCGGCGCGGCCGGGGTCATCGTCGGCTACGGGGCACATTCTGGATCGACGACGCACAGCGCGATGGGCATCGACGTGCCGATGGCCACCGCCATCGCCGACGCCGCGGCCGCCCGGCGCTCCTATCTGGACGAGACCGGCGGCCGGTACGTCCACCTGATCGCCTACGGCGACATCAGCTCCGGCGGGGACATCGCCAAGGCGCTGGTGTGCGGCGCGGACGCGGTGATGCTGGGAGAGCCGCTGGCGCTGGCCGCCGAGGCGCCCGGTGGTGGCCGGTACTGGGATCCGACCGCTTCGCACCCGCGGGTGCCCCGTTCGGTGCTGGTGGACCTGGACGTCGATCCCGGTGACCGACCGTCCCTGGCGGAGGTACTGCTCGGACCGACAGCCGACCCGACCGGCGAACGCAACCTGTTCGGTGCGTTGCGACGGGTGATGGCCAAGTGTGGCTACTCCTCGGTCAAGGAGTTCCAGAAGGCCGAATTGATCGTCACCGGCCGCTGATCCGACGCCAACCCGAGGAATGGGTGAGCATCGCAGCGAGGGACGAGCGAGGAGCGGAGCCCATTCGGCGATGAGCGCTTGCGCGAAGAGCAGATGAGCAGCGCCGGTTCGGTGACGAGTTGGCCAACTAGGTTGAGCACTCGCGAACCGGCGCGCACACTGGCTTTGTGGTGCTCGCTGTGGTGCTCATAGTCATGCTCGCGCTGCCGTTGCTGGTCTCGTACGCGAGCCGGCTGGTTCGGCACGAGTGGGAGCAGATCGCTGAGCAACGCCGCACCGTTCGACCCAGTCTGGTGCCGATTGAGCGGGTCGGCGCTGACCTGCGCCGGCTGCGCGCACAGCTCGAGGCGCGGGAGAACCGGCCCGGCGTCACCGGCAAGGGCATGAAGATGCGGGCGGTCCGCACCGCCTACCTTCAGGTGCTCACGCTGGCCTGTGACCAGTTGGACGTCCGCCCGCCCCAGCGACTCGGTCAGCTCGAGGTGCCGCTGGCCGAGATCTACCGGGTGGAGGTCGAACTGCGCGGCCGCGGCTTGGACGTCCGCCCGCCGCAGTTCCCGCAGCAGAGCGCTGCTTGACCCGTCCGGTCAGCGCGCTGTTATCGACGCCGAGTCGGATAATCGAGGCAATTGCCTCGGCAGGCATGCAATCATCCGGATCGGCTACCGCATCGGCTATTAGTCAGGGGTTTCTGCCGGCAACTCGGCGGGGACGATTTTGCGGTACGGCAAGGTGATGGGAGCGAGTCGATGATTCGGTACGGTGCGGCGGCACTTGCAATGGCGGGACTGGTACTAGCGGGCTGTGCGTCGTCCACCCAGGGCAACAGAACCGCGGCATCGGACCCAGCCGGGATCACCACCGGTCCGGGTATGGGTGGCACCGCCAGCGTGTCGCCGAGCACAGGTTCCGGTACGCCCAACCCGGTGGACCCCAGTCGGATTGCGGCGATCGCGGCCACCTGCCCGGCGAATCAGAACTACGCGCAAGCCAACGGGCCGACCGCGCGGACGGTGCCGGCCGATCTGCAAGCTAGCTGGGTGTTGCGGTGCACCATTTCGAACAAGGGCGGTTCTCGCATGCTGATCGCCGAGCGTTCCGAAGGTGACCTCGGCCCGCTGCTGCGCGCGCTGAAGACACCGTCCGCACAGCGGATAAAGGTGGTCTGCCCGATGCTGCGGGTGTTCATCCCGTACTTCGCGCTGGTGGAGCCGAACGGTCAAGTCTTCGTGCCCAAGGTGCCGCTGAACAACTGCGGCATGCCGCAGAACCCGGTCACGGTGGCGCTGAACTCACTACGGTTCACCGTGCTGTCGACCAAGCCGATCAGCTGAGGCTCAGAGCCAGCCCTTGCGCCGGAAGCCGGCCCAGAGCAGCACCAGCAGCCCCACGATGAGCGCGACGCTGGTGACGAATCCGGCGTGCCGGCCGAAGCCCGGGTAGGGCACGTTCTGGCCGTAGAAGCCGGTCACCGCGGTCGGGATCGCGATCAGCACGGTGTAGGACGTCAGCTTCTTCATGATCGCGTTGAGCCGGGCGTCCTGGAGCGACAGGTTGGTTTCAAAGACCGAGCTGACCATGTCGCGCAGTGACTCGGTCCATTCGGCCGCCCGCAGCACGTGGTCGTAGAGGTCCTCGTAGTACGGCCGCAGCTGCGGGTCGATGTCCACGTCGCGGCGCATCAGCGCGTTGACCACCTCGCGCATCGGCAGCACCGCGCGGCGGGCCTGCACCAGCGACTTGCGCAGCGCAAAAGTGCGGCGCTGAAGGTGGTGAATCTGGCTGCCCTGGTCGAACAGGATGTCCTCCAGGTCCTCGATCTCATCGTCGAGCGCCTGCACCACCTCGAAGTGGCCGTCCACCAGCACATCGAGCATGCCCCAGGCCAGTGCTTTGACCCCGCAGCTCAGCAGGTCGGAATTCTCGTCCCAGCGCCGGACGATCCGTTCGATGTCGAACTCGTCGCGGTGCACCGTGACCATGGCGTGTTGGAGCACGAACGCCGACAGCTGGATGTCGGCGAGCTGGCCGGACTCGCGGTCCAGGTTCAGGGCGTAAGCGGTGAGGAAGGTGTGGCTGGCGTACCGGTTGACCTTGGGCCGCTCGTAGTGAGCCACCGCGTCCTCGATGGCAAGGTGGTCTAAGGACAGTTCCTCGGCCAGGGCGTCGAGTTGGCTGCTGGTCGGCGAGCACAGGTCGGCCCAGACCAGGCAGTCCGGCTGGCAGACGTAGTCGGAGATGTCCTCGAACGGGAAGTCTTCCTTCTCCAGCACGCCATTGCGCCAGAGCCGGGTGCGGACCACGGTTGCGTCGCTCACCCGCCCATAGTGCCCGTTCCGGCTCAGGCCGGTGGGACGCGCCACGATACCGCACGCAGGGCGAAGAGCGCCGGGCCGAGGATTCCGTACGGTGAGCACCATGTCCTGGGATGTCATGCAGCTGCCGTCGCTCGCCGGGAAGTCGGCGCTGGTCACCGGTGCCAACTCCGGCATCGGGCTGCCGACCGCGCTCGAACTTGCCCGCTGCGGTGCGCACGTCCGGTTGGCCTGCCGCAAGCCCGAGCTGGCTGCACGGGCCGCCGACACCATTCGAGCCGAGGTGCCCGGCGCGCAGGTCAGCGTATTGCAGCTGGATCTGGCGTCGCTGGCCTCGGTCGCCGCGCTGGCCGACGCCTGGCAGGGGCCGCTTGATCTGCTGGTCAACAACGCCGGCGTGATGGCCCCGCCGGCTTGGCGCAGCACCGCGGACGGCTTCGAGCTTCAGTTCGGCACCAACCACCTGGGCCATTTCGCGCTCACCGGACGGCTGTTGCCGGCGTTGCTGGCCGCCCCCGCCGGCCGAGTGGTGACGGTGGCTTCGCTGGTGCACCGGGGCGGTTCGGCGGCCGTCCTTCAGGGCAGTCCGAAGCAGGGCTACCGGCCGCAGGCGGCCTATGCGAACTCCAAGCTGGCCAACCTGCTGTTCGGGCTGGAGCTTCAGCGGCGGGCGGCCGAGCACGGCACGGCGTTGAGCTCCACGGTGGCCCATCCGGGGCTGGCCTACACCAACCTGTTCCAAAGCAAGGACGGGATGGGCGCCAACCCGGTGCTCCGGCATGGCGGCCGGATCATGTGCCGGGTGCTGTTCCAGCCGGCGGCGGCCGGGGCGGTGCCGACCCTGTACGCGGCGACGGCGGCGGCGCCGGGTTCGTACAGCGGGCCGGCCGGGCCGGGGGAGCTGCGTGGCCGGCAGGCCGGGCCGGCTCGGATCCGGTCGGTGGGCGGGGACCGGCAGCTGGCCGGGCAGCTGTGGGAGCTCAGCGAGGAACTGACCGGAGTGCGCTATGCCTGGCCGGCTTAGCGGGTCTGGCTTAGCGGGTCTGGCTTCGCAGGTCTGAGTAGCGGGTCTGCGAGAATGGGCCGGTGCAGACCGACACCGTGCTCGTCGTCGACTACGGGGCGCAGTACGCGCAACTGATCGCTCGCCGGGTGCGCGAGGCGAATGTCTATTCCGAGATCGTGCCGTCGTCGATGCCGGTCGCCGAACTGCTGGCCCACCGGCCGAAGGCGATCATCCTGTCCGGCGGCCCGTCCTCGGTGTACGAGCCGGGTGCGCCGGTCACCGATCCGGCGCTGTTCACCGCCGGCGTGCCGGTGTTCGGGATTTGCTATGGCTTCCAGGCGATGGCTCAGGCGCTCGGCGGCGAGGTGGCCAACACCGGCGGTTCGGAGTTCGGCCGGACGCTGCTGAACGTGCTGGAACCGGGCCGGCTGTTCGCCGACCAGCCGGCCGTCCGGCAGGTTTGGATGTCGCACGGCAACGAGGTGACCCGGGCGCCGGACGGCTTCACGGTAACCGGCCGCAGCGCCGGCGCGCCGGTCGCGGCCTTCGAGGATCTGATCCGCGGGTTGGCTGGGGTGCAGTTCCATCCGGAGGTGTTGCACACCGAATACGGCCAACAAGTGCTGCGAAACTTCCTGTACGACATTGCCGGGCTGACGCCGAGCTGGACCGACGCCAACATCATCGATGATCAAATTGCCTTGATTCGTAAGCAGGTCGGCGATCGCCGGGTGATCTGCGGGCTGTCCGGTGGGGTCGACTCGGCGGTCGCGGCGGCGCTGGTGCAGCGGGCTGTCGGTGATCAACTGACCTGCGTGTTCGTCGACCACGGCCTGTTGCGAGCCGGCGAGGCCGAGCAGGTGGAGGAGGATTTCGTCGCCGCCACCGGGGTGTCGCTGAAGATCGTGGACGCGCGGCAGCAATTTCTGGACGCGTTGGCCGGGGTGAGTGACCCGGAGGAGAAGCGCAAGATCATCGGACGGGAGTTCATCCGCTCGTTCGAGCAGGCCGAGCGTGAGCTGCTGGCCGAGGCCGGGGACGGCCCGCCGTTCGAGTTTCTGGTGCAAGGGACGCTGTATCCGGACGTGGTCGAGTCCGGCGGCGGCACCGGCACGGCGAACATCAAGAGCCACCACAATGTCGGTGGTTTGCCGGAAGACCTCCAGTTCTCGCTGGTCGAACCGTTGCGGGCGCTGTTCAAGGACGAGGTGCGCCGGGTTGGCTTGGAGCTCGGGCTACCCGAGGGCATCGTATGGCGCCAGCCGTTCCCCGGTCCCGGGCTTGGCATCCGGATCGTCGGCGAGGTAACCGCGTCCCGGCTGGACGTGCTGCGCCGAGCCGATGCGATCGCCCGGGCCGAGTTGTCTTTAGCCGGGTTGGACCGCTCGATCTGGCAATGCCCCGTGGTGCTACTGGCCGACGTTCGGTCGGTGGGCGTGCAGGGGGACGGCCGGTCGTACGGGCACCCGATCGTGCTGCGCCCGGTGTCCTCGGAGGACGCCATGACCGCCGATTGGACTCGGGTGCCGTACGAGGTGCTGGAGAAGATCTCGACCCGGATCACCAATGAGGTGCGAGAGGTCAACCGGGTGGTGCTGGACGTGACGTCCAAACCGCCCGGCACCATCGAGTGGGAGTGAGCGGGTCGCTAACCCTTGGATGCTGGCTCTAGAAGGACGGTGAGATGCGGTTCTCAGAGGCGTTCAACATCCAGCGAGGCTCATATGACGACTGGTTTGATCCACATTTGTCTGTCGACACAAAACTGTTTATCGATCCGCTGCTCATGCTGCACGACGGCGGCGCATGGGCAGCGGCTCACGCTGAACTCATCGCTCACTTCGTCAGCTGCTATCGATTCGTGTCGAAGGCGACGTCACCCCAGAGCGTCTCGGGTCGGGCAGCACGGCGCATGCTCACTTTTCCCGAACCTGGCGAGTTCTGTCTCGGCTATACGGGTCAAGGAACCCGAGGTGCCGGGTCGGGGAACCGCATTGCTGAACAGATGGTGGATGGCATCGCAGTAGCAATCGCTGCCGGACTCGCCGTGCCAGAACACATCGAAGAGATTGGGATCCTTAACCTAGGCATCGGGCCAGACCGCATCTCGGACGCAGTCTGCAACGTACTCAAGTGTCGCTTCGTCGATTACACACAGCAGGTTGCGTCCCGGCATGGCATCGCATTGACACGGCACAAGCTCCGGCATTCCCGAGTCTTCGTCGACGACGCACGATGGATGGATGACGAAGTAAACCTTCCGACAAACCCGGTCAACGGCAGCCCGGTATTGCTAGTCCCCGAACGGTTCCTCGACCAACTTCCCGAACTCAATGCAGACAACTGGTTGACTCGTCGTTCAACGCCGACATCCGCGACCAGCTCAACCTCAGGATCGGCCAGCGTGTGGCGAAGGAAGACATAGTCGAAGCAGCTCGGAAGCATCCAGATCGTGTTCGCGAGTGGGCGCGGCAGCAGACCAGCAGAACGGATCTCTTCGGGTACAACTTTGCCGAGGACCCGACTGGTGTTGTTAGCTGGGATAAGGCACCGGTTGACTACGCCAAGAGTCATCCACTCCGAGGTATCCAGACGCCCGTGAGTCAAGCCGACCTACTGCTCCTGATTGAAAGGGTAGTCAGCAGCTTCAAGCACTTCGTCGAAGACCAACGGGGTTGGTCGCTCTTGTGGAACCAGGATGGCAGTGAGAAACCAGAGGAAGCCGTCCAGCTCGTTTTCCTCGGCATGGCTCAGCACTACCTCCGGCTCTTCAACGTGGAGATTGACAGGGAAGTCGATCTCGGACGAGGGCCGGTCGACTTCAAGGCCTCATCCGGAACCGCAATGCGCGTACTTATCGAGGCGAAGAAAGCGCATAACGGCAAGTTCTGGCACGGTATTCAGACGCAGCTGCCCAGTTACCTGAAATCGGACGATTGCGAACATGGCTGGTACGTAGCGATCCGGTATCGCAACAACAAAGCATCGCAAACTCGCATGAACGAGTTGCCCGCGATCGTCTCCAAGGTGGCTGATGGCACTGGGACAAATCTGCGGTACTCGGCGGTCGACGGTCGCCCTAAAGAGTCAGCGTCTAATCAGGCGGCATACGGATAGTGGCGAAAGTCGGCAGATTGACAACTTGGACACAGGTGGGCCGGACGGATCGCCTCGTCGTTACGCTGCTCGGGTGCGGATTCCGGTCTTTGTCTCTTCACCTACGCACCTCAGTGGTGCCCAGGAGGCGTCGCGAGATACGATCATGAAGGTTCTCGACTCGCTCGGCCTTGAACCGCGCGCCCTTGGCCGCCGCGAGTACCCGAGCGATTACCCACTTCGAGAGGTAGCAGTGATCGCGCGCCACTGCTCGGGCGGGATGATTCTCGGCTTCGAGCAATTCCGGAGCCTGAACGGTGTGAAGAACCCAGGGACGAGTCGAGAGCACGGGGTTTCGGAGCCCACGGCCTTTCCAACGCCCTGGAACCAGCTGGAAGCTGGGATCTTGTTTGGTCTCCGGTTGCCGCTTGTCATCTTCCGCGAACCGGGCATCACTGGCGGGGTTTTCGACAACGGTGTCACGGATGTATTCCTCCAAGGCATGCCACCGGCCAAGCCCTCGCGTCTCCAGATGGAGGAGCTTCGCGAAGTGCTGCTGCGATGGCATGGACGTGTTCAAGAGCATTACTACCGGCTTGATTGAGACGATGCGTCGGCGCTACAGGGCGCGAGTCGGGGTCGGGCTAGTCGAGTTCATCGAAATGATGGCCGGCCTGTTCCATCTCTGGGCGACCAACTCGTCTAAGCCCGCTGCCACGTCGGCAGAGGTCGGCTGACCGTTCGGCGGGCACGGAACGAGTGGAGGAAGGCGGTAGCCGGTGACCACGCTGGAGGAAGCGGTAGCGCTGACGCGGGACGAGCACGGGCTGGCGGTGGTGGCCACACTGCGGGCCGATGCCAGCATCCAGGCCTCGATCGTCAATGTCGGGCTGCTGCCGCATCCGGCGACCCAAGAACCGGTGCTCGGCTTCGTGACCTACGGTCCGGTCAAGCTGGCGAACCTGCGGGAACGTCCGCAGCTGGCGGTGACCTTCCGAAGCGGCTGGCAGTGGGCGACGGTGGAAGGACAAGCCGAGCTGGCCGGCCCGGACGATCCACGACCGTGGCTCGAAGACCTGCCACAGCTCTTAAGGGAAATCTTTCAGGCGGCAGGCGGTACTCATGACGACTGGGACGAATACGATCGGGTGATGGCCGAGGATCGGCGAGCGGCGGTGCTGATCAAGCCGGCCAGGGTGTACAGCAACCGCAGCTAGCCGGAGCAAAGAATCCGAGGGGTGGACTCGATGACGATCGTGACACCGGTACGTCCGGCACCAAGCGCACCAGCGCCCGAGCGCAAGAGCCTGCGCGACCGGCTGGCCGAGCGGCGGATGCTGATTCGCCGGGATCGGCTCACCGCCCGCCTGATCGAGTTGCACAACATCGCCGCGCTCGCCGAACGGGCGCGAATGGTGGTCGAAACCGGCTGGCTGCAACGCGACTGGTACCGCTACCAGGGCCCGAACGAACCGATAACCGGCGCCTGCCTGGTCGGTGCGATCGTGCACGCGGGCGGCGGTCCGAAGGCGTTCACCTCCCATCTGGTGCAGCGGACCCTGGACCTGACTTGGAACACCCTCTACGGCGTGGACGGCGACAGCTTGGCCTGGTGCCCGCCGCCCGCGGTGCGGATCAACCACGCGCGTGACCTGACCAGGTGGAACGACCACCCGTCCCGCACCCGCAGCGAGGTTGTCGATCTGCTCAGCGCTACCCAGGCCGAGGCCGGCCGGCTGAGCGACCTGATCCGGTCCTCGATGTGATGGCGATGTGTCCCCGGTTTTGTGCGTCATGACCGGCAAAATGCGGGACACATCAGCCGGCGGAGTTAGCCGCCGACAGCAAAGCTGGTGATCGCCGCGGCGGCCATAGCGCCTTGGTCACAGCCACCTTCTCTTACCGGCGGCGTGGAACGGCGTCTTCGCCCCAAGCTGCGCTGTCGTGCTGCCTATGCCTTATCGGCCGCCAGGCCGCTCAGGACCAGTACCGGCGCCCGCCGATTTCGCTGCCCCGAAGCCCAGGCGAGGTTTCAGCACATCGCACCCGACCATTAGCATCGGGCAAAACACCGCAGTTCGCTCTCGACACTCCGAAAGGTTGCTTCATGCGCGCTCGCACGATGTCCCTCTGGCTGTCGACCCTCATCGCGGTGGCTATCACCGCGATCGGCCTGACTGCGAGCCCCGCATCGGCAGTCGCGCACGGTACTCCTGCCTCGCCCGGCCAGGATCCGTTCGCAGTCAAGTTGACCATGACGCATATCCCGCGTCCGGACGGCACCTTTTACGACAGCGCCTGCTCCGGCGCGCTGATCTCGCCGACCTGGATCGTCACGGCCGGGCACTGCTTCCATGACGTGAACCGCAACCCGGTCAGCGGGGCGACGCCGTATGCCACCACCGCCACCCTCAACACCGTGAACGTCACCCAGTCAGCCGGCGAGGTCCGTACCGTCACCTGGGTCGAGCAGGCCGGCAGCGCCGACATCGCGGTGGCCAGGCTGTCCGCGCCGGTCACCGACGTGCAGCCGCTCGGACTGAGCAAGGTCAAGCCCAGCACCGGTTCGCTGCTGACGCTGGCCGGCTGGGGAGCCACCTCCAGCGTCAACCCGACGCCGTCCAATCAGCTGTTCCTCGGCACCGTCAAGATCAGCAGCGTCCGCTCCAGCACCGTCAACGTCGTCGGCTACGCGCCCTACAAGGACACCAGCGCCTGCCTGTACGACTCCGGCGCGCCGTATTTCAGCACCCGGACCGGGGCGCCGCTGCTGGTGTCGGTCGAGAGCAGCGGCCCGGACTGCCCGCACACCGGGGCCGAAACCACAGCGCGGGTGGACAACGTCGTCAGTTGGATCAAGACCGTCGTCACCGACCTCCCCTAACCAATCGTGACGGGACGAGCTCGGGCGGCGCGGCTCGAGGACGTGCACCGGCTGGCATCGGCCATGCCGCATGTCACCGTCCTGCACGGACCATCAGGCAACCCGGTGTATCAGGTCGGCGGCCGGTCGTTCATCTTCTTCCGCAACCCGCGGCCCGACGCGGCCGACCCCGAAACGGGGGAGCGGTATCGCGACGTGATCATGTTCTGGGTCCCGTCCGAGGCAGACAAGCATGCGCTGATAGCCGACGACGCCACGCCGTTCTTCAGCACTCCGCGCTTCGACGGGCACCCGTCCGTCCTGGTACGCGGCGAACACCTCAGCCGGCTGACCATCATCGAACTGACCGAACTGGTGCAGGATGCCTGGCTGGCCCGGGCGTCGAACCGGCGAGCCGCCGCCTGGCTTGCCGCGAACGGCCTCGGCTAAAGCAGCCGGCTACGGCAGCCGCCGACCCAACCAGCGCAGTGGACGGGCGAACGGACCGGCCTGATGCCAGCCCCGCCGCACCACGGCGACCCGAGCCTGCCGGACCAACCCGCGCAGCCGCACCCCGACGCCGACCCGATCCCGGTCCTCGATGTCACGCGCCCAGGTTTTCAACGAGTACGCACAACGGATGCAGACCGCGACCTCGGGGTGATTGCCGAGGTGCACCAGTCGATCCAGCGGCTCGATCCGTCCGCAGCACCAGCACTCCGGACGCGGCGCGTCGGCGTCCTCGACAGCGGTCACCGCGGTCACAACAGCATTATGCGCGCGGACCGGCCAGCACGTCGTCGGCCGTCCAGCGCTGCACCGTCCAGGGTCGACCGTCGGCAGGCGTCCGGACGTAATCCAGCCGCAGCGCGCCCGGTCGGCTGGCGATGAACTGGCCGAAGACCGTCTCGAAGGTGTCCGTCCCGATCGGAATTCGTACCAGCAGGTCCAGCGGATCGGCACTGGGCTCGGACTCGCGCACAATCGCCAGCCAGTCCGACCAGGCCGCCTCGGTAGGCGCGTCGTCCGCGATAAAAGCCGGCAGGACCGCGCTGGCGAACCGATCTGCCAGCGCACCATCGGCCAGGCCGCGCGGCGTGAACAGGTGGGTGCCGGAGGCGAGTTCGGCACCGGCCAAGGTGTCACCGTCGTATCGCCACCAGGCCAGCGTGCTCGGCGTCGCCAGCACCAGATTGAAGCTCGCCATCCCGGTCAATTCGATATCGGACGGCCAGTCGGCGAGCCGGCGGACTGCCAGCAGCGGTAACACCCCGCGACTCGGCGCGCCGGCCGCGGCCAGCCGCCGGTCCGGCCGGTTCAACACCACCGCGCTCACGCCGGTGGCGACGTCCACCGCGCACCAGGTGCCGCCACCCAACCGGTCACGCCCGCCCACCACCTGCGGCTGGTCCGGCCACCAGGATCCGGGCAGATCGAAGCTGCGGCTGGCCCGCTCGTCCCGCAACGCCAGCATCCGTATGCCGCCGACCTCGTCGGGCGCCCAACGGCAAACCAGCGTGCACATGCAATGCACCCTAGGGGAATGCCGTCACGCCCACTCCAGCCAGACGTCCGCCGGCTTTCGAAAGACCAGTCCGACCGGTTCCGGCGGGCGTCCCGGTGCCAGCCGCAGCCCCGGCAATTCGGCCAGCAGCAGCCGCAGCACGATCCGGGCCTGCAACCGCGCCAGATCCATGCCCAGGCAGAAGTGTGGACCGCGAGCAAAAGCCAGCTGCCTGCGCAGGTTCGGCCGGTGTGGGTCGAACCGGTTCGGGTCGTCGAACACGGCCGGATCTCGATTGACCCCGGCGATCGACACGGTGACGGGCTCGCCCGCCTCGATATCGGCCGCGGCCAGCCGAACCGACCTGGTGGCGTACCGATCCACCACCGCGGCGGCCGGCTCCAGCCGCAGTGATTCCTCAATCGCCGCCGGGATCAGGTCCGGATCATCCAACAGCGCGGTCCACCGCCGGCGGTCGGTGAGCAGCTGCCCGACCAGGTTGGCCAGCATCCCCTCGGTGGTGTCGATGCCGCCGAACATCAACACCGCCGCGTTAGAGACCACCTCGTCGAGGCTCAGATCGGCCGCCGCCTGTCCGAGCAGCGAACGCCCGGTCCAGACGGCACGCTGCAGCCCGACGGCATGCTGCACTTGGTCGCGCAGCGCGGCCACCGCCTCGGCTGCCGCCGGCTGCACCGGACGTCCCGCGGTGATGGCCGACACCGCCCCGACGATCGCCGCGTACCAATCCAGAACGGTGGCCGGGTCGGCGTCCGGCAGGCCCAGCGACTCGGCGAGCACGGCCACCGACAGCGGTCCGGCCAACGCGCGTCGCAACTCTGCCCGCTGCCCCGCCTTCATGACCGCGATCAGCCGGGCTGCCTCGCCGTGGACGAAACCGGTGAACCGCTCGCGGACCTCGGCCGGTCGAAATGCCGCCGCGAACGGTGCCCGGTGCCGGCTGTGCGGCGGCCCGTCCAGCGACAGCATGCTCGGCCCGAGTACCTGAGCGGTCGAGAACCGCGGGTCGTCCACGGTGAACGTGACCGGGTCGCGCATTACCTGTTCGGCCAGGTCGTGACGGGTGACCAGCCAGCCGGACAGCGCCCCGATCCAGGAAACCGGCTCGTGCTCGCGTAGTTGGGCGAGCACCGGATGCGGGTCGGCCGTCAACCGCTCGATCGTGACGGTCGCCCCGATCGGAAACCGTTCGGCTCGCTCGGCCATGGCGCAGCTAGGACGGCAGCGTCGCGAGATCCTCGAGCAGATGCCGGCGCTCGCCGTCCTTGGCGATGTCCTCGGATGCCGCGTACGCCCGCTCGGTCCAGGACCGAGCCGCCTCGGTGTCGCCGGCGACCAGTGCCGCCCGGGCCATTGCCTCGTAGGCATAACCGAGATCCCAATCGCCGATGCCGTTCTCCTGGCAGATCTCCAGGCACCGTCGGGCGTGGTAGCCGGCCGGCTCGGCCCGTCCCAGCACGGTGTACACCCGCGACACCTGCCACTCGCTGCGGGCCAGGTTGTTCGCGGTGGCACCGGATCCCTCGCTGCGCCAGTGATGGGCCGAGGCATGTGCCATGTGCAGCATCGCATCGTCCTCGGCCACCGTCCGGCTCGGCTGCTCCATCAGGTCCCAGGTCCGGTTGAACAGCTCGACGCCGAGCGCCCGATGGTTGACACCGTTGCCCGCGTTGGTCATGCCCGCACACCCTTCGTCCGATCCGATTGGATGACCGGACCGGCGGCCCGGCCCGTCCGGGCAACCGTAGTGCCTGCGAAGCACCGCCGGGGAGTCTCGCCGCCCGGCCACTTATCCGGTGCAACCATGGGTGCCTCCAGACGTCTCTGGTTATAGGACCGCATCGGACGGTCCGGCCAGGAGGCGCACCATGAGGACGGCGACGATGCCGGCAGGCAGCTCCGACCAGCCCGCGGTCAGCGGTGCTGGCATCGTGGGCGTCGCCGGCCGAGATCCGGCCGATGCCGGGGTCGAACGGTTGTACCGCAGCCATCGGTTGTCCATGGTTCGGCTGGCGTTGTTGCTGGTCGATGACCGGGAAACCGCCGAGGACGTCGCGCAGGACGCATTCGCGGCACTGCACCGGCGCTGGCCCTCGATCGCCGACCAGGAGGCCGCGGTCGGTTACCTGCGTACCAGCGTGGTGAACGGTGCCCGATCGGTGCTGCGCCGGCGCCGGACCGTGCGACTACACCCGCTAGCCGACGAGCGATCGCTGACCACCGAACCGGCCGATGCCAGCACCCTGCTGGCCGAGGACCACCGGGCGGTGCTCGCCGCGATCCGGCGGCTTCCGGAACGCCAACGTGAAGTGATCCTGTTGCGGTATTGGGCAGAACTCGGCGAAGCCGAGATAGCGCGAACGCTCGGCATCTCGGTCGGCGCCGTCAAATCCAATGCCTCCCGCGGACGGGACGCCATTGCCAGCATCCTCGGAGGTGCCCGATGAACAGCACTGAAAACGACCTCGACCAGCTGATCAGCGGTGCCCTGCACGCCCGGGCCAACCAGCTCACCGCCGCCGACCTCACCCCGGCCGCGCCGCCACTGGGCAGCCCGAGCCGGCGGCCGAGTTGGGCGGTGCCGCTGCTGGCCGCCGCCGCGGTCGCCGCGATCGCGGTGGGTAGCACCGTGGTAATCCGCTCGGTCACCGCAAGCTCATCCCATCCCGGTTCGGGCGGTGGCATCCCGACCGGTGGCGTGCCGATCAGCCACAGTGCGGTGCCCAGCACCACATCGAGCGGCCGGCCCACCGGGGCACCGAGCAGCGCCGGCCCCACCGTCAAGGCCAGTCCTGGCAACACAACGGTCACCGCCAGCAGCGGGCCGGCCGGCTTCACCCTGGGCTATCAGCCGCTGTGGCCGTTCACCGACTACGCACAGGCAACCAGCTGGCTAGCGGCGAACCACGCGCAAGGCTCGCAGCCCTGGCACCTGGATGCCGCCCAGACCGCGCTGGCCTTCACCCGGTCGTACCTCAAGTTTACCGAGATCACCATGGTCACCAGCAGCCGGACGGACGGCCAGGGCGCGCATGTCGGCGTCGGTTACCGCAACCCGGCCGGGGCGCTTGCCACCGCCGCGGTGCTGCACCTGGTGCGGTATGGCACGGCGGCCGACAGTGGCTGGGAGGTCGTCGGCAGCGACGACACCACGTTCTCGTTGGAGCAACCGGCCTACGGCTCGACGGTGAGTTCGCCGGTGGTCGCCGGTGGTCACATCACCGGGGTGGACGAGGCGATCCTGCTCGCGGTGCGCAACCAGGCGGGTACCGTGGTCAGCTCGTCGGCTCCGTCGATCCCGGCCGGCGGTTCGAACCAGCCTTGGCACGGCACGGTGACCTTCAACGGAACCGGTGTATTGACCATCGTCGCCTCGACCGGTGGCCATCTGCAGGCCGTGGAGCGGTTCGCCATCCAGGGCGTGCGAGCCTAGTTGTATTCGAGAACATGTTCGATTAGGGTCACGGCCATCCCGTTGTGACACGGCATCTCGGCCTCACCGGACCGCGGGGAACGGCCCGGCGAAGCCGAGATGCTGTGCGGTTTGTTCTTGCGGGTCAACCCGTCCGATCTATCTGGACGTGGCCGTCGGTCAGGTGGACGCGGATGGTCAACGGCTGGCCGGTGACGCCGGTCGGTGGCGCCAAATCGAGGTGGACGTTCAACCCGCTGGCGTACTGCCCAGCCTGCCGGGAGTTGCCGTTCTGGATGTCACCCAGGTGGACGTCGGCGATCACGGTGGCGTTGAGGCTCTTCGGCAACAGCAGCCGTACCTCCCCGGCGGCTTGGCTGATGCTCACCGTTTTCGGCTCGGTCAGCGGCGCCAGGGCGGTCAGATCCAGGGTGGACTGGCCGGCGAACTGCCGCTGATCCACCAGTTCGCTCGCCGAGCTGGGCATCCAACCGACCTTGCCGGAGCCGTCGGTCAGGCTGGCCCGGGTGCCACCCAGCGCCAGTGCGATCGCGGCCAGCAGTGCCATCGGGATCAGCAGCGACAGCACCATCCGACGAGTGATCAGGCTGGCCACCAGCCCGGCACCGAGGATGATCAGCCCGACCCAGAGGTAGGCCGGGAACGGCACCCGGTTGAAGGCATCCAGCAGCGCGATGAACGTCCACGCCGCGACCAGGGCCATCCCGACGGCCACCTTGATCGGACGCCGCCGTCGAATCCGGCTGCGGTGGGCCTCGGCGGCCTCGGCCAGCCAGGCCTGCATCGATCGCCGGGTGTCGTTCAGCGGCGGGACGAGCGGTGGCGGGACGAGCGGCGCGGTCGGCGCGGTCGGCGGCTCGGTGAATCCGGTGGGTTGGTCGGCAAATCCGGTGGGTTGGTCGGCAAACCCGGTGGGTTGATCAGCGAATGCCGTTTGCCGATCGGCAAATCCGGCCGGTTGGTCAGCACCGATCACCTGCTCACCGAACGCCGCGGCCGGCTGCCCGCCGTTGGTTCGCCAACGACGCCAGCGTTGACGCCAACCCCGGGGCCGGGTTTCGAGCGAGCCGGCGGGCTGGCCGAGCCGGTGCAACAGGATTAGCGCGAGCACCGCCAGCAGCAGCAACGCCGGGAAGGTCGGGCCGGGCGCCCACCAGGAGAACCAGGTGATCCAGAGCAGCAGCACGCCACCGAATACCACCAGCCACGGCGGCACCCGGTGCACCCGCAGTTGGTGCACCGCCTTATCCAGCACCGATAAACCCACCGTCGGCTCCGGGATGAACAACCAGGCCAGGCCGTAGGCGAGCAGGCCGACACCGCCGAAGAACGACAGCACCGCGAATAACACCCGGAAGATGACCGCGTCCACCCCGAAGTACTCGCCGAGACCGCCGGCGACACCAGAGATGATCCGATCGTGGCTGCTACGCCGCAGCGGGCGAGGGGCCGGCCCCGGGACGGGTGTCGTCCACTGGTAACCGGGCGGAGGGCCGGCTTGGCCGGGATTCGTCGTCGTCATGCCACCAGCCTGTCGATCGCGACCCGCTTACGGTATCGGTGAGCACCCCCAACCAGCCCTGAAGTTGTCGGCATGCCCAGTACCGGGGTAACACCTGATGCTGCTCCGGCCGAGGCCGCGAGATGATGGGTGGACGATGATTGCCGCCGATCCTGCCACCGTTGCCCGTCCAGCCGCACCGCGGCTATATCGCAACGTGTCCGGCCGGCTGCTGGGTGGGGTAGCCGGTGCGCTTGCCGACCACCTCGGGCTGTCTCGCCGGCTGGTCCGGATCGCCTTTATTTTGCTGTCGATCGGCAGCGGCCTGGGCGTGCTGCTGTACGGCGCGTTCTGGATCGTGCTGCCCACCCCACCGGACGCCAAGCCGGAGGGGTCGGTTCGGTCGGCGGCCGGCTACCTGGTTGCGACCGTCGCGGCCGCCGGAGTGTTGCTGTTCAACGCCCGCGCCCTGCCGCTGGGCTGGTGGTTCTTGCCGTCGGTGCTGGCCTGCTTCGGCGGCGCGCTGCTCTGGCGGCAGGCTTCGGAGACCGAGCGGGACCGCTGGCGGCGGCTGTCCCGGTCGTCGCTGGCGGCCGGCGCGACCGACCGGGCCGGTTGGCTGCGCATCATCGCCGGCGTCACGCTGGTGCTGGCCGGGGCGCTGTTCATCCTGGCCCGGGCCGGCATCTCGGCGGTCGGGGTCGGCCTGGCCGCCATGTTGGTGACGGTCGCCGGCATCGGCCTGATCACCGGTCCCTGGTGGCTCAAGCTGGTGCGGGATCTGTCCGACGAGCGGCGCGAGCGGATCCGCAACGAGGAGCGGGCCGACATCGCCGCCCACCTGCACGACTCGGTGCTGCAAACGCTGGCGCTGATCCAGCGCAACGCCCATCAGCCCCGCGAGGTGGCCCGGCTAGCCCGCAGCCAGGAACGCCAGCTACGCACGACGCTCTACGGCACCGGCGTGCCGAACGGCCAGTTCGGCGCGGCGCTGCATGTGCTGGCCGGCGAGGTCGAGGACGCCTACGCGGTCGCGGTAGACATCGTGGTGGTGGGCGATCACGAGCTGGACGCCGCGCTCGATGGACTGGTGGCGGCGAGTCGGGAAGCGCTGGTCAATGCGGCCAAGCATGCCGGCGTCACCACGGTCTCGCTCTACGCCGAGGTGGACGCCACCGGCGCCGCGGTATTCGTCCGGGATCGCGGGGTCGGCTTCGACCCCGACCGGACCGATCCCACCCGGCAGGGCATCCGCGGCTCCATCTACGGACGGCTGGAGCGCTATGGCGGCAAGGCGGTCATCAAATCCCAGCGGGACGAAGGCACTGAGGTGCAGATGCGGGTGAACTTCTGACATGACTGATTCGACGGCAGACACAGCAGCGGCGCCGTCTCGGCCGACGGTGGTTTTGGTCGATGACCATGGGATGTTCCGGGCCGGGGTACGCGCCGAGATCGGCGACGCGGTCGACATCGTGGGCGAGGCGGCGTCCGTAGCGGACGCGGTCGGCACCATCAGCCGGACCGCTCCGGACGTGGTGCTGCTGGACGTGCACCTGCCGGCCGGTGGCGGGCCGGCGGTGGTAAGCGAGGTGTTACGGACCACGCCGGGCACCCGGTTCCTGGCACTGTCGGTCTCCGATGCGGCCGAGGACGTCATCTCGGTCATCCGGGCCGGGGCGCGCGGATACGTCACAAAGACCATCTCCGGGCCGGACCTGATCGATGCCATTCGCCGGGTGGCCGATGGCGACGTGGTGTTCTCACCGCGGCTGGCCGGGTTCGTGCTGGATGCCTTCCGGGACGGCACCGGGTCAGGGACGGCTGGTTCGGCCAGCGCGGTCGATCCGGAGCTGGACCAGCTCACCCCGCGCGAGCAGGAGGTGTTGCGGCTGCTGGCCCGGGGCTACTCCTACCGGGAGATCGGCTCGGAACTGTTCATCTCGATAAAGACGGTGGAAACGCACGCTTCGAATGTGTTGCGCAAGCTGCAGCTGTCCTCCCGGCACCAGCTGACCCGGTGGGCCGCCGAGCGGCGCATCGTCTAACCCGATCGGAAAAGGCGAGACAGCCGGAGCTAGCGAATGCCCCGGCAGAACCGCAACACCGCATCGGCCAGCGCCGTCCCAGCACCACCGAGGCCGGTCCGGTAGTGGTCCAGGATGGTCCGCTCCCGGCCGAGCTCGACCCGGGTGCCACCGGCGTTCATTCGAGCGGCCTGGATCCGGTGCGACAGCCGGGCCCGTTCGCCGACCAGTCGGATGATCGCGGCGTCCAGGGCGTCGATCTGCCCGCGCAGAGTCTGCACGGTCGCCGGATCGTCAACCGGAATCGGCTCGATCGGGACAGGCCGCGAATCGGCAAGGGGGGTATTGCTGCTCACTGGCGGTGGATCCTCTCGCTGCGTTCCGCCCCGAGCCGTCGAGTTCCGAGTGGCGGAGAAACGCAAAACGCCCCGGACCTCATGCGGCCCAGGGCGTTCGGTTGGTTCGTCAGGTCAACCGGTCACGATGGGTGCCGCGTTGCGGTACCCATAAAAAAACTCGTGTCCGGAAGTCACCCGGACGATCCTGCCATGCCGCTCCGGCTGGCGGCAACCGACCGATCGTCCGGTTGTCCTGGCGGGCCGCTGGCGGGACGCAGCGGGCGACCGTCGGTGGTCGAAAGTAGGCTGGGTTGCGATGACACCCGACCTCGCCTCCGACCTGCCACCGACCGTGGTGGACCCGCTCGCCGGAACCTTGCCGGCTCAGCGATCGCTCGCTGACGAGGCGTCCACCAGGCGGGCCGCCGATCGCCAGGCAGCGGCGGACAAGGCGGCGCGCGAGTTGCTGGCCAGCCTGAATCCACAGCAGCGCGAGGCGGTCGTGCACCGTGGCGCACCGTTGCTGATCGTGGCCGGCGCCGGCTCGGGCAAGACCCGGGTGCTAACCCAGCGGATCGGCTACTTGCTCGCCGTGGGCGGCGCCCGGGCAAGTGAGATCTTGGCGATCACCTTCACCAACAAGGCCGCCGGCGAAATGAAGGAGCGGGTGGGCGCGCTGGTCGGGCGCGGGTTCTACGGCCCGAACTCGATGTGGGTCTCGACGTTTCACTCGATGTGCGTGCGGATCCTGCGGGCACAGGCCAAGCAGCTCGGACTGCGCTCGTCGTTCACCATCTATGACGCCGACGATGCCCGCCGACTGCTCACCATGGTGGTCCGCGAGCTGAACCTCGATCCCAAGCGGTACCTGCCGCGCTCGCTGTCGGTGCAGATCTCCAACCTGAAGAACGAGCTGATCGGCCCACGCGAATTTGCCGAGCAGGCCGGCACCGCCACCGAGCGGGTGCTCGCCGAGGTGTACGAGCGCTACCAGCACCGGCTGGCCGAGTCGTCCGCGCTGGACTTCGACGACCTGATCATGACCACGGTGAACCTGCTGCAAACCAAGCCCGAGGTCGCCGAGCACTACCGGCGTCGGTTCCGGCACGTGCTGGTGGACGAGTACCAGGACACCAACCACGCGCAGTACGTGCTGGTGTCCGAGCTCACCAAGCCGGTGCCCGGTGACGAGCAGGGCAACGGTGCGCTGCCGCCGGCCGAACTGTGCGTGGTGGGCGATGCCGACCAGTCCATCTACGCGTTCCGGGGCGCCACCATCCGCAATATCGACGAGTTCGAGCGCGACTACCCGGACGCCCGGATCGTCCTGCTGGAGCAGAACTACCGCTCGACCCAGACCATCTTGGGCGCAGCCAACGCGGTGATCGCCCGCAATCCGGACCGCCGGCCGAAGAACCTGTGGTCCGAGGCGGGTGCCGGTGCCAAGATCGAAGGCTTCGTGGCCGAGAACGAGCACGAGGAAGCCCGCTGGGTAGCCGAGCAGATCGACGCCCTCGGCCGGGCCGGTGACGCCGAGCCTTCGGATATCGCGGTGTTCTACCGCACCAACGGCCAATCCCGGGTGTTCGAGGAGATCTTTATCCGGCTGGGCTTGCCGTACCGGGTGGTCGGCGGCGTCCGGTTCTACGAGCGCAAGGAGGTCCGCGACCTGCTGGCCTACCTGCGGGTGCTGGCCAACCCGACCGACCTGGTCAGCCTGCGCCGGATCCTGAACACACCCAGGCGCGGTATCGGCGACCGGGCCGAGGCGTTCCTGGAAACCTACGCCGAGGCCGAACAGATCCCGTTCGCCGAGGCGCTGATCCGAGCCGACTTCATCAGCGGGCTGGCACCTCGCTCGGCCAACGCCATCGCCGAGTTCGTCAGATTGCTCGGCGAACTCAGGACGATCGCGGCCAGCCCGGAGCACGGCACGCCGAGCAACATCCTCGAGGAGACGCTGGCCCGCACCGGTTACCTCGCCGAGCTTCAGGCCAGCAACGACCCGCAGGACGAGGGCCGAGTGGAGAACCTGCGCGAGCTGGTCAGCGTGGCCGCGGAGTTCGAGGAGCAGCGCGCCCAGGCCGACGAGCCGGCCGACCTGGACGCCTTCCTGGAACACGTGTCGCTGGTCGCCGACGCGGACTCGGTCCCGGATGCCAGCGGTGGCGTGGTCACCCTGATGACCCTGCACACCGCGAAGGGCCTGGAGTTCCCGGTGGTGTTCCTGACCGGGATGGAGGACGGCATCTTTCCGCACCAGCGCACCTTCGGCGAACCGGGGGAGATGGCCGAGGAGCGCCGGCTGGCCTACGTCGGCATCACCCGGGCCAGGCAGCGGCTGTACCTGAGCCGAGCGGTGGCGCGTACCGCCTGGGGCCAGCCCGCCTACAACCTGCCGTCCCGGTTCCTGGACGAGGTGCCGGCCGAGCACGTCGAATGGTCCGGCGCGGTGAACCGGCGACCGTTCGTCGGTTACCCGGACGAGCAGGGCAGCGGCCAGTACGCCGACCACGGCTATCGGGCCAGCCGCCGTCCCAGCTCGTTCGGCGCCCGCTCGGCCGGCGGCAGCCCGTCCTTCGGCTCGAAGAAGCTGGACAAGCCGATTCCCGACCTGCAGGTGGGCGACCGGGTCAGCCACGACGGCTTCGGCCTGGGCACCGTGATCGGACTGCGCGGCACCGCGGAGAAGGCGCAGGCCGAGATCGACTTCGGCTCGCTGGGCTGCAAATGGCTGGTGTTGCGGTTCGCGCCGCTTCAGAAACTCTGAGCGTTACTCGACCGCCGGCCGCGCGGTCTGCCGCCATACCTGCCGTACCGAGAACCAGGCCAGCCAGAGCAGCAGCGCGTTGCGCAGCGCCAGGTCCACTGCGACCAGGGGCATCAGCGAATGGGTCTTCAGCAGCGCGTTGTATCCGATCGGAAAGGTCAGTTGGGTGGCCACCGCGGTCACCATCAGCACCCGACCGAAGGTACGCACCGCGTTGTCGGCCGGCGCCCGGACCGCCAGCGCAGCGACCGGCCCGCCCAGCCACAGCAGGTACTGCGGGCTCAGCGTCTTGTTGGTGACGGTGACGATCAGCGCGGTGGCCAGGAACAGCCAACCGAGTGTCTCGGCCGACGGCCGGCCGACCCGAAGCGCGCGCAGCCAGAGCGACACCAGCAGCAGCCCGCCGAGCGCGGTGAGCACGGTGCTGACCGTGATCAGCAGCCGGCTGCCGGCCCCGAAGATTTCGAAGGCCTTGTACTTGGACACTCGGACTGTCCACACCCCGACCGGGTGGACCGCCCGGGCCAGCATCAACGGGGTGGCCGGCACCGACTCGATCTGCAACCCGCGCGCGGACTGCCAGTGCAGCGGCGACAGCGTCCGGCGCAGGCCGCCGAGTGCCAATGCCACGCCGCCGACCAGGATGCCGGTGCTGAGAAAGCCGGCGAGCACCGCCCGCCGGTCACCGCGCCGGATCAGGAAGGTCGGCAGCATCACCGCCGGCCACAACTTCAGTGCCGCGCCCAGCGCGGTCAGGCTGCCGGCCAGCGCGGGTCGACGGATCGCCGCCAGGACCGCGCCGCCGGCGAGCACGGCCGGCACCAGGTCGAACCGGAAGTAGGCCAGCGGCCCGAGCGCCGGGACGAACCACAGCCACAGGTTGGTCGCATCACCGCGCCGGCGGCCATCCCCGAACCACAGCAGGGCGGTGAATGCGGCATCGACGGCCAGCATCGACAGCGCGAACAGAAAGGTGAACGCCAACTGGTTGCCCACCGCAAGCAGGAACGGTGGCAGTAACACCAGCAGCACCGGCAGCGGGTATTCCTGAAGGGTGTTGTGCAATCCGGCGCCGTGGAACAGCTGGTGCAGGCTGGTGGCGTAGTAGGTCACATCGCCGGTGACGTCACTTTCGTGGGCGAACACCATGATGGTCAGCACCAAGGCCCGGGACAGCACCCAGCGCAGCACGATCGCCGGCCGGCCCTCGGCGATGACGGAGGCGGGCAGCCCGAGCTGGGGTCGGGGCGTACCGAGCGCTCGAGGACGCAACGCCCGAGCCGGCGTGGTCGCGCTCGCCATTTGTGTCAACCCCTGTCGGTCGGGATCGGCCCGCTGTCGGACCTACCCGGCTCACCGGCCGGACCACGAGTATCGCTGATGGGTCGCCGCGTCGACTCGGCCGGGGACTCCTCAGGCGTCCGGGTTGTACGGGCCGACGTCGATCCCGCGGTCCTTCAACCAGGGCACCGGGTCGATGTAGGGACCCATGTACCGGCCCTGCATGACCCCAAAGTGCAGGTGCGGTCCGGTGGATTGGCCGTTGTCACCGATGTCGGCGATGTGCTGGCCGGCCACCACGTGCTCGCCCACTGTCACGTAGTAGTGGTACATGTGGCCGTAGACGCTGCAGTCGCCGTTCGAGTGCCGGATCACCACCCACAGGCCGAAGCCGGCTGCCGGACCGGCGGCCACCACAACGCCGTCGCCGACCGCGACGATCGGTGAGCCCATCGGCCCGGCCAGGTCGATCCCGTCATGCATCACGCCCCAGCGCATGCAGAAGCAGGACGACTCCCCGCCGGCGCTGGGCCGCATCCAGGTGCCCGGGATGATCTTGCCGGGAATGACGGCCGGCAAACCCGGACGGGCTTGCAGGGTGTAGGCGCCGGCAGCCTGGTAACCGCTGGCCAGCCGGCTCGACCGGGACACCCGCTGGCTGCCGGCGGTCAGCATGCTGGCCTGGTTGCCGGAGGCGAGCGCGCTCAGATCCACGCCCTGCACGTCGGCCGCGCCCCGGTTCAGGGCATCGGCCTGGCCGACCCCGTGCAGCAGATGCATCGAGTCCAGACCGGTGACCGCGCACACCGTGAGCACGAGCATCGCGGCGGGGACGGCGTGGCTACGGCGCCAAAGCGGACGGGGAGCGGCGTGACGGCCACGGGGCGGAGGAGGTGGTGGGGCTACCGGCGGCGCCGGTGGTGGGGCGCTATGACGACCCACTCAAGCCCCCTACCGTTCTGGTTGACGGATGGTCTGTGCTGACAGTTACGCGAGATTTAATACCTTGCTGGTTGCGGTGATGCAGAACCGTAACGTACCGGTTCCACTCGGAGCAACTTGCTGGCGGGTTTGTCCGGATTATTTTTCCCTTACCCGTTCAGCGCGAACTCCACCGGCTCGACGACCGCAGGCTGATCGGCCAGCGCCGCCGCGACGGCATGCACCACGGTGCTATTCACCAGCAGCGCCAGGTGACCGACGCCGTGCACCGGCACCCGGCTCACGATGAGGTCCGGGTGCTCCAACCGCGCACTGCGATTGGGCAGCACCACCTCGTCCCGGTTGGAGTACACCGCCACGAACCGGGCCCGGCAGTCGGCGGCCCGAGCCAGCTCGCGCATCAGGTCGGAGTTCGGCCGCAGCTGTCGGCAGACCGGCAGCGGTGCCAGCCGGGCCAGCTGGGTGCCGGCGTGCGGCGAGCCCAACGTGACCAGGGTGTGTACCCGCTCATCGCCGCCGAGGCACTGCACGTAGTAGCGGGCGATGATGCCGCCGAGTGAGTGCCCGACAACGAACACCTGCTCATAGCCGGCCTGTTGGCACACCCGCTCCACCTGCCCGGCCAGGTCGGCGGCCGCCTTGCGGATGTCGGAGGTCAGCGGCGAGTAGTTGACGGTGGTGATCCGGCCGTAGCCACGACGACGCAAGGTGCGGCGCAGGATCGAGAAGGCCGACCGGTTGTCGCCGATGCCGTGCACCAGCAGGATCGGCCGGCCGGCGGCATTGATGTCGCCGGTGATCAGGCCGCGGGTCAACGGCGACAGGGTGTCCAGCCGGTAGCGCGGGTCGTCCAGCGCGACCTGTTCGGACAGCAGCCCGACCGGATAGGTCACCGCGTGCGCGGTCAACCAGGCCAGCTCCTGACCGGCCGCCGCGACCGCGCCGAGCACCGTGCCGGAGGTAATGCGCAGCCGGGCCGCCATCGCACCGACCACCGAACCCATGCGCGTCCTGGAACCCTTCCGTCACGTTGCCCCGCCACCCACTGTGGCACAACCCGGACCGCTGGGTCCGGCGATCGTGTGGCATGGCGAACATCCGGCCAGCTCCCACCGAAGCCGCGTAGGCCGGGGGACTAGCCTGGCTTGGGCAGAAACCAGCTGCCGGCCCGTCCGACATTTGCGGCGTCTCACAGGTAAGGAAGCGATCCGTGGATCTGTTCGAGTACCAGGCCAAGCAGTTGTTCGCCGCCCACGGTGTCCCGGTCAGCTTGGGCGAGGTTGCCGACACCGCCGAGCAGGCTAAGGCGATCGCCGAACGGATCGGCGGGGTCGTGGTGGTGAAGGCCCAGGTCAAGGTCGGTGGTCGCGGCAAGGCCGGCGGCGTGAAGGTGGCCCGTACCCCGGAAGACGCCTTCGAGGCGGCTCAGGCCATCCTCGGCATGGACATCAAGGGCCACACCGTGCATCGGGTGCTGGTCGACCCGGGAGCCAACATCCAGGCGGAGTACTACTTCTCCTTCCTGCTCGACCGAGCCAACCGAACCTTCCTGGCGATGGCCTCGGCCGAAGGTGGCATGGAGATCGAGCAGCTGGCCGTCGAGCGGCCAGACGCGCTGGCCCGGGTGCCGGTCGATGCGGGAGTCGGGGTGGACGCCGAGACGGCCCGGACGATCCTGACCCAGGCCAACTTCCCGGCCGAGCTGATCGACGACACCGCCGAGACGGTGGTCAAGCTGTGGGAGGTGTTCGTCCAGCAGGACGCCACCCTGGTCGAGATCAACCCGCTCGCGCTGGTCGGCACCTCGAACGGCGGTAGCACGGTACTGGCCTTGGACGGCAAGGTGTCCCTGGATGACAACGCCGACTTTCGGCAGGCCGGCAACGCCGACCTGGAGGATGTGGCGGCCGCCGATCCGCTGGAGGCCAAGGCCAAGGCCAAGCACCTCAACTACGTCAAGTTGGACGGCGAGGTCGGCATCATCGGCAACGGCGCCGGCCTGGTCATGTCGACGCTGGACGTGGTCGCCTACGCAGGTGAGCAGCGTTCCCCAGGGGGAGGGCATAGCGTCAAGCCGGCGAACTTCCTCGACATCGGCGGCGGTGCCTCGGCCGAGGTGATGGCCAACGGGCTGGAGATCGTGCTCGGTGACGCCAGCGTCCGGTCGGTGTTCGTCAACGTCTTCGGCGGCATTACTGCTTGCGACGAGGTGGCCAACGGCATCGTCACCGCACTGTCCATGCTCGGCGCGTCGGCCACCAAGCCGTTGGTGGTCCGGCTGGACGGAAATAACGTCGAGGAAGGTAGGCGGATCCTGCAGAACGCGGCGCATCCACTGGTCACCCTCGCCGACACCATGGACGACGGCGCCGCCAAGGCTGCCGAACTAGCGAACGCGGGAGTCTGACGATGGCCATCTTCCTGACCGCCGAATCCCGGGTCATCATCCAGGGCATGACCGGCTCCGAGGGCATGAAGCACACCCGTCGGATGCTCGCCAGCGGCACCAATATCGTCGGCGGGGTCAATCCCCGCAAGGCCGGCGAGATGGTGGACGTGGACGGCACCGACGTCCCGGTTTTCGGCTCGGTCGTCGACGCGATGGCCAAGACCGGTGCCGACGTGACCGTGCTGTTCGTCCCACCGCGGTTTACCAAGGACGCGATGATCGAAGCCATCGACGCCGGCATCGGTCTGTGCGTGGTCATCACCGAAGGCGTTCCGGTGCACGACTCGACCACGGCCTGGGCCTACAACCTCTCGCACGGCGGCAAGACTCGGATCATCGGCCCGAACTGTCCCGGCCTGATCAGCCCCGGCAAGTCCAACGCCGGCATCATCCCGGCCGACATCACCGGACCC
This sequence comes from Jatrophihabitans sp., assembly GCA_035248685.1. GTDB lineage: Bacteria > Actinomycetota > Actinomycetes > Mycobacteriales > Jatrophihabitantaceae > Jatrophihabitans_A. The sequence continues at coordinate 30,040 of DATFHF010000081.1, forward strand.
GGCCCGATCGGCCTGGTGTCCAAGTCCGGCACGCTGACCTACCAGATGATGTTCGAACTGCGCGACCTCGGTTTCTCCTCCGCGGTCGGCATCGGCGGCGACCCGGTCATCGGCACCACCCACATCGACTGCCTGCAAGCGTTCGAGGACGACCCGGACACCGCGGCCATCGTGATGATCGGTGAGATCGGCGGCGACGCCGAGGAGCGGGCAGCGGCCTACATCACCGAGCACGTCAGCAAGCCGGTGGTCGGCTACGTCGCCGGCTTCACCGCGCCGGAAGGCAAGACCATGGGGCATGCCGGTGCCATCGTCAGCGGCTCGTCCGGAACCGCGCAGGCGAAGAAGGAAGCGTTGGAGGCGGCCGGCGTGAAGGTCGGCAAAACCCCCAGCGAGACGGCACGGTTGATGCGGGAACTGCTGGGCGGCTAACCGGGCCGAGCCCAAGGCGTCTATTCGACGTCGGATACCGCGCGTCCATCTGGTCCGTCCGCCCGCCGGGGTATAGCTTATCTACGCGTTGATACACCAATGAATTTGCTATGAAACCTACCCAAATGCGGGAGAGTGACATGACCGAATTCACCGGGGACCCGGCAGAGCGCAGCGGCCAACCAGAATATGGCGCACCGCCAGTGCCACCAGCGGTACCGCCGCCAGGCTCCGGCTACCCGCCGGCACAGGGCGACTACGCGGCCCCACCAGCCGGCTATGCACAGACGCCGCCCGACCCGGCGGCCGCTGGCTATGCGCCGACGCCAGCGGCGGCTGGCAGCGGCCGGGGGTATGGCGGCTTCGACCCGAAAAACCTCCAGGGCTTTGACCCGAAGTCCGTCAACCCGCTGGACTGGGGCATCATCGCCGCCGGCGTGGTGGCGTTCATCTTCTCGTTGTTTGCCTTCTACAGCTACTCGGTCTCCATCTCGATCGCTGGGTTTTCCACCGGCAAGAGAACGGCTCACTGGAGCGCCTGGCACGGCTTCTTCGGCTGGTTCGCGGTGTTGCTGGTGCTGGTGGCCGCGATCCTGCTCGCAGCCGAGCTGATCGCCAGGATGACGCTGCCGTTCCCGGTACGCACCGTCGTGCTCGGGTTGTTCGTCATCGCCCTGATCTGCCTGCTGCTCGCGCTGTTCGTGATCCCCGGCAACACCGGCGGTGCCTCCGCGTTCGGGGTGAACGTTGACAAGGGTCACGGTTTCGGCTACTGGATCACCCTGATCGCGGTGATCGTCGGCACCGCCCTGGCCGGCAAGCGCTTCATGGACACCGGCGGCAAGCTACCCGGCCGTACCTGACGCCACGGACGGTAGTCACTGATTCATCTCAACTAGATTCGAGGGATGAGTCAGCTCGAGGAGATGGCGGCCGGCACGCTGATCCGGGCCCGGCCGTGGGACGTGATCGGTGCCGGGCTGGCCGTCCCGATGGTGCTCTGGGGATTCCTCGGCTGGTTCGGCACGGTCGGTGACGCGGCCGGCGGCCAGCCGGGGTTCTTCAGCGGTACCGGGGCCTCCGGCATCGGCCTGGTGCTCGCCGCCGCCGCGATCGCCCTGAACCAACTGCTGGAGGGCCGCCCGCATCAGCGGACCAGCCCGCCGATCGCCGCGCTGCTCGCCGGCGCGGCGTCGGTCGTGGTGCTCGGTGGGATGATCGCAAAACCGGACAGCGCCACCATCCAGGCCGGTTCGGTGGCCGGCCTGCTCACCGCGCTCAGCCAGGTGGGCGCGCTGCTGCTGGGCTGGTTGCGCGGCAGCGAGAAATCGTTGAAGGCGGCCAACGTCCGGGCGGTACAAGCCCAGCAGGCCGCCGCCGACCTGGCCGCCGCGCAGCTCAGCTCGTCGCCGTACCAGGGCTACCCGCCGCCGTATCGGGCAGCCGGGTACGGCGGTTATCCGCAGGCGCCCCCGCCGCATTACCCGGCCGCCCAGTACCCACCCTCGCCGTACCCGACTGCGTCCTACCCATCAGCGCAGTACCCGCTGTCGTCGTATCCGCCGCCGGGCCAGCAGTATCCTTCTCAGCCCGCCGGACAATACCCTTATCCGTACAACCAAATCCCTACCGCGCAGTACCCGCCGGCTCACTATCCGGGCCAGCCGCCGCCGGGGCCACCTGGTCAGCGGCCGCCGGGTCAGCCGTCCGGCCGGTAGGGCTGACCCCGCCGCAGCCGATGTGTCCCGCAATATGTGCGCTATAGCGCACGCCAGCGGGGACAGATCGGCGCGGCTGGCATCTCGGCGCGTTTGTTATGCAATATGCCGGTCATAGCGCACGTCCGGTCTAACAATCGGCGCGCCGGCCGGTGCTGGTCCCTGGCGCGGCCGGTGCTCACCCCCGGCGCGCCTGGCTACGGATGCCGGCCGGCTTTGCGAGCCTGGACCGATGCACCCGGACGACGAGCTGCCCGCCGGCTGGCTGACCCAGTTCCGGCGCGGCCTGTTCTCCGGAGCCGGCCTGCTGCTGCTGGGTACCGCGCTGTGCACCGTCCCGGCGTTCCTGGTGTGGTTGGTACCCGGTGCCGACACCAGTCCGGCCAGCAGTGCGGTCAAGGCCGGAGCGTTGCTGGCGCTGTCGGCCCCGCACGGTGGGCTGGTACTGGACGGGACCCCGGTCACGCTGACGCCGCTGCTGCTCACCGTCGGCCTGGCCTGGTTGGTGGTCGGCCAGGCTCGTCGGACCAGGTCCTGGTCGGCGGTACTCGGGTTGGCCGCCGGGTACGGCATCGCGGCCGGCCTGGTCGCCGATTGGGCCCGCCTCGGCTCGACCCGGGCGCCGGTGCTGAACAGTGCGCTCGCCGGCTGGCTATTCGTGGCGGCGGTCGGGCTGTCGGTCCGCACCGCTGAGGTGGCCTGGCCACGGCTGCCCGAACGAGCTCGGCGGGTGTGCCGGGCCGCCGGCCTGGCCACCGCCTGTTACCTGGCCGCCGGTGCGCTGCTGGCGGCCGGTATGCTCGCCCTGCACTTTCAGGACGCGCTTGCCGTCCAACGCCAGTTGGCGACCGGAGCCGCCGGGCTGCCGGTGGCACTGCTGGGGTTGGCCGCCACCGGCAACGCGGTGCTTGCCGGCGTCGGTTACCTGACCGGGCCCGGCTTCACGGTCGGCGCCCATACCTCGGTGTCGGTGATCGCGGTGAACCACGGGGCGCTGCCGGCGTTCCCGCTGCTGGCCGCGGTGCCCAGCGGCGCACCGGCCACCGTACCGGGACTGCTGGCGGTACTGACTCTGGCGCTAGCGGTGGGCTGGGCGGTACAGCGGGTGCTGGCACCGGCCGAGTCCTGGCTGCCCCGGCTGGTCGATGCCGCGGTGACCGCGGCGCTGACCGGGACGGCACTGGCCGTGCTGAGCGCGCTCGGCTCGGGCAGCCTCGGGTCGGGTGCGCTGAGCGCGGTGGGTGAGCGGTGGTGGGCGGTCGGCGGCTCGTCCCTGCTGGTGGTGTTGTGCGGGGCGGCCGGTTGGCTGGCGGTCGAGCTGGTGCGCGGCAAGCCGGTGGTCGCGGTGCTGAGCAAGGTGTATCCGCTGCCGGCGCCGGCCGACCGAACCGCGGGTACCCGGACGGCCACTGCCGCTGGTGATCAAACGCCGGACGCTGCCGTCCAGCGCAGCCGCAACGCCGGCTGAACTCCACTCCAGCCCCGCGACTAGCGGAACGAGGCCCTGCCCGCGCCCAGTAGGGTAGGCGCCGTGACCGCCCGGCTGATCGTCCTCGCCTCCGGTTCGGGCACCACGCTGGAGGCCGTCGTGCAAGCCGTCGCGGCCGCCGACTTCGATGCCGAGGTGGTGGCGGCCGGCACCGACCGTCCCGGCTGCCTGGCCATGAAACGCGCCGCCGAGGCCGGCATCGAGACCTTCACAGTCAGCTTCGCCGACTACTCCGATCGCGCCGACTGGGACAGAGCGCTGGCTCGGACGATGGCCGACTACCGTCCCGATCTGGTGGTGCTGGCCGGCTTCATGCGGCTGCTCGCGGCCGACACCGTGAACCGGTTCACCATCGTGAACACCCATCCGTCGCTGCTGCCGTCCTTTCCAGGCGCGCACGCCATCCCGGACGCGCTGGCACACGGCGTAAAGCTCACCGGCGTCACCGTGCACCGGGTCGACGCCGGCCTGGACACCGGCCCGATCCTGGCGCAGGCCGCCGTTCCGGTCTATGCAGACGACACCGAGGACAGCCTGCGCGACCGGATCCAGCAGGTGGAAAAACCCTTATACATTCAGACGATTCGACAACTGTGCCACGGTAGGAGTGCGGTCTGATGACACGAATCGCGGTCCGGCGAGCGCTGGTCAGCGTGTACGACAAGACCGGCCTGGACGAGCTCGCTCGCGGGCTACACGAGGCCGGCGTGCAGATCGTCTCGACCGGCTCGACCGCAGCCCAGATCGACGCGGCCGGCATCCCGGTCACTCCGGTGGCCGAGGTGACCGGGTTCCCGGAGATCCTCGGTGGCCGGGTGAAGACCCTGCATCCGAGCGTGCACGCCGGCCTGCTGGCCGACCAGGCCAACCCCGAGCACCTGACCACGGTCGAGGAGCTGGGCATCGACACCTTCCAACTGGTGGTGGTCAACCTCTACCCGTTCCGGGAGACGGTGGCTTCCGGAGCGAACGCCGCCGAGATCGTCGAGCAGATCGATATCGGCGGCCCGGCGATGGTGCGGTCGGCGGCCAAGAACCACAATTCGGTGGCGATCGTGGTGGATCCCGGTAGTTATGCCGAGGTGCTGACCGCGGTCGCCGGTGGCGGTTTTGACCTGGTAGCCCGGCAGCGGCTGGCCGGTCGGGCATACGCGCACACCGCGGCCTACGACGCGGCGGTCGCCAACTGGTTCGCCGAGCAGTCGGTGTTCGCCGACAGCGCGTCGGCCGTCGAGCCGTCCGAGCACTCGGGGTTCCCGCCGTACCTCGGGCAGGCGCTGGAGCGAGCCGAGGTATTGCGCTACGGCGAGAACCCGCACCAGCGGGCCGCGCTGTACATCCAGCAGGGCGCGCAGCCCGGGATCGCGCAGGCCGAGCAGGTGCACGGCAAGCCGATGAGCTTCAACAACTACGTCGACGGCGATGCCGCCTACCGGGCCGCCTTCGACTTCACCGAGCCGTGCGTGGCGATCATCAAACACGCCAACCCGTGCGGCATCGCCGTCGGCGCCGACATCGCCGAGGCACACGCCAAGGCACACGCTTGCGATCCGGTGTCGGCGTTCGGCGGTGTGATAGCCGCCAACCGTCCGGTGACCGCCGCGATGGCCGGCCAGGTCGCCGACGTGTTCACCGAGGTGATCCTGGCGCCGGCCTTCGAACAGGCCGCGCTGGACCTGCTGACCCAGTCGAAGAACCTGCGATTGCTGGTGATTCCCGGTCCGCGACCGCTCGGCCTGGAATCCCGGCCGATCTCCGGCGGGGTGCTGATGCAGGACGCGGACGCCATCGACGCCGCCGGCGACGACCCGGTGAACTGGACGCTGGCCTGCGGCCCGGCCCTGCACGACGCCGAACTCGTCGAGCTGGCCTTCGCCTGGCGCGCGGTGCGGGCGGTGAAGTCCAACGCGATCCTGCTGGCCAGCTCCGGTGCGTCGGTGGGGGTGGGCATGGGCCAGGTCAACCGGGTCGACTCGGCCAAGCTGGCGGTGGCCCGGGCCGGCGACCGGGCGGCCGGCTCGTTCGCCGCCTCCGACGCCTACTTCCCGTTCCCGGACGGGCTGGAAGTGTTGATCTCGGCAGGCGTGCGGGCGGTCGTCCAGCCGGGCGGTTCGATCCGGGACCAGCTATCCGTCGATGCGGCTGAGCAGGCCGGAATCACCATGTATTTCACCGGCACCCGGCACTTCGCGCACTGATGCAACCGTCCTGGTTCGCCGAGCTGCTGGCGCTCGGCAATGAGATCGCCGACGAGGACTTCGTCGGCACCGACCTGCGCGAACTCGCCCTGAGCAGGGTGGGATTCACCCGCTGCCGGTTCGACGAAGCCTCGTTGGACGGCTGGCGGACCGAAGCGTGCAGCTTCACCGACTGTTCCTTCGACCGGGCCGAGATGGTTGGCTCCACCCACCTGCGGACCGCCTTCGTCGCCTGCTCGTTCGTCGGCACCAGGTTCGGTGATACCAGCCTGACCGAGTGCAAGCTGACCGGTTCGACGTTCTCCGACTGCGCCCTGCGCGCGGTGACAGTAACCGGCGGTGACTTCACCGCGGTGTCGTTCGGCGGGGCCGACCTGCGCGGCATCGATTTCAGCGAGGTCAAGCTGGTGGACGCCAACGTGGTGGGCGCAAAACTCGATGGCTGCGTGTTCACCGGGGCGAACCTGCGCGGCTTGCGCTGGCAGCAGGCCTCGCTGCGCGACGCCGACCTGCGCGGGGCGGTCACCGAGGGCTTGGACCCGCGGATGGTGGATCTGACCGGGGCTCGGGTCGAACTCGATCAGGCGGTGGAGTTCGCCCGTTACCTGGGGCTGCGGATCGGCTGACACTCGGGCCCGCCCGGCCACCCCATCGCGAGTGGGCGGTTCGGCCACGAGTGGGCGCGTACATCTGCCCACTCGTGCCAGAACTGCCCACTCGCGTACGCCGACCGGCACAGATGCCGCATGGCCACAAGCTCGGGTGCGAAGATGGCGGGCGTGACGGCGACCATCCTGGACGGCAAGGCAACCCTGGCAACGATCAAGTCCGAGCTGAAGCTGCGACTCGCGGCCCTGGCCGACCGCGGCGTGGTGCCGGGCCTGGGCACCGTGCTGGTCGGTGACGATCCGGCGAGCACCTGGTACGTGGCGGCCAAGCACCGCGACTGCGCCGAGATCGGGATCGCCAGCATTCAACGGGAGCTGCCCGCCTCGGCCAGCCAGGACGAGGTGCTGGCCACCGTCGATGAGCTGAACGCCGACCCGGCTTGCACCGCCTTTCTGGTGCAGCAGCCGACCGGGCTGGACGAGTTCGCGATCCTGAGCCGGGTGGATCCGGTCAAAGATGTCGACGGCCTGCATCCGGTCAACCTCGGCTCGCTGGTGCTGGGCCGGGCCGCCCCGCTGCCATGCACCCCGCTGGGCATTATCGAGCTGTTGCGCCGCTACCAGGTACCGATCGCCGGCGCCCGCGCAGTGGTGGTCGGGCGTGGGCTGACCGTGGGCCGCCCGCTCGGCCTGCTGCTGACCCGGCGCAGCGAGAACGCCACCGCGGTGCTCTGCCACACCGGCACCCGGGATCTGGCCGCCGAGGTGCGGCGCGCCGACATCGTGGTGGCGGCGGCCGGGGTGCCGAACCTGATCACCGCCGACATGGTCAAGCCGGGGGCCGCGGTGCTGGACGTCGGCGTCAGTCGGGTGGACGGAAAGATCGCAGGCGATGTCGCCGCCGACGTGGTCGAGGTGGCCGGGCATCTCGCGCCCAACCCCGGCGGGGTCGGACCGATGACCCGGGCCATGCTGCTGACCAATGTGGTGGCGGCCGCCGAACGGATCGCCGACCTAGCCCCGGTCCAGCGGTAAATGATCGCCTGGTTCCACAGCAGGAGGCTGAGCGAGCTGCCGTTCGGGCTCGTGTTGCTGGTCGAGCTCGGCGGCCTGGTGTCGGTCACCCTGGCGCCGCAGCACTGGCTGCGGGCGGTCGGCGTGCTGACCATCGGCATGGGGTTGGCCGGGCTGTTCCGGCTGCTGCTCTCCGACGAGCAGGCCGGCATGCTGCGGGTGCGCCGGCGCGGTTTCGACGTCACCTGCTATTGGGGCTTCGGACTGCTCGCGCTGCTGGTTGCGCTGGGTTTGCCGCAGCGCTAAGCCTGCGGCCGCACTGGGTCTGCCGCAGCGCTGACTGCCTGCCGCCGCGCTGAGCGGCCCCGGACCCGGGCGGTAACCTCGCGGGCATGACGACTAATCCCGTAACTGTCACCGTGACCGGCGCCGCCGGCCAGATCGGCTACAGCCTGCTGTTCCGGATCGCCGCCGGCCACCTGCTCGGCCCGGACGTGCCGGTCCGGCTGCGGCTGCTGGAAATCACCCCGGCCCTCAAGGCGGCCGAGGGCACCGCGATGGAGCTGTCCGACTGTGCCTTTCCGCTGCTGACCGGCATCGACATCACCGACGATGCCCGGACCGCGTTCGACGGGGTGAACGTCGCGCTGCTGGTCGGCGCCCGGCCGCGTACCGCGGGCATGGAACGTGGCGACCTGCTGTCGGCCAACGGCGGCATCTTCAAGCCCCAGGGCGAGGCGATCAACGACGTGGCCGCCGACGACGTCCGGGTGCTGGTGGTGGGCAACCCCGCCAACACCAATGCGCTGATCGCCGCCTCGCACGCTCCGGAGGTGCCGAAGGACCGGTTCACCGCGATGATGCGACTCGACCACAACCGGGCGATCAGCCAGCTGGCGGCCAAGACCGGCCGGCCGGTGACCGACATCGCCAAGATGACCATCTGGGGCAACCACTCGGCCACCCAGTACCCGGATCTGTCGCATGCCGAGGTGGCCGGCAAGAACGCCGCCGAGGTGGTGAACGATCAGGCCTGGATCTCCAACGACTTCATCCCGACCGTGGCCAAGCGGGGCGCGGCCATCATCGAGGCGCGCGGGGCGTCCTCGGCGGCGTCTGCGGCCAGCGCCGCGATCGACCACGTCTACGACTGGATAAACGGCACCCCGGAGGGCAACTGGACCTCGGTCGGGCTGATGTCCGATGGCTCCTACGGCATACCCGAGGGCCTGATCGCCGGCTTCCCGGCCCGCTCGCTGGCTGGTCGCTGGCAGATCGTCACCGGCCTGGAGCTCGATGAGTTCTCCCGGGCCCGGATCGACGCCTCGGTCGCCGAACTGGTCGCCGAGCGGGACGCGGTTACCGAGCTCGGCCTCATCTAGCAGGCAGTTGGCGGATCCGGCGATCCGATGAGCGGACCGTCCCGAATTCCGGATGAGACCGCACGGCTCGCCGGGGATCGGGGACGGGAGGAGGTGGCCGGACGAACCGCCGGCATCGAGTCGAGATGGTCTCGCCACCCATTTCTTCGCCGAAAGGCCACATTCGATGCCAGAGTCAACCCGTCGTAACTTCCTGATCGCGTCCGGCACCGGTGCCGCCGCGGTCGGTGTGGCCGCCGCGTTGCCGGGTACCGCCTCGGCGCAGGCTGCCCGAACGTCCAAGCCACTGAGCAATCCCCGCAACGCCCAAGCCCTGGTCGCCCATGTCGGTGACCCGAGCGCCGGCACGCTGTCGCTGTTCGTGGGCGATCGCGAGATCGTGCTGCACGACCCGGATCTGGTCGCCCGGCTCACCCGGGCCGCGGCCGGCGCTCGGGAGGCATGATGTCTTCGCACCGCGAAGCACCGGAAATCTCGAAGGATCCGGTTGCCGACAACACCGACCTGTACGCCTTTGTCAGCCCGGACCGTCCCGGCACGGTCACCCTGATCGCGAACTACATTCCGATGCAGCAGCCCTACGGCGGCCCGAACTTCTTCGAGTTCGGTGACGACGTGCTGTATGAGATCCACATCTCCAACTCTGGGACGGCCCGCGCCGACATCAGCTACCAGTTCCGGTTCAACACCAAGATCATGAACCCGGACACCTTCCTGTACAACACCGGCCCGATTTCGTCCATCACCGACACCAAAAACTGGAACCGGCCGCAGTATTACTCGGTGACCAGGGTGGATCACGGCGAGGAAGACGGTCGGTTGCTGGCCCGCGGGTTGACCGTGCCACCGGTCAACGTCGGGGTGCGCAGCACGCCGAACTACGCGAATACCTTTACCAAAGCCGCTATTCACGATCTGGGGCACGGCCGCAAGGTGTTCGCCGGCCAGCGCGCCGACGGCTTCCACGTCGACCTGGGCAGCATCTTCGACCTCGGTGTGCTGCGACCGTTCGCCTTCGCGCACCTGATCCCGTCGGCGGCCGCGATGGACGGCGTCAACGGCGTGCAGGGGGTGAACGTGCACACCATCGCGCTCCAGCTGCCGTTCAGTGACGTGGCCCGGGGCGGCCACACCCCGCACAACGTGCTCGATCCCGGATCGGTGATCGGGGTATGGGCCTCGGCCAGTCGGCGCAAGTCCAAGGTGTTCGACGCTCAGGCCGGCCGCTCGATCAGCTACGGGCCGTACCAGCAGGTGTCCCGGCTGGGCAACCCGCTGTTCAACGAGGTCATCGTGCCGATGGCCGAGAAGGATCTGTGGAACGCCATCGACCCGCACCTGGACGGCAGGTTCGCCAAGTACGTCAACAAGCCCGAACTGGCCGGCCTGCTGCCGGTGCTCTACCCGGGGGTATTCCCGAAGCTGGCCGGCTACAACAAGCCCCGGGCCGACCTCCAGGCGATCCTGCTGACCGGCATCCCGAAGGGCGTGGTGCCCGGGTTCCAGAACAACACCGGGCCGGTGCTCGCCGACATGCTGCGGTTGAACCTGGCGATACCGGCCAGCGCCAAGCCGAACCCGATCGGCCTGGTTGCCGGCGACCCGGCCGGTTTCCCCAATGGCCGCAGGCTGATCGACGACGTGGTTGCGATCGAGTTGAAGGCCGTCGCGGGTGCCACCATCCCGTTGGTGGATCCGAGCTACACCCCGGACGCGGTGGCGGCGAAGCTGACCGACGGCACCACGAACACCAACTCGGCCTACCTGCCGAGCTTCCCGTACCTGGGCACGCCGGCCGGTGGGTTCCAAACCATGCCGGCCGTCCCGGCCAGCTGACCGGGGCGACAGCATGGCCGAGAACAACAGGCACGCCGGCCAGGGACCGGTGGTGCTGGACATCGGTGGGGACATCGGAGCGCTGGTTATCACCATGCCGGCAGCGCTGGCCGGATACGAGGTGGAGGCCCGGTCGGTGGCCGGCGCGCCGCTGACCCACGTGGGGGTGCTGGAGCGTAACTGCGACGGCAGCATGCGGCACACCGCGGTGTTCGGCGAATTGCGCGACGGCGAATACGAGTTCTACGTCCGGCCGGCCGGCCCGGTGCGGCTCACCGCCACCGTGCGTGGTGGCGAAGTGTGCACCGAACACTGGCCGGGCTGCTGAGAGCACGAGTGGGCGGTTAGGCGTCGAGTGGGCAGTTGCAACCGCCCACTCGACCCCGGAACTGCCCACTCGCGGAGCGGGGCCGGGTAGTTACAGCTCGCCGAGCACCGCTTGGCGCAGCACGTCCAGCCCGACGCTGCCGATGTCCAGCGCCTTGCGGTGGAACGCCTTGAGGTCGAAGTCGCTGCCGAGCCGGGCCTTGGATTCGTCCCGCAGCTGCAACCAAAGCCGCTCACCCAGCTTGTAGGACGGAGCCTGGCCCGGCCAGCCCAGGTAGCGATCCAGCTCGTAACGCAGGATCTTCTCCGCCATATGAGCATTCGCGTCCAGCAACTGCCAGGCCTTGTCGTAGTTCCAGGCGCCGCCGCCGACCTCCTCGGGTGCCTCGAAGTCGCAGTGCACCCCGATGTCGATCACCACTCGGGCGGCCCGCATCGACTGGCCATCCAGCAGGCCGAGCCGGTTGGCCGGGTCGTCCATGAAGCCGAGGTCGGCCATCAGCCACTCGGCGTACAGCGCCCAGCCCTCGCCGTGCCCGGAGATCCAGGAACCCAGCCGCCGCCAGGTGTTGAGCAGCTGCTTGCGGTAGACGGTCTGCCCGATCTGCAAGTGATGCCCGGGCACGCCCTCGTGGTACACCGTGGTCAGCTCGCGCCAGGTGGAGAACTCGGTGACGCCCGGCGGCACCGACCACCACATCCGGCCCGGCCGGGAGAAGTCGTCGGACGGTCCGGTGTAGTAGATGACACCGGTGTTGGTGGGGGCGATCCGGCATTCCAGCCGGCGCACCGGTTCCGGAATGTCGAAGTGGGTGTCGGCCAGCGCTGCCACCGCGGCGTCCGAACGTTCCTGCATCCAAGCTTGGAGCGCGTCGGTGCCGCTGAGCCGGCGCACCGGGTCGGAGTCCAGGATGGCGATCGCCTCGTCGACGCTGGCGCCGTACTTGATCTCGTTAGCGGTCTCCAGCATCAGGCGCTGGATCCGCGCCAGCTCGTGCTTGCCCCACTCGTAGGCTTCCGCCGGTTCCACCGCGGCACCCAGGAAGTACCGGGACAGCGGGCGGTACCGCTCGATGCCGCAGGCGTCCTTCTCCGGGGCCAGGTCGAGCAGTTCGTCGGCCAGGAAGTCCCGCAGCCGCCGGTAGGCCTGCTCCGCCCCACCGGCGGCCCGGTCCAGGTCCGACTGCAGCGCGGCCGGCAACGGCGTGCCGTCGATGTTGGCGTCGCGGGCGTACCGGGCGAAGAAGCCGTCCGAGCCGAGGTTGGCCTCGCACTGCGCCAAGCAGCCACGGACCTGCCGCTTCGGGGCGGCGTTGCCCTGCTGGGCGCCCAGCCGCAGCGACTCGATATAGCCATCGACCGCGGCCGGCAATGCATGCAGCCGAGCCGTGTTCGTCGTCCAATGCTCGACGCTGTCGGTGAGCATCAGGTCGAACACGTCGCGGATGTCCTGCACCGGGCTGGAGGTGACGTTGAGGCAGGTCGCCGGCGGGATGCCCAGCGCGTACAGCTCGCGCTGAAGTTCCAGCCGCTCGCGCATCGCGGCGACCGTCACCTTGTCGACCTCATCCACCGGACTGGCCTCGGCTAGCTGGCGCAGGGTCTGCTGGGCCAGCTCGTCCCGTCGCTCCAGGCCGTCCGGGGACAGGTCCGGCATCCGGTCGTCGTAGTCGGTCAGGCCTCCGATCGTCGCCTGCAACGGGTCGAGCTGGGCGGCGATCTCGAAGTAGCTCTCGGCCAGCGCGTCGATAGCGGTGCTGGAGCGGCTTTCGGCAGTGTCAGTCACGGTTGTTGAACTTAGCCGCTAGTGCGTGGGGAACCAACCTGCTCGAACCGGCGAATCGGCCGGTCAGTAAACTTTCCGGACGGGCGCCGGCGGGATGGACGCGCCGAAACAGGTGCGAGGCGAGAGGTGCGTAGATGTCGAAGATCAAGGTGGTAGGCACCGTCGTCGAGCTGGACGGCGATGAAATGACCAGGATCATCTGGCAGTTCATCAAGGACCGGCTGATCCATCCCTACCTCGACATCAACCTCGACTACTATGACCTGGGCATCGAGCACCGGGACGCCACCGGCGACCAGGTGACGGTGGACGCGGCCGAAGCCATCAAACGGCACGGCGTCGGTGTCAAGTGCGCCACCATCACCCCGGACGAGGCGCGGGTGGCCGAGTTCGGGCTCAAGCACATGTGGCGCTCACCGAATGGGACGATCCGTAACATTCTCGGCGGAGTGATCTTCCGCGAGCCGATCATCATGGCCAACGTGCCGCGGCTAGTGCCCGGCTGGACCAAGCCGATCGTGGTGGGCAGGCACGCGTTCGGTGATCAGTACCGGGCCACCGACCTGAAGGTTCCCGGCGAGGGCACGCTGACCTTGACTTTCACTCCGAAGGACGGTGGCGAACCCACCGAGCTGAACGTGTTCGAGTTCCCGGGCGCCGGCGTGGCGCTGGCGATGTACAACCTGGACGCGTCGATCCGGGACTTCGCGCGGGCTTCGCTCAATTACGGCCGTCAGCGCAACTACCCGGTTTACCTGTCGACGAAAAACACCATCCTCAAGGGCTATGACGGCCGGTTCAAGGACATCTTCGAGGAGGTCTACCAGGCCGAGTTCAAGGCCGACTTCGACAAGGCCGGGTTGACCTACGAGCACCGGCTGATCGACGACATGGTGGCCGCCGCCCTGAAGTGGGAGGGCGGTTACGTCTGGGCCTGCAAGAACTACGACGGGGACGTGCAGTCCGACACGGTCGCCCAGGGCTTCGGCTCGCTCGGCCTGATGACCTCGGTGCTGATGAGCCCGGACGGCAAGACGGTGGAGGCCGAGGCGGCGCACGGCACGGTGACCCGACACTTCCGCCAGCACCAGCAGGGCAAGCCGACCTCGACCAACCCGATCGCGTCGATCTTTGCCTGGACCCGTGGGCTGGCTCATCGCGGCAAGCTGGATGAAACACCGGAACTGACCCGATTCGCCGAGACCCTGGAGCGGGTCTGCATCGAGACGGTGGAGTCCGGGCAGATGACCAAGGACCTCGCGCTGCTGATCTCCAAGGACAGTCCGTGGCTGACCACCGAGGAGTTCCTGGACGCGATCGACGCCAACCTGCAGAAGGCGATGGCGGCGTAGTAGCGGTGCCTGAAGGCCATACCCTGCATCGGCTGGCTCGCGAGCAGCGCAAGCTGTTCGCCGGCCGGCCGGTTCGGGTCTCCAGCCCGCAGGGCCGGTTCGCCGACGGCGCCGCGCAGCTGGACGGGCATGTGCTGCGAGCCACCGAGGCGTACGGCAAGCACCTGCTGCACTACTACCGGGACGCGCCGACGCTGCACGTTCACCTCGGCTTGTACGGCAAGTTCACCACCGGAGCTGGGTCGCCGCCGGAGCCGGTCGGTGCGCTGCGGCTGCGGTTGCAGGCCGGCGATGCCTGGACCGACCTGCGCGGCCCGACCGCCTGCGAGCTGCTGGAGCCGGCCGAGGTGGCCGGCCTGTTCAGCCGGCTGGGTCCGGATCCGCTGCGGCCCGACGCTGACCCGGCGCGGGCTTGGCAGCGGATTCACCGCAGTCGCGTTTCGATCGCGGCGCTGTTGATGGACCAGGCGGTGCTCGCCGGCATCGGCAACGTCTACCGCGCCGAGCTGCTGTTCCGGCATCGGATCGACCCCTTCCTGCCCGGCCAGGCGCTGCCGTTGGCCAGCTGGGAGGCGATGTGGCTGGATCTGGTGGCACTGATGCGGCACGGCGTGCGGGTGGGCCGGATCGAAACGGTCCGGCCGGCCGAGCGCGTTCGCAAGCGCGGGCCGTTGGCTCCGGACGAGGCGCGCTACGTCTACCGCCGACACGGGCTGCCCTGCCGGATCTGTGGCACCGAGGTGCGCATCGAAATGCTGGTCGGACGAAAGCTGTACTGGTGCCCGTCCTGCCAAGCGCCTGGTTTTTCAAGGGTCGGCCGGCTGAATAACCCTCAGCCATACGATTAGCCGGTAGGTAGCAGCTCCGACGAGCCGTCCGGACGGCGGCGCACCCGGATCCGGTCCGCGATCCGTTGCTGAAGTTCGCTGACGTGGCTGACCACGCCGACCACCCGGCCACCCTCGCGCAGCGTGTCCAGAGTGGCGATCACTCGGTCGAGCACGTCGGCGTCCAGGGTGTCGAAGCCCTCGTCGATGAACAGCGTGCCGAGATCCACCCCGCCGGATTCGGCCCGCACTATGTCGGCCAACCCGAGCGCCAGAGACAGTGAGACGTAGAAGGTCTCGCCGCCGGACAGCGTGCCCGGATCCCGGTCCCGGCCGGTGTGCTGGTCGAGCACCCGCAGCCCCAACCCGGAGCGGGCGTTTCCGCTGCGCGCATCGGTGTGTTCCAACCGGTACCGGCCCTCGGAGATCCGGGCCAGCTGCGAGTTCGCCGCCGACACGATGTCGGCGAACCGGCGCACCAGCACGTAGGTGGTCAGCTCCATTCGCAGCTGATTCTCGCCCAGCCCGGCCACCAAGTTGCCCAGCCGGATTGCCGGCGCGGTGTCAGCGAGGACCCGCATGCTCTGCTCGGCCGCCGCGGCCACCAGGGCGGCGTGGTTGCGCGCCGCCGCCAGCCGATCGCTGGCCGCACCATGCGCTCGAGCCCGCTCGGTCTCGGCCTGCTTGGCCAGCCGAACCTGCTCGGTCAAAACGGCCAACTCGAAACTGGCCGCGTCGTCCAGCTCTGGATCGGTCAGTTCGGCCGTGGCCAGCTGAGCGGTCACCGCCGCGACCTGGTCGTCATAGCCGCGCAGCCGCTCCGCCAGCGTGGCCAATGCGGCCGGATCCCGCCGGCAGCGCTGCCAATCCGCCTCCGCGTCGAAGCCGGCGTCGGCCAGCGCCTGCCGGAATGCCGAACCGGCCTGGCTTGCCGCCGCGACGGCTGCGGTTGCGGCGGCACTGGCCGCAGCGGCCAGCTCCAGCACCTGGGCCTCGGTGGTCAGCGCCGACGCCCGGTCGGCCACGCTGGCATAGCCGGCAGCCGCCTGCTGGACGGCCAACTCGTCCCGCTCGATGGTGCCGGCCAGGCCGGCGGCTCGCTCGGCCAGCGTCGCCTCCTGCCGGGACGCCGCCTGCACCTGCTCGGTGAGCTCGGCCAGCTGCCGCTCGACCTCGGCCAGCTCGGCGTCGATGGCCGGCAGCCGTCCGGCTTCGGCTTCGGCGGCGGCCAGCGCGGTGGCCGCCTTGGCCAGTCTGTTCTCGGCTCGCCGTGGCGTCAGCTGGTCGGCCAGCAGTTGCAACCTGATCAGCTCGGTTTGCTGTTCGGCCAGCTGGGCGCGCCGGGTTTCCACGTCCTCGGTCAGTCGGCGCAGCTCGTCCTCAGCTGAGATCAGCTGTTCTCGGCTGACGTGCCCGGCGGCGGGACGAGCCGGTTTCGGATGTTCCCGCGAGCCGCAGACCGTACACGGCGCGCCGCTGGTCAGCTCCAGTCCCAGTTCGCCGGCGATGCTGGCCCGCCAACCGGTCTGTAGGGCTTCCAACCGGACTCGCTGGCGTTCGGCGGCCTCGAACACCTCGCGAGCCAGCTGCTGGTTCTCGGCCGCCTCGAGCGCGGCGGCCTCGGCTTGCACCGCGGCTTCCAACCGAGCCTGTGCCCGATCCCGTTCGCCGATCAGGCCATCCAGTCGGCCGGCGGCCACGGTGGCCAGCTCGCGCGCGGCCGACAGTTCGGTGCGCCGCTGCGGTAGCCGGGTCAGCTGCTCGTTCGCCTGCCCGATGAGCTGAGCCAAACCGGCCCGCTCGGCCAGCGCCGACGCATGCTCGGCCCGCAACGTGGCCAGTTGGCGCTCGCGCCGCAGCTCACCGGCCAGCTCGCCCAGCACGGTGCGGCAGCGGGCGGCGGCGTCGCGCAGCTCCGGCTCGTCAGCGCTGGCCAGGCTCTCGGCCAGCGCCGCCCGGGCTCGGACCTGCTCGTTCTGGGCGGCTTCGGTGCGGGCAACGGCTTCGGCGAGTGCCTGGGCGGACGGCGCCACCCGCAGCGCCCGTTCGGCATCGGCCAGCTCCTGGCGGGCTTGGGCTACCCGGTCGGCGGCACCGGCCAACCGGTCCTGCTCGGCCCGCAAACGATCTCGGGTGTCCCGGCGGCGGATCAGATCCCGGCCGCGAGCCAGTGCGGCATCGGCGGCCAGCCGGTCAGCGCTGGCGGCCGCGTGCAGCTGGCCGGCCTCGCTCTCGGCCGCCTTCAGGGTGGCATCGATCGTGTCCAGCGCCGCGAGCAGGGCGGCCCGGTCGTCGGCCTCGGCAAGCTCAGCCAGCTTCGCTGCCGACTCGGTGCTCAACCCGACCGCCCCGGCGTAGCCGTGCCCAGCCCGGCGCACCGCCTCGGTGGCCGCGGTCCGGGATTGCTCGGCCGCTCGGCGGCCCTCGATCAGCCGATCCTGGGTACGGGCGATCAACTCGGTGCCGAACAGCCTTTGTAACAAAGCACGTTTGCTGCTGGTGTCAGCGCGCAGGAAGGCGGCGAACTCGCCCTGCGGCAGCAGCACGGTCTGCACGAACTGGGCATGGCTGAGTCCGACCGCTCGGGTGATCTCGTCCTCGACGTCGCCGAGGTTGTTGGACAACAGCTCGCCACCGGTGCGGTCGGTGGCCGAGCTGAGCCGCCACAGCTTCACCGTCATGTTCGCGGTGATGGTGCCCGCGCCGCGTTTCTTATTGCGCTCGTAGCTGGGCGTGCGCCGAATCCGGTACAGCCCGCTCTGAGTCTCGAAGACCAGCTCCACCACCGGTTCGGTGCCGGGCGGGGCATGGTGGGACTTCATCCGCTCCGGCACTCCGGTGCTCTGCGCCAGTTTGCCGTACAACGCAAAGGTGATCGAGTCGAGCACGGTGGATTTGCCGGCACCGGTCGGACCTTCGATCAGGAACAGTCCGCTGTCACCGAACCGGCTCAGGTCGAGCTCGGTCCGGTCCGCGAACGGGCCGATGGCGGTCATGCTGAGCCAGTGCAGGCGCATCTCAGCCAGCCACCGCGGTTTCGTAGGCGGCCTGAAACAGCGCGAGTTCGGCCGTCGAGGCCGGCACACCGGTGACATGGCCGATGAAGTCCTCGCCCAGCTCCCGCGGGCCGCGCTCGATGACCGGGGTAGCCGTCCACCGACCCGGCGGCAGCGCCCCGTCCGGCAGGTGTTGTACCTGAAGCACATGCGGAAAGTGCGACTTCACCCGGTCGAACAGCCGGTCCGGTCGGGCCCGGTCGGTCACCGTGAGCCGCACCCAGTCGGCCTGGTGCCCGGTCGTCGCGAGCAGCTCGGCCAGCGTGCCGGTCAGTTCGGCCATCTCACGCGGCTGCGCCAGCGGCACTACCTGCACCGACACCGGCCCGTCGGCGGCCAGGTCGACCAGCGTGACCGACTTCGAATGGTGCTTTTCGGAAAAGGAATACCGCAACGGCGAACCGGAATAGCGCAGCACCGTGCCGGTCGGCCCGGATAACGCCTGGGCGCCGTGCAGGTGCCCGAGCGCGACATAATCGACGCCGGCGAAGGTGTCCCCGGCGACGCTGTCCACCCCGCCCACCACGATGGAACGCTCACTGTCGCTGGGCGCTCCGCCCACCACGAAGGCGTGTGTCACCACCACGGACCGGACATTGTTGCGGCGGGCCAGATCCGCCCGGATCCGGCGCATGGCCGCCGCCATCACCGCCTGGTGCGAGCGAGCCAGCGGTTCTTCGTCATCGGCGAGCGCAACCCGGGCCGCGTCCGGATCCAGGTAGGGCACCGGGTAAACCGCGGTGCTCATCCCGCCCGAACTCAGCAGCACCGGCTCTCCGATCGCGTTCAGTTCGGTGTGCACCCGCAGCCGATCGGTGTACAGCCGGGAGCCGAAGCCCAACCGGATCGCCGAGTCATGGTTGCCGGCGGTGACGATCACCGTTGCGTGCCGGGTCAGTTCGGCCAGCGCGTCGGCGAACAGCGCGACCGATTCGACCGGCGGCACCGCCCGGTCATAGACGTCGCCGGCGATGATGACCGCATCGACCGGCACGCCGTTCGGCGGTTCGGCCACCAGTCGGCAGATGTGTTCCAGCACCGTCCGTTGCGCATCGAGCAGATCGACGCCGTGCAGCGTCCGGCCCAGATGCCAGTCGGAGGTGTGCAGGAACCGCATGGAAGAAAAAGCTACAAGCGGGCGCTGACAGAACCCGGTAGCGACTCAGCCCGATTGCCGCCTCAGCCGGATTGCCGCAGCCCGGCCGCGGCGCTGACCTCGAAGCTGATCGGTGCTCGGTAACCGCGGCCGGCGAACGCGCCGTCGACGCCGACCCGGGCCGCTCTGGCCTGCTCCGGTTCGAACAGCCCAACCACGCAACCGCCGAAGCCGCCGCCGGTCATCCGGGCACCGTAGGCGCCGAAGGCACCCATCACCTCGACCGCGAGTTCCACCTCAGGCGCGCTGTTGGCCAGGTCATCCCGCATGCTGGCGTGCGATGCGGACAACAGCGGCCCGATCCGGCGGATCTGGCCGGTTAGCAGCAAATCGGCGCAAGCCAGCGTCCGGTCATTCTCGGTGATCACGTGCCGGGCCCGCCGGCACAGCCGATCGCTGAGCCGGTCCAGCGCCGGTAGATCCTCCAGGGTCAGCTCACGCAGCGACCGCACGCCGAGCTCGGCGGCAGCCGCCGCACAGTCAGCGCGGAGCTGACCGTACCGGCCGTCGGTCAGCTGATGGCCGACACCGGTGTCGGCCACCAGCAGGGTCAGGCCGGCGGCCGCCAGGTCGAACTCGATCGGTCGCACCTGCATGCTGCGCATATCGCAGAGCAGCACCCGGTCCGGTTCGCCGAACACCGACGCCAGCTGGTCCATCCCACCGGTCGGCGCACCGACGAAGTCGTTCTCCGCCGACCGGGCGACAGCGGCCAGCTCCGGACGAGAAAGCCCCAATCCGAAAAGGGCATTCACCGCACCAGCCACCGAGCACTCGATCGCTGCCGAGGACGACAGGCCGGCTCCGATCGGGATTTCGCTGTCCAGCTCGATGGAAACTCCGGTCAACCGGTGACCCAGCCGGCCGAGCGCCCACAGCACCCCGGCGGCATAGCCGGCCCAGGCTTGATCCTCAGCCAGCACGCCAGGACGCAGGTCGGCCAGCGCAATCTCGACCGGTTCGTCGCGCTGCCGGGACACCACCTCCACCACCGGGTCGTCCAGCGCGGAGGCAATCGTCCGGCACCCTTTGCCGATCGCCAGCGGAAGGCAGAATCCCTCGTTGTAGTCGGTGTGTTCGCCGATCAGGTTGACCCGTCCCGGCGCGGTCCAACTGACCTCAGGCACCGGGCGTTCCCGTGCCGGCCGGGGCAAGTCGGCGGTTGAAAGCCCACGCATCGGTGACCATCTGGCTCAGATCCCGGGTCGGCTGCCAGCCCAACTCGGTCCAAGCCAGCCGGTTCGAGGCAACCAGCACCGCCGGATCGCCCGGCCGGTTCGGCCCTTCCGTCGCGGGCGTCGGGTGTCCGGTGATCCGGCGGACGGCTTCCAGCACCTCGCGTACCGACGAGCCGGCGCCGGAACCCAGATTGCAGATCAGGTGGTCGTGCTGCCGGGAGCCGGTCCAATCCAGCGCACGCAGATGTGCATCGGCCAGATCCAGCACGTGGATGTAGTCCCGCACGCACGAGCCGTCCGGGGTGGGGTAGTGGGTGCCGTGGATCCGCAACTGCTCGCGCTGGCCGGCCGCGACCTGAAGCGCGATCGGGATGAGATGGGTCTCGATGTCATGTCGTTCGCCGATCGCCAGATCGTCGGCCAGCAGCGCGCCGGCGACGTTGAAGTAGCGCAGGCTGACCGCGGAGAAGCCGTGTGCGGTGGCATAGCTGGTGAGCATGTTGTCCACCGCGAGCTTGCTTGCCCCGTACGGATTGGTCGGTCGAGCCGGTGCCGACTCTTCGATCGGGACGGACGCCGGCTCGCCGTAGGTGGCCGCGGTGGAGGAAAACACCATCCGGCGCACATCGTGCCGTCGCATCGATTCGAGCAACGCCAGGGTGCCGGCGACATTGTTCTGCCAGTACAGCTGCGGGCTGTGCATCGACTCGGCCACCAGTGACTTGGCCGCGAAGTGCAATACCGCGTCCACGCCGTCCGCCAGTACCGGATCGACCTCAGTGATCGATGTTGTGATCAGCTCGACGCCCGGCGGTACCGCGTCGGCATGCCCGGTGGACAGGTCGTCCAGCACGGTGACCCGATGGCCGGCTCGCACCAGCTCGGCGGCCACTACGCTCCCGACGTAGCCGGCCCCGCCGGTCACCAGCAACCGCATGCTGCACAGCTTCCCGTCAGCCCATCCGAAGCACCGACCCTACACTTGACAGCACCCGCCGACCCGAGGAGCTGGACCGCCCGTATGAACGGCATCCCCTCGTGAACAGCACCGTGCTCAACCTGCTCATCGTGCTGGCGCTGATCCTGGTCGAGGGTTTGTTCGTGGCCACCGAGATCGCGCTGGTGTCGCTGCGCGAGGGACAAGCCCGGGCGATGGCCGAGAACGGCCGACGCGGACAGTCGGTGGCCCGGCTGCTGGCCGACCCGAACCGGTTCCTGGCAGCGGTCCAGATCGGGGTGACCTCAACCGCACTGCTGTCGTCGGCCTTCGGTGCGGTGACACTGTCCGAATCGGCCAAGCGGGCGCTGGTCCGGCACGGCCTCGGCAGCACGCCGGCCGGGGTGATTGGCATCGTCGGGGTCACCCTGGTGATCTCCTTCGTCACGTTGGTCATCGGCGAGCTGGTGCCCAAGCGGCTCGCACTTCAGCGGCCGGAGGGTGCCGCGCTGGCGTTCGGTCCGACCCTGGACCGGCTGGCCCGGGTGGCCCGTCCGGTCATCTGGCTGCTGTCAAAATGCACCAACGGGATGGTCCGGATCCTCGGCGGCGATCCGCGGGCCGGTCGGGACGCCATCAGCGAGGACGAGCTGCGCGGCCTGGTCGCGGCACACGAGTCGCTGTCCTCGGACGAGCGCCGGCTGATCGACGACGTGTTCGCCGCCGGCGAGCGTTCGGTCAGCGAGGTGATGATCTCGCGCACCGAGGTGACCTTCCTGGAGGCGAGCACCACGGTCAGCCGAGCGGTCAAGGTGGCGGTGGAGTCGCCGCACTCGCGCTACCCGGTGATCGGCCAGAACAGCGATGACGTGCTCGGCTTCGTCCATATCCGGGATCTGTTCCTGGGCAGCGCGGGCACCGGCGGTGAGCAGGATCGGGCCCGGGTGATCGGTGACCTCGTGCGCGAGGTCAAGGTGCTGCCGGGTTCGAAGAAGGTGCTGTCGGCGCTGAGCGAGATGCGTCGAGAGGGCCAGCATCTGGCGATCGTGGTGGACGAGTACGGCGGCACCGACGGCATCGTCTCGCTGGAGGACCTGATCGAGGAGGTCATCGGTGACATCCGCGACGAGTACGACCAGGCCGACCGCGGCTCGCAGCGGCTGACCGGCGGGGTGGTCGAGGTGGACGGCCGGTGCAACCTCGACGAGTTCGCCGAGTTCACCGGCCTGGAGCTGCCGGACGGTCCGTACGAGACGGCCGGCGGCTTCCTGATGGCCCGGCTGGGCAAGCTGCCCGAGTTGGGCGACCGGGTGGAGTTCAACGAACACGTCCTTCAGGTGATCGAGGTGGACGGCCACCGGGCCGCCCGGCTGCGTATCGAACCGGCGCCGGCGGCTGGCGACGCTGATCAGGCTGCCGCCGGGACATACCCGACCGAGGAACAATCGGCGACGCCCGGATTACGGTGATTCGGAGTGACTTAGCCCCAGCGTTGGCCGGTGACTGAGGGCTTACGAGTGAATGCGGTCAGTAGTCCGATCTCGCATGATTAAGCCGCATCTCAAATTCGGATGACGTTTCCGCTAGCGATTCGGCAGGTGCCGGCCGATGATGAAGGTAGAGGACGGACTTACCTGAACCGCGTTAGGAATCTTCGTAGTGGCACATCCGCGATACGCATCCGCCGGCGCGCGCCTGAACTTCTCGCTCTCCCAAACCCTCTTCGGCATGATCGTCATCACGATGGCGGTGCTGCTGGTGCTGCCGGCAGTCAGATCCGGCGGTAGCCGGGTCGCCGCGGCTACCGTCGCCGCACCGCCGGTCGCCGCGACCGGTGCCGCCAGCAGCAGCGCCGCACCGGCCAGGCCGGCGGATCCGGCCTGGGTGCTGGCCGCCGGTGACATTCGACCGTCCCGGATCGGCAGTGCGCTGCCGATCGAACCGGTCGCCGATGTGGTCTACGGCCCGGCCGGCCCGATCGGGGCGCTGGGCATACCGGTGATGGTGCTCAGGGCATACCACCTGGCCGCCGACCGACTGGCCCTCGATCAGCCGGCCTGCAAGCTGCCGTGGTGGCTGCTCGCCGGCATCGGTCACACCGAGTCCGGCCATGCCGAGTCCGGCCGGCTGCTGCCCAACGGCACCACCCGCGGCCGGATCCTCGGCCCGGTCCTCAATGGCGGCATCGCCGGCGATGCGGTCATCACCGACACCGACCACGGCTTCTACGACGGCGACACCCGCTACGACCGGGCCGTCGGTCCGATGCAGTTCATCCCGTCCACCTGGGTGATCTGGGGCGCCGACGGCAACGGTGACGGCAAGCGGGATCCGAACAACATCTACGACTCGACGCTGGCCGCCGCACGCTACCTGTGCGCCGACGGCCGCAACCTGTCGACGGCAGCCGGCATCGACGCCGCGGTGCTGAGCTACAACCACTCACTGCCCTACCTGGAAACCGTGCTGGCCTGGGGCACCGCCTACCGCGACGGCGCCTCGTCCGTGCAGGACAGCCCGCTGCCGGTGGTCGTCGATGTCACCAAGGTGCGCCCGCCGGTCAGCTCGCGGCCGCCGACCCACAAGATCAATATCTCGACGCCGGCCAATGTCGCGTCGGCGTCCGGCAGCCCGTCGGCGTCCGGCAGCGGGCCGCTCACCAGCAGTGACACCGCACAGCCCAGCTGCACCGAAAGCTCTTCGACCAGCGCCAGCACGTCCGGGCACAGCTCGACCGCCGGCAAACCGTCCGCGGTGTCCAGCTCGGGCAGCGCATCGGTGGCAGCATCCACGAGCCGACCGTCCGGCAGCAGCTCGACGTCCGGTAGTAGCTCGGCATCGGCGTCCGGTAGTAGCTCGGCGTCGGCAGCGGCAGCCTCGGCCGGGACGGCGACCGCGGACGGTAGCTTGTCGCCGGTCGACAAGTCGAGCTCGCCGGTCGACAAGTCGGCATCCTCGGCAGCTACCAGCTCGACCTCGTCGTCGACCAGCTCCCCGCAACCCACCAGCTGCGCCAGCAAGTAGCGTTCACGGCGCGGATTGTGGTTGGCCGCAATCCCGGTGGGCTGATACCGAGCTGACAGGCCGCTGACCCAGATGGGAAGATCGACCGCGTGAGCTCTAAACCGCGCGTCCTGTCCGGTATCCAGCCGACTGGGGATTCCATGCAGCTGGGCAACTACCTGGGCGCGGTGCGCAACTGGGTGGGTATGCAGGACGGTTACGACGCGTTCTACTGCGTGGTCGACCTGCACGC
This sequence comes from Jatrophihabitans sp., assembly GCA_035248685.1. Classification (GTDB taxonomy): domain Bacteria; phylum Actinomycetota; class Actinomycetes; order Mycobacteriales; family Jatrophihabitantaceae; genus Jatrophihabitans_A. Next base: position 54,592 of record DATFHF010000081.1, read on the forward strand.
GCTCACGCTGGAGCTGCCGGACCCCGACGCGCTGCGGCAACGCACCCGAATCGTCACCGCGCAGCTGCTGGCCGCCGGCCTGGATCAGAACCGGTGTGCGCTGTTCGTCCAGTCCCACCTGTACGAGCACCCGCAGCTGACCTGGGTGCTGGAATGCCTGACCGGTTTCGGCGAGGCCAGCCGGATGACCCAGTTCAAGGACAAGTCGACTCGGATCGGCGCCGAGCGGCTGGGCGTCGGACTGTTCACCTACCCGGTCCTTCAGGCGGCCGACATCCTGCTGTACCAAGCCGAATACGTGCCGGTCGGGGAGGACCAGCGCCAGCACCTGGAGCTGACCCGCACCCTTGCCCAGCGGTTCAACGCCAAGTACGGACCGACCTTCGTGGTGCCGGAAGCATTCATCGGCAAGGCGACCGCCAAAATCCTGGATCTGCAGGATCCGACCGCCAAGATGTCGAAATCCCGGGCGGACGCCGGCACGGTGTACCTGTCCGACGATCCGGCAGTCATTACCCGCAAGATCAAGCGGGCGGTGACCGACACCGACAACGAGATCCGCTATGACCCGCAGGCCAAGCCCGGCGTGTCGAACCTGTTGGCGATCCTCGCGGCCTTCACCGACGCGAGCGTGGAATCGGTCGAGAAGGACTTCGCCGGCCAGGGCTACGGTGCGCTCAAGACTGCGGTGGCCGAGGTGGTTGTCGAGTTCGCCCAGCCGTTCGCCGCGCGTACCAAACAGCTACTCGACGATCCGGCCGAGCTGGACCGGATCCTGGCCCGCGGTGCCGAACGAGCCCGCTCAGTGGCCGGCCCGACCGTCGCCGATGCCTATGCCAAGGTCGGGTTCTTGCCGCCCGCCGTAGGCTGAGCACTGATGGCAGCTATCGTCCGGGTCGGTGTCGCCTTTGCGATACCCCAACCGCACGCCTCCGTCCTGGTCGGTTGGCGGCGGGCCATCGGCGACCCGGAGGCGGACAAGATCCCGCCGCACGTGACGTTGCTGCCACCTACCGAGTTCGACGTCGACCAGCTCGACGTGGTCGAAAAGCACCTGGCCGAGGTCGCCTCCGGCGCCGAGCCGTTCACCATGCGGTTGGCCGGCACCGGCACCTTCCGCCCGGTCTCGCAGGTGGTTTTCGTTCAGGTCTCGGCCGGCATCGCCGACTGCGAGCGGCTGGAGCGCGCATTGCGGCAGGAGCCGATCCAGCGGGAACTGGAGTACCCGTACCACCCGCACGTCACCGTCGGGCACGACATCGCCGACGATCAGTTGGACGAGGCATATCACGGCCTTCGTGATTTCGTTGCGCAGTTCCCGATCGATCGCTTCACGATGTACTCCCAGGATCGGGACGGCACCTGGCAGACCCATCGCGAGTTCGAGCTGACGGGACCCTGAGCCCGGTGGCCGAGCATCCGGGGCGGCGGCCGGCTTCGGATCGACCCGGTCTGCGCGCCCGCGCCGCAGCCCGCTGGCAACGATTGCGCGCACGGTACCCCGGCCTGGACCACCTGGCCACCAGCTACCGGCACTACCAGAGCCGACACGGCGACCACCTGGCCGCCGCTATCACCTACTTCAGCTTCCTGGCGCTGTTTCCGCTGATCCTGCTGGGCGTATCGGTCACCGGGTTCGTGCTGGACGCGGTGCCACACCTGCAAACCGAGCTGTACGCGCACCTCACCGCGCAGCTGCCGGGCAGTTTCGGCAAAACCGTGAAGGACATCGTCGCCGCGGCCATCCGGCAGCGGACCGCGGTCGGCGTGGTCGGGTTGGCCGGTGTCGCATTGACCGGCCTGGGCTGGATCGACAACCTGCGGACAGGCATCGACACGGTGTGGGGACTGCCCGAGCGCAAGCGCTCGTTCCTGGCCAAGAAGGCGGCGGACGCGCTGGTGCTGGCCGGTCTCGGGGTCGGCGTGGTGCTCTCGCTGTCGATCACCGTCGGCGGGACCGCCGCCGGCGGCTGGGTGCTGCGCCGGCTCGGCGCCGACCGGATCACCGGTGCCGGCACGCTGACCGCGATCATGGCGCTGCTGCTGGGGATCGCCGGCGGCATGCTGGTCTTCGGCTGGGTGATGATCCGGCTGCCGGCTGTCCGGATCAGCTCGCGCACCGCCTGGCGGTCGACGCTGCTGGCCGCGGTCGGCTTCGAGGTGCTCAAAGTGGTGGGCACGTACTACATCGCCCGGGTGACCAAGTCACCGGCGGCAGCGGTGATCGGGCCGGCGCTCGGCGTGCTGATCTGGATCAACCTGGTGTCGCGCTACTTGCTGTTCTGCGTGGCCTGGGCGGCCACCGCCCGGGACTCGCCGCAGTTGCCCGACCCGGTCGATCGGCCGGTGATCGGGCCGCCGGTCGGTTCCGCTGCGTCTCCGGCAGGGCCGCTCTCACCGGCAGGGCCGCTCTCACCGGCCGGAGTCGCTGCCGGCCTGGTCAGCGTCGGCGCCGCGCTCGGCGCCGGAGCACTCGCCCTCCTGCGACTGCGACGCAGCCGAGCCAGAGGCCGCCGGCTATCGCAGCGCTGATCGGCGCCAGCACCAGCCACCGATCGTTCGCGCTGAGCGCCCCGGACAAGCTCGGCGCTTCGAAATCCACCCCTCCGGTCTGCTCGCGGGCCACCGCCGGGCCGGCCCGATATGCCGCCGGCGTTATCGGTCCGGCCAGCGTGCCGACCGGCTGGACGGTGCCGGGCAAGCTAAATCCCCAGTCAAATAGGGCCGCCGCCTGCTGATATTGATCCAACGGCACCCGCTGGTCGCGCAGCAGGATCACCCCCAGGGTGTGGCCGTTGCGTCGGGCGGCAGCCAGGTACGTGTGCTGGGCGGCGTCGGTGTAGCCACTCTTGGCCAGCACCGCGCCGGGCACCGCGTTGAAGAAGTCCTGGTTCTGGTTGTCGAACTCATAAACGCCGACCTTGCCGTACCGGCTGGCCTTCGGCGGGTAGCTCGCGCGCGGCAACCGGTCATAGCCGACTAGCCGAGGCTGCTGGACGGCGGCCCGCAACACCAGTGCCAGGTCGTAGGCCGAGGTCAGCTGCTGCCAGCCGTCCAGGCCGGATGGGGTCTGCACCAGCGTGTCGTAGCCGCCGAGCCGGGCGATCTCGGCATTCATCTGGGCGACCGTGCTGGCCACCCCGCCGTTCGCCTCGGCCAGTGCGGTCGCCGCGTCGTTGGCCGATACCAGCAGCATTGCCTGAAAGAGCTGGTCGACGCTGTATCGGGCACCGGTCAGCAGGCCGACCGCGGAGCCTTCGGCCGCCGCCGCCCGGGCCGAAATGGTCACCAGCTTGCTGCCCGGCAGCTTCGGTAACACGGTGATCGCGGTGAGCAGCTTCAGCACGCTCGCCGGTTGGTAACGACCGTGCGGGTCCCGGGCGGCCAGCACCGCGCCGGTGTCCAGGTCGGCCAGGATCCAGCTGTGCGCGCCGATGTTTTTCGGCAGCGCCGGTGAGCCGGTCGGCACCACCAGGCCCCGGCTGGCCAACCGGGCGCCGCCGGGCACCGTGCCGTCCGGGGCGAGCCCACCGGCCGGCGGATGGGGATTCGGCGCGCTGGGCGAGGCCAGCGACGAGGTCGGTCGGGGAGCGGTGGGTGCGGCCGCGGCCAGCGGAGTGCCGGCAACCAGCAACGCGCAGCCGAAGAGCGCGGCACCGATGACTCGGCAGCCGGGCAGCAGTTGCGCTCCGGATGGCACCCGATCAGGCTAGGCCTGATTGCGGCCACCGGTGTGAAAACCGAGGCTGACGCGCCGTGCTGGGACTCTTGCCCGACCGGCGCTGGCACACGGTGCCATTTCGTGATCGGATGGCACGATCGTCGGTTCAGGTCGGCAATCTCAGGGAGAACTAGAAGTGGCTGACTTTGTCGGAGCACTCGATCAGGGCACCACCAGCTCGCGGTTCATGATTTTCGACCACGCCGGCAACGAACGCGGCAAGCATCAGCTGGAACACGAGCAGATCCTGCCTCGAGCCGGCTGGGTCGAGCACAATCCCGTTGAAATCTGGGAACGATCCAGTGCGGTGCTGCAAACCGCCATCGACGCCGCCGGCGTGGCCACCTCAGACTTCGCCGCGTTGGGAATCACCAACCAGCGCGAGACCACCGTGGTGTGGAACCGGCGGACCGGCCGTCCCTACTACAACGCGATCGTCTGGCAGGACACCCGTACCGACCGGATTGCCGCCGCGCTCGAACGGGATGGTTCCGGCGAGCTGATCCGATCCCGGGCCGGGCTGCCGCCGGCGACCTACTTCTCCGGCGCGAAGATCCAATGGATATTGGAGAATGTCGACGGGGTGCGGAAGGCTGCCGAGGCAGGTGATGCGGTTTTCGGCACAACTGACAGCTGGTTGCTGTGGAACCTCACCGGCGGAGTACGGGGTGGAGTCCATCTCACCGACGTCACCAATGCCAGCCGGACCATGCTGATGAACCTGGAAAGCCTCGATTGGGACGAGGAATTGCTGGCCTTGTTCGGCATCCCGCGGGCCATGCTGCCCGAGATCCGGCCGTCGTCGGATCCGGCCGGTTACGGTGAGGTCAGCATGCCCGGTGCGGTGGCCGGCATCCCGTTGACCGGGGCGCTGGGCGATCAGCAGGCGGCCACCGTCGGGCAGGTGTGTTTCGCGCCGGGCGAGGCCAAGAACACCTATGGCACCGGCAACTTCATGCTGCTCAATACCGGGAGCCAATTGGTACGCAGCAACAATGGCCTGCTTTCTACGGTGTGTTACCAGTTCGGTTCGGCGCCGGCGGTGTATGCGCTGGAAGGCTCGATTGCGGTCACCGGCTCGGCTGTGCAGTGGTTGCGAGACCAGCTGGGCATTATCTCCGGGGCGTCGGAGATCGAGGGGCTGGCCGGTCAGGTATCCGACAACGGCGGGGTGTACTTCGTCCCGGCGTTCTCCGGACTGTTCGCTCCGTATTGGCGTTCGGACGCGCGGGGGGCGATTGTCGGACTGTCGCGGTTCAACACCAACGCCCACCTGGCTCGAGCCACTCTGGAGGCGATTTGCTACCAGAGCCGGGATGTCGCCGAGGCGATGGAGCAGGACTCCGGCGTGCACCTTGAGGTGCTGAAGGTGGACGGCGGCGTCACCGCCAACGACCTGTGCATGCAACTTCAGGCCGACATCCTCGGGGTGCCGGTATCCCGTCCGATAGTGGCCGAGACCACCGCGTTGGGTGCCGCCTACGCCGCCGGGTTGGCGGTCGGGTTCTGGCAAGATACCGATGAACTCAGGCAGAACTGGAAGGAAGACCGACGTTGGTCGCCGGAGTGGAGCGACCGGCAGCGGGCTGAAGGTTATGCGGGTTGGCAGAAGGCTGTCGAACGCACGTTGAACTGGACTGAGGTCTAGATGTTGTCGGAGACGAAGGCGAGCTGAGCCGGCGCCATCCGCCGCCAATAGCCCAGCGTATGGCCGCCGGCTGAGAACTCGCCGGCCGGGCGGCGCGGAAAGCCTTTGACATAATGCTCGGCCGCGTTGATGAATCCGTCACCGGTGCCGCAATCCACCCGGACGGCGATGCCACGCAGATCCTGCTGGTGTCCGAAGACGGTATGTGCCGTGTAGTCGGCGGCATCGTCGAACGCACCGGGCGCGGTATCGCCGGCGTGCAGCCACAGCGCCGGGCTTTCGGCCACGCAGGTCGACACCCGTGCCGAGCCCAGCATGCCCGCCAACAGCAGCGCGCCGTAGCCGCCCATTGACCAGCCGAGTAAGGCGATTCGGTTGGTCCGAAGCCCGCGTGTCCGCAACATCGGCAGCAACTCGTCGGTGACCATCGCCCCGGAATTCTCGCCAGTTCGGCGTTGATGCCAGTAGGTGTCACCGCCGTCAACGCTCGCAATGGCGAACGGCCGTTTTCCGGTCGCCGTCAGTTGAGCGAGGTAGTACTGGAGTCCCAGGTCATTGCCGAACGCTGAGGAGTGGTTGCCGCCGCGACCATGTAGGACGACGAGTACCGGCAGGTCGGTCGTATTGCCGGGCGGATAGCCGATCGACCAGCCACAGCGCACGCCGTTACGGCGCCGGGATACGAACGATCCGCTGATCACTTGGCCGGGTCGAACATCGGGCAGCTGACCGTCCCGACCGTCGAGGCCCAGGTGGGCGTACAGCCAGGACCGACCGGGCAGGATGCCTTGTTCGACACCTGCCGCCCCGGCCGCGACGCCTACGGCGGCGAGTGCCCCGGCGCCGAGCAGCGTGCGCCGGGAGACAATGCGTCCTCGGGACGCCGGCCTGGTGTCCGGTTGATCTGCCACCGGCACAGTGTGGCAAGGTTGCCGCCCCAGCGGTGTTCATGGCGCACCGCCGTCCACAGCGGAACTTGCTGTCCACAGATCGTCTTCGCCCCGGCGATCGGCGGCTCGGCAGCAATGAGCATGGTCCGGTGTCTAGTTCCCCGCCGCCGGTATCGCTGGTGCTGTCGCGCGCCGCGCTGGCCGGCCGAGGTGTGAGTCGTGCGCAACTGCGCGCTCAGTTGGCGGCCGGCCGCTGGCAACGCCACGGCGCGGCGATCGTGTTGCAGGACGGGCCGCTCAGCCGGGAACAGCGCTGGCAGGTCGGCTTGGTGAACGTCGGTCCGCGGGCGGTGCTGACGGCGTTCACCGCCGCCGAGCTGCTGGGTCTGCGGGGTTGGGAACGCGAAGAGGTACACGTGCTGGCACCACCCGGCAGCTCCGGCCGGGCAGTGCCCGGACTGCGCATCAGGGTGTACCGCAGCGGCGGCTGGCCGCCGGCCGCCGATCCGCCGGCGGTAGCGACGGCGACGGCCGGCTTGCGCTGCCATGCCGCGGGGGCGGCGATTGTGTTGGCGGCAAGCACCTTCGCGAACGCGTTGACCGGCTGCGGGATTCTCGCCGCGGCCGTGCAACAGCGGGTCGCCACCGTTGAGGCCATCGAGGGATCGCTGCTCGCCTCCGTCCGGCTGCGGCACCGCGCGATGCTGCTCGCGGCGGTGCGCGATATGGCGGGCGGCGCGCAGGCGCTCACCGGGATAGACCTGCCAAGGCTGTGCCGGCGGTACGGCCTACCGCCACCCAGCCGGCAACTGCAACGAAGCGAACCGTCCGGACGGCGGCGCTTCCTACACGCCGGCTGGCCACGAGCGGACGGCCGCCTTGTGGTTGCCGAGGTCGACGGGGCGCTGCACTTGAGCCGACGGCAGTGGTGGGTCGAACCAGACCGGTCGCCGGAGTTGCTGGCCGGCCCGGCGACCGTGCTGAGGTTCGCCAGCGCTGTGGTGCGCGCCGAGCCGCGGCTGGTAGCAGCCCAATTGCGCCGCGCGCTCGAACTCGCCGAGCCATAAAGCCGGTACTGACCGGTCCGCGGCCCGTCTGCGACCGGTCGGCGGGCCGGTAAACACCAACGTGAACAATACGAACGGATAATGCCCGGCTCTGGGACACGCATCATCGCTATGGCCGAGTCTGAAACGACTGAGAAGGCGCGCACAGCCGTCTCCCGGTCGCGCGGATGCGCCGAACGCACCTGGACCCGCGGGTCGACACAACAATGTGATGACAACCGCCTGCCCGGTTCTGCCGTCGTGAGTCGGGGGGTCTACCGTAGCGCGGTTAGCGGCGTGTAGGCCGCTGACGAACACCATCTGTGAGGAGACCGTTTTGCGCCGAATGCTGAGTTCCTATCGAACCGCTGCCGTGGCTGGCATCGCCGCCTCGGCGATGTTGCTGGCCGGCTGTGGCAGTAGCTCCAATTCGAACTCCCCGGGACCCGGCTCGTCAGGGACGAGCGGATCGAACGGGAACAGCGGGCTGAAGATCGGGATGGCCTACGACATCGGTGGCCGCGGCGACAAATCCTTCAACGACGCGGCCGCTGCCGGCCTGGATGCCGCCAAGGCCAAGTACAACCTCAGCGGCAACGACGTCAAGGAGCTCGAGGCCGCCCAGGGCGAGGCGGAGGCCGACAAGGAGGCTCGGCTCACCCAACTCGCGGACAACGGCTACACCAGCATCATTGCGGTCGGCTTCGCCTATGCCGACGCAATCAAGGCGGTCGTGCCGAAGTACCCGAACATCAAGTTCGCCATCATCGACGACAACTCGGTCCAGGCCCCCAACCTGGCAGACCTGACCTTCGCCGAGGAGCAGGGCTGCTACCTGGTCGGTGCGATCGCGGCGCTGAAGAGCAAGACCCATCACGTCGGATTCATCGGTGGCGTGAACGTGGCGCTGATCCAAAAGTTCCAGGCTGGCTTCGACGCCGGGGCCCGCAAGGAGGACCCGTCCGTCAAGATCGAGGACAAGTACCTGACCCAGCCGCCGGACTTCGGTGGCTTCAACGACCCGACCAAGGGTGAGACCGCTGCCAACGGCATCTATGACGCCGGCGCCGATGTCATCTTCGCCGCCGCCGGTGGTTCCGGCAGCGGCGTGTTCAAGGCCGCCAAGGCCAAGAACGCCTACGCCATCGGCACCGACTCCGACCAGTACCTGTCGGCCTCGCCGGACGTGAAGGACGTCATCATCTCCTCCATGATCAAGCGGGTCGATGTGGCGGTCGGCAAGTTCATCGACTCGGTCCACGACGGCACCTTCAAGGCCGGCAACACCGTGTTCGACCTGAAGGCCGGTGGTGTGGACTTCTCGACGTCCGGCGGCAAGATCGATGACATCAAGTCCAAGATCGACGACTTGAAGCAGCAGATCATCTCCGGCGCGATCGTGGTTCCGACCAAGCCGTAGTTCACGTCCTACTGCACACCAGGCCCGGGGTGGCATAACGTCACCTCGGGCCGGTGCATGTCGTCCGGGTCCACTCGCACCGGAGTCCGCATCGCGGGAGGTCGAACAGATGGCAGAACAAACCGCCACCGCCGAGCCTGCTAACGCCATCGAGGTCATCGGGGTGACCAAGCGTTTTCCCGGCGTGGTCGCCAACTCCGACATCAACATCACCGTCCGGCGGGGCACCGTGCATGCCATCGTCGGTGAAAACGGCGCCGGCAAGTCCACCCTGATGAAGATCCTCTACGGCATGCAGCCGCCGGACGAGGGCGAGATCCGGATCGACGGCCGGCCGGTGCGCTTCCACTCGCCGGCCGACGCCATCGCGGCCGGCGTCGGCATGGTCCACCAGCACTTCATGCTGGCCGACAACTTCACCGTGCTGGAAAACATCGTGCTCGGCAGTGAGCCGACCAAGGCCGGCCGGCTGGATTTCGCCCAGGCCCGTCGCCGGATCGCCGAGCTGAGCAGCACCTATGGCCTCGACCTGGAACCGGACGAGCTGGTCGAGCGGCTCGGGGTAGGTGACCGGCAGCGGGTCGAGATCGCCAAGGTGCTCTACCGCGGCGCCCGGCTGCTGATCCTGGACGAACCAACCGCCGTGCTGGTGCCGCACGAGGTGGACGAGCTGTTCGACAACCTGCGTGAGCTCAAGAGCGAGGGCCTGACCATCCTGTTCATCTCGCACAAGTTGGACGAGGTGATCTCGGTGGCTGACGACATCACCGTGGTGCGCCGGGGCCGGACGGTCGGCACCGCCGATCCGCACTCCGTGACCACCCGCCAACTCGCGGAGATGATGGTCGGTTCCGAACTGCCCAGCCCGGAGACTCGGTCCGACACCGTCCGGGACGAGGTGGTGCTGACCGTGCGCGACCTGAGCGTGGCCGGCGACAGTGGCCGGGATGCGGTCAGCGGGGTCAGCTTCGAGATCCACGCCGGCCAGGTCTTCGGGATTGCCGGGGTGGAGGGCAACGGCCAGGGCGAACTGGTCGAGGCCCTGATGGGCATCCGCCCGGTCCGCACCGGCCGGATCACGCTGGCCGGCCGGGACGTCACCACGGAATCCACCCGAGCCCGTCGGCTGGCCGGCATCGCCTACATCCCGGAGGATCGGCATCGGCAGGGCCTGCTGTTGGACGCCAGCCTGTGGGAGAACCGGATCCTGGGACACTCCGATTCCGCACCCAACATCAGGGGGCCGCTGATCGATCGGGCCGGTGCCCGCCGGGACACCGAGCGGATCGTCGCCGAGTTCGACGTCCGCACCCCCGGCATCGACGTCCCGGCGCTCACGTTGTCCGGCGGTAACCAGCAGAAGCTGATCGTCGGCCGGGAGCTGTCCGGCAACCCGGTGTTGCTGATCGCCTCGCAACCCACCCGAGGGGTGGACGTCGGCGCCCAGGCCGCCATCTGGGAGCAGGTGCGCAAGGCGCGCGCGGCCGGCCTGGCGGTGCTGTTGATCTCGGCCGATCTGGAGGAGCTCATCGGTATGTCGGATGCGATCCAGGTGATGTTGCGCGGCATGTTCGTCGGAGCGGCCGATCCGGCCACCGTCACCGCCGAGGAACTCGGCTCGGCGATGACCGGCGCGACCCCGGCGGGTGCGGCATGAGCGCCCCGGCCCCGACCGCCCCGATCGGCCCGCTTGGTCGGCTGCGGCAGCGCTACCCGCTGCGATCGGTGCTGCTCGGCGCGTCCGCCCCGATCGGGGCGGTGATCTTCGCGGCCATTGCCAGCGTGATCATCCTCAGCCTGGGTGGGCACAGCCCGGGCCACGTGTTCCAGACCATGTTCCAGCAGGCCGGCAAGCCGACCCAGTTCGTCGACATGATCAACCAGGCGCTGGTCTACTACCTGTCCGCGGTCGCGGTGTCCATCGGCTTCCGGATGAACCTGTTCAACATCGGCGTCGAGGGCCAGTACACGCTGGCGGCGTTCGGTGCGGCCTATGTCGGTGGCCAGATCAGCGGCGGCGGTCCGCTGCACGTGGTCGCCGAGATTGCCACCGCGGTGCTGGTCGGCGCGGCCTGGGCCGGCATCGCCGGATTGCTCAAGGTCAGCCGGGGCGTCAGCGAGGTGATCTCTACGATCATGCTGAACGCGATCGCGGTCAACCTCGGCTCCTACTTGCTGCACCGGCTCGGCCAATCCAGCGGCAACAACATCCAGACCAAACCGATCAACGGATCCGGCCAGCTGGCCGGGCTGAGCTACCCGAACACCAACGAGAAGATCTTCGGCTTCATCTTCATCGCGATCCTGGTCGGGATCGGCTACTGGTTCATCATCGGACGGACCCGATTCGGCTTCCGGATCAAGGCAACCGGGCTGAACGAATCAGCGGCGGTGGCCAGCGGCGTGAACGTCCGGCGAATGACCATGCTGGCCATGCTGATCTCCGGCGGGGTCGCCGGCTTGGTCGGGCTGCCTGAACTGCTCGGCCAGACCCATACCTTCAGCCAAACCGCGCAAACCGGATTGGGCTTTGCCGGCATCGCAATCGCACTGCTCGGGCGCAACTCACCGATCGGCATGGCACTGGCCGCGCTGCTCTGGTCCTTCCTCGGCAAGTCGGCCAACCAGCTCGATTTCATCGGGGTGCCGCGCGAGATCGCCGCGATCATGCAGGGCGTGATCCTGCTGTCGGTGGTGGTCGCCTACGAGTTGGTCCGCAGGTATCGGGTGGTGCTGCAACAGCGTGACGTGGCCGCCCAGTTGGCCGCGACCACCGCACAACCGGCGGCGGTGCCGGCATGACCGTCGACCTGCAGTTGCGCACCGAGCAAGCCGCCCCCCGACGCAAGCGGGCGCGGATAGCTCCGCAGACGATGGTGCTGCTCTGCCTGGGCGCCTTCCTGGTGCTGTCGGCGGTCCGGACGCTCACCGCCGGCTACGACCTGACCAGCAGCGGGACGATCGCGGCCGGCCTGTCCGCGGCGGTGCCGATCGGGCTGGCCGGCCTCGGCGGGCTGTGGTCGGAACGGGCCGGGGTGGTGAATATCGGCCTGGAAGGCATGATGATTCTCGGCACCTGGGGCTGCGCGTACCTGGGTTGGAACCACGGCCCGTGGGCCGGCGTGCTGTTCGGCACCCTGCTCGGCGCACTCGGCGGCCTTATTCATGCCGTGGCGACCGTGACATTCGGCGTCGACCACATCATCTCCGGGGTGGCGGTCAACATCATCGCGCCGGGCCTGGCGCTGTACCTGACCAAGGTGACCTTCGCCCATGACCCGGGCGGCGGCCAGAAGCAGTCGCCGCCGATCAACGATCCACAGTCGATCACGTTGCCGTTCTCGCACTGGTTGCACACCATCGAGGACAAGCACTGGTTCGCGGTTTCGGATCTGGCCGGCCTGCTGGGCGGCCTGGTCACCCACCTGTCGCTGGTCACGGTGCTGGCGATCCTGGTGTTGATCGGCTCGGCCTGGCTGCTCTGGCGCACCGCGTTCGGACTGCGGCTGCGCTCCTGCGGCGAAGAGCCTTACGCCGCCGAGTCATTGGGCGTCAACGTGTATCGCTACAAGTACATCGCGGTGGTGGTGTCCGGTGCGCTGGCGGGCCTGGGCGGGGCAGCGCTGGCCATTTCGGCACACCAGTTCCGGGACGGGCAGACCGGTGGCCGCGGCTTCATCGGCCTGGCCGCACTGATCTTCGGCAACTGGCGGCCGGGGGCATTGGGCGCCGGCGCCGGGTTGTTCGGCTACACCGACGCGATCCAGCTGCGCAGCTCGTCGGCGGTGCATGCGCTGCTGATGCTGATGGCGATCGCGTTGCTGCTGGTGGCCGGCTGGCAGTGGCGTAGCCGGCAGCGGGTGATCGCGGTGATCTCGGCGGTGATCGCGGTGCTCGCGGTGCTCTGGTTCTTCGACACCAAGAAGGTGCCGGACGAGCTGGTGGGTGCCACCCCGTACGTGGTGACGCTGCTGGTGCTGGCACTGGCCTCGCAACGGCTGCGGATGCCCAAGGCGGACGGCCGGGTCTACCGGCGAGGCGAGGGTCGGTGAACGAGATCGACTGGGAGTTGTTGCGGGCCGAGGCCACCGCAGTGATGGCCAAGGCCTACGCGCCCTACTCGAAGTTCCCGGTCGGCGCCGCAGCGGTGGTGAACGACGGCCGAGTGGTAGTGGGCTGCAACGTCGAGAACGCCTCGTACGGACTGGGATTGTGCGCCGAATGCGGCCTGGTCTCGGCGCTGACCGCCAGCGGTGGCGGACGGTTGCTGGCGATGGTGTGTGTCGGCGGCGACGGGGAATTCCTGATGCCGTGCGGTCGCTGCCGCCAGCTGCTGTTCGAGCACGGCGGGCCGAGCATGCAGGTTGCCGCCGCCGCCGGTCCGATCACTGTCGACGAGCTGCTGCCGGCCGCGTTCGGCCCGAATGACCTGGCAGCACTGGCAAACAAGGCAGCCCAGCCACCGTCCGAATGAGGCCGACCTGCTCGCTGGCGCTCACCTCAGCCGAGGTGGTCGCCGATCCGTACCCGTTCTTCTCCCAAGCCCGGGCCGAGGCCGCCGTGCAATGGCACGAGGAGCTGGGCATGTGGCTCGCCTTCAGCCATCGCGAGGCGAACGCGGTGCTGCGCGCCCGCAGCCTGGGTCGGCTGTGGTCGCCGCGCTGGCCCGAGGTGGCGATGCCGGCCTTCGAGCTGATCCACCGCAACTCGCTGCTCGAGCAGGAACCACCCAGCCACACCAGGCTGCGCCGGCTGGTGGCCGGGGCCTTCGCCCGCGGGCACGTGCAGCGGTTACGTCCCCGGATCGCCGAACTCGCCGAGCGACTGGCCGATCAGCTGGCCGAGGCCGGCGCCGACGGGCGCCCGGTCGACCTGATCGAGTGGTACGCAGAACCGTTGCCGGTGCAGGTGATCGCCGAACTGCTCGGCATCCCGCAACCGGACTGGCCGCTGTTGCGGCCCTGGTCGAACGCGATCGTGAAGATGTACGAGTATCGGGTCAGCGACGAGCAGCGGGCAGCCGCCGAGACCGCTGCGGCCGAGTTCGTGGCCTACCTGCGTGAACTGGTCGAGCAGCGGCGGGCGCAGCGTGCTGACGACCTGATCTCTTCACTGATCGCCGAGACCGACTCGGACGGGGCCCGCCTGTCCGAGGACGAGCTGATCACCACCTGCACGCTGCTGCTCAATGCCGGCCACGAGGCAACCGTGAACGTGGTCGGCAACGGGATGTACGCCCTGGGCCGGCACCCGGCGCAGTGGCAACGGCTGCTGGCCGATCCGAGCCTGGTGGACGGTTGCGTGGAGGAGCTGATCCGTTATGACTCGCCGCTCCAGTTGTTCGAACGGACCGCCGTGCAGGACACCGAGATCGGTGCTATCACGGTGCCGACCGGCCAGAAAATCGCCGCGCTGCTCGGCTCGGCCAATCGGGATTCGGCCGTGTTCGACAGGCCGAACGTCTTCGACGTGACCCGGGCGGACAACCCGCACCTGGGCTTCGGGGCCGGCATCCACTTCTGCGTGGGCGCCCCGCTGGCCCGGGTCGAGCTCCAGGTTTCGCTGCACACGCTGCTCCGGCGATTTCCGGGGCTGACGCTGGCCGGCGTACCCGAACGCCGGCAGGAGTTCGTGATCCGGGGTCTGCGCCGCTTGCTGGTCGTCCTCAGCTGATCGGCTGTGACACGCTGTGGCCATGACCGAACCGTTCGATGCCGTCAGCGTGATCCGGACCAAGCGGGACGGTGGCCGGATCCCGGACGCCGAGATCGACTGGGTGATCGACGCCTACACCCGGGGCGTGGTTGCTGACGAGCAGATGTCGGCGTTGGCGATGGCGATCCTGCTCAACGGCATGCAGTCCGACGAACTATCCCGTTGGACCGCCGCCATGATCGCCTCCGGCGAGCGGCTGGACCTGTCCGGGGTGCGCCGTCCCACCACCGACAAGCATTCGACCGGCGGGGTGGGGGACAAGATCACCCTGCCGCTGGCGCCGTTGGTGGCAGCGTGCGGTGCCGCCGTCCCGCAGCTGTCGGGACGCGGCCTCGGTCACACCGGCGGCACCCTGGACAAGCTGGAGTCAATTCCCGGCTGGCGGGCGACGGTATCGCCGGCCGACTTCGTGGCCCAGCTCAACTCGGTCGGCGCGGTGATCTGTGCCGCCGGTGACAGCCTGGCACCGGCCGACAAGAAGCTATACGCGCTACGGGACGTGACCGGGACGGTAGAGGCGATCCCGCTGATCGCCAGCTCCATCATGAGCAAGAAGATCGCCGAAGGGTCCTCCGCCCTGGTATTGGACGTCAAGGTAGGTACCGGGGCGTTCATGCGCGAACTCGCCGACGCCCGCCAGCTGGCCGAAACGATGGTCGCGCTGGGAACCGCCGCCGGCACGCACACCGTGGCGGTGCTGACCGACATGAACACCCCGCTCGGCCTGGCGGTCGGCAACGCGCTGGAGGTGGCCGAGTCGGTGCAGGTGCTGGCCGGCGGCGGCCCGTCCGACGTGGTCGAGCTGACCGTCACGCTGGCCGGCCAGATGCTGGCCGGGGTCGGCATCACCGATGTGGATCCGGCCGCCGCGCTGGCCGACGGTCGGGCGATGGATGTCTGGCGCGCCATGATCACCGCCCAGGGCGGGGATCCGGACGCGCCGCTGCCGGTGGCCGCGGAGCGGCACGTGCTGGCCGCACCGGCCACCGGCGTGTTGACCCGGTTGGACGCCTACGCGGTCGGGGTGGCGGCCTGGCGGCTGGGCGCCGGCCGGGCCCGCAAGGAGGACCAGGTATCGGCCGGGGCGGGCGTGTTGCTGCGGGCCAAACCGGGAGACCGGGTCACCGCCGGCCAGCCGCTGCTGGAGCTGCACGCCGATCAACCGGATCGCTTTGAGCGAGCACTGCAGGTTCTCACCGGCAGCTTCGACATCGCCGACGAGCCGGTCACCGCCGGCCCGCTGGTGCTCGACCGGGTGACCGCCTGAGGTGGAAGTACCTGCCGTGCCGGCCGATGCCCGCCGGCTCAGCATCCCGGTCGACCGGCTGCCGAAATGGCTGGACGGATTCGCCGACCGGCACGGTGGTTTGACCACCGTCCCGGCCGCGGAGCAGGTGTTCATCACCGCGGCCGATGGTTCCCGGGTGTGGATCGAGGTGCCGTTCCAGCCGTGGGACTGCACCGCCGCCCGGCCACTGACCACCCTTCAGTTGCACCTGCGGCAACGCCGGCGGGTGGGGGTGCTGCTGGTCCGCCGTGGTGGTTACGCGGCCGGGGTGTTCAACGGCACCGAGTTGGTGGCGTCCAAGGTCGGCTCGACCTACGTCCAGGGCACCACCAAGGCCGGCGGCTGGTCGCAGCACCGGTATGCCCGCCGGCGGGATAACCAGTCCCGGGCAGCGTTCGCCGAAGCTGCCGAGGTGGCGGTGCGGGTGCTGCTGCCCGAGCTCAGCTCGCTGGCGGCGCTGATCTGCGGTGGCGACAAGACTGCGGTGGCGACGGTGCTCGGCGATGCCCGGCTGGCGCCGTTGTTGCCGTTACGGATCCCGCCTTTCCTGCCGGTGCCCGATCCGCGACTGCGGGTGTTGCTGGCCACTCCGGAGCAGTTCCTGGTGGTTCGAATGCACATCCACCCCTGACTATGCCGAGTGGAGATTCGGCAGCCGGGCAGAGCATGATCTGTTGGTGCGCACCACGTACCAGGACGGGCAGTTGCTCGCTTACCGCGACCTCGGCCCGCCCGACGGATCGGTGATCCTGCTGGTGCACGGGCTGATGTCCGACGGCAGCACCTGGAACCGATCGGCCGCCGGCTTCGCCGAGGCAGGCTATCGGGTGATCGTCCCGGATCTGCTGGGCCATGGCAGCTCGGACAAGCCGGCCGACGGCGCGTACCACCTGCCGTACTTCGCGGCCAGCTTGCACGCGCTGCTGGTCGAGCTGGACGTGCGTTCGGTGACGGTGGTCGGGCATTCACTGGGCGGTGCGATCGCGATGCAGCTGGCCCATGATCATCCCGAGCTGGTGCATCGCCTGGTGCTGGTATCGGCTGGCGGCTTGGGTCGGAAGGTGCACCCGATCCTGCGGGTGGCCACGCTGCCCGGCGCGCACCGGGTGCTGCGGCTGGTGGTCAACGAGCGGACCGCGCCGCTGTACCGGGCACCGCGACTGCACCGGTCATTGCGGTTGACCCCTGAGCTGGTGAGCAACCTTGGCCGGGCTGGCCGCGGCCTGGTGTCCGCCACCGGTCGCGCGGCCTTCTTCCAGACCTTGCAGAACGTGATTACCCCGTCCGGACAACGGGGTTCCATGATGGAACACGGCTACCTGGCGCGTGAGCTGCCCACCCTGATCATCTGGTCGCAGGACGATCCGGTGCTGCCGGTAGCACACGCCCACCAAACCCACGCCTACCTGCCGAACAGCAAGCTGGTGGTGTTTCCCGGTTCCAGCCACCAGCCACACCACCAGTCGGCAGAGCGGTTCGTCCGTACCGTCGCCGAGTTCATCGGCTGAACTGGCCTACTTCGCCTCCGACCAGCGCTGCACGATGCTGACGTCGGCGACGAACCGTACCGTGCTACGGGGCGGCGCCCACCGCCGAGCCGCCTCGGCCAAGCAGTCGTGGACCAGCTGTTGCACCTCATCGGCCGCCCCGGCGGGCGCGTGCATCAGCAGTTCGTCGTGCAAGCAGAGCACCACCCGGGCGCCCAGGTCGGTGCCCCGAGCCCGGACGGTCACCGCCCACACCTTGAACAGCTCGGCGGCCGCGCCCTGCACCATGGCGTTGCGCGCGTAACGGCCGCGGGCGGCGGCCACCGACCGCTCGGCCTCGGCGGTCAAGCCAGCCGGGGTGGGCCACATCCGCACCAGCCGGCCACCGTAAGTCCGGACATCCCGGCCGGCGCGGCCGGCGTCGTGGGCATCGCGCAGGTAGCGCATCGCCACCGGGTAGGCCGACTCCAACCCGCGTAGCGCGGCGCCGGCGGTGCCGGAGGTCTGGCCGTACATGGCGGCCAGCACGGCGACCTTCGCCACCGGCCGCTCGACGCCGAGCCGGCTGGCGACCGGCGCGTACAGGTCGTCGTCCTGGGTGGCCGCGGTCAGGGCCCGGTCGCCGGACACCGCGGCCAGCACCCGAGGCTCGATCTGGCCGAGGTCGGCCCGGACGAACACCCAGCCGGGCCCGGCCGCCACCGCCGGACGCAGGTCGGCCGGCAGGTTGTGCAGGCCGGCCTGCGCGGTCATCCGGCCGGCCGCCCCGTCCGAGGCGGTCCAGCCGCCGCGCAACCGACCGTCCGGCCCGACGTTGCGATCCAGCCAGTCGTAGCCGTAGGTGGTGGCGATCCGTTCGGACTTGCGCCAGCTCAGCAACGCCTCGACGGCCGGATGCGCGCCGCGGAAGTGCTCCAGCCGCCAGGACCGGGTATCCGGAACCTCGATGCCGATCCGGGCCAGTAGGGCGCGCACCTGGGCGGGGTTGCGCAGGTCGGTGTCCTCGGCGCCGGGTACCAGTCGCAGCACGGCGGCATCGCGGCGCTCGCGCTGCACGGTGGCCTCCGTGGCGTCGGCCGGCCGCGGGCCGACGAAGGATCGCAACAACTGCTCGGCGCGGGGCAGGTCGATCGGCAGGCCGTCCACCGAAAGTTCGGCGCACAGCAGCTCGGCCGCGGACTCGGCGCGCACGGTCGCCAACGGGTTCCCGGCCGCCTTAAGCGTGGCTAGCCGGTCCTGCTGGAGCTCGCGGGCCGCCAGCGCGAGCTTGGCCCAGCTGACCAACCGGGCCGCGTCGCGCTGCCAGCCCCCGGCCGTCCACTCCGGGCGCAGGTGCCGGTCCGGACGCACCGGATCCTCGGGATCGGTGCCCTCGTCGCCGCCCGGGCCGAGCAGGTCGAGCTGGCCGGTGGTCGGCGCCGAGTCGGCCGGCAGGTCGTGCAGGGCGGCCCAGATGGTGGCCGGCTCAGCCTGCCAGCGGCCGAACAGCAGGCGGTGGACGGCGGCCAGATCCCAGCAGGTCGCCACCCGCAGGCCGGCGCCGGCGAGCTGCCGCGGCGTGGCCGAGTCCCACCAGACCCAGCGCGGCCGCAGCTCAGACTCGACTGCCACGAACTCCTCGATATCGGCCGATGGCGTCGTCCAACTGCCGCCCGCCCAGGCGCAGCCGGCCGGTCCGGACCAGGAGTCAGCCAGGCACAGCGCCAGGAAGTCACCGCGACTGAAGCCGCCGGCCCGCAGCCGGTCGAGCAAGTTCATTGGGACGATGGCCAGGCACCACGATTGCTGGCGTGCCTGGTCCGGGTCATGCCGCCATCTTGCCCTCCCTCAGCTGTCGAGCGATGGGCCACGCCTTTACTGACGACGGCGTAATCCGCCAGGATTTGTCGGCGGCGTCTGCAAGAATCACCCCGTGACCGCCGATTCGTTCCTCCTTCGCGAGCTGTACTCCGAGGCTGATGCGGCCCGGTTGTTACGGCTCCCGCAAGCGACACTGCACTACTGGCTCGAGGGCCGTGTCTACCGTGGCCGCAGTTACGCTCCGGTCCTGCGGGACGCTCCGTCGGCTGTACATGGCGACCAGTGGACGGTCACCTGGGCGGAATTCATCGAGGCCGGAGTTCTCGCTCAATACCGCCGGGACCTACGTGTTCCGCTGGCCGAGTTGCGGGCGTTCGTCGCAATCCTTCGCGAGCAGTTCGGGGTGGCCTATCCGTTGGCGACCAAGCGTCCGTGGACCGACGGAAAGAAGTTGGTGATCGAGGCGCAAGAGTCGTCCAAACTACCCGATGACTTGTGGCTGTATGCGCCGGTGAGCGGCCAGTATCTGCTGCTTCCGGCCGGGCAGGCCTTCCTCGACCGTGTCGAGTTCGACGGCAGCCTCGCGGTGCGATGGCGTCCGGCCGTCGACGCCAAGTCGACGGTCGTCATCGACCCGGACGTTCGGTTCGGCAAGCCGTCCGTCTCGGGCATAAGCACCGAGGTTCTCTGGGAGTACTCCTTGGACGGCTACGCAGCGGAGGAGATCGCGGATGAGTTCGCGCTTCAGCCCGCCGACGTCGAGTGGGCCCTGTCCTACGAATACGCGCAATACGCGCAACGCGCCGCATAGCCAGCATGGCCAAGCTCGCAGAGGTCCGCTTCTACTTCGACGCGGATGTGCTCGGCTTGGCTCGCGTGGTCTGCAACCTGAGATCGGACTGCACATATCCGGGGGACCCGGGAACGACCATCAAACGTCGTACCCGACCGCGTGTCCGGTTACCTCGCCAGCGACGAAGGATCCGGTTTGGCTTCCGATCGTGACCGATCGCGGCTGGATCGTCATCAGTCGGGACTCACATATCTCCAGCCGGCCTGGAGAAGTTGATGCGGTCAGACGGCACGGTGCTCGACTCGTGGTGCTATCGGGTAGGCAAGCCCGCGGCCCGTGGGAGCAGTTGGAGATCCTCATGTCTCAATGGCGCCGGATTGAACAGCGGGTCACCAGTCCTGGGCCATGGATCTACTCTGCTACCCGCACAGGCCTTGGCCCGGTACCGATCTGAAGGGAGCCGCGCCATGGCTCGGTAGTGGGTAGGAGAATGGTCGGGTGAACCGGCTAGCGAGCTCGACCAGCCCCTACCTGCTCCAGCACGCCGACAACCCGGTGGACTGGTGGCCCTGGTGCGACGAGGCGTTCACCGAGGCCCGCCGGCGAGACGTGCCGATCCTGCTCAGCATCGGCTACGCCGCCTGCCACTGGTGCCACGTGATGGCACATGAATCCTTCGAAGACGCCGAGGTCGCCGAGCAGCTGAACCAGGGATTCGTTGCGATCAAGGTGGACCGCGAGGAGCGGCCGGACATCGACGCCATCTACATGGCCGCCACCACCGCCATGACCGGTCACGGCGGCTGGCCGATGACCTGCCTGCTCACGCCGTCCGGCGAGCCGTTCTACTGCGGAACCTACTTCCCGAAACCGCAGTTCCGCCGGCTACTGCACGCGGTCACCGAGGCGTGGCTGAGCCGGCGGCAGGAGCTCGAGTCGGCCGGCAGCCACGTCGTCGGCGCCCTTCAGAACGTGCTGAACCAGCAGAGCACGCCGGGCCTGCTCGGTGCCGATCAATTGCGCCGGGCGATGATCCGGCTGCGTGACGGCTACGACGAGGCCAACGGCGGCTTCGGATCCGCGCCGAAGTTCCCACCGTCCATGGTGCTGGAGTTCCTGTTGCGCCATCACGGTCGCACCGGCGATCCAACCGCGTTGCAGATGGTGATCGGCACCTGCGAGGCGATGGCTCGCGGTGGCATGTACGACCAGCTGGCCGGCGGCTTCGCCCGGTACTCGGTCGATGCACACTGGGTGGTGCCGCACTTCGAGAAGATGCTGTACGACAATGCCCAGTTGTTGCGGGTGTATTGCCATCTATGGCGCGCCACCCGGTCACCGTTGGCTGAGCGGGTCAGCCGCGAGACGGCCGACTTCTTGCTCCGCGACCTGGCTACCGCGGCAGGTGGTTTCGCCTCCGCGCTGGACGCCGACACCGACGGCGTAGAGGGTCTGACCTACGTCTGGACGGCCCAGCAGCTGATCGAGGCACTGGGCGAGCAGGACGGCGTCCGGGCCGCCGACCTGCTGTCGGTGACCGGGCCAGGCACCTTCGAGCTCGGCGCGTCTACCTTGCAATTGCGGCAGGATCCGGCGGATCCGCAATGGTGGCAAGACATTCGCCGTCGGTTGTGGGACGAGCGGAACCGCCGGCCGCAACCTGCCCGAGACGACAAGGTGATCACCGGCTGGAATGGCCTGGCGATCGCCGGGCTGGCCGAGGCCGGCGCGCTGCTGGATGAGCCGCGCTATCTCGCGGCCGCGGTCGACTGCGCGCGGCACTTGCTCGATGTTCATTGGGTATCCGGCAGGCTGCGTCGCTCATCCCGGGACGGCGTGGCCGGCACCGCGATGGCGGTCGCCGAGGATTACGGCGACCTGGCCGAAGGCCTGCTAGCACTGCACCAGGCCACCGGCGATCCGAGCTGGTTGGCCAGTGCCGGTGAGCTGATCGAGGTGGCGCTAGGCCACTTCGGCGCCGAGGGCGGCGGGTTCTTCGATACCGCCGACGACGCCGAACGGTTGTTTACCCGGCCTCGGGAGATCACCGACAACGCCGCACCGTCCGGGCAATCGGCATTGGCCGGCGCGCTGCTCGGCTACGCCGCGCTGGTCGGTTCCGGGGAGCACCGGGCGGCCGCCGAGGCTGCGCTGGCCGCAACCGGGGAGTTGGCCAGCGCCGAACCCCGATTCGCCGGCTGGACGCTGGCGATCGCCGAAGCGGCACTGGCCGGCCCGCTGCAGGTTGCCGTGGTCGGATCGGGTGAATCGGCCGAGGCGCTGCTCGCGGTCGCCCGGCAAAGCACCTCGCCCGGCCTGGTGTTGGCCGCCGGTGCGCCCGATCAGCCGGGCGTGCCGCTACTTGCCGACCGCCCGCTGGTCGCCGGTGGGCCAGCGGCCTATGTCTGCCGGGGCTTCGTCTGCGACCGGCCGGTGACCACCGTCGCCGACCTGCTGGCCGTGCTGGACTCAGGCCGGACGTAGGCTCGAAGGCATGTATCGCACCCAGCCACCCGGCTTTCGCTGGCTGGTGGGCGGCTTCGCGCTGGTGGCCGGTATCGCCTTCGGCTGGCGGTTCCTCAGCTCCGACGACCGTCCCTCGCTGATCTTCGCGGTGATCTGCCTGGTGATCGCCGGCTACTGGCTGGTCTTCGACCGGGAACCGGAGGATACCGAGCAGCACGACCGGCCCGAACCTTCTGAGCAGTGGCCGGACGGCGTCTGAACCCGGCTTTCGGTTTCGCATTGCACTAAAAATCGGCTTGTCAGGAGCAGGCTGACAGCTGTAAGGTGCTGCCTGACAAGCTTGGACGGCGATACGAGGAGCGATCCGGCATGACAACCATCGACACCACGGTTCAGCAAGCAGTGCGATGTTCCTTCTGCGCAAAGGAAGAAAGCGCGGTCAGCAAGATCATCGCGGGGCCGGGCATTTATATCTGCGACGAATGCGTCCAGCTGTGTAACAACATCCTGGCGGAGGGTCGTTCGGCACCGGCCGGCCGGCCGGAGATCCCTTATTGGGAATCGATGTCGGACGAGCAGTTGCTGGCGCAGCTGCCCCGAATCGCGCAGGTCGGCGCCCAGGTGGAGGCAAACCTGCGCGAGTGGGTAATGCGGTTGCGCGACCGGGGCGTTACCTGGGCCCGGATCGGGGCGGCATTACAAATGACCCGGCAGTCGGCCTGGGGCAGGTTCTCCGGCGAGGAATAGCGCGAGGACTAACGGAGAGTGGCCTGAGAAGGCGCGCAAATGCCGACGGCATCAGCCAATCGGGACTAGGCTGGGCAGCCGTGGACCTACGCACCGGCGTGTATGCCCTGTACGAGCGGAGGCTGCGCCGGCAGCTGGCAGGTCGGCCATTGCCCAGGCATGTCGCGGTGATGTTGGACGGCAACCGCCGGTGGGCCCGAGCGGCCGGCATGGAGGACGTCAACCACGGCCACGTGGTGGGCGCCAACCACATCGACAACTTGCTCGCCTGGTGTGCCGAGGCCGGCGTGGAACACGTCACGCTCTGGTTGCTGTCCACCGACAACCTGCATCGCGACCCGGCCGAGCTGGGCCCGCTGCTGCGGATCATCGCCGCGGTGGCCACCGAACTGTCCGCGCCGCGCCAACCATGGCAGCTCAACGTGGTAGGTGCGCTGGACACGCTGCCGGCCGACACCGCTACCGCGCTGAAGACCGCCGCCGAGCGAACGCTGGGCAAGACCGGCATGACGGTGAACCTGGCGGTCGGTTACGGCGGCCGGCGCGAGATTGCCGACGCGGTCCGCTCGCTACTACAGACGCATGCCCAGGCCGGAACGTCCATCGAAGAGGTTGCCGAACTCATCGATGTCGAGCACATTGCCGAGCACCTGTACACCCGCGGCCAGCCCGATCCGGACCTGGTAATCAGGACATCGGGGGAGCAGCGGCTGTCCGGGTTCCTGCTGTGGCAGTCCGCGCATTCGGAGTTTTACTTCTGTGATGCCCTATGGCCGGACTTCCGCAAGGTTGATTTCCTGCGGGCACTGCGTGACTTCTCCGCCCGGCAACGCCGGTTCGGCAGCTGAACTCCAGCAAATACGGGCATGCTCGGCCGCGGCCGACGGTTGCCGATCGATACATGTTGTCCTTGTACCCGCGCTCGGCGTGGCGGTGTCGGTCGACGGTTCGGGCAACCCGTACCGTCCTGGGCAGGTAACCAGCCATACTGGTTACCTGGGAGGTCCCTGACGGTGGTGAATACCAGCGGGGGGCCGGCATCGTCCCTCGCCCGACGGGAGATCGCCGGAACCCTCAACCCAGGTGGGCGCGATGCCACGCCTACCCGACGGCGGCAGGTCACGTCGTGCCGTCCGGTCAGTCACAGGAGCAACTCGTGACCTCACACCTGAACCCGGTCAAGACCTTCGTTCTCGACACCTCAGTGCTGCTTTCCGACCCCGCAGCGCTGTGCCGGTTCGGGGGGCACGAGGTCGTGTTGCCGCTGGTCGTGATCGGCGAACTCGAGGGCAAGCGGCACCACCCGGAACTGGGCTGGTTCGCTCGGCAGACCCTGCGGACGCTGGACGAGCTGCGAATCAAGCACGGCCGGTTGGATTCCGGGGTGCCGGTGAACAGTGAGGGTGGCACCCTGCACGTCGAGCTCAATCACTCTGACCTCTCGTTGCTGCCGGCCGGTTTTCGAGTCGAGTCCAACGATTCCCGGATCCTCGCGGTTGCCCTGAACCTGGCCAACGAGGGCCGCGATGTCACCTTGGTCAGCAAGGACATGCCATTGCGGGTGAAGGCGGCCGCGGTGGGGCTGCTGGCGGATGAGTATCAGGTGCATCCTGCGGTGGATTCCGGTTGGACCGGGATGGCCGAGTTGGACGTGTCCACCGAGATCGTGGACAGCCTGTACACCGAAGACCGGGTCGAGCTGAACGGCGAATTGCTGCCGATCGCCGAGCTGCCCTGCCACACCGGGTTGGTGTTGCATTCAGCGCGCGGTTCGGCGCTGGCCCGGATCACCCCGGAGAAGGAACTACGCTTGGTGCGCGGTGACCGGGAAGCGTTCGGCCTGCACGGTCGCTCCGCCGAGCAGCGAATTGCCTTGGATTTGCTGCTGGATCCCGAGGTCGGCATCGTCTCACTCGGCGGTCGGGCCGGCACCGGCAAGTCGGCGTTGGCGCTGTGCGCCGGTCTTGAGGCGGTGATGGAACGTCGGGCGCACAAGAAGGTGGTGGTGTTCCGGCCGCTGTACGCGGTGGGCGGCCAGGAACTCGGCTACCTGCCAGGTAGCGAGAACGAGAAGATGGCGCCGTGGGCGCAGGCGGTCTTCGACACCCTCGGCGCGCTGGTCAGCAAGGACGTGCTGGACGAGGTGCTGGACCGCGGGATGGTCGAGGTGCTGCCGCTGACCCACATCCGCGGCCGATCACTGCACGATGCCTTTGTAATCGTGGACGAAGCCCAATCGCTGGAACGCAATGTGCTGCTCACCGTGCTGTCCCGGATCGGGCAGGGCTCCCGGGTGGTGCTTACCCATGACGTGGCGCAGCGGGACAACCTGCGGGTCGGCCGGCACGACGGGGTGGCCGCCGTGATCGAGGCGCTGCGCGGACATCCACTGTTCGCGCATGTGACGCTGACCCGCTCCGAGCGCTCGCCGATCGCCGCGCTGGTGACCGAGATGCTGGAGGATCTCGGGATTTAGCCGGCGGCCGGTGCTGGTTGGCTCTCACCCAGGGCCGGCAGGCCGTCGATGGACACCGGGTTCTTGAGATGGCCGCGGCCCTCGTACTCGGGTGCGCCCTTCTTCAGCTGATGCAGGTCGAGCACCTCCCGGTCGGCCACGAAGTCCATCAGCGGCACCGCATAGCCGCAGGATTCCTGCACTCGATCGAGTTCCACCAGGATGATCGAGCGCTGACCGACCGTGCGTGCCTTGCCGAATTTGTCGCGCCACTCGGAGAATTCTGGATCGTCGACCGGCACCACCCGGCCGGTGCCATACAGCCGAACGATCGATGGCCGGCCGGAAAAGGCGGCAAACATCAGGGTGATCCGGCCGTTCTCGCGCAGATGCGCAATGGTTTCGGCGCCCGAACCGAAATAATCCAGGTAGCCGACGTGGTACTGGTCGAGCACGGCGAAGGTACCGGCCATGCCTTTGGGCGAGACATTCAGGTGCCCATCGGCGGACAGCGGCGCCGTTGCCACCATGAACATCGGCTGCTTCAGCAGCCACCGGGCCAGCTCGGGGCTGACTCCGTCGAATAGCTTCACGACTCGCGGGGGCGGGTCATCGATAACACGTCGAGCACCTCGTCCAACTTCTGCTCGCTGATCGCACCCGACGAGACGTGGCCGCGCTCGATCACCACCTGCCGGATGGTTTTGCGTTCGGCCAGCGCCTGCTTGGCGATCTTGGCCGCCTCGTCGTAACCGACGTAGTGGTTGAGCGGCGTGACGATGGACGGCGAGGACTCGGCGTACTCGCGGCATCGATCGACGTTGGCTTCGATACCGGAGATGCACCTGTCGGCGAATACCCTGCTGACGTTGGAAATCAGCCGGATCGACTCGAGCAGGTTGCGGGCCATCACCGGCAGCATGACGTTGAGCTCGAAGTTGCCGGCCGCTCCGGCGAAGGCCACCGCGGCGTCGTTGCCGATGACCTGGGCGACCACCTGGCAAACCGCCTCGCACAGCACCGGATTTACCTTGCCCGGCATGATCGAGGAACCCGGTTGCAGGTCGGGCAGGAACAGCTCGGTGAGCCCGGTACGCGGTCCGGATCCCATCCACCGGATGTCGTTGCTGATCTTGTTCAGGCTGACCGCGATGGTGCGCAATACGCCGGACAGTTCCACCAGGCCGTCGCGGGCGCCCTGTGCCTCGAAGTGGTCGCGGGCTTCGGTCAATGGCAGCCCGGTCTCGCCGGCGATCAGCTCGATCACCTCCGCGGCGAAGCCGGCCGGCGCGTTGATGCCGGTGCCGACCGCGGTGCCACCGAGCGGCAACTCCGCGACCCGGGGCAGCGCCGCCTCGGCCCGCTCCACGCCGTACCGGATCTGGGCGGCGTAGCCGGCAAATTCCTGTCCCAGCGTCACCGGGGTGGCATCCATCAGGTGGGTACGGCCCGACTTCACCACCGTCCGGAATTCGTCGGCCTTGGCTTCCAGCGCATCAGCCAGGTGCCGCAGGGACGGGATCAGCGCAGTCACCACCGCCTTGGTCGCGGCGACGTGGATGGCCGATGGGAACTGGTCGTTGGACGACAGCGGATCGTTCACGTCGTCGTTCGGGTGTACCGTCACCTGCTCGCCGCCGGTGGACAACCGGGCCGCGGCGAGGCTGGCCAGCACCTCGTTGGCGTTCATGTTCGACGACGTTCCGGATCCGGTCTGGAACACGTCGATCGGGAACTGCGCGTCCCAGTCGCCGCTGGCGACCTCGCTCGCCGCGGCCGCGATCGCGTCGGCCTTGGCTTGGTCCAGCAGGCCGCGCTTGGCCCGGATCCGGGCCCCGGCACCCTTGATCAGGGCAAGTCCCGCGATCAGCTCCCGTTCGATCGGCTGACCGGAGATCGGGAAGTTCTCTACCGCGCGCTGGGTCTGCGCCCGCCACCGGGCATCGGCCGGCACCCGAATCTCACCCATCGAGTCCCGCTCGATGCGGTAGGACTGGGCGGATTCGGCCGGCTGCGGCTGCTCGGACATCTGCGGATCTGCTCCCTCTCCTCGGCAGCGGCCTGGCTGGCCTGCTGGTGACGGTGCCGTGAGAAAGCCTAGTCAGCGGGGACGGGCCCGGGAGCGCTCAGGTGGCCGGGATAACTCTGCCTATTAGGTCACGTTCTCAGCGCTGCGGCGGCTGGCCACCAGCGGGCCGGTCCCACTCCGAGCCGGTGGGCTGGTAGCCGGTCGGCTGAGCGGCCGGTTGGTACCGGTGGGCTGATCCCACTGGCCGCTCGGTTGCTGCGCCGGGGCCGGTCGGGCGGCGGCGGGCTGGCCGTAGCCGAGCTGGATCGCGGTTTGCTTGGCCGCCTCGGTGACCGGGATGGCCACCACCGCGGTGCCGTAGGCGCAGATCTCGGTCCAGTTGGCGCCCAGCTCGGTGGTGTCGAACCGCATCGCGATCAGCGCGTTACCGCCCCGGGCCTGCGCCTCGGCGAACAGCCGGGTCATCGCCTCGTTGCGGCTGTCGATGACGTTCTTCGTCATCCCTTGGAGTTCGCCGCCGACCAGCGATTTGAAGCCGGCGCCCATCTGGGAGAAGGCGTTACGAGACCGGACGGTCACGCCGAACACCTCACCGCAGACCCGCTGCACCTCCCAGCCCGGAATGTCATTCATGGTGACGCAGAGCATGGTGCCCCTCCAGTCAATGCCGGTCGAAGTCGACCGAAGCGTAGGCCCGCAACTTGGACAACTGATGCAACGACTCGACCACCCGGATCGTCCCCGACTTCGAACGCATGACGATCGAGGAGGTCGCCACCGCGTCCCGGTTGTAGCGAACCCCGGCCACCAACTCGCCGTCGGTAATCCCGGTCGCGCAGAAGAACACATCCTCACCGGCCACCAGATCCCGGGTGGTCAGCACTCGGGACAGGTCATGGCCGGCCGCCTCAGCCTTCTCTCGCTCCTGTTGGTCTTGCGGCCACAGCCGGCCTTGAATGCACCCGCCCATGCAGCTGAGCGCGGCGGCCGCGATGATGCCCTCGGGAGTGCCGCCGATCCCGAGCAGCAGATCGACACCGGTGCCGGCGCGGGCTGCCATGATGGCGCCGGCCACGTCGCCGTCGGTGATGAACTTGATCCGGGCACCGGCGTTGCGCACCTCGTTCACCAGTTCGGCATGTCGCGGCCGATCCAGGATGACTACCGTCACCTCCTCCGGACGAGCACCCTTGGCCTTGGCCACCCGATAGATGTTCTCCCGCACCGGGGCGGTGATGTCGATGACATCGGCGGCCTCCGGGCCGGTGGCGATCTTCTCCATGTAGAACACCGCGGACGGGTCGAACATCGATCCCCGCTCAGCCACCGCGATCACCGCCACCGCGTTGGGCATGCCCTTGGCCATCAGGGTGGTGCCATCGATCGGGTCGACCGCGACATCGCACTCCGGGCCGGTGCCGTCCCCGACGTGCTCGCCGTTGTAGAGCATCGGTGCGCGGTCCTTCTCACCCTCGCCGATGACCACCACGCCGTCCATCGAGACGGTGCCGATCAGCTTGCGCATCGCGTCCACGGCCGCGCCGTCGCCGCCGTTCTTATCGCCCCGACCCACCCAGCGGGCCGCCGCCATCGCGGCAGCCTCGGTCACCCGAACCAGTTCCAATGCCAGGTTGCGGTCCGGCGCCTGGCGTTGCACCGCCAGTTCGGGCGGTACCGGACGGGCGCTGTCGGCGGGCACGTCGCTGGCATCGGTCATCTGTGCTGGCCCTTCTGTTCGGCGATCGGTCGGGGCGTGGCAGCACCATATCGCGCAGCGGCGAAGCGGGCCGCGTATACGTTGCCGACCCTGGCCGGGTGCACCGCGCCGAGGCGCGTGGCTGATGCGCCACCATGGAGGTGTGACCCATCCCCTGACTCCGGCCCAGCGCCGGCGGCTCCGCACGCCTGCCTACCTGTGGCGGTCGCTGCTGCCCTTGTTGGTACTGGTGGGACTGCTGGTGCTGCTGACCTGGCCGCGGCCACCTCGGTCGGACGGCGTTCACGTCATCGATCCGGGCCCGGCGATCGCCGCCGCGCGGGCCCAGGTCGGCTTCCCGCTGACGGTGCCGGTCGGCTTATCGGACCGCTGGCGGCCGACCTCCACCCAGCTCCAGCCGGCCGGTCCGGCAAGTGGGGCAAGCTTTCGGATCCGGTACGTGAGCCCGGGCGGGCAGTACGCGGAGCTGCTGGAGGGCGGTGACGCGCCGGACGCGGTCGCCGCCCAGTACGGCCCGCTCACCGCCGACGGCATGGTGTCGATCGCCGGCATGGATTGGGCTCGCTACCGCACCGGGGATGGACACCCGCTGCTGCGCCAGACCACTGGTCAGCGCACCATCATCGTCAGCGGCACCGCTCAGCTGTCCGAGCTGGAACAGCTCGCCGGCTCGCTGGGGTAGTCAGCCGGCGTCTTCGCTCGCCGCGATCGCGGCGTCCAGCCTGGACCGGGCGCCGTCCAGCCAACGCTGGCAAACCTCGGCCAGCTCCTCACCGCGCTGCCAGAGCGCCAGCGACTCCTCCAGCGGCTGACCGCCACTTTCCAGCGCCTGGACGATGTCGCGCAGTTCGGCCCGAGCCTGCTCGTAGCTCAGTTCGGGTTGCCCGTTCTCAGTCATGTCATGGTCTCAGTCATGTCGCGGTTCAGCCTAGAGCGTCTCGGCCACCCGGACCGTGAACCGGCCTTCGGCCACCCGTGCCAGCAACTCGCGGCCGACCGGCGCCTGTTCGACGTGCCGGATCACCGCGCCGGCCTGATCCGACAGCACCGCGTATCCGCGGTTGAGGACGGCCTGCGGGGACAGGCTGACCACCCTGGCCAGCAGCTGCTCGGTGTCGGCCTGGGCCAGTTGCAGCAGCGCGTCCAACCGGTGCCTGGTTCGGTGCACCGCCCGCTCCAGCTCGTCCTGGCCGGTGTCGATCAGCCGTCGCACGCCGTGGCGCAACCGTTGCGGCAGCCCGGCCATCAGCTCGGCCTCCAGGTCCAGCCGGCGATGCACGCTGGTTCGCAGCCGGCCGCGGAAATCAGCCAGCCGCTGAAGCTCGATATCCAAATCCGGCACGATCCGCTTGGCGGCATCGGTCGGCGTCGACGCCGCCAGGTCGGCGACCAGATCCAGCAACGGCCGGTCGGTCTCGTGCCCGATCGCGCTCACCACCGGCGTGCGCGCTCGGGCCACCGCACGCAGCAGCGCCTCGTTGGAGAAGGGCAGCAGGTCCTCGACGCTGCCGCCGCCCCGGGCGATCACGATGACCTGCACGTCGGGGTGATCGTCCAGCCGCTTCAGCGCGGCGATGATGTCGCTGACCGCGGTGGTGCCCTGGGTGGCCACGCTCTCGATCGCGAACCGGGCGCCGGGAAAGCGCCGATGGGTGTTGTCGACCACATCGCGTTCGGCGGCGCTGGCCCGTCCGGTGATCAGGCCGATGGTGTGCGGCAGGAACGGCAGTGGAAGTTTGCGCTCGGGCGCGAATAGCCCTTCAGCGGCGAGTAGTTGCCGGAGCCGTTCGATGCGAGCGAGCAGTTCGCCCAATCCGACCTGGCGAATCTCCGTCGCCCGCAGGCTGAGCGTGCCGCGTTCGGCGTAGAAGTCCGGCCGAACCCGCAGGATGACCCGAGCCCCTTCGGCGAGTTCGTCGGTGAGGATGCTTCGGTGGCAGGTCACCTGCATCGAGATGTTGGCGTCGGTGTCGCGCAATGTGAGGAAGCAGGTCTGCACGCCGGGCCGACGGACGAACTGGGCAACCTGCCCCTCGACCCATACCTCGCCCAGCCGACCGATCCACTCCGCAAGCGCCTGGCTGATCCGGCGCAGCGGTAACGGTGCCTCCGGGCTCGATTCCAGCTTGCTCACTCGGTGCCGGAGCCTGCCCCGGGCGACTGGGCCGGCGCGGAGCCGTCCTGGCCGGCAACCTCGTGGGCGTGCACGATTTCGGCGGCCATCGTCGTCGGGTTCGGCGCGGCGGACGGCTTGGCCCGCTTGGCTGCCTCGATCAGCGGTTCGCTGCGGGTACGCGGCTGCTTGGCCGCCTTGGTCGGATTTGCCTTACCGGACTTGGCTCCTCCCGCGGCTGCCTTCGCCGGACTGGCCTTGGCCGCTGCTGCCTTGCCGGCTCCGGCGGTCTTCTTAGCGGGCTTGGTCGGTTCGGTACCGCCGACCTCTGTTGGCGCGAACCGGTCCCCGACCTCGGCCAGCGACGGGCCCAACTCGGGCTCGGGCGCATCGGTTCCGTCCGGTACTCGATCGAACGCGGTGGCGCCACGCGATCCGCCGGCCGAGGCTTGATCGGGGGAGTCGTCGAAGGTCGCCCAGTCAGGTGGCTCTGTCGATGCGCCCCGCAACTGGCTGATGACCTCTTCACCCCGGGCGGCCAGGGCAGCGATCCGCTGTTGCACCCGCAGCGATACCTGCATCGCGGTGCTCACCGCCACCACCGGAGCCTGGGGGAGCGTCTCGGGAAGTTTGCGGGCCTCATCCAGCGCGGTTGCGGCAAGGCCGATGGCCGCTTTCAGCGGCGTCGGAAGGGTAGCCATGCCTCCAGCCTGCCCTAACCGGGGCCGGGGCGCGACAACGAGGTCCGTAGAATCGTGGGCATGGGTGAACCGGTACGGACCAAGCGGGTATTGCTCGCCAAGCCGCGAGGGTACTGCGCAGGTGTCGAACGGGCAGCGCAGACGGTCGAACTCGCACTGGAGCATTACGGCGCCCCGGTGTACGTCCGAAAGCAGATCGTGCACAACCTCCACGTCGTGCGATCCCTCGAAGCGCGCGGGGCAATCTTCGTCGAGGAGACCGACGAGGTGCCGCCCGGGTCGATCGTGGTTTTTTCCGCGCACGGAGTGGCGCCTGAGGTGCATGCCGAGGCCGCCAGCCGCGATCTGCGCACCATCGACGCGACCTGCCCGCTGGTCACCAAGGTGCACCAGGAAGCCCGCCGGTTTGCTCGGGAGGACTACGACATCGTGCTGATCGGCCATGCCGGGCACGAGGAAGTGATCGGCACCACCGGCGAGGCGCCGGCTCACATTCGATTGGTGGACGGCCCGGACGACGTGGACCGTACTGAGGTACGGGATCCGGACCGGGTGGTCTGGCTCTCGCAAACCACGCTGTCGGTGGACGAAACCATGCAGACCGTACAGGCGCTGCGGAAGAAGTTCCCCAATCTCCAGTCGCCACCGAGCGATGACATCTGCTACGCCACCCAGAACCGGCAGGCGGCAGTCAAGGCGATCGCGCCCCAGGCGGACCTGTTCCTGGTTGTCGGCTCGGCCAATTCCTCAAATTCGGTGCGTATGGTCGAGGTTGCGCTGGCCGCCGGCGCGACTGCCGCGCACCTGGTGGAGAATGCCGCCGCCATCGATGAGGCCTGGCTGGCCGGGGTCGACACGGTGGGGCTGTCGTCCGGTGCGTCGGTGCCGGAGGTTCTGGTGCGCGAGGTGGTGGCGTGGCTGGCCGAGCACGATTACCGCGACCTCGACGAGGTGACCCAGACCGAGGAGCGGCTGACCTTCGCGCTGCCGCAGGAACTGCGGCGCGACCTGAAACTCAATGCCAAGGTCGCCGCTGCCGATCGCTAGCGGCGGATCACCAACCGGATGCCGGCCACCACCAACACCACCGCGGTCGCACCGGCGATCGCCGGAAAGCCATAGACGATCCAGTTGGTGGCCGCATCGAGTAGCTTGCCCCGATTGTGCAAGCCGCCGGTGCGGAAGTAGAGCAGCCCGGCGGATGCGACGAAGTAAACCAGCGGTGGCGCGATAACGACGCTGAACATCTGGCTGCGTTTGACCACCAGGATCGCGATCAGCGAAGCCAACACCAGCCCGTAGTTGAACGCCCCGCGGATCGCTGAACCACTGGCCGAGTCGATAATGCCGCCGATGCCGGCGATGGCAATCAGCAGCAGCACCGCCATCCAGCCGGGCAAACCGCGCTCCGTGCGCGGGCGAGGTCGAGCGGTCGCCGGCACCGGCTGCCGGTAATTCGCGGCCTGGTCGGTGCGAGCAGGTTCCGCGGCCGGCCGCCGGCCAGCCACGTCGTAGTACGACGTTTCCGGCAGGTCGGGCACGTATGCGGCTCCGTTCGCAGGGGGCATGATGCCTCACGGTACCCGGCCCAGCAGTTCCTCCGCGGTAAGTGTTCGGGTTCCGCTCAGGATCTGGGCGGGCTCCGGCAGCTCACCCTCGACCCGTGGATCGACCACGGACAACTCGGCCAACCGGCGGGCGCTGACCAGAACCCGCCCTTCCAAAGTGCCGACCGCGCTGTTGTAACCGTCCACCGCGGCATTCAACGCGCGACCGAGCCGGTCCAGGTGGCCGCCCATCCGGGACAGCCGTTGGTACAGCTCGCGGCCCAACTGGCTTACCTGCGCGGTGTTCTCGGCCAGCGCTTGCTGCCGCCAGGTGTAGCCGACGGTGCGCAGTAGCGCGACCAGCGTGGTCGGCGTGGCCACGATGACATTGCGGTCGAAGGCGAACTCCAACAGCGACGGATCCTGGCGCAAAGCGGCGTCCAGGAAGGCATCGGCAGGGACGAAGCAGACCACGAACTCCGGGGCCGGGCTGAATCGGTTCCAGTACGCCTTGCCGCCCAAGTCCTCGACATGTGCGCGCAGGTGCCGGGCGTGTGCCTTCAGCCGGGCAGTTCGGGTGGCCTCGTCACGCGCTTCCATCGCTTCCAGATAGCCGGCGAAGGCGACCTTGGCATCGATCACGATGTGCTTGCCACCGACCAGGCGGATCACCAGATCCGGCCGGAGCGTGCCGTCTACCCCGGGCACCGACGGCTGGGTGACGTAGTCGACATGCTCGACCAGCCCGGCCGCTTCGACGGTGCGCTCGAGTTGCAGCTCGCCCCAGCGACCGCGGACCTGGGGCGCTCGCAGCGCGGTGACCAGCTGGCTGGTTTCGCTGCGCAGGCCGTCCGCCGACAACCGCATCGCGGCCAGATGCTCGTCCAGCGCGGCGGTGGCAGCCAGCCGGTCGCGCTCGGAGGTGTGCAGTTGTTGCTGCACTCGAGCCAGCGCGTCCCGCAGCGGCGCGACCAGCGCCTCGATGGCGTGCTGGCGCTCGGACAGATCCCGGGCCGCCGTGCTGCTAGCGCCGTCCAGCCGGGCTTGGGCGAGCGCCGAGAGCGCTGCTCGGTTGCGGCCGGCCAGGAAGCCCAGGCCGGTTCCGAACAGCAGGCCCAGCAGCAGGAACTCGAAAGCGATCATGTCGAACATGCTGGCGCACGGTTGCGACAGTTTCGGTCAACCGGCCCAAGCCAGCGTCGGATTCGCGCCGGCCGATCGGGTCAGTTACGAACGGATCTACAGCTGGTCGCAGCCGCGATCAGCCGCAGAATTGGTTGCCGCACCACGGTTCGATGTCGGCCGTCGACGACATGGTCACTGGCACTCCGTTGGAGGTGGCAGTCACCGAGACGGTTATTACCTTGGTCGGCCTCAGGTTCGCCAGGCTGCAGTAGTTGGTGGTGGCGGTACAGCCGCCGGTTTCGGAAGAGATCAGAGTTGATGGCACCGACCAGGCATAGGTCTCCGGACTCCTCGGATTCACCACTTGGAACGTCACACTGTAGGTCCCGGTAGGCGACGGCATGCTGGAGTTTACGCATTGGTTGGGGTAACTCGGCGGGTAACGCGAGGGGCCGATGAAGCAGCCGAGCGACTCACCGGCGGCAGCCGCCGAGCCGGCAGCGAAGCCGCCGGCAGCGGTGGCGGTCGCGGTGATTGCCAGGGCGGTCAGGATCTTGCGCATCTTTGATATTCCTCTTGATCGGAGTGATCGGAGCAACGTCCGGCGATGCTGGACAGGCAAGGCCTGCAGCCTAACGAACAATGAGTGTTAATTCCGTTAATTGCTCTAAGACCGGTCGGT
Source organism: Jatrophihabitans sp. (assembly GCA_035248685.1). GTDB lineage: Bacteria > Actinomycetota > Actinomycetes > Mycobacteriales > Jatrophihabitantaceae > Jatrophihabitans_A. The sequence goes on from DATFHF010000081.1 coordinate 89,982, forward strand.
ACCCTTCGCGGTATCTGGTGCCGGTGTAATCAGCGACTGCAGCACCGGTCCGTACTGCCGTACGACCTGCTCGGCCGGCGCCGAGGCGAGCGGCTGCACCCGCAGTACGTAGCGGAGCACCGCCATCCCGATCAGCTGGGCCACCACCAGGTTCGCCCGCAGTTCACTGTCCGGACCGTCCAGCACGCCGAGTAGCGCGCCCAGCACCACGTTGCGCAGCACGTTCAAGGCCGGTGGCGCGGCGTCGGTGGTGGCGATGGTGGTACGGATCAGCCCGCTGAACACCTCGTGGTGCGGATCCCAGGCGCCGAGGAAGCCGGCCACCAGCCGCGTCCCTAGCCCATCCGGCCCGGCGGTGATCATCGACCTCAGCAGTTCGGCTGGATCGACCGGCAGCTGCATGGTGGCGATCAGCAGGCCGTTCTTGTCACCGAAGTGGTGCCGGACCAGGCTGGCGTCCACCCCGGCATCGGCGGCGATCGCACGCAACGATGCCCGATCGAAACCATCGCTGGCGAACCGGGCCCGAGCCGCTTCCAGCAACCGTTCCCGGGCGTCCGGTACGCCATCGGCGGCTCGCGGCCGGCCTCGCCCGCGGCTCTGCGCCTTCCCGCGCTGCGGCGGTGTCACGCGGTTCGGCGGCGCAACGTTCCGGCCGCCAGGGCGATCGCGGCGATCAAGCAGCCCAGCAGCACCAGGCCGTCCCAGTAGACACTGCCGGGCAAGGTGGCTGCCTGACTGGCTTTGGTGATGCCGTCGGTGGCATAGCTCAGCGGCAGCACGTCCGAGAGCCAGTGCAGCACGGTGGCCATGTTCGACCGCGGATTGAGCAGTCCGCACAACAGCAATTGCGGCAACACCACGGCCGGCATGAACTGCACTGCCTGGAATTCGGTGGTGGCGAAGGCCGACATAAGCAGGCCCAGGCCGGTGCCGAGCAGCGCGTCGAAAATCGCGAACAGGCCGATAACCGCGGCATGGTGGACGTTCAAGCCGAGCGGGCCGAGGGTGATCGCGGCGGTCACGCAGGCCTGGATCAACGCGGCCAGTCCGAACGCCAGGCCATAACCGAAGACCAGTTCGGCACGTTGCAGCGGCGTGGTAAGCAGCCGCTCCAGGGTGCCGGAGGTCCGCTCACGCACCATGGTGATCGAGGTGATCAGGAACATCACGATGAACGGAAACAGCCCGAGCAGCTGCGGGCCGAGCCGATCGAACAGGAATGGGTCGTCGGAATAGACATATTTGAGCAGGATCAGTAAGACGATCGGCACCACCAGCAGCATGGCGAGACTGCGTCGGTCATGGCCGAGTTGTTGCAGCACCCGACGGGCGGTGGCCAACGTCCGGAGGATGTGCACCTCGCTCATGCGCCGTTGGCTCTTCGCGCGAGCGCTCATCGCAGGATTCGCTCCGCTCCTCGCTCGTTCCTCGCTGCGATGCTCGCTCATGATGCTTGCCGTTCGCCGGTGCCGGCATGTACGGCCAACTGAAGGAAGGCTTGTTCCAAATCCTGTTCACCGGTCCGCTCGCGCAGTTCAGCCGGGCTACCCTCGGCGATCAGTCGCCCCGACCGCATCAGCAGAACGCGCTCGCAACGAGCCGCCTCGTCCATTACGTGACTGGACACCAGCAGCGTGCGCCCGGTTGCGGCGAGCCGTCCGAATAATCTCCAGAGATCTCGGCGCAGCACCGGATCCAGGCCGACCGTCGGTTCGTCCAGCAAGAGCAGCTCGGGCTGGCCGACCAGGGCGGCGGCCAATGATACCCGGGTGCGTTGGCCGCCGGACAGGTTGCCGGTGAGCGCGAACCGGTGGTCGGTCAGGTCGACGTCGGCCAGCACGGCATCGATCTCGGCGTCACCGGCGCCGGACTGTGCCGCGAAGTAACGCAGGTTCTGCTGCACGGTCAGGTCCGGATACACCGAGCTGGCTTGGGTCATGTAGGCCACCCGGCTGCGTAGCGGCGCACTACCGGCCGGCTGTCCGAGCACCTCCACGGTGCCGGACCGGATCAGCTGGACGCCGGCCAGGCAGCGGATCAACGTGGTCTTACCGCAGCCGCTCGGCCCCACCAGGCCGGTGACCGAACCCTGCCCAACCTCGAGCGTCAGCGCGTCCAGCACCAGTCGCCGGCTCCGGACCACCGTCAGATCCCGGGTGCGGATCGCCGGCGTAGCCGCCGCAGGCGATAAATTCATCATACGTTGAATATTGCAGGCTGCGGCCGAACCGTCAAGCCTTTTGCACGCCGTAGACTGCAAGCCTGTGGCTCTCACTATCGGCATCGTCGGACTGCCCAATGTCGGCAAGTCCACCCTGTTCAACGCGCTGACCCGCAACAGCGTGCTCGCGGCGAACTACCCGTTCGCGACGATCGAGCCGAACGTCGGCGTGGTGGGGGTGCCCGACGCCCGGTTGGCGGTGCTGGCCGACATCTTCAGCTCGGCTCGGCAGCTGCCGGCCACCGTGAGCTTTGTGGACATCGCCGGCATCGTGCGCGGAGCGTCCGAAGGCGCCGGCCTCGGTAACAAGTTCCTGGCCAACATCCGGGAGGCGGACGCGATCTGCCAGGTGATCAGAGCATTCGATGACCCGGACGTGGTGCACGTCGATGGCAAGGTCTCACCGGCCGACGATATCGAGACGATCAACACCGAGCTATTGCTGGCAGACCTCCAGACGATCGAGAAAACCCTACCGCGGCTAGAGAAAGAAGCGCGGACGGCGAAGGACAAGCTGCCGGTGGTGGCTGCGGTCAAGCAGGCTCAGCAACTGCTAGAGGACGGCCGAACCATCTTCGGCTCCGGCCTGGACACCGAGCCGTTACGCGAGCTGCACCTGATGAGCGCCAAGCCTTTTATCTATGTTTTCAACGTTGATCCGGCCGAGTTGGCCAATATCGAGTTCACCGGCTCGCTACGCGAACTGGTCGCGCCGGCCGAGGCAGTCTTCCTGGACGCCAAGACCGAGGCCGAGCTCACCGAACTCGAACCGGACGAGGCGATGGAGCTGCTGGCATCGATGGGGGTCGACGAATCCGGGTTGGACAAGCTGGCCCGGGTTGGCTTCGACACGCTGGGGCTGCAGACGTTTCTCACCGCTGGTCCGAAGGAATCCCGAGCCTGGACGATCCCCAAGGGCGCTACCGCGCCGCAGGCCGCCGGTGTCATTCATACCGACTTCGAAAGGGGATTCATCAAGGCCGAGGTGGTCTCCTACGACGATCTGGTGTCCGCCGGCTCGATGGCCGAAGCCAAGGCGCGTGGCCGGGTGCGGATCGAGGGCAAGGACTACCTGATGGCGGACGGCGACGTCGTGGAGTTCCGCTTCAACGTGTAGTCGATGCCTCGGCGTGAAACACACTTACGGTAGAGCAAGCCGCAGCCCGCGGGTCAGCGCCGCAATGATCTGTTTGCGACGTTCGGTGCTGGCCGGCCAGGAGCCGCCGGTGAAGGCAAACTCGCGGACGAGCAGCTCGTAGTCACCGGGCCAGCGCTCGAGCAGCTCGGCGAGGCGAGCCTCACCGACGGTTGATGCGATGTCCCGACCGAGCAGATGGGCGGAGGCGAGAAACACGTCACCGGATTCCTCCAGGTACGCGTTTTGCCCATCCTCGGTGTCGAAGATGCGCGAATTCACCTCAGACGCATCGCCGTACCAGTAAATGACGAGCGCAATGTCGCGAGCATCTCTGGTCTCGTCCCACTCATGCCGGTCCAACCATGCGCCGAGCTTGGTCGCTGCATATCCGGCAACGGTCGGCACCTTGACGGTTACGCCGCTGGGCAGGATCAGCTCGAGTGCATTGTCGAATACCTCTTTCAAGGCCCATACCCTCATCGGTTCCAGCCGTATCGGCGGTGTCGCGATACCTTGGGGATCCTCGATGTCGCCGAAGGGCAGCAGGTCGACGATCACGTCGCTGATCTTGAAGCGAATACCACTGTTACCGGCTGGCTTGAATGCATTCAACAGAGCCATGAACGTATCCCATGAACGCAGAGCGAGCGCGAGATCCAAATCCTGCGTTGCTGCGGTGGAGAACTGGTGGCCGAGTGCGTGATGGTGCAAGTCGCGTGCGGTCGCACCGACCACCATCACCTCGCTCGGCTCCAGGCCTGGCGCATGCGGCATGGCTGCGGCGAGAACCCGGTCGATTGCCTCGAGCAGGTCGATCGGCAGCTCGCCGGCCAACTCATTCATGTTCGCCACGGATCTCCTGCGCTGCCTCACGTACCCGCGGGTCCTCGCTGCCGCGCAAATCGGCGTACACCACCGGCCATGGAGCGAGCCCGTCCTCGGCGCCCGGTGTGGCCCACTCCGGCTTGTGCCAAAACTTGCGGCGAACGACGATGTTCGGCTCGCCATCGGTACGCCAGCGTTGGCGCAGCGGCAGCTTCGGGTCTAACTGGCGGACGTAGAGCATCAATGTCCCCGGTCGTAGCAGGTTCGGTACGGCAGACTCCCCTGACACCGCTGGCGGGTCAGGCTCTCCCAACGTCGGGATCTTCCAAGTGATGTCACCGTGGTAGCTGCCCAGGTACAGCCGTTCAGCCAGACCAGTTGGAAAAGCCGCAGCCCACATCCCCAGCAGGGACACCTCGCTGCGCTGACCCTGTCCCGGCCCGTACCCCGCCTGCGCCAACAGCGCGCGAGTCTTGTTCGTCTGCCCCAATGACATACCGGAGGCGCGTGCAAGCTCACGCTGAGGTCGTGTCCACAACTCCGGCCATGCCAGCAGCGCCATGATGACCTGAGAGCGCCCGCTGCTCAACAGATTGCCGCTGGCGCGAGCGCGCCGGGCAACGCTTTCCGCCTTACGGTCAATCGCTGTCCGGCCCCGGATATCGATCAGCACATCACCGAACTCAATCCACGCGTTGCCAGCCACGTCGAGGTACTGAACCCCTGCTCGGCGAAACGCATCGCCAGTCTTGGCCCCGACGTGCAGCGTGTGGACGAATACCGGTTGGTCGCCGCCATGCGGTTTCAGGTCGGACAGGCGCACATCTGAGCCGTCCACAAGCCTGAAGCTCGCTGTTGAGGCGCCACGAGAAAGTCTCAGTACGGACTGCGCCTTGGCAGCCCGGCTAACGCTGGCACGAATAGCCAGCGCGTCCAGTCTTTCGATCAGATCGTCGGTTCGAGTCATCGCTCCACTTCACACGTTCACTCCGAGGCGCTGTTCATTCTAAGTGAACGAGCTTGAAAAGTGAACAAGCTCGCTCGCGCTTGTAGAACTCCGCAATAGCCGCTCGACGCGCAGGCCGAGCAGAACGCCGGGTGGAGAGCCGAATCAACCCGGAATCCACCCGTGGGCCGACGACCGCGAGGCCGCAAACTCGGACAGTAGTCGCCATGACTACTACCGAATACGCCCTGAACATCGCACTGGTCGGCCTGGTGTTGCTCCAGGTCCGCGGCATCACCATCACCAAGGCTGCCCTGCTTTTCCCGGTCGTGATGACGACCTGGATCGCGACCTCGCTGCTGAAGGCCATCCCAACCGCGGGCAACGACCTGGTTCTCGAGATCGGCGGGGCGGCGGCCGGCGCAACGCTCGGCGCGCTGGCAGCGCTGGCCACCAGAGTCACCCGGCACGGCGCCACCGCCGTCGCCAAGGCCGGTGCGGTCGCCGCATTCCTCTGGGTCGCCGGCATCGGTGCCCGGGTTGCGTTCTCACTATGGGTCGGACACGGCGGCGCGGCCACCATCCGCGACTTCAGCATCGCCCACCACATCACCGGCGGACCGGCCTGGGGAACCGCGTTCCTCTTGATGGCAATCGCCGAAGTCGTCACCCGAACCGGAGTCATCTACCTCAAGACCCGGTGCACCGGCGCGGTCATCGAGCGGGGCGGCCTGATCCGCCGCTTTACCACCGCTCAGGCCTCCGGTCGGTGAGACCATGACAGCCATGGTGTCGATGCCGCGGCTTCGACTCGGCCGCCCGGGCGCGATGGGCAGAGCGGTGAGTGTTGCCCGCGTCGTCGGGTTGGTCGCGCTGATCTGGGCCAGCGCGAGCCAGCACGGCGACGGGACGCCGCGAGTGCCCGCGGCGCTGCTCGGATTGACCGCCCTGGCCTGGGCCGGCTGGCTGGTGTGTCTTCGAGTCACTGCGACGGTGCGGACAACCTGGCTGACGCTGGCGGTGCTGGCCGCGGCCGGCGCAGCGGTCGGCGGGCTGGCGCCGGTGGGCATCACCTTCCCCGCGGTGGCGGTGATCGCTACCGCGACGCTGACCGGTGCGGTGCCGACGCTGGCGGTCGCGGGCTTGGGTGCGGTGTCGCTGACCAGCACCGTGCTCATCGCCGGCACACCGCGTTCGATCATCGTCGAAGGGCTGCTCGCCATCGCCGCGGCCGTGCTGGGCGGCGCGAGCCGGCGACAGTATCAGGACCGCGCAGCGCAGGCGGAGCAGCTGCTCGCCGAACGGGTCCGCGCCGACACCGAGCAGGCCCGGGCGGCCGCGCTGGCGGAAAGAAACCGAATCGGCCGTGAAATGCATGATGTGCTCGCGCATTCTCTAGGCGCGTTGTCGGTACAGCTCGAGGTGGCCGACGCACTGCTGGAGACCGATGCCGGCAATGCCCGCGAGCATGTCCAGCGGGCCCGGCGCCTCGCGGTCGACGGGCTGACCGAGGCCAGGAAAGCGGTGCAGGCGCTGCGCGATGAACCGGTGGCACTCAGCGAGCAACTCACCGCGCTGGCCGCTGCCGACGGTGCCGCGCTGACCGTGACTGGTGCCGAGCGGCGGCTCGCCCCCGACGTTCAACTCGCCCTCTACCGTGCCGCGCAGGAGGCGGTGAGCAACGCCCGCAAGCACGCGCCCGGGGCAGCAGTCACGCTCCAGCTGGACTACCAAAGCGCGGCCACCGTCCTGCTCGTGCGCAACGGTCCCTGCCCGGACGGCCGCCCACCGAGCCCGCTCGGCCTGACCGGCGGCGGTTTCGGACTATCCGGAATGCGTGAGCGTGTCGAACTGGTCGGCGGCGAGCTGTCCGCTGCCGCACAGGACGCCGGCTGGACCGTCCGGGCCGCGGTGCCGGGATGAAAGTTGTTGTCGCCGATGACCAGACCATCGTTCGGGAAGGCCTGGTCACCTTGCTGTCCACAATGCCCGGCATCGAGGTAATCGGATCCGCCGGCGACGGCGAGCAGGCGGTGGCGCTGGTCAGGCAGGCCCCGCCGGACGTGGTGCTCATGGATCTGCGGATGCCCAGCATGGACGGCATCGAAGCGACCCGGCGGATCCGCGCCGAGCTCCCCGAGGTGCAGGTCGTCGTCCTCACCACCTACGCCGACGACGAGTCGATCGTGCAGGCCCTGCGCGCCGGAGCTATCGGCTACCTCACCAAGGACGCCGGACGTGACCACATCCGCCGTGCACTGGAAGCGGCCGCGGCCGGCCAGGCAGTACTCGACCCGACCGTCCAAGCCCGACTGGTTCAGGCAGCCCAGCTGCCACACCCCGGGTCGTCCCAGCTACCCGACGGATTGACCGAACGCGAAGGCGAGGTGCTGCGGCTGGTCAGCGCCGGCAGGTCGAACAGCGAGATCGCCGCCCAGTTGTTCGTCAGCGAAGCGACGGTCAAGACCCACATCAACCACATCTTCGCCAAGACCGGCAGCCGCGATCGGGCCCAGGCGATCGCCTACGCGCACCGCCACCTTCCCGAAGGATGACGCCTGTCGGAGGAGAAGGGTTGGATGGAGGTACGGCCAATGGCCGACCAACCGTCAGGGAGACAGTGAGATGCGCGCCACGATTCTGCATGCTCCGTACGATGTCCGCTCCGAGATCGTCGACGACCCCACCATCGTTGAGCCGACCGACGCGATCATCCGGGTGTCCGCCGCGTGCGTGTGCGGTTCGGATCTGTGGTCCTATCGCGGTGACAACCAGGTCGACGAGCCGAGGCCCGCGGGCCATGAGTACGTCGGGATAGTCGAGGAGGTCGGCCCCGGTGTACGCAGCATTCGGCCCGGCCAGTTCGTAGTCGGGTCGTTCTTCGCCTCCGACAACACCTGCCCGAACTGCCGCAACGGCTTCCAGACCTCCTGTCAGAACTTCCGGCGGATCGGTGGCGCGCAGGCCGAGCTGCTGCGGATTCCACTGGCCGACGGCACCCTGGTCGCCACCCCCGACATCCCGGACGATAAGTACTTGGCCAGCCTGGTCAGCGCCTCGGACGTACTCGGAACCGGCTGGTGGGCGGCCGTCGCTGCCGGCGTCCGGCCCGGTGACACGGTCGCGGTTGTCGGCGATGGCGCAGTGGGCCTGCTCGGCGTCCTGGCCGCCAAGGAGTTCGGCGCCGAGCGGATCATCATCATGAGCCGGCACGAGCCTCGGCAGCTGCTCGCCCGGGAGTTCGGTGCGACCGACATCGTCGCCGAGCGCGGCGACGACGGGGTGGCGGCCGTCAAGGAGCTCACCGACGGCATCGGCGCGGACAGCGTGCTGGAATGCGTCGGTACCGGCGAGGCGGTGAGCCAGGCGATGCGCTCTACCCGGCCTGGTGGTGGCGTCGGCATAGTGGGCGTCCCGCACGGTGTTTCCATCGACGGTAGCGAGCTGTTCTACTCCCACGTCCGGATCCAAAGCGGGCCGGCGCCGGTGCGTCGCTTCCTGCCCGAGCTGATCGACCGCATCCTCACCGGGGCCATCGACCCCGGACGGGTCTTCGATCTCATCCTGCCGCTCGAGCAGGCGGCCGAGGGTTACGCCGCAATGGCCGAGCGGCGCGCCATCAAGAGCCTGCTGCTTCCCTGACCCACACCCCTGGCGAGCGCTCAGCGTGTCCGGTCGGACGGTCAGGGCCCAAGGCCTATCCTGCCGCCATGCTGCTCAACAGTCAGCCCATCGAGGGTGGCGCGAAGGTTCATCTGGCAGCGACCAATGCAACGCCTATTGCGCCGAGCGGTGTCCAGGCCCGGCTCAAGCTGATGTTCGTGCCGCCCGCCGCCGACCGGATCAAGCCGCCGGCGGCGACCAAAACCGTCGCGCTTGATGCCAACGGCCATCCGGTCGCGGGAGTCTGGGGCGCGGCGGCGAGCGTCCTCGACGAGGTATGGCACAACGAGGAAAGCCGCTTCAGCGGTCTCAACTCCCGAGGTGTCTCGCTGCTGTCCGCGTTGTCACTGATCCTGAGCGTCCTCGGATTCTTCTCCAGCAGCGTCCTTGACCGGAGCGCCAACGGGCTGACCGGCAGCGAGAAAACCACAGCGCAGGTCGGGATCTACCTTGCCCTCGGATTTTTCGTACTCGCCGCCTTCGTGATCGTCTTCGGCGTGCTGATGCCGTCCGGCCGGGTGATCTTCGGCGAGAACGCGATCACCAGCGGCCCGGACGAGCTGACCAAAGAGCTGATCGATGAGACGGCGTTCCGAGAGTACGGCGGCATCTACAGCACGCTCGCCAACCGCTCTTCGCGCAAGGCCTTCTGGCTGAGCTGGGCCTACCTGCTGTTCGCGCTCGCGGTGACCTGCAGTGCGGTCGCCACCGTGGTGGTCATCCAGCGCTTCTAGGGCCGTGCCGGGCCGGCAAAAGGCTTGCTAATCGGCCAGCCGAGCGATTGCCTGCGCCCACAGGAAGAACTTGTTCGTACCCAGGTCCCTGATCGTAACGATGTTGAAGGCGGATTTGAGCGCCTCGGCATCCGCTTCGCTGACACCCTGCAGCGCTGCCACCGGCGCGGCGGCCAACTCCTCCATCGACCGGGTCTCGTAGGCCTTGTCGAGTTTGTCAGCGATACCGGGCATATGAACCTCCGAAAGATAAGGAAGTGCTGAGGCTATACGCGCTCGCGGCCCATGCCAATAGCCGAAACTCCTCAGCTTGACCTGAAGTGCGGTTGAAGTTGCAGGGTGGTGGCATGACCACGACGACAAGCTACGGCTATTCGCAGCTGGCGGAGCTGATGTCCCTGATGACCGGCGACGAGAAGCACGACCTCAGCGCCACCTCGACCCTGGACGCGATCTGGGTGCTCTACGACCAGGTGCTGCGAGTCGACCCACAGCGTCCGGACGATCCGGACCGCGACCGGTTCCTGCTTTCCAAGGGGCACGGCCCGATGGCGTACTACGCGGTGCTGGCCGCCCGCGGCTTTATCGACATCGACGAGCTCCGAGACTTCAGCAGCCTGAATTCCCGGCTCGGCCATCACCCCGACCGGGTGCTTATCCCCGGTGTGGAGATCAGTTCGGGCTCGCTCGGGCACGGTCTCGGGTTGGCGGTCGGTACCGCACTCGGGCTGGGGCTCACCGGGCACCCGGACAGCAAGGTGGTGGTGCTGCTGGGGGACGCCGAGCTGGAAGAGGGCAGCAATGCCGAGGCGATCCAGCTGGCCGGTCGGCTCGGCCTGCACCGGTTGCTGGCCGTGGTTATCGACAATTCCTCGGCAGCTCTCGGCTGGCCCGGCGGCATCGCCCGGCGCTTTACCGAGGAGGGCTGGTCCAGTGCCGAGGTGGACGGCCGCGATCACGCCGCCCTGGCCCGGGCCTACGCCGCCGGCGCACCGGACCGACCGCACGTAGTAATCGCCCGAGTGGAAGGCAAGAACTGATGACCACGATGCAGTCAGTCAAAACCGAACAGCAGCGTGACCGGTTCTACCGGATCGTCCCGCACCTGCTCGCCGAGTACCCGAATGTCGCCCTGGTGCTGGCCCAGATCGGAGTGGGCTATCTCGATCCGGTCAGCTCCGCGCCGGTTCGCGAGCGGATCATCAACGTCGGCATTCGCGAACAGCTGATGGTCGGGGTGGCCGGCGGGCTGGCGCTGACCGGGATGCGGCCGATCGTGCACACCTTCGCGCCGTTCCTGCTCGAGCGGCCGTTCGAACAGGTCAAGCTCGACCTCGGCCACCAGGACAGCGCGGCGGTGCTGGTGTCGGCAGGTGGCTCCTACGACGGGCCGGGCAGCGGGGAAACCCATTTCGGTCACCGGGATGTGGCGCTGCTGGACACCCTGCACGGCTGGACGGTGCACGTGCCTGGCCATCCGGACGAGGCGGAAACCCTGCTGCGGCATGCAATCGCCGGCGACGGCCGGGTCTACCTGCGGCTCGACCAGGCTTCGAACAGCGCCGCTCGAGACGTTTCCGACGGCCGGATGCGGGTGTTACGCCGCGGCCGGCGGGCCAGCGTGATAGCGGTCGGACCGCTGGCCGACCGGGTGCTGGCCGCCACCGCTGACCTGGATGTGACCGTGTTGTACGCGGCCACCGTGCGTCCCTTCGATGCCGATACGCTGCGAGCCACCCTGGCCGAGCCGGATGTGCTGGTGGTCGAGCCGTACCTTCGGGGCACCTCGGTCGGCGAGGTGTCCCGGGCGCTGGCCGACCTCCGGCATCGGGTGCTCGGGCTGGGCGTCGGTCGACAGGAACTGCGCAAGTACGGCACCGCGGAGGAGCACGATGCGCTGCACGGGCTGGACATCGCCGGGCTGCGGACGGCCATCAGCCGGTTCGTCGAGAACTAAGTCAGGTTTCCTGCCGGAACGGCTGGGTCGGCTGGGCGCCCTCGACATCGTCCGGCCGCCGGTTACGCGCCCGCACCCGCGGCAACCGGGGTAGGTCGCCGTCCCGCGGTCCGGTCCAGTCCAGTGGCGGTGCCTGCACCAGCCTGGCGATCTGGTAAGCCTGCGGCTCCCAGTTGACCCGCCAACCCTGAAAGTGCCGGTAGGCGTTGGCCGGATCGGTCTCAGCCGGAAACCCGATAGCATCCAGGCTCTGCCAGGCGTCGAGAAACTCGGAGTAGGAGACGCTGATCGGGTTGGTCGGCAGCGGGTCCTCCACCACCGGCAGCCCGAGCGCCCGGCTGATCGCCGCCAGCGCGGACGAGCCACCGGTGATCACCAGCCGGGCCGATGCCGAGGCCTCGCTCGGAGTACGGGCCAGTTCGATCGCCGCGGCGTCCATCACCGCCATCATGCTGGTGATCCAGCTCCGCCGGGCATCCGGCGAGCGGAAGTGGACCAGGATCGGGTAGGAGCTGTGGCTCTCGGCGATATCGGCGGTCAACCTTTCCCAGTCCTGGTAGAGCGTTCCCAGCTCCGAGCGCAGGCCGGCCCACTGGTAGCGCAGCAGGATCTCCGGTCCCCAGCTGAGGTTGCCGCCGCGGCCGGCCAGCAGGCTGACCTCGGTTTCCCGCCGGTTGAACGCCCCGTACAGCGTCGGCAGGTAGCTGATCAACAGCGCGATCAACAGCGGTCCACTGCCGGCCGAGACGAAGGCCAGCACGGTCGGCACGCCACCGGCCGGAACCGAGAATCCCAAGGTGAACAGGCTGGATCCGGCCTCGCGCAGGGCAGCCGCGGCACGCAGATGGCCCAGGCCGTAGAACATCAGCCCGTAGCCCAACCAAAACATCATCAGCCAGAACGGGACGAGCGAGACCATCACCACCGAGGCCACCGGCGCGAGCAGCGCGTCCCGGGCCTGGTAGGGCAGCTTGCGGGCCAGCGCATCCACCGGCGCGCGCACCAGCGAAATCCAGCCGGAGTAGAGGATCGCCCGCCGGGTCGGCCGGGCCACTACCAGGGTCAGCAGCGCCACCCGCCAGACCGCGATCACCAGCCAGGCCCCGGCGACCCAGGCGATAACGTCCACCAGCACAGACTAAGGACAGCGGCCCGGGTGATCGGGGTCAGGCCGGGATTTCTTCGCCGCCCTCGGGTGATTCGCTCGGGTTTTGGACGGCGTGGATGGCCCGTTCGGCGTGCGGTGTGAGCCGCAGGATGTGCTGGTAGCCGAACAGGGTCGGCCGGGCCCGAACCAGCGCGCCGTCCACTCGCCGTATCCAGCGCAGCGCCCGGGACGGGCTGGGGTCGGTTATGACTCCGAGCGGCAGGCCGGTGGCGACCTCGTCCAGGATGTCGAAGCCGGCTGCCCGGACGGTGCGCCGCAGCGTCGAACGGGTGAAGAACCGCAAGTGGGTGTTGTCGAGGATCCCTCGACGGTCATAGCCGAAAGTGCCGGTGGCAACCCGAATGCGTGGATACCAGTGGCCGAAATTCGGCACCGACAGCAGCACCTGCCCGCCGGGCCGCAGCACCTGCCGCAGCTGGCGCAATAGCGCGCTGGGATGGGACAGGTGCTCGATGATGTCGCCGGCCACCACCACGTCGAACCGGTTCCCGATCCCCGGCGGCAGGCCGCGTTCCAGATCGGCGACCAGGAATCGGTCGGTGCGTTCACGCACCCCGGGCAGCTCGAGCTGGTCCACTCCGGTCACGTGGTGCCCGGCAGCCCGAGCCCGTTCCGCGAACAGGCCGCCCGAGCAGCCGACGTCCAGGATCTTCGACGGCGGCATCGCGGCCAGCATGTCCAGCATCGCGGCGTGCGAGGAGCCATCGCCCTCCTTGAACTCGTACTCCTGCTCCGGGGTGACCCAATCGTGGGTACCGAAGCCCTTGGTAGCAAGCTTGAACTGCACCACATCGCGGACCACGTCTCGGGCGTAGCGCAGGCCGTTGACGTAGCAGATCTCGTCGCCGTAGTAGGTAGGAATCGGGATCTCGACGATCCGGCCGCCGTGCCGCACCAGCTGGGCGATGATCTGGGTGTCGAAGTCGAAGCCGTCGCTGTTGGCCTCGAACGGTAGCTGCGCGAGCACGTGCGTGTCGTAGGCCCGGTAGCCGGAGTGGAACTCGGTCAGCTGGGTGCCGAGCACCCGATTCTCGAATCGGGTCAGGATCCGGTTGCCCAGTCGCTTGTACAGCGGCATCCCGCCGGCCTTGGCCGCGCCCCGGTGCATCATCCGGGAGCCGAACACCGCGGCCGGACGGTCGTGCTCGAACGGCGCCACCATGTCCGGCAACCGTTCGGGGGCGTACTGACCGTCGCCGTGCAGCAGCACCACCACGTCCAGGCCGTGCTCGATGGCCAGTCGGTAGGCGGCCTTCTGGTTGCCGCCGTAACCCAGGTTCTTGGTATGCCGGACGATGGTGGTCTTGATGGACTCGGCCCGCGCGCCCCACCGGCGGGCGTGGTCGAAGGTCTCGTCGTGGCTGGCGTCGTCGGAGATGATGATCTCGGCGATCCGGGGCAGGAGTTCGGCCGGTATCCGATCCAACGTGGCCGCCAGCGTGGACGCGGCGTTGTAGGCGACCACCACGATGCCGATCCGCGGCGGCGAGTCCGATCGTGCGGCTGGTCCTGATCCGTCCGCCACGTTGCTCACCTCCGGTCGTCCTAGATCGCCCGGCGCGCGGCCGGTCACTGCCATCACGCTAGCCGAGGGCTGTTCTAAGCTCGGCACGTGCCAGTCACCCGCGTGCTCATGCTCGCCGGGATAAGGCGATTCGGTCCGGGGATCGCCGCGGTGCTGGCCTGGTCGCTGATCGGGCTGGGCAACGCGGTCCGGTACGGGGTGTACACGCCGCTGGCCATCGTCCTCGTAAGCGCCGGCATGCTCGCGCTGACCGCCGCGGTGGTCGGGCTGCGAGCCCGTCCTCGGCCCCGGCTCGGCCGGTTCGGGCTGCTGGTGGCCAGCCTGGTCGCGCTCTGCTCGACCGTGCTGTCGCCGGCCGAACGCTACGCCCGGGGCAGCGCCGAGACCTGGTCACATGGCCTGCTGATCGCCGCCGCGATCGGACTGCTGGTGCTGGCGGTGCTGCCGCTGAAGCTGCGTTGGCTGCAATACATAGTGCTCGGGCTGGTGGGGTTGGCCGGGGTGGCCGGCATCCGAGCCACCCCGCATCCGACCATCGACGACTGGCACATCCTGCAGGGCTCGGCGCACGCGCTGCTGCACGGGCACAACATTTACGGCCACGCCTGGCCGGGGTCGGACGGTCACCTGCTGCCGTACCTGCCGGGTTCGGCGGTGCTGCTGGCACCGTTCTACCTGGTGCTATCCGACGTCCGGTACGGCCTGCTGCTGGCGATGCTGGTGGCCGCGGTCCTGGTCGGGCAGCTCTCCCGCGGTCGGCATCGGCGGCAGCTGCTGGTGTTGTCCGGCCTGATCCTGTTGCAGCCTTGGGTGCTCTACCTGGTCGAACAGTCCTGGCCGGAGCCGCTGCTGCTCGCGCTGGTCGCCGGCATGGTCTGGGCCGGCCTGCGCGGTCGGGGAGTGCTGGCGGTGCTGTGCTTTGCGGCGGCGCTGGCCACCAAGCAGCACGCGGTGATCATGGTGCCGTTGGCGGTGCTGTGGCCGGCGTTCGGGCTGCGCCGCACGATCTATTCGGTGCTGGCCGCCGGCGTTTTCACCGCCGGTTGGGTGCTGGCCGACCCGCACCGGTTCGTGCAGGGCGCGATCAGCTACAACCTGCGGTTGCCACCCCGGCATGACTCGCTGTCGCTGTTCACCACCGCGATCCGGTCCGGGCACACCCCATCGTTCGCGGTGGTTCCGGTGCTGATGCTGGTCGCGTTGCTGCTCGCATGGTGGCTTTTGCCGCGGACCGCGACCGGGTTCATCCTCGGCTCGGCCTGGCTGCTCGGTGTTTTCAACCTGCTGAACAAGCAATCCTTCTTCAACGAATGGTCTTTCGTGATCGGACTGATCGTGATCGGGCTGGCCAGCATGGCGGTCGAGCAGCGGCCACTAGCCGAGCCGGCGCTGGTGGCTCGGCTGGCCGACCGGTTCGACAATCTTCAGCGACCGGCGGCGTAGCCGTAACCGCCGCGCGGATTGGCCGCCGCACGCAGAAAACCGGTGGCCGGATCGATGCCGGCCGCGCTGAGCCGACCGAGCGTCCAGCCGCCGGCGACGGTAATCCGGTGCCCACGTCGGCGCAGTTCGGCGAGCACCTCCGCCGGTATCCGAGCCTCGCACAGCAGGCCGGCGGGCTCGGCCAGCCGCGGCCAGAACGAGCTCGGAAAGTGCGTGCTATGCAGCATCGGCGCGTCGATAGCCTGCTGCAAGCTCAGCCCGAAGTGCACGTGCGCCAGGAAGAACAGCAACGACCACTGGTCCTGCTGGTCGCCGCCCGGCGTGCCGAAGGCCAGGTAGGGACGGCCGTCCCGCAAGGCCAGGGACGGGCTGAGCGTGGTGCGCGGCCTGATTCGCGGGCGCAGTGACGAGGCGAAGCCCGGTTGCAGCCAGGCCATCTGGGCCCGGCTGCCCAGCGCGAAGCCCAGTCCGGCGATGGTCGGTGAGCTTTGCAGCCAGCCGCCGCTCGGGGTGGCCGAGATGTGCATGCCGAACCGGTCCACCACGTCCAGATGGCAGGTGTCACCTCGGGTATCGCCCAACGCGTCAACCGTCGGCTCGCCGGCACCCGGATCTGCTTGTGCTGCCTGGGGAAACTCCGGCAGCGCAGGTTGCCGGCCGGCCGGCGCTCCGGGCCGCAACTCGGTGGAGGCGGTCGAGGAGATCAGGGCCCGCCGGTCGGCCGCATACCCGGCCGACAGCAGGTCGGCCATCGGCACGTCCACCGCATCGGGGTCGCCGTACCAGGCCTCCCGGTCGGCGAAGGCGAGCTTGACCGCCTCGACGACGGTATGGATGTAGTCGGCCGACAGGTGGCCGGCCGCGGTCAGGTCGAAGCCGGCCAGCAGCGCCAGTTGTTGCAGGAACACCGGCCCCTGACCCCACGGCCCGGTCTTGCACACGGTGTAGCCGCCGTAGTCCAGCGTCACCGGATCCTCCACCGGGCACTCCCAGGACGCCAGGTCGTGGCCGGTCAGCACCCCGGCATGCGGTTCGCCCGAGCTGTCCCGGACCGCGTGCCTGCAGTGCGCCTCGATCGTCTCGGCGACGAAGCCGGTGTAGAACTGCTGCCGAGCGGCCTCGATCTCGCCATCCCGGCCAACGCCCGGCGCCTCACTGCGCTCGAGCAGGGTGCGCCAGGTCGTGGCCAACTCCGGGTTGCGGATCCGCGAGCCCGGTTCGGGTGCGACGCCACCGACCAACCAAGTCTCGGCCGAGTGCGGCCAGTCCCGGACGAAGGTGCCGGCCACCGCCTCGATGGTCGCCGCCATCGCCGGCAGCACCGGAAAGCCGGTCTCGGCATAGTGGATCGCCGGCTCCAGCACGTCCCGCAGCCGCCAACTGCCCCAGCGTTGCAGCAACAGCAGCCATGCCCCGAACGCGCCCGGCACGGTGGCGGCCAGCAATCCGGTGCCGGGCACCAGGTGCAGTCCCTCGTCCCGGTAGTGCTCGATGGTCGCGCCGGCCGGCGTCACGCCCTGCCCGGCGATCACTCGCACCGCCTGCTCGGTGGGATCCCACAGCAGGATCGGCACCTCGCCGCCAGGGCCGTTGAGGTGCGGTTCGACTACCTGAAGCACGAAGCCGGTGGCCACCGCGGCGTCGGTGGCGTTGCCACCCCGTTCCAGCACGCTCATGCCGACCGCGGTGGCCAGCCAGTGTGTGCTGGCCACCATGCCGAAGTCGCCGCGCAGGTCGGGCCGGGTGGTGAAGGCAGGGGTGGTCGGCACGTCCTCGACCCTAGGTGATCGCAGCGGCGTAGCTGGAATGCCCAGTCGGCCTTCGGTGTCTTCCCTGCGCACCCGGGCAGGGCTACCGTCGTGCGATCACGACGCCCGAGGGGGTATGCGATGCGGAAGAATTTCGTCCTGCCATTGGTGTGTGGATTGATCGTCGCCGGCAGCCTGATGCTCGTTTCCTCGAGCTCGGGTGCGGCCACCGCCAACGTCGACCTCAGCATCACCGGCGGCACGGTGACCGGCTATACCGTGGCGCAAGCCGGCCAGGAACTGCCGGTGTCCTTCACCATGCGCAACCACAGTACGACGACCGCGGTGAGCGTCGACTTCACCTTCACGCTCAGCAATGCCACCGCGGATGGGACGGACTACGTCTGTAACACATCAAGCCATGCCCTCATCAATCCGGATACCCCGGCGTGCGAACCCGGCTTTCTCGGCGCGGGCAAGACCGTCGGCGCCGCCATCCTGGTGACTCCGACCATTTCCAGTGGCACGGTGCGGGTCAAGGCGTGCGCGAACGATGAGAGCAACAATCCCGATCCGGTGCCGAGCAACAACTGCAAGACGGTGAGCATCACGATTCGATAGGACAGGGCAGCTCCAGTGCCAGCCCGGCGTGCGCCGCGATGAAAGCTAGCAGGTCAGTGCGTTCGGCTAACAGCATGGCGCGGGACATGCCCAGCCCGTGGCCGGCGCCGTAGTTCACCCGGACGAGGCAGAGGCCCGTCGGGTTTGACCGCCTGCAGTCGGGCGGCGAACTTGAAGCTGTGCGCCGGCACCACCCGGTCATCGTGGTCGGAGGTCATCAGCAACACCGGCGGATACGGCATGCCCGCCTTCAGCCGGTGATAGGGGGAGTAGGCGTAGAGCACGTCGAACTCCTCCTTGCTCCGGGTGGCGATTCCGTAGTCCGCTGCACAGAAACCGGCGGACGTAAACTGCTCGTAGCGCAGCATGTCCAGCACGCCGACATCGATTACCGCGGCGGCGAACAGCTCTGGTCGTTGGGTGAGCAGCGCGCCGACCAGCAGGCCGCCGTTGGAGCCGCCGTAGATCGCCAGCCGGTCGCGGCTCGTCCAGCCCGTCACGATCAGATGCTCGGCCGCCGCGATGGCGTCATCGAAGACGTTTTGCTTGTTCGCCAGCCGGCCGGCGTCGTACCAAGCCGAGCCGTACTCGCCGCCGCCACGCAGGTTGGCCTCGACCCAGACGCCACCGGCCTGGGCGAAGGCGACGATGGTCGGCGAGTAGGTCGGCGTGAGTGAAACGTAGAAGCCGCCATAGCCGTAGAGCACGCATGCGTGCGGACCGTTGTCCGGCGTGACATCGGCGCGGTGCACTGCAAAGGCCGGCAACCGGGTGCCGTCGGGCGAGCGGATCCAGATCTGCTCGGTGATCAAGTCCGGACCCGGTTCGGCCGGCATAGCGGCGAACACCGTCTCGGTACGGCCGGTGACCAGGTCGTGGGCCAGCAACTGGCCGGCGGTGTTGTAGGCAGTGAAGCTGAGATGCACCAACCCGTTGTCGCTGACGCTGATGCGACTAACTGTTCCTAGCCCGGGCAGCTCGATGACATCGATCTGCTGACCGTCCTGGTCGTGCACAGTGACCTCGGAGCGGGCGTCTGCCAGCCAGCTGATGACCAGCCGGCCGGCGGCAGTGTCGGCCAGCTGCAGCAGCGCCTCCCGTTCGGCGACCAGCGTGCTGACCTCTCCGGTATTGCGGTCAACAAGCACCAACCGTCCGCGCTCGGCCTCGAAGTCGGTATGCAGGATCAGGCCGCGCTCGTCGGCCGCGATGTACTTCCAGTGGGCCTGTGAGTCCGGCACCAGCTCGTGCAGCTCGTCGGTCGGGTCGTTCAAGTTCTGGATCCAGATGGCGCGGGTGTCAGTCTGTGCGTAGTCCAGGATGGCGACCAGACAATTGTGCTCATGGTCCACTGAGGGCCAGAGGGGTACGTCCGGCTGGTCCGGCCGGTGGAACAGCACCCGGTCGGCGTCCGATCCGGTGCCCACCTGGTGCAGCAGCAGCTTGGGCGTGACGCTGGCCGAGGAGTAGATGTCCTGCTCGTCGGCCGGCGGATAGACCACGTAGACGAAGGCCGAGGAGTCACCCAGCCAGCTCGGCTCGGCGAACTTACCCCAGGGCAGCTCGTCGGGCAGGTCCTCGCCGGTTTCGACATCGCGAATCCGCCAGCTGCACCAGTCCGACCCAAGCTCCTGATAGGACCAGGCGACTAGTCGTCCATCGGGAGACGGCACCGCGGCGGCGAGTGCCGTAGTGCCGGCTGAGCTGGTGGCGTTCGGATCGATCAGCACCCGGCCCTCGCGAGTCGGCTGATCGGCAACTCGGTAGACCGCCTGCTGCTGCACACCGTCGTTGGTCCGTCGGAACCAACGGCCGCCCTTCAACACGGGCACGGTGCAGGTGGGCAGCTGGGAGAGCTGGGCGAGCCGCTCGGCCAGGGCTTCCCGATCGGGCAGTTGCCGTAGGTAGGTCTCGGTCAGGTCGGCCTGCGCCCGCACCCAGTCGGCCACCTCGGCGGAGCTCTGGTCCTCCAGCCAGCGGTACGGGTCGACCACCTCAGTGCCGTGGAAGTCATCGCGCTGGTCGACCGTACGGGTCTCGGGGTAGCTGCCGCACCGAACGGCGTAAGGGTCCATGGTCATACGCTAGGCGGTCAGGCAAGTGGTGGTGTTCAGCCAGACCAACGAGCGCTGCCCAAGAGAGTGGAAGGTTTTGCAGCCTACGGCGTCAGATTCCTCCATTTGCTGGGTGGGTGGTCCAGGCGGGGCTGAGGGCAAGAGCGCGCCGGCCTGCGTGCCATACCAACGGTTCTAGCACGGCCATGCTGAGATCTCCGCGCGTAGAGTCGGCGCATGGGGCGTCCGTGGTGGCAGTCCGGCGTCGTCTACCAGATTTATCCACGCTCGTACGCCGATAGGAACGGCGACGGCGTCGGTGACCTTGCCGGGATCGTGGAGAATCTCGACTACCTGCAATGGCTCGGCATCGACGCGATCTGGCTGTCGCCGTTCTACCCGTCGCCGATGGATGACTTCGGCTACGACGTCACCGACCACACCGGTGTCGATCCGCTCTTCGGCACCCTCGACGACGCGCTCGCGGTGATCGACGAGGCACACCGCCGTGCCATCCGGGTACTCGTCGACTTCATCCCGGCGCACACCTCAGACCGGCATCCCTGGTTCGAGGCGGCCCGTTCGTCGCGCGCCGATTCCCATCGGGACTGGTACCTATGGGCCGATCCGGGGTCGGACGGCGGACCGCCGAACAACTGGCGGTCGGTGTTCGGCGGTTCGGCCTGGACCTTCGACGAGCCGACCGGCCAGTACTACGAGCACGCCCACCTGTGGCAGCAGCCGTGCGTGAACTGGCGTAACTCCGATCTCCAGCAGGCGCAGCTCGACGTGCTGCGCACCTGGCTGGACCGCGGCGTCGACGGGTTCCGCGTCGATGCGCTCCGCCACGTGCTCAAGGACCCGGCGCTGCGCGACAACCCGCCGAATCCTGACTGGCGGCCGGGTCAGCAGCCATACGCCGCGTTGCTTCCGCTCTACACGACCGACCTGCCCGAGGTGCAGGACGTAGTACGGCTGCTGCGCGGGGTGCTGGATAAGCACCCGGCGCCACCTGGCGGATGCGCCCCCGAGGACCGGGTGCTGATCGGCGAGCTGTACCTCACCATCCGGAGTCTGATGCGCTACTACGGCACGGACGGGCACGGCGTGCACATCCCGTCTAACATGCACCTGATCGCGACGCCGTGGCGCGCGCGTGCCGTCGCCGAGGTGGTCGAGACGTATGAGGCGGCGCTGCCACCGTACGGGTGGCCGAACTGGGTGCTCGGCAACCATGACCGATCGCGCATCGCCACCCGAGCGGGCACCGCTCAGTCCCGCGTCGCCGCCGTGCTGTTGCTGACGCTGCGCGGCACACCAACCATGTATTACGGCGACGAACTCGGTATGACGGACGTCATGATCCCGCCGGGCCGGGTGCAGGATCCGGCTGAGCGGAACGTGCCCGGCATCGGTGCCGGACGCGATCCGGAGCGGACGCCGATGCCGTGGGCCGCGCGGTCAGGTGGTGGCTTCTGCCCGGACGAGGTAACTCCGTGGCTGCCGTTCGGGCCGGATCTTGCCGCGGTGAACGTGGCAACCGAGCGCGCCGATTCCAGATCACTGCTCTCGCTCTATCGCACGTTGCTGGCGCTGCGTCGCGCTGAGCCGGCGCTGGCCAGCGGCTCGTACCGGACTGCGCACGTCGACGATGACCTGTTCGTGTACGAGCGCACCGAGGCGGAACGCACCGTGACCGTCGCACTGAACTTCGGCAGCGGCCCGCGGTCGGTGGCCGCCCTGCTCCAGGGGCGCGGCACGCTGCTGCTCAGCACCGCCGGACGGACGGCAACTGCCGACCTTGCCGCGGGGGAGGGTCGGCTGCTCGGCCGGACCGCGCCGTTACCAAGGAGCCCGTCGTGAGTCCGATGGACCGCACCCGCCGGCGGCTGATCGAGATTTACCGTAAGAAGGCAAAGCATTACGACATCACGTCCCGGCTTTACCCGGTGCCCGGCTATCCTGAGCGGGCACAACGCCATCGGGCCCTGCAAGCACTCGATCTTCGGCCGGGCGCCAGCGTGATCGACATCGCGTGCGGCACCGGTCTGAACTTTCCGCTGATCGAGAAGGTGATCGGTCCCGGTGGCCGGATCATCGGCGTCGATCTGACCGACGCGATGCTCGCCCAAGCCCGGGGTCGGATAGCGACAAACGGCTGGAGCAATATCAACCTCGTGCAAGCCGACGCGGCTGACTTCGACTTTCCCACCGGGATCGACGCGATCCTGTCCACCTACGCCCTGACGCAGGTGCCCGAGTGCGCAGCGGTCATCGCCCATGGTGCTGCGGCCCTTGCCGAGGGCGGACGCTGGGTCGTGCTCGATCTCAAGATTCCCGCCATGCTGCCGCGCTGGCTGGTGCAGCTCGGAACTGCGCCGGTTCGGCCTATCACGTCGATAGATCAGTGGATCAACCGCCGTCCGTGGGAGGTGATTCGGGCAGCCATGCACGAAGAACTTGCTGATGTTTCCTGGGTCGAATTGTGCTTCGGGACCGCTTTCGTCGCTGCCGGTTCTCGCGGCATGAACGATCGGGACCGGGCGTCCGTATAACCCGGTAGAGCCGGCATTGAGGAGGGTTGCCGCGTGAATCGCTCGAGGTGGGCGTGGGTGCGCGTCCTCGCCGGGCTTGCGATCGTGGGTGTCGTGGGCTGGCGCCTCGGCACCGGCCCCTTCCTCGACGGTCTACGAGCCGTCGATCCACGCGCTATCGCCCTGGCCGTGGTCATCACGTTCGGGACGACTGCCGGGTACGCCTGGCGATGGCGGGTCATTGCATCCGGTCTCGGGGTGGAGTTGTCACTACCGGCTGCGATCGCTGCGTACTACCGTTCGCAGTTTCTGAACACGGTGTTACCCGGTGGCGTCCTCGGTGACGTGCACCGCGGTGTCGATCATGGTCTGGCCACCGGAGATCTCGGTCGGGGATTGCGTGCAGTGGCCTGGGACCGGATCGCAGGACAGGTCATCCAGCTCATCGTTGCAGTGGCCGGGATTGCCGTGCTGCCCTCTCCGCTTCGATCGGTGCTCCCGATCGTGGTTGGCTGCGCTGGCATAGCGGCGGTTCTGCTGGCCGCTGCCGTACGATTTGCGCCGCGTACCGGCATCTCCCGGACCGCACATGCCTGGCGCGTCGCGGCGTCTGACGTGCGCCACGGCTTGCTCGCGCGGCGGGCCTGGCCGGCGATCACCGCGGCATCACTGGTCGCCGTGGTCGGCCACGTCTCGGTGTTTGTCATTGCCGCCCACACCGTAGGCCTCGATGTGAGTCTGCGGGTGCTGCTGCCGTTGGCGTTGCTGGCGCTGGTCGCCGCCGCACTGCCAATCAACATCGGTGGCTGGGGACCACGCGAGGGCGTGGCGGCCTGGGCGTTCGCCGGTGCCGGCCTGGGCGCTGACCGCGGCGTGGCGACCGCGACTGCGTTCGGCGTGCTGATGCTGATCGCAACCTTGCCGGGCGCACTCGTCGTGCTGGCCGGACTGCTGCACAACCAACCCGTCCAGCCCGGCGCAAGAAGTGGAGGATTTCCAGGCCTAGGGCATCAGATTCCTCCAGTTGTGGACGGGGCCGGAGCCCACGGACTCACCTGGGCAGGAAAAAGCAAGCGTGCTTGATTGTTTTTCGATAGGCTGACCGGGTGTCCGATCTCGATCTGGTACTGCCCGACCTGCTAGCCGAGAGCGCCCAGCTGGAAAGCCTGGTGGCCGACCTGCCGGCGACGGACTGGGCGCTGGCCACCCCGGCCGCCGGTTGGAGCATCGCCCACCAGATCGCCCATCTGAATTGGACGGACGAACTGGCCCTGCTCGCGATCACCGACCCGGCCGGTTTCGCCGATGCGGTTCGGCAAGCGGCGGCCGATCCGGTCGCGATGGTCGACCGGGCAGCGGCGGATGGCGCCGCGCTGCCGCCGCAAGAGCTGCTCAGCCGCTGGCAGTCCGGCCGGGCGCAGCTGGCGGCCGCGCTGTCCGCTGTGCCGGACGGCGGCAAGGTGCCTTGGTTCGGCCCGCCGATGAGCGCGACCTCGATGGCCACCGCCCGGCTGATGGAGACCTGGGCACACGGGCTGGATGTCGCCGACGCGCTCGGCGTGCCGATGCCGGCCACCGCCCGGCTGCGGCACATCGCTCGGCTGGCGGTGCGCACTCGGGACTTCGCGTTCGGCGTGCATGGATTGGCCGTGCCGGCCGAGCAGTTCTGGGTCGAGCTGACCGGACCGGACGGCGACCGGTGGACGTTCGGACCTCCGGACGCCAGCCAACGGGTCACCGGGCCGGCGCTCGACCTGTGCCTGTTGGCCACCCAGCGCCGGCACCGCGACGACCTGGCACTGCACGCCGAGGGGCCGGATGCCGAGACCTGGCTAGGCCTGGCCCAGGCCTTTGCCGGACCGCCCGGCTCGGGCCGGCAACCGGGTCAGCCAGCCGCTCGATGACGGCAGCACCGGCCGTCCCACTGCGGATCGGCAACGCCTCCGGCTTCTACGGCGATCGGTTCAGCGCCGTCCAGGAGATGCTGGACGGCGGCGAGCTCGACGTGCTGACCGGCGATTACCTGGCCGAGCTGACCATGCTGATCCTGGCCCGCGACCGAGCCCGTGACCCCGAACTGGGTTACGCGAAGACCTTTCTGCGGCAACTGGAAACCACGCTCGGACCCGCGTTGGACCGGGGCGTGCGTATCGTCAGCAACGCCGGTGGGCTGAACCCGGCCGGGCTGGCGGCCGCGATCAGCGCGCTGGCCGGTCGGCTCGGCCTGAACCCGCGAATCGGTTACCTGTCCGGCGACGATGTCCGCGACCAGGTCGCCGAGCATGGACTGGGCAAACCACTGGCCGCCAACGCCTACCTGGGCGGCTGGGGGATTGCCGACTGCCTAGCCGCAGGCGCTGACATCGTGGTCACCGGCCGGGTCACCGACGCCTCGCTGGTACTCGGGCCGGCCGCCGCGCATTTCGGCTGGGGCCGGCAGGACTTCGATCAGCTGGCCGGCGCGGTGGTGGCCGGGCACGTGCTCGAGTGCGGCACCCAGGCCACCGGCGGCAACTACCCGTTCTTCACCGAGATCGCCGACCTGCGCCGGCCCGGCTTCCCGATCGCCGAGCTGTATCCGGACGGTTCGGCGGTGATCACCAAACATCCCGGCACCGGCGGAGCGGTCAGCATCGGTACGGTCACCGCCCAGCTGCTGTACGAGATCGCCGGTCCGCGCTATGCCGGCCCGGACGTGACCAGCCGGTTCGACACCATCCAACTGCGTCAGGACGGCCCGGATCGGGTGCTGATCAGCGGGGTAACCGGCGAGCCGCCACCACCGTCCTACAAGGTTTCGCTCAACAGTATCGGGGGATACCGCAACGAGGTGCGGTTCGTGCTGACCGGCTTGGATATCGAGGCCAAGGCCGAACTGGTGCGCCGGCAGCTTGCCGGCATCGACGCCGACGAGGTGGCGTGGACGCTGGCCCGCACCGACCACCCCGATGCCGACTCCGAGGAGCAGGCCAGCGCGACGCTGCGATGCGTGGTGCGCTCGCCCGACGAGGGCCGGATCGGCCGAAAATTCTCCGACGCCGCGGTGCAATTGGCGCTCGGCAGCTATCCCGGCTGCCACCTGGCCGAGCCGCCTGGCCCGGCCAGCCCGTTCGGGGTGTTCGAGCCGGGCTACCTGCCGGTGTCGGCGGTTCGGCAGCTGGCGGTGTTGCCGGACGGCAGCAGCCAGCAGGTCGCGCCGGTGGGCAGCTATCGGGAACTGGCCGAGCTACCCGAGCCGCAGTTGCCGGCCAGCTACTCCGCCGGACCCACCAGGCGACTACCGCTGGGCACCGTGCTCGGCGCGCGCAGCGGTGACAAGGGCGGCTCGGCCAACCTGGGCATCTGGGTGCGCGAGCCACGAATGTATGGCTGGTTGCTGGCCACGCTGACCGAATCGGGGCTGCGCACGCTGCTGCCCGAGCTGGCCGAACTGCCGATCCACCGCTATCTACTGCCTAATCTCACCGCGATGAACTTCGTGATCGACGGCCTGCTCGGCCGCGGGGTCGGCTACCAGGCCCGGTTCGACCCGCAGGCCAAGGGGCTGGCCGAGTGGTTGCGGTCCCGCACGGCCGAGATTCCCGAGGAGTTCCTGCCATGACGGTGCTGCGCTCGGTGCTGGATACCGGTAGCGCCGGCTACGCCGAGAACCGGGCGGCGATGCTCGGCAAGCTCGCCGAGCTCGACGTCGAACATGCCAAGGCGGTAGCCGGCGGCGGACCGAAGTACACCGAGCGGCATCATGCGCGGGGCAAGTTGCTGGCCCGCGAGCGGATCGAACTGCTGCTTGATGAGGGCGCGCCGTTCCTGGAACTGTCGCCGCTGGCGGCCTGGGGCAGCGAGTTCGCGGTGGGTGCCAGCGTGGTTACCGGCATCGGCACGGTCAGTGGCGTGGAGTGCGTAATCGTGGCCAATGACCCGACGGTAAAAGGTGGTTCGAGCAATCCGTGGACTACCCGCAAGGTGTTTCGAGCCAACGACATCGCGCTGGCCAACCGGCTGCCGATGATCTCGCTGGTCGAGTCCGGTGGCGCGGATCTGCCTACTCAGAAGAAGATCTTCATTCCCGGCGGCCGGCTGTTCCGGGACTTGACCCGACTGTCCGCGGCCGGCATCCCGACCATTGCATTGGTATTCGGCAACTCGACGGCCGGCGGTGCGTACGTGCCCGGCATGTCAGATCACGTGGTGATGATCGAGGGCCGGTCCAAGGTGTTCCTGGCCGGGCCGCCGCTGGTCAAGATGGCCACCGGGGAGGATGCCGATTCCGAATCCCTCGGTGGAGCAAGGATGCACGCCGAGCGGTCCGGCCTGGCCGACTACCTCGCCCGGGACGAACCGGATGCGATCCGGATCGGCCGGCGGATCGTGGCCAGGCTGAACTGGCGAAAGCAGGGTCCGGTGCCGACCGGCCAGGCCGTCGAGCCGTTGTTCGACGCGGACGAACTGCTCGGCATTGTCGGCAGCGACCTGCGGATGCCCTTTGACCCCAGGGAGATTCTGGCCCGGATCGCGGACGGCTCAGAGTTCGACGAGTTCAAACCGGCGTACGGGTCGAGCTTGGTTACCGGTTGGGCCGAGCTGCACGGTTACCCGATAGGCGTGCTGGCCAACGCCCGTGGCGTGCTGTTCAGCGCCGAGTCGCAAAAGGCGGCGCAGTTCATCCAGCTGGCCAACCGCAGCGACACCCCGTTGCTGTTCCTGCACAACACCACCGGCTACATGGTGGGACAACGCTACGAGCAGGACGGCATCATCAAGCACGGCGCGATGATGATCAATGCGGTGTCCAACTCGACGGTTCCGCATATTTCGGTGCTGATCGGGGCGTCCTACGGCGCCGGTCACTACGGCATGTGTGGCCGGGCGTTCGACCCGCGGTTCCTGTTCGCCTGGCCGAGTGCCAAGGCCGCGGTGATGGGGCCGCAACAGCTCGCCGGGGTGTTGTCGCTGGTGGCTCGGGCCGCCACTGAGGCACGCGGCCAGAGCTATGACGAGGCCGCCGACGCCGCCATGCGCTCGGCCGTCGAGGGCCAGATCGAAGCGGAATCGTTGCCGATGTTCCTGTCCGGCCGGCTCTACGACGACGGCGTCATCGATCCGCGCGATACCCGGACGGTGCTCGGACTGTGCCTGTCGGCGATCGCCAGCGGTCCGGTCCGGGGCACCGGCAACTTCGGCGTCTTCCGGATGTGAGGCAGATGGAGCAGGCATTCGGTTCGGTGCTGGTGGCCAACCGCGGTGAGATCGCCCGGCGGATCTTCCACAGCTGCCGGGCGTTGGGACTGGGCACGGTGGCGGTGTATGCCGACCCGGACGCCGATTCACCGCACGTGGCCGAGGCCGATTGTGCCGTCCGGTTACCTGGATCCGCGGCGGCAGACAGCTACCTGCGTGCCGAGCTGATCATTGAAGCCGCCCACCGGGCCGGTGCTGAGGCGGTGCATCCCGGCTACGGCTTCCTCGCCGAGAACGCGGAGTTCGCCCGCGCCGTGCAGGCCGCCGGCCTGGCCTGGATCGGACCTCCGGCAGCCGCGATCGAGCTAATGGGTGACAAGGTTCGGGCCAAGCAGCTGATGGCGGCAGCCGGGGTACCGGTGTTGACGCAGCTCGACCCGGCCAGCATCCGTGAACCAGATTTACCCGTCATTATCAAGGCATCCGCCGGCGGCGGTGGCCGCGGCATGCGGATCGTGCGCACTACGGCCGAACTGGCCGGACAGCTGGCGTCGGCTCGCGGCGAGGCCGAGCGATCGTTCGGCAACAGCGGAGTGTTCTGCGAGCGCTACCTGGCCACCGGCCGGCACCTGGAGGTCCAGCTGCTGGCCGACCAGCACGGCACCATCTGGCAGCTCGGTGAGCGGGAATGCTCGGTGCAACGCCGGCACCAGAAGATCATCGAAGAGTCACCGTCCCCACTGGCCGAACGGCTGCCGGGCCTGCGCGAGCGGCTCGGCGCGGCGGCGGTGGCCGCGGCCCGTGCGGTCGGCTACACCGGGGCGGGCACCGTGGAGTTCATCGTCGACGGCGACGGCGAGTGCTACTTCCTGGAAATGAACACCCGGTTACAGGTCGAGCACCCGGTCACCGAGGCCCGTACCGGGCTGGATCTGGTGCGGTTGCAGTTGGAGCTCGCCGCCGGTGCCCGGCTGGCGGCGACGCCACCGGCGGCAACCGGGCATGCCATCGAGGTCCGGCTGTACGCCGAGGACCCGGCCCAGGACTGGCATCCGCAGGTCGGGACACTGCACCGGTTCGACGTCCCCGATGTCACCGGCCACTTCGAACCGGTGTCGGACGGGCTGCGGCTGGACTCGGCCGTCGGCGACGGTTACCGGCTGAGCCCGCATTACGACCCGATGCTGGCGAAGCTGGTCTGTGCCGGGGCCGATCGACACCAGGTGGCGCGCCGGCTCGCCGCCGCGCTGGCCGGTGCCACCATCCACGGGCTACCGACCAACCGGGATCTGCTGGTGCGGGTGTTGCGCCACCCGACCTTCCTACGCGGGGACGCCGACACCAGCTTTCTTCAGACGGCGGACGGTTCGCTCACCACCCCGCTGGCGGACGAGCCCGCCGAGCAGCTGTCGGCGCTGGCGGCCGCGCTGGCCGGGTCGGCCGTCCACCGCCAGCAGTTGCCGGTGCCGCCCGGCATGCCCAGTGGCTGGCGCAATGTGGCGTCCCAGCCGCAGCGGGTGAGCTACCGCGGACGGCACGGCCTGCACCAGCTCGGTTACCGCTGGCGAGGATCCGCGGTGTCT
This sequence comes from Jatrophihabitans sp., assembly GCA_035248685.1. Lineage (GTDB taxonomy): Bacteria > Actinomycetota > Actinomycetes > Mycobacteriales > Jatrophihabitantaceae > Jatrophihabitans_A. The sequence goes on from DATFHF010000081.1 coordinate 119,323, forward strand.
GTCGAGGGAATCTCACCGGCAGCGGTCGAGCTACCGGTACCGGCCTGCACCCCGGACGAGGTGGTGCTTGAGGTGGACGGACTGCGCCGGACGTTCCGGGTGGCCCGCTATCCGGGGCTGGTGTGCGTCGATTCCGCGCTGGGCCTGGTCTCGCTGACGCCGGTTGAGCGATTCACCGACCCGGCCGAGCAGCCGGTCGCCGGCTCGCTGCTCGCCCCGCTGCCGGGCGCGGTGGTTCGGCTCGGCACCGCGGTGGGCAAGCGGGTGGCCGCCGGCCAGCCACTGCTGTGGATCGAGGCGATGAAGATGGAGCATCCGATCGTGGCCCCGACGGCCGGGACGGTGACCGAGCTGCCGGTCTCGGTGGGCAGCCAGGTCGGCACCGGCGACCTGCTGGCAGTGCTCGGCTCGCCGGCCGGTCCACAGTGACCGCGACCCACCGGCCACCGCAGCAGGATCGCAGCCGGCTGACCAGGCGCCGGCTGCTGGACGCCGCCGTGGAATCGCTGGCCGAGGCAGGATGGACGGCTACCTCGGTGGCGATGGTCGCCGCGCGGGCCGGGGTGTCTCGGGGTGCCGCGCAACACCATTTCCGCACCCGGGAATCGTTGTTCGAGGCGGCGGTGGATCACATCGGCCAGCAGCGGCTGGCCGAGCTGAAGCAGGCGGCCGTCGAGCTGCCGGACGGGCCGGCCCGCACCGAGGCGGTACTGACCGCCTTGGTGGCCACCTACACCGGGCCGCTGTTCCGGGCCGCCTTGCAGGTCTGGACGGCCGCCTCGTCCGAACCGGCGTTGCGGGTGCAGCTGATCCCGCTGGAGGCCGAGTTGGGCCGGCGGGCGCACGCGCTGGCCGTGGAACTACTCGGCGTGGACGAGTCGGTGGCCGGCGTGCGGGAAACCGTGCAGGCCTCCCTGGACCTGGCCCGCGGGCTCGGCCTGGCCGACGTGCTGCATGACGATTCCCGCCGTCGCCGCCGGGTGATTCGGCAATGGGCGCAGATCCTGGACGACCGGCTCGACTCCGTCCACTGACCGGGCTCGGTGGCGCATTAGCTCAGCCGGTTATTAAGCTTTCGCTTCATGACTGAATCGGGCTACCTGCGTTATCCCCATATCGTCGGAGAGCAGGTGGTTTTCACCGCCGAGGACGACGTCTGGCTGGCTTCCGCGGCCGGCGGACCGGCCTTTCGGCTGACCGCCGACCAGGTGCCGGTAGCCGGGCCGCGGTTGTCGCCGGACGGCGCCACCATGGCATGGCTGTCCCGGCGCCGCGGCGAACCGGACGTGTTCGTGATGCCGGTCGCCGGCGGGCCGATCCGCCAGGTCAGCTACTTCGGCCATACCAACACCGCGGTGCTCGGTTTCGCGCCGGACGGCCGGCTGCTCGTGTGCTCGGCCGGCAGCCAGCCATTCCGTTCGCACTACTGGGCCTATGCCATCGACCTGTCCGACGCCGACCCGACTCCGCAGCGGTTGCCGTACGGGCCGGCCAACGCGGTCGCGTACGGCCCGTCCGGCGCGGTGGTGGTCGGCAGTGGGGCATTGCGCGACTACGCGCACTGGAAGCGGTACCGAGGTGGCACCGCCGGACGGCTCTGGCTCGACTCGGACGGTTCCGGCACGTTCAGCGAGCTGTTGCCGGAGCTGGCCGGTCCCAAGATCTGCCCCTGTTGGCAGGGCGACCGGTTGGCGTTCCTGGCCGATTTCGAGGGCCACGGCAATGTGTATTCGGTGGCCGCCGACGGCAGTGATCTGCGCCGGCACACCGACCACTCCCGTTTCTACGCCCGGTCGCTGGCCGGCGACGGAAACCGGTTGGCCTACCAGCACGCCGGCGAGCTGTGGTTGTTGGACGAACTGTCACCGACCTCGGCTGCTCAACGGTTGGAGATCAGCCTGGCCAGCCCGCGCTCCGGCCGGGCTGCGATACCGCTCAACGCGGCCGACCACATCGGCGCGCTGACCGTGGACCGGACCGCCCGGGCCAGCGCGGTCGAGATACGCGGCAACATCATCTGGCTGACCCACCGCAACGGGCCGGCCCGGGTGGTCGCCGGCGCGCCCGGCGTTCGGCACCGCAGCCCGGTCATCCTGGCCGGAGCCGACTCCGGCGCCAGCACCGACCCAGCCGATTCCGAAGCGGGCCGCGACTCGGTGGCCTACCTGTCCAGCGCCGAAGGCCCGGACGCGATCGAGATAGCCACGCCGGACGGGCGCACCCAGCGGTTCGGCGCCGGCAAGATCGGCCGCGTGCTGGAGCTGGTGGCCGCCCCGGACGGCAGCCGGCTGGCGGCGGTCACCCACGACGCCCGGCTGCTGCTGATCAGCCCGGACGGTGCCATCACCGAGTTGGAGCGCAACGAGTTCGGCGACTTCTCCGACCTCAGCTTCTCCCCGGACTCGCAATGGCTGGCCTACGCCGCCGAGCAAAAGACCGCGGAGATGCGCAGCATCCGGCTGGTCGAACTGGCCAGTGGCACCATCACCGCGATCACCGGTCACCGCTTCGACGACTTCCAGCCGGCGTTCAGCCTGGACGGCAAGTACCTTGCCTTCCTGTCCGCGCGTACCTTCGACCCGGTCTACGACTCACACGCCTTCGACCTGTCGTTCCCGTTGGCCATCCGGCCCTACCTGGTCACCCTCGCCGCCGACACTCCGTCGCCGTTCGACCCGGAACTGGCCGGCCAGGCCAGCCGTCCGCCGACCGGATCCGATGACGCCGCGGCAGCGACCCCGGTCCGGGTGGACCTGGAAGACATCGGCGAGCGGATCGTGGCGTTCCCGGTGCCGGCCGGGCGCCTGGAGAAACTGCGCGCGGTCAAGGCCGGCTTCCTGTGGACCGACGCGCCGGTCGCCGGCGAGCTCGGCGAGGCCCGGTTGCCGGAGGGAGACATCCGGCCGTCGGTGCAACTCTGGGACTTCGCCAAGCGCAAGTGCGTCCAACTGGCCGAGCATGTCGATGCGGTGCACGTCGCGGCCGACGGCAGCGCGCTGGTGCTACGCGACCACGCCAACCTGCGGGTGGTTCCGTCGGATCGCAAGGCCGAGGAGGGCAGCGACGACGTCATCAAGGTCGATCTGGACCGGATCCGGCTCACCGTCGACCCGCCCGCCGAATGGGCGCAGGAGCTGGACGAGACCGGCCGGCTGATGGCCGAGCACTACTGGATAGCCGACATGGCCGGCATCGACTGGGAGGCCGAGGTCGACAAGTACCGGCCGTTCATCGACCGGATCGCCACCCGGGACGACCTGTCCGATGTGCTGTGGGAGATCAACGGGGAAACCGGCTCGTCGCATGCCTACGAGACACCGCCGCCGGCGAAGAAGGATCCGCTGCTGCAACCGGCCTACCTGGGCGCCGACCTGAGCCGCAGTCCGGACGGCGCCTGGATCGTCGACCGGGTCATCCGGGGCGACAACTCCTCACGGATGGCGCGTTCGCCGCTGACCGCACCTGGCGTCGGGGTGCGCGCCGGCGACCGGATCGTGGCGATCAACGGCCGCCCGGTCGGTCCGGCCGGCCCGGCCGAGCTATTGCGTGGCACCGCCGGCAAGCCGGTGGAGCTGCGGGTCGAGCGTGCCGGCGTCCAGCGATCGGTGGCGGTGATCCCGCTGCCCGGCGACACCGAGCTGCGCTACTTGGACTGGGTCGCCCAGCGACGGTCGCTGGTGCACGAGGCCAGCGGTGGCCGGATCGGTTACGTCCACATACCGGACATGGTGGCCTCCGGCTGGGCGGCCTTCCACCGGGACCTGCCGATCGAGGTGGAGCGGGACGCGCTGCTGGTCGACACCCGGGACAACGCCGGTGGGCACGTATCGCAGCTGGTGATCGAGAAGCTGTCCCGGCCACTGATCGGCTGGGGCACCGCCCGCCACCGGCACCAGGAGAGCTACCCGGGTGGCGCGCCGCGCGGACCGCTGGCCTCGCTGGCCAACGAGTGGGCCGGCTCCGACGGTGACATCGTCAACGCGGCGTTCCAGGCCCTGGGACTCGGCCCGGTGATCGGCACCCGCACCTGGGGTGGCGTGATCGGCATCGACGGCCGGTACAAGCTGGTGGACGGCACCGCGGTCACCCAACCCCGGTTCGCGTTCTGGTTCGAGCGGTATGGCTGGGGGGTAGAAAACCACGGGGTCGATCCGAACCAGGTGGTGGACTTCCCACCGCATGCCTGGGGCGCTGGCGCGGATCCGCAGCTAGCGGCCGGCATCGCCTACCTGCTGGCCGAGCTCGAGCGCCGGCCACCCCGTCCGATGCCTGACCTGGCCAACCGGCCGGAGCGGCGCGCACCGGAGCTGCCACCGCGGCCTTGACCGAGGCGGCTCGATGGACGGAGCACCACCGCCAGGATGGGATGATGGTGGGCGATGTCCACCGAGCAGCCACCGCAGCAGGAGCCTCAGACCAGTCAGCTGGCTGAGGCGTCCGGCGACCTGGTCGCGATGTCGTTCCCGGGTGCCAGGCGGGTGGCCGGCTGGCTGTTCTGGGTCGTCTTCCCGGCGCTGTGCCTGGCCGCAATCGCGATCGCGGCCGGAAACCTCGGTGATCACATCGGCAAGAAGCCGGACGGCATCCGCGGCACCTTCGTGGTCACGCCCCGGTCCTGCAACCAGGGGATCTGCTCCTTCGGCGGACTGTTCACCAGCGATGACGGCACGATCAAGAACCTGCCGCTGCTGGGCGATCCGCGGTGGAAGACGGCCGACGTCCACCACGTCACCTTCGACCCGCGCAGCGTCGAGGTCACCGCACTGCCCGCGCACTGGAATCCGACCGGGTCGGTGGTTGCCGCGGTCGGCGCGCTGACCTACCTCGGTGTGCTCGGCTACTTGCTGGCCGAGGGTCGCCGAGCCCGCCGGCATCCGGATCGGGCCGCACCGGCCGCGACCACGACGGCCGCCGTCTCCTACTGAAATCCCAGCCCACGACCGGCGGGCAACGGCCCGTCCGGACTACGAGAGAAGAGTCATGCTGCACCAGAGCGCTGCCCGCCCCCGCAACGACGCGGTCCGCGGGTCGATCCGCAACGTCGCCATCGTGGCGCATGTCGACCACGGCAAGACCACCCTGGTCGACGCCATGCTATGGCAGACCGGGGCCTTCGGTGCGCACGATCATGTCGACGAGCGGGCGATGGATTCCAACGACCTGGAACGGGAAAAGGGCATCACGATCCTGGCCAAGAACACCGCCGTCAACTACCTGACCCCCGACGGCGAAAAGATGATCATCAACATCATCGACACCCCGGGTCACGCCGATTTCGGCGGTGAGGTCGAGCGCGGACTGTCCATGGTGGACGGCATCGTGCTGTTGGTGGACGCCTCCGAAGGCCCGCTGCCGCAGACTCGGTTCGTGCTGCGCAAGGCGTTGGAAGGCAAGCTTCCGGTGATCCTGGTGGTCAACAAGGTGGACCGTCCGGACAGCCGGATCGCCGAGGTGATCGACGAAACCTACGAGTTGTTCCTGGATCTGGACGCGACCGAGGAGCAGATCGACTTTCCGATCGTCTACGCCTGCGCGCGGGACGGCCGAGCGTCGCTGAACCGGCCGGCAGACGGCGCGATGCCCGACTCGGTCGACCTGCGGCCGCTGTTCAGCACCATCCTGTCCACCATCCCGGCCCCGGCCTACCGCGCCGGTGCCCCGCTGCAGGCGCACGTGACCAACCTGGACGCGTCGCCGTTCCTCGGCCGGATCGCGCTGTGCCGGGTGTTCCAAGGCACCATCCGCAAGGGCCAGCAGGTGGCGTGGTGCCGGCACGACGGCAGCATCGAACGGGTCAAGATCACCGCGTTGTTGATGACCGAGGCGCTGGAACGCAAGCCGGCCGAAGAGGCCGGCCCCGGCGACATCATCGCGATCGCGGGCATCCCGGAGATCATGATCGGCGACACCCTGGCCGACCTGGACGATCCGCTGCCGTTGCCGCTGATCACGGTGGACGAGCCGGCCATCTCGATGACCATCGGCACCAACACCTCGCCGCTGGCCGGGCGCGAGAAGGGCTCCAAGGTAACCGCCCGGCTGGTCAAGGACCGGCTCGACCGGGAACTGGTCGGCAACGTGTCACTGCGAATCTTGCCCACCGAGCGGCCGGATGCCTGGGAGGTGCAGGGCCGTGGGGAGCTGGCGCTGGCGATCCTGGTCGAGCAGATGCGTCGGGAGGGCTTCGAGCTGACGGTCGGCAAGCCGCAGGTGGTCACCAAGCAGATCGAGGGCCAGCTGCACGAGCCGGTGGAGCGGCTCACGGTGGACGCGCCGGAGGAATACCTCGGTGCCATCACCCAGCTGCTGGCGGTACGCAAGGGTCGAATGGAGACCATGACCAACCACGGCACCGGTTGGGTGCGAATGGAGTTCCTCGTCCCATCGCGCGGATTGATCGGTTTCAGAACGGAATTCCTCACCGACACCCGAGGCACCGGCATCGTGCACCATGTGTTCGAGGACTACGAACCGTGGTTCGGGGAGCTGCGGACCCGCAGCTCCGGCTCGTTGGTTGCCGACCGGGCCGGCGTCGCCACCCCGTTCGCGATGATCAACCTTCAGGAACGAGGAACCCTATTCGTCGAACCGGCCACCGAGGTGTACGAGGGCATGCTGGTCGGTGAGAACTCCCGCTCCGACGACATGGACGTCAACATCACCAAGGAGAAAAAGCTTACGAACATGCGGTCTTCCACTGCCGACGAGTTCGAGAAGCTGGTGCCGCCGCGCAAGCTGTCGCTGGAGCAGTCCTTGGAATTTTGCCGCGAGGACGAGTGCGTGGAGGTCACCCCGTCGACCGTCCGGCTCCGAAAGGTGGTCCTGTCCCAGACCGAGCGTGAGCGGCTACGCGGCCGCCGCGCCAAGGCGACCTCTGTCTAACCTCCCGGTTTGCGCATTGTGCGGCCCGGGAAGGCGGTTTTCTGGCCGAAAACCGCCCGTTCGGGCCGCACAATGGCTAGAGGCTCACGGCAGTGACGGGTATGCCGGCCCCGCGAAGTTGAGCCGCCCGACGCAGCGCTGCTTCAAGCCTGGTTCGCAAGGTGGCCGGCTTCATCGCCTCGGCCCATCCCCACCGCTCAAAGACCAGCCCGTGTTCGGCCAGCCGCTCCTGCCGACGCTTCTCGCGCCACAGCTCTTGGTCGGTGTACTTGAGCCGGCCGTCGGCCTCGCCGACTAAGCCCAGGCCGTCCCAATAGAAATCGACCCGGGCTAGGAACTCGCCGGCAGACGTGTACAGCGGCACTTGGATGCGAGGCGCCGGCTGCAGGCTACGCATCGCTAGCCGGCTGACCGACTCGAGCGGGGACTCGCTGCGGCCGTCGACGAGTTCGAGCAATTGCCGTCCGGAGGACAGGCCGGCTCGGCCCCGACAGGTGGCGTAAACTGCTTCCAGATCCGCGGTCGTACACAAGCCGACATGGATGGCCGCGTCGGCACTTACCACCCCGGCCGCAAGACCGCACTCTCTGGTCAGGTCGATGCAGCTGCGAGCCACGGACGTGACCTCCACGGTCAGTTGTCCGGCGAGCTGCCATGCCGGGATCGGCTGCCGATGCACATGCACGGCCGACTCTCGGGTAAGGAACGGTGGCGGCAATGTGATGCAAGGTGTGGCCGGAGTTTGCAACAACGGCAGTCCGTGTACGGCAACCGCGGCCGCATGGCTGACCGTCGCGGTTGCGATCCGGAGCGCCGCAGCTACCCCACGCTGAGCAAGCCATTGTCTGCTGTGGGCGTGCGGTGATTCAGCGGAGCCGGCAGTCGCGTAAGTCCCTCGTCGGGGCTGGCTGAGCTTGCCGGCTGCTACTGCGCGTTTGAGCTGATCCGGTGACCAACCGGCTTCAAGGGCCTGATGGTAGGTGAAGACGCCCAATTGCCGGCCGGCCTGCCATGGGATCGAACGCACCCGGCCATCCTGGCTGGTTCTGGGTATCGTCGTTTCGGCCCTGTGGATAACGGCATTGTGCGGCCCGACGAGGCGGTTTACCGGACGAAAACCGCCCGCTCGGGCCGCACAATGCGCCTAGAGAGCGGGGCCTTCGGTGCGCAGCTTGTCGACCTCGGCCATCGCCTGGCGCAGGCTGGTCAACCACTCGTCGGTGTGTTGGCCGACCAGCTTGACCGCCCAGGCCAGCGCCTCGGAACGGGACCTGGCCACCCCGGCGTCGACAAGGGTGTCCAACACCTGGCGCTCGGGCTGGCGCAACCGGGTCATCACCGGCACCGACAGGTGGCTGAACAGCACCCTGGTCTCGCCGAGGCTGGCGCCCCAGGCGACCTTGCGTCCGTACCGGGCCTCGGCCTCATCCGCGATCCGCATCCGCTCGCCCCGGCTCTCCTCGCGGAACCGGCTGATCCGGCCGGCCGCCGCGGCACTGTCGTCGCCGCCCTCGACCGGCGGCAATTCACCGGTCACCAGGATCTCTTCGCGATCGACGCTGACCTCGGGCGCTCCGACGAACCATCCGGAGGGCAGCCGGCCGGTGAACCACGATGCCGCGTCCTCGGCCGACGGCAGGTCAGCCTGCTGCCAGCCACCGGGCCGGCCGAAACCACGCCCGCCTCGCGGACCACCTCGACCGCCCGGACGGGGACCGCCATGTCCCCGGTGGCCTCGTCCACCGTCTTGCTCATCATCTGCTTGATGGAAGTACATGATTCTCTCCTTACAGGATTGCATTCATTACATAATTACACTGCTACAGCAGGCGGGCAAGGCCAGAAATTCCCGAGGGGACGAACAGCCCATACGCTGACGCCATGACGCGACTGCTGCGGACGGGCCGGCTGGATAGCTTCGGCACGACGATCTTCGCCGAGATGTCGGCACTGGCGACCAGCACCGGCAGCATCAACCTCGGCCAGGGCTTTCCGGATACCGACGGCCCAGCCGACCTGCTGGAGGCAGCCCGGCAGGCGATCGCGGACGGTCGCGGCAACCAGTACCCGCCCGGCCCCGGCATCCCCGAGCTCCGGAACGCGATCGCCGAACACCAGCGCCTGCACTACGGCCTGATCTATGACCCGAACTCCGAGGTGTTGGTGACCATCGGCGCCACCGAGGCCATCGCGGCGGCGATCCTCGGCCTGACCGAACCGGGCGACCAGGTGGTCACCTTCGAGCCCTACTACGACTCCTACGCCGCCTGCGTCGCGCTGGCCGGCGCCACCCGCCGGGTGGTCACACTGCGACCGGACGGTGACCGGTGGACCTTCGACCCGGCCGAACTGCGCGCCGCGGTGGACCGGCGGACCAGGCTCATCCTGCTCAACAGCCCGCATAACCCGACCGGCACCGTGTTCACCGCTGCTGAGCTGGCCGTGGTCGCCGAATTAGCCGTCGAACACGACCTGATCGTGGTCACCGATGAGGTCTACGAACACCTGATCTTCGACGGGGTGCACATCCCGCTGGCCACCCTGCCCGGCATGCGGGAACGCACCGTGACGATCTCCAGCGCCGGCAAGACGTTCAGCGTCACCGGCTGGAAGGTCGGCTGGGTATGCGCGTCGCCCGGACTGCTGGCCGCCGTCCGAACCGTCAAGCAGTTCCTCACGTACGTCGGCAGTGGTCCGTTCCAATACGCCATCGCGCACGGCCTGGGTTACGGCGCCGACTTCTACCGGGGAATCGCCGAGGACCTGCGGGCCCGACGCGACCTATTCGTCGACGGCCTGCGCGAACAGGGCCTGTCAGTCCAGCGGCCACAGGCCACGTACTTCGCCACCGTCGACGTCGGAGCTGATGCCGAGGCATGGTGCCGGGCGCTGCCCGAGCGGGCCGGCGTGGTCGCCATCCCGTCCCGGGTCTTCTACGATTCCGCCATCGACCGATACGCGCGGTTCGCGTTCTGCAAGCAGCCGGGCGTGCTCGCCGACGCACTGGACCGGCTATCCCGACTCCGAGAGCTGACCGCATGAAGATCGCCGCCGTTCAGCACGACATCGTCTGGGAGGACGGGCCGCGTACCCGGGCCGCACTGCTTCCGCAGGTGGCACAGGCGACCGCCGCCGGGGCCCGGCTGATCGTGCTCAGTGAGATGTACGCGACCGGCTTCTCGATGAACCCGTCCCGGATCGCCGAGCAGCCGGGTGGACCCAACGAGCAGTTCCTGATCGAGCAGGCCCGGTTGCACGACGTCTGGGTGCTCGCCTCGATCGCCCAGTGGGTCGACCCCGGCGCCCCCACCGACGGCACTGCCGCCGGCGAGTCAGCACCCCGGGCCGCCAACGTGGCGGTGCTGGCCGGCCCGGACGGCCAACTGCACCGGTATCGCAAGATTCATCCGTTCAGCTATGCCGGTGAGCACCACCACTACCAGGCTGGCGCCGACTTCCTGACGGTGACCGTGGAGGATCTGCGGGTCAGCGTCTTCGTCTGCTACGACCTGCGCTTCGCCGACGAGTTCTGGGCGGTGGCCGCCGACACCGACCTGTATCTGGTGGTGGCCAACTGGCCCGAGCCCCGGCGTGAACACTGGCAGGCGCTGCTGCGGGCCCGGGCGATCGAGAACCAGGCCTACCTGCTCGGTTGTAACCGGGTGGGCACCGGCGACGGCAGCAACTACACCGGTGACTCGGCGATCATCGACCCGATGGGCCGGATCCTGGTTCAGGCCAGCCAGGGTGAAACGGTGCTGGTGGCCGACGTCAGCCCGGACGAGGTGAAACGGGTCCGGGATCGGTTCCCGTTCCTGGCTGATCGCCGAGTCGTTCCGAACAGGGCCATCCAGAACAGCACCGCTCCGCCGGCGGGGTGACGGTTGCCGCGTGCCCCGCTCACGCCCCGGGTGCTCCGGGTGGCCGAGCTGATCGCCGCCGATATCTCGGTCGTTGATCGCCGGATCGGTCGGCTGCCCGGACGGGTCACCGCCGCCACCGCGGCAGTGCCGGCCGGCACGCTGGTGACGTTGGAGCTGTTCCGGCGCCGGTGGGACGTCCGTCCCCGCCGGTGGGTGCTCGGCCGGCTGAGCCGGCTGCTGGCCGAAATCGAGGCGGACACCAGCCAGGTAACCGTGGTGGCCGCCGCCATCGTCGATGGCCGGCGGGTCCTGGTGGCCCGGCGCAGCCGACCGACGGCACTGGCCGGCCGCTGGGAGTTCCCCGGCGGCAAGGTGGAACGCGGCGAGACTGCCGAACGGGCGATCGTGCGGGAATGCGCCGAGGAACTGGGCTGCCGGATCATCGTCGAGGCCGAACTGGGCCGGCGGCGGCTGGACGCCGGGGCGGTGCTGGTGCTGTTCCGGGCCTGCCTGGCCGCGGACTCCGCTACCCCGGTTGCCCTGGAGCACAGTGAGCTGCGGTGGGCCCGGGCGGCCGAACTGCCGGAGCTGGACTGGGTGGCCACCAACCGGCAATTCGTGCCGGACGTGACTGCACAGTTATCCCCGTCGGCTACAGTCCCGCCACAAGGTGCAATGGCATACGAACCACCGGCGCACCGAACGCCCGAGTGAACGTGGGATGGACCGATGCTGAAGTTTATTGCTCGACGCTTCCTGAACTATCTGGTTCTGGTGTTCATAGCGGCCAGCCTGGCCTACGTGCTCGGTTCGCTCACCTTGGACCCCCGGGCCCGCTACGAGGGCCGGAACCCGCCGATCCCGGAAGCGACCATCCACGCCACCCTCCAGGAGCGCAACGCCGATCCGTCCACGCCGGTGCTGGTCCGCTACGAGCGCTGGCTGAAGGGTGTCGTACACGGCAACTTCGGCAAGCAGATCGTCGGTGAGGAGCAGGTCACCACCGAGATGAAGCGCCGGATCGGGGTCAGCCTGCGGCTGCTGCTGCTCGGCACCGTGTTCGGCGCGGTCGGCGGCGTGCTGATCGGGGTACTGGGCGCGGTCCGACAGCGAAAACCGGCGGATGTCGCCACGACATTCGCCTCCTACGTGCTGCTGGCCTCGCCGACCGTCGTCGTCATCATCGTGGTGCAGACCATCTTCGTCTGGATCAACCTCAAGGCAGGGCACGCCGGGCTGTTCCCGACCTCGGGGGAGTACGACTCCAACCTGCACGGCGCGGCCTTCTGGGCCGACCGTGCCAAGCGGCTGATCATGCCGACCACGGTGCTGGCGCTGTTCGGCATCTCCTTCTTCAGCCGCTACCAGCGCAGCGCCATGCTCGACGTGCTGGGTAGCGACTTCCTGCGGACGGCCCGAGCCAAGGGCCTGACCAGGCAGCGAGCACTGTTCAAACACGGCGTGCGGACCGCGCTGATCCCGATCGTCACGTTCTTCGCCTACTCCTTCGGCCTGCTGCTCACCGGCGCCATCTTCACCGAGACCCTGTTCGGCTGGCACGGCATGGGCGAGTACCTGGTGCAGTCCGTCCAGTCCCACGACGTCAACGCGGTAGCCGCGGTCGCCTGCTTCACGGCAGTGCTGGTCCTGTTCTCCGGCCTACTGTCCGACGTGCTCTACGCCGCGCTCGATCCGCGCGTCCGCTCCAGATAGGAGATAGCGGCCATGTCCATGTCGCCCCAGGAGATCTTCGAGGTCGCGCCGCCGACCGTCGACAGTCCCGATGCCACCGCTCAACAGATCGGCAGCACCGAGACCATCTCGCGCGGCCGGCTGATCCTGCGCCGGTTCCGCCGGCAGCGCTCCGGTATGGCGGCGCTGATCGTGCTGGTGCTGATCTTCTTGCTTGCCTACCTCGGTCCGTACCTGACGCACTGGCACTACGACGATTTCGACCAGGCCAACATCTTGGCCGGGCCGAGCCGGGATCACTTCTTCGGCGTCGACGACATCGGCCGGGACGTCTACGCCCGAACCCTGAAGGGCTTGCAGAAGTCGCTGATCATCGGCCTGGCGGCGGCCTGCATCACGACCAGCATCGCCGCGGTGGCGGGCTCCATCGCCGGCTACTTCGGCCGGTGGGCCGATCTGGGCGTGGTCTGGGTGATCGACCTGTTGCTGGTGCTGCCGAGCTTCTTGATCCTGGCGATCCTGAGCCCGGTGCTGTCCGGCCGGACCTGGCTGTGGCTGGTACTGCTGCTGTCGGTCTTCGGCTGGATGATCACCGGCCGGGTGGTGCGCGGCATGACGATGAGCCTGAAGGAGCGTGAGTACGTCCAGGCCGCGAAGTTCATGGGAGTGGGGGCGTTCACCATCATCCGCCGGCACCTGCTGCCGAACATGGCCTCGCTGCTCATCGTGGACGTCACGATCAACGTCGGCGGCACCATCGTGGCCGAGACCGGCCTGAGCTTCTTCGGCTTCGGGGTCCAGCCGCCGGACGTCTCGATGGGCACCGTGCTCGCCGACTCGCAGACGCTGGCCACCACCTACCCGCACGTCTTCCTCTTCGGCGCCGGCCTGCTGGTGCTCACCGTGCTCTGCGTGAGCGTGATCGGTGACGCGCTGCGCGACGCCATCGACCCGTCGTCAGGATCGAGCCGCCTGTGACCGAGCCCGTCAACACCCACGCCGCCGGGCAGCCCGGTGCCCAGCCGGCCGGCAGCGCGCTGACCGGTCCGAACGGCCACCGCGGCCATGCCGAGGCGCTGCTGGAAGTGTCGAACCTGACGGTCAGCTTCCGCAGCGAGGCCGGCCGGGTGCAGGCGGTACGCGGGGTGTCCTACACGGTCCGGCCGGGTGAAACGCTGGCCATCGTCGGCGAGTCCGGCTCCGGCAAGTCGGTCAGCTCGCTGGCGGTGATGGGGCTGTTGCCGGCCAGCGCGGTGGTCACCGGCATCATCAAGTTCCGCGGCCAGGATCTGCTGACGCTCAATGACAAGCGGTTATCCAAGATCCGGGGCTCGGGCATCTCGATGGTCTTCCAGGATCCGCTGTCGGCCCTGACGCCGGTCTACACCATCGGCGACCAGATCGCCGAGGCGGTCAGCATCCACCAGGACGTCAGCAAGACCGCCGCGCAGGCCCGGGCGATCGAACTGCTGGATCTGGTGGGCATCCCGAATCCGCGGCTGCGGGCCAGTTCGTTCCCGCACGAGTTCTCCGGCGGTATGCGGCAACGCGCGATGATCGCGATGGCCATCGCCAACGACCCGGATCTGATCATCGCGGACGAGCCGACCACGGCGCTGGACGTAACGATCCAGGCTCAGGTGCTGGACGTTCTTCAGAAGGCCAAGCAGGTCACCAACGCGGCCACCGTGCTGATCACCCACGATCTCGGGGTAGTGGCCGGCTTCGCCGACCGGGTGATGGTGATGTATGCCGGCAAGGCGGTCGAACTGGCGCCGGTGGACGAGGTCTTCTATCAGCCGCGGATGCCGTACACCATGGGGCTGCTCGGCTCGATCCCGCGGATGGACGTGGAGGAAAAGGAACCGCTGATCCCGATCGAGGGCAGCCCGCCGTCACTGGTGGCGCTGCCGGCCGGCTGCCCGTTCGCGCCCCGTTGCCCGATCGTGGTGGACAAGTGCCGCACCATCGAGCCCGGCTTGGATCCGACCGATCGGGCCGAGCATTTCGCCGCCTGCCACCGCAGCCTGGAAATCGCCCAGCGCAACTGGACCGCCGGCGATGTCTTTGTCCGCCCGCAACTGCCCAGGGATGCCCTGGTGGCGGTGCCGCGCGAGGAACGCGAAGAGGTGCTGAGCTTGGACGACCTGCACCGGGCGTTCCCGATCCGTAAGGGTTCGGTGATCCGCCGGACGGTCGGCCGGGTACACGCGGTGGACGGCGTCTCGCTCGACATCCGCCGGGGCGAGACACTCGGATTGGTCGGCGAGTCCGGTTGCGGCAAGACCACCACGATCATGGAGATCATGAACCTGCTCAAGCCGCAGCAGGGCAAGATCGTGGTGCTGGGCAAGAACACCGACAACCTCAAGGGTGAGGACCGGCGCCGGATGCGCGCCGACCTCTCGATCGTGTTCCAGGATCCGATGGCCTCCCTTGACCCGCGGATGCCGATCGGGGACTTGCTGGCCGAGCCGATGTGGGTGCAAAAGACACCCAAGGACAAGATCAAGGCTCGGACCGCCGAGCTGCTCCGGATGGTGGGGCTGAGCCCGGAGCACGCCAGCAGGTATCCGGCGGAATTCTCCGGCGGCCAGCGGCAACGCATCGGCATCGCCCGGGCGCTCGCGCTGGACCCGAAGGTCATCGTGTTGGACGAGCCGGTCTCGGCGCTGGACGTCTCGATCCAGGCCGGCGTGATCAACCTGCTCGACGAGCTCAAGGTCAAGATGGGCCTGAGCTACCTGTTCGTGGCGCACGACCTGTCGGTGGTGCGGCACATCGCCGACCGGGTTGCAGTGATGTACCTCGGGCGAATCGTCGAGGTAGGTACCACCAAGGAGATCTTCGGCCAGCCTTCGCATCCGTACACCCAGGCATTGCTGTCGGCGATCCCGTTGCCGGATCCGCAGAAGGAGCGAGCCAGGCAGCGGATCCTGCTGACCGGCGACCTGCCCAGCCCGTCCGACATCCCCAGCGGCTGCCGGTTCTCCTCGCGATGCTTCGTTTTCGCCGAGCAGCTCGACACCGAGGAACGGGCCAGGTGCAAGGGCGAGGACCCGCCGCTGTACGGGATGGGAGGCGCCGATCATCGGGCCGCCTGCCACTTTGCTACAGTCCGCGAGGTTGTTTGAGGCGGGTGCCACCACTGGTCCGTGTCAGCAGTATTTTGGGGCCTTTGGGCTTACCGGGGGAGGGTTCGGTTTCCTATCTGATGCATACCGATTCGGCAACGGGTCTAGCCTCGACGCCGTGTGGTGCGTAGCAAGTACCAGGAACCGCGACAAAATTCGCGGTGCTGTGAACTATGCGCGATCTGAAGTAAGCAAGATACGAGTTACGCACCGTCTTGAGCACGCTCAGATTGGTGTCAATATTTCTGAGGAGGAAGTGTGAGGTTGTTCGGCAAAGTAGGGATCGCAGCCGTCGTGGCGGCGTCCCTCGCCCTGACTGCCTGCGGGAGCTCGAAGGGCTCCGGGGGTAACTCCAATACCGGCAACAAGAAGCAGGCGGTCGCGAACCTGAACGACACGAACCCGCTGTCCTACGACCAGGTGCCATCCGGTGGCACCCTGCGCTGGCCGCTGGACAGCTACCCTCCGAACTTCAATATCAATGAGGTCGACGGAAACGACGCCAACATCTCCAACATCATGCTCGCGACGCTGCCGGTCGTCTGGCACTTCGACGCCGGTGGTAAGCCGATCCTGAACAAGGACGTGGTGGACAAGGCCGAGCAGACCTCCACCAGCCCGCAGACCATCAACTACCACATCAACTCGAAGGCCGTCTGGAGTGATGGCACCCCCATCAGCTACCAGGACTTCGCGGGGCTGTGGCAGGCGCTGAACGGCACCAACAAGGCCTACAAGCCGGCCTCGACCAACGGTTACGAGCAGATCCAGAGCGTGAGCAAGGGTTCCACCGACCAGGACGTCACGGTCGTCTTCAAGAACCCGTACCCGGACTGGCAGTCGCTGTTCAGCCCGCTGATGCCGGCGCCACTGAACGCTACCCCGGCCGCCTTCAACACCTCGTGGGTGAACGCTCCGAGCGTGTCCGGTGGTCCGTTCAAGTTCGGCACGATCGATAAGACCGCCAAGACCATCACGCTGGTGCACAACGACAAGTGGTGGGGTAGGGCGCCCAAGCTGGACAAGATCGAGTTCATCACCATCGACCAGTCCGCGCAGGCCAAGGCACTCCAGTCCGACCAGATCGACGAGGTCGACGTCGGCTCCTCGGTGGCCACCTACGCCACCGTCAAGGCGACCCCGGGCGTCACTATCCACAAGGCCGGTGGCCCGAACTGGCGGCACATCGACATGGGCAGCACCGGTCCGATGGCTGACCTGAAGGTCCGGCAGGCAGTCATGCTGAGCATCGACCGGGTTGGTGACGCCAAGACATTGCTCAGCCCGCTGGACTGGCCGGCCACGGTCCTGAACAGCCACATCTGGATGAACAACCAGGCCCAGTACAAGTCGACCTGCGGCGACTTCTGCAACCGGGACATCGCCAAGGCGGACTCGCTGCTGGAGCAGGCCGGCTACACCAAGGGTTCGGACGGCTACTACGCCAAGGGCGGCAAGGTGCTGAACCTGAACTTCGTCATCCCGGACGGCGTGAAGACCTCGGCCGACGAGTCGGCGCTTCAGCAGAAGGCGCTGAAGGAGGCCGGTATCAAGATCACCATCAAGTCGGTGCCCTCGGACCCGTTCTTCCCCGATTACGTGCTGGTGGGCAAGTTCGACCTGACCATCTTCAGCTGGATCGGCACCCCGTTCCCGATCTCCTCAGCCGAGTCGATCTACAAGTCCAACGGTGACCAGAACTACGCCAAGATCGGCACCCCGGAGATCGACTCCTTGTACGACCAGGCGGTCAGCGAGCTGGACACCCAGAAGGCGACCGACCTGACCTACCAGATCGACCAGAAGATTTGGGAAGAGGGCCACTCGGTGGCGCTCTACCAGCGGCCGGACCTGGTGGCGACCAAGAACAACCTGGTCAACTTCGGCTCGTTCGGCTTCGCCGACGTCGACTACACCTCGATCGGCTTCAAGAAGTAGTTCGGCCAGGCTCGGTAGGAATACCGACCAGGTAGTCAACAACTAAACAGAAAACGCACAACGGGGCGGCCGTAAGGCCGTGTGCGAGAACCGCTGATAGGGCGGGAATCTGCACCCTAGCGTGATGCAGATTCCCGCCCTTTCGGTTGAAACGCCCGGCTACGGCTACGTTTTTGTACAACCCCTGGTCACCCTTCGGTCACAATGCCGCCGAAGAAGTGCCCTTGTAGCCTTCGCGT
>DATFHF010000082.1:0-83931 GCA_035248685.1 Jatrophihabitans sp.
CAGCAGACCGGGCGTGATCAGCTCGCGCAGCGAATCCCGGGTGCAGATGTCGACCACCCGGCCGTACTCCGGCCGTTCGGTGCCGTCCATGATGCCGGGCCGGGTACGGAACTGGTTGCGCACCTCGAACACCACCGCACCTGCCGCGCGGGACACCGCGTTGATGGCCAGCCCGGAGAACATGAACACCACGGCCGCGCCGATGATCACCCCGACCAGGGTGTTCGGGCTGACGATGGTGTTCAGGAAGTTGGTGTTGTTGGCGATATCGCTGGTCTCCTTGCCGGCCTTCTCGACGCCCTGCCGGATGGCGTCCTGGTAGGAGCCGAACAGCGCGGTCGCGGCCAGCACCGCGGTGGCGATCGCGATGCCCTTGGTGATGGCCTTGGTGGTGTTGCCCACCGCGTCCAACTCGGTGAGGATCTGCGCGCCGTCGCCGCTGACGTCCCCGGACATTTCGGCGATGCCCTGGGCGTTGTCGGAGACCGGACCGAAGGTGTCCATGGCGACGATCACGCCGACCGTGGTGAGCAGGCCGCAGCCGGCCAGCGCCACCGCGAACAGCGCCACCGACACCGACGCGCCGCCGAGCAGGAAGGCGCCGAACACCGCGGCCGCGATCACGAGGGCGGTGTAGACGGCGGACTCGAAGCCGACCGAGATGCCGGACAGGATCACCGTCGCCGGGCCGGTCAGTGAGGTCTTGCCGACGTCCTGCACCGCCTTGTGCTCGGTGCCGGTGAAGACACCGGTCAGCCACAGGATGATCGAGGCGAGCACGATGCCGATCAGCACCGCGATGATCGCGATCAGCGCCGGGTTGCCCTTGTGATTGGCCAGTGCGGCGCCGTTGACGTCCAGGCCGATGCCCTTGAGCTTGCCGAAGTGGCTCGGCAGGTAGCTGAACGCGGCGATCGCGCACAGAATCGCGGAGATGCCGGCGGAGATGTAGAAGCTGCGGTTGATGGTGGTCAGGCCGCCCTCATTGGCCCGCGACCGGGTGATGAAGACGCCGATGATGGCGGTGATCACGCCGATGGCCGGGACGATCAGCGGGAACAGCAGACCCTTGGTGCCGTAGGCCACCGAGCCGAGGATCAGCGAGGCGACCAGGGTCACCGCGTAGGACTCGAACAGGTCGGCCGCCATGCCGGCGCAGTCACCCACGTTGTCACCGACGTTATCGGCGATGGTGGCGGCGTTGCGCGGGTCGTCCTCGGGAATGCCAGCCTCGACCTTGCCGACCAGGTCGGCGCCGACATCGGCGGCCTTGGTGAAGATGCCGCCACCGACACGCATGAACATGGCCAGCGTGGCCGCGCCGAAGCCGAAGCCCTCGAGCACCTTGGGAGCGTGGTTGGTGTACACCAGCACCACGATGGAGGCGCCGAGCAGGCCGAGCCCGACGGTGGCCATGCCGACCGCGCCGCCGGTGCGGAAGGCGATTCGGGTGGCCCGCTCGCGGCCCGCGGTGTTGGCGGCGGCCGCCACTCGCAGGTTGGCCCGAGTGGCCAGCCACATGCCGAAGTAGCCGATGGAACCGGAGAACGCGGCGCCAACCAGGAAGAAGATGGAGCGCCCGATCCGCTCGCCGGCATCGTCGGCCGGCAGCGCGAACAGCACCAAGAACACCACGACCACCACGACGCTGAGCGTGCGGAACTGGCGCTTGAGGTAGGCCTGCGCGCCCTCCTGCACCGCCTCGGCGATCCGGATCATGTTGGGCGTGCCCTGATCGGCCGACAGCACCTCGCGGAACAGGACGAACGAGAAGGCCAGCGCGATCAGGGCTACCACCCCGACCACGGTGACCAGCCCCCGGTCACCGCCAGAGAAGGCAGCGGCTACCCCCTCCCCCGCCGGGGCGGCAATCGAATAGGACAAAGCCATAACGCAGGACTCCTTCAGCGATCGAGATCGGTAAGCAGATCACCCGACAGCGTCGGCGCGGGTTCACCCGCGCACGAGGAGAGTGGCAGGTATGGCAGCGCTGTCGTAGCGGCTGCGGCGGAGTCTAGGGTACGCGGCCGGCCCGCGCTCGAAGCCGGGTCCCCTACCCGGTCGAAGGTGGCAAATCGCCGATGCGCGGGTTGCCTGGCTAACTCGCTCAGCTGGTGGTTGCCTGAGCCAGCGTCGGATGGATCTCGAACACTTCGTGCAGGCCGGTGATCCGGAACACCTTGAGCAACCGCTCGCTGGTGCAAACCAGGCGCAGCGAGGCGCCGGCGGCGTTGGCATGGTTGCGGGCCGCGACCAGCGCACCCAAGCCGGTTGAATCGATGAAGGACAGCCGACTCAGGTCGGCCACCACCGACGGGTGACCGGAGTCCAGCACGCTGATCAGTCGGTCACGCAACTCCGGCGCGGTGTGCACGTCGGCTTCGCCGTGTACCTCGACGACCACGTGATGATCGACCGTGTGCTCGGTCAAGCTCAGGTCCACGACGGCCCCTCTCGGACACCTCGACGCGCGACGGGCCGGTCGCCTCGGGCCGGCACGCGGGTGCCGGCGCGTCAACCAGCACGGACAGGCACATCGTGCCACAGGTGGCCCTTCCGGTAGGGCGGTGGATCACGCTGCGCTGGCAACCCCCGGGTGGGTTAGCCGAGGCAGCGTGGAACTGCTCTTCGTCCGGGCCGCGGCTTCACCCAGACCGCGACCATTCGGCGGCGGTCCGAACAGGGTGGCGATCGGTGGGGTCAACGGGCCGGGCGGGGCCAATCGCAGTGACGGCGCTCCGGCAATCTCATCCTTGCGCACCCGAATCGGAGCCAGGGTGGTGGCGAGCAATGCCGTCTTCTGGTCGGTGGAATGGTCACCGGAAGTATTCCGTCGGCTACCGATAGCCACTAAATGCCACAGGCCCACCGGGATATTTTGAATATAAACCTCGATTGCCTCGGACGCGGCGATAGTGTGGCAGGCCACCGGGCCGGATTGCGGCGCCATGCTATCGAATACGCCGACCAGCAGTTCGGTGGAATCCGTCCCACTCGGCAACTGAAGCGAGCCGACGATCGCACCGGTGGTCTCGACGGGACGCCGACCGCTGCACTCGGCCGCGGCAACGGTGGCAGCCGATGGGATCCGGACTCCACATGGGCCGATCAACGCCAGCAGTCGGTTGACCGACGGATCGCGGAAGGCGCTCGGCGACACACCGGTGGCATTGGTGAACCTGGTGGTAAAAGTACCGACGCTGCTATATCCGACTGACGTCACTACATCCACTATTGACATATCCGACGTGGCCAGCAACCTTTTCGCGTGATAAAGCCGGACAGCCGTCAGGAATTGTCCCGGCGGCATGCCCGCTTTCTTGTGGAATAACCGCGTGAAATGAAAGGTGCTATAGCAGGCCTCAGCCGCTAGGTCTTGAAGTGTGAGCGGTTCCTGATAACGGCGATGAATCATCGCAATTACTCGCTCGACCGCACTGTGGGTCTTTTCCTGCGCCGGCAGGTCGGCGGCCTGCGGCCGTGCATAGTCAGGGCGCAGCCTGGGGGTGCTGTCGACCGGAACCGTGCGCAATGCATCGTGCACCGCAGCGTTCGGAGGCATACAAAATCACCACAATTGGGGGTAGAGGGGGCGTCGCCTCCAGGTTATGCATGCCTACCGCCCGCGCATCCTCTCCGACGTTGCTCAGGTTTCGCACGCCCGGCGTGGGTCTGGAATCCCGACTATCTAGAAGTACAAATCCTTGTGAAGATTTGCGCTACCCATGAGTAGATGCCTTCCAAATTGCCCTGTCCCAGCTGCCGTGAGAGGAGCCGATAATTGCTGATCGTGCTATCTCCCAAGATAACCTGCCGACCGGCGCCAAGCCTTATCCGACGTGTCGTGCGGCCCGAAATCTCTGCGAACGTCGCAGGCGAGGAGACGTTTGGCGGCTCCTCCGGATGCCAGTGTTGGGCGCGATGCAATCGGTAGGTGGATTCAGACACCGGGCGATGGTCGGGCGACCACGCTAAGTCGATTCTCAGCACAGGAGGAACTGGTGACTGCAACAATCGAAGACAGCCGAGCTCGCCTCGTATCGCGGATAGCCGAGCTCCGACCAGCCCTAGCGGACAAGGCTGGATGGACCGAAGAGAAGGGTCGTCTGCACGAGGAGACCCTCGAGCTGCTGGCCGACGCAGGCGTGTTCCGCATGCGCGTGCCCCGCCGCTACGGTGGTTTGGAGTGCGACACCCGCACACTGGTGGACGTCGGCACCGAGCTAGGCCGGGCAAGTGGCTCGATCGGCTGGACCGCATCGGTCTACTGGATCCCGACCTGGATGGTGGGGCTGTTCCCGGACCAGGTCCAGGAAGAGGTCTTTTCCACCCCGGACGTCCGGATCTGCGGAACACTCAGCCCGTCGGCCATGGCGGCGCCGGTACCCGGCGGGGTCGTGGTCAACGGCAAGTGGGGCTTCACCACCGGGGCCCTGCACAGCCACTGGCAAGAGATTCTGGCGGTGCAGGTGTCGCCGGACGCCGAGCCGATGCCGATCATGGCGGTGGTGCCGAGCTCCGAGCTGACCGTCATTAACGACTGGGATACCTCGGCACTGCGCGGCACCGGCAGCGTCACCACGGTGGCGCAGGATCTGTTCGTGCCGGCCGAGCGGGTGGTGCCGCTGCCGGTCATCCTTCAGGGCCAGAGCATGTCGGCGCACGCCGCGGAGTCCATGATCCACGGGGCGCCGCTGCTGCCGGTGGCCTCAGCGTCCTCGGTCGGCACCGCGCTCGGGCTGGCCATCGCCGCGCGGGATCTCTTCATCGGACGGCTGCCGGAGCGCAAGATCACCTACACCGACTACATCAGCCAGGCGGAGGCTCCGCTGACCCACCACCAGGTCGCGCACGCGAGCATGAAGATCGATGAGGCGGTTTTCCACGCCGAACGGCTGGCCGACCTGGTCGACACCAAGACCGCCACGCACGAGCAGTGGTCGCTGGAGGAGCGGATTACCGCACGGGCCGACATGGGCGCGGCGGTGCGACTGGCCAAGGAGGCGGTCGACCTGCTGGCCACCGCCAGCGGCGGTTCGTCGGTGTACAGCTCGCACCCGATGCGTGGCATCCAGCAGGACGTGCAGGCCATTAGCCTGCATGCCCTGATGAACCCGGACACCAACGCCGAGCTGTACGGCCGGGTGCTGTGCGGGCAGGCGCCGAACAGCCTGTACATCTAAGGCGATCGTGCAAATTCCTCCGGTTGGGAACCGGAGGAATTTGCACGTTCGGAAAAGCTCAGCCGAAGTCCAGCTGCTCAGCCACGAACGCGCGGATGTCGCCGACCAGATCGGCCGGTCGCTCCATCGCATTGAAGTGACCGCCGTGCTCGAACTCGCTCCAGTGACACAGGGTGGGGATGATCTTCTCTGCCCACCGCCGGATCGGCTGGGACGGATCGTCTTGGAAGTTGGCCACCCCGACCGGGACGATCAACGGCCACGGACCGCCCCAGGTCCGCACGAAATCCTCGGTCAGGTGCGCGGACTCGTAGTAGATCTGCGCGCTCGAACCGGCCGTTGCGGTAAGCCAGTAGATCATCACGTTGGTCAGCAACTGATCGCGGTCGAACACGTCCTCCGGGGCGTCGGTGGCACCCGACCACTCCTTGAACTTCTCGACGATCCAGGCCAGCTGGCCGACCGGTGAGTCGGTGAGCGCGTAGGACATCGTCTGCGGACGGGTGGACTGCAGCTTCTGGAAGCCGAAACCATCCTCGGCGAACTGCATGGCTCGGCCCAGGCGGGCTTGCTCCGCCGGCTCCAGATCCGCTAGCGCCTCGGGACCGGACGGGAACGTGACGATCATGCCCACGTGCACGCCAGCGACGTGCTGCGGATCGGTCAGGCCCAACTGGAGCGAGATCGGCATGCCCCAGTCACCACCTTGCGCGACGTAGCGCCCGTATCCGAGCTGGCTCATCAGGCTGGCCCAGGCCCGCGCGATCCGGGCGACGTCCCACCCCTGGTCCTTGGTCGGACCGGAGAAACCGAAGCCCGGGATGGTGGGTATCACCAGGTGGAAGGCGAGTGAGCAGTCATCACCGTGCGCACGCGGATCCGACAATGGCCCGATCAGGTCGAGGAATTCCACGAAGGATCCGGGCCAGCTGTGGGTGAGCAGTAGCGGCACCGCGTCCGGCTCGGGCGAGCGCACGTGCAGGAAGTGCACGTTCTCACCGTCGATCTCAGTGGTGAACTGATCGTAGGAGTTCAGTCGAGCCTCGGCCGCTCGCCAGTCATAGCTGTTCTGCCAGTACTGACAGAGTTCCTGCAGGTAGCCACGAGGAATGCCCCGAGACCAGCCCGGCACCGGTCCGGCATCCGGCCACCGAGTGATAGCGAGCCGTTGTCGAAGGTCGTCCAGTTCTTGCTGTGCGATCTCAATCCGAAATGGCTTCATCGGCTCTCTTTCGTCTAGTGACTTGTGACAAACGCAGACTTGTCCGCCGAAGTTCGTCCCCAGAATTGCCCAACCGCACTGCCGGGCTCATCTCCTGACCTGCCGATTTGTCAGCACGGATGGAGGCGTCCCGGTCGCTGTGCCTGGCCAGGATGGAGTACGAGTCAGGTCGCCCCGATCGACGTTTCACTCGACTGGCAAAGAAGGTCACATGAACGCGCGAGTGCCCGTCGCATCAGCTTGGCCGCTGGAGAACCGGCCGATCATCGGTTCTGCGCCGGCTGCCGGCGCAATTGTCCGAGCGGCCGTGACCGGACCGGCCAACGGCCGCAAGGCAGAAGAAGTGAGGCGGTCGCCTTCGTCAATCATGGAAGGAACCTTTTGCAAATGAGTCGAGTCTTGGATGAGCGCGCCGTCGTGCTGGGCGCCGGCATAGCCGGGCTGCTTACCGCCCGAGTGCTGGCCGACCGGTATCGAGAGGTCATCGTCATCGAGCGCGACGAGATCACCGGTGTTGCCGACGCACGCAAAGGGGTTCCCCAGGGGCGGCACGCACACGCCCTGCTGGCTCGGGGGCAGCGGATCCTGGAGGAGCTTTTACCTGGACTGCAACAGGAACTGACCGACAGCGGCATCTATAGCTGTGACCTGGCGGGCAATCTGCGCTGGTACTTCAACGGCGCGCCGCTGCGCCAGATGGACTCGGGACTGCTCAGTGTTTCGGCGACCCGGCCGCAACTGGAGCAGCACGTTCGGCAGCGGGTTAGCGCGCTGCCCAACGTGCAACTGCGCGAACAGACGTTGGTGAACCGTCTGGAATCGGCCGATGGGGGCAGCCGAATCGTCGGCGTGCAGGTGACCGGGGTGGCTGACGGATCCGAGCCTGAGCTGATCAACGCCGAGTTGGTGGTGGATGCCACCGGTCGGGGCAGCCGAGCACCGGCCTGGTTGGCCGAGCTGGGCTACCAGCGTCCGGACGAGGAGAAGGTCACGATCGATCTGGCCTACACCACCCGGCTGTTCAAGCTCGGCTCGAACCCGTACGACTCGGATCTGTCAATCAACTCGGTCGCCCGGCCG
This sequence comes from Jatrophihabitans sp., assembly GCA_035248685.1. Lineage (GTDB taxonomy): Bacteria > Actinomycetota > Actinomycetes > Mycobacteriales > Jatrophihabitantaceae > Jatrophihabitans_A. The sequence goes on from DATFHF010000082.1 coordinate 7,486, forward strand.
GAGAACCCGCGCGGCGCGTTCTTCCCCCGCCTGGACTCCGAGGTCGCGATGCTGTCGTTGACCGGCATTCTCGGCGACCACCCGCCGCGCGACGACGACGGCTTCCTGGAGTTCACCAAGTCGTTGGATGCCAAGGAGATCTACGAGACCATCAAGGGCTCGGTGCCGGTGAGCGACGCGGTCACCTTCCATGTGCCGGCCAGCGTCCGGCGCCGGTACGACAAGCTCAACCGCTTCCCGGACGGTTTCCTGGTGATCGGTGACGGCGTGTGCTCGTTCAATCCGGTATACGGGCAGGGAATGACCGTCGCCGCGATGGAAGCGGTAGCGCTAGGCAAACACATTGACCGCGGGCCGGTTCAGCCGATCCGGTTCTTCCGCGAATTGAAACCGATCGTGGACGTGCCGTGGGACATCTCGGCCGGCGGCGACCTTGCCTTCCCCGCCGTGCAAGGCAAGCGCTCGCTCAAGGTGCGGATGGGCAACTTCTACATCTCCCGGCTGCACTCGGCCGCGCAGCGCGACGGCCGCTTCACCAAGGCGTTCTTCCGGGTCGCCGGCCTGGTCGACCCGCCGCAGGCACTGATGCGACCCAGCCTGATGCTCGGCATCTGGCGCACCCTGCGGTCCCGGGCCAACTGAGATCCGGCAATCGAATCCTGACCGTTCGACACCGAGCCGGGCCGGCACCGGCCGTGAGGAGAGATCAGTGAACCACTATGTAGGAGACCGGGCCGTGGTGATCGGCGGCAGCATCGTGGGCACGTTGGCTGCCCGGGTGCTGTCGGAGTTCTATCGCGAGGTCGTCGTGCTCGATCGCGACACCGTGCTCGACGTGTACACGGTGCGCAAGGGCGCACCGCATGCCGCGCATGCCCACGCCTTCCACAGTCGCGGCTACGACAACGTCATGGCATTGTTCCCGGACCTGCCGGCCGACTTGGCCGAACACGGGATTCCGACGCCGGACCTCGGCCACATGCGCTGGTACTTCAACACCAGGCTGCTGAAGCAGACCACCACCGGGCTGCGGTCGATCGGTGCCCAGCGGCCGATCATCGAGGGCATCCTGCGGTCCAAGGTGGCCGCCCTGTCGAATGTCACCTACCGGGAACGCACCGAGGTGCGCAGCCTGCTGGCCTCCGAAGACGGCAGGCAGATCAGTGGCGTTCGGCTGAACCCGGTGGAGAGCCCCGACGCCGAGGAGCGGTTGGACGCGGACCTGGTCATCGACACCACCGGTCGTGGATCCCGCACGCCGGTATGGCTGGAAGAGCTCGGCTACGACCGGCCGCCCGAGGAGCGGATGACCATCGGGCTGACCTACACCACTCGGCTGTTCCACCACCGTCCCGGCATGCTGGATGACACCCAGTCGGTGAACCCGGTGGCTTCCCCGGCGCATCCGCGCGGCGCGTTCTTCGGCCGGGTCGGGCCGCAGACCTGCATCCTGTCGCTGACCGGCATCCTGGGTGACAAGCCGCCCACCGACGCCGAGGGATTCCTCGACTACGTCAAGTCGTTGCCGGTGTCGGAGGTGTACGACGCGGTGCGCGATGCCGAGCCGATGACCGACGCGGTGTCGTTCGGCTTCCCGGCCAGCGTGCGCCGGCACTACGAGTCGATGACGCGGTTCCCGGAGCGGTTCTTCGTGCTGGGTGACGCGCTGTGCAGCTTCAATCCGGTGTACGGCCAGGGCATGATGGTCGCCACCATCGAGGTGATGGCGTTGCGCGATCAGCTGCTGACCGGCAGCCCGCCGGACTCGGCGAAGCTGCGCGCCGAACTAGCCGCGATCGTCGACGCGCCCTGGGCCATCTCGACCAATGGTGACCTGGACTTCCCCGGCGTCCCGGGCGAGCGCACGCCGGAGGTGCTGATGGGCAACGAGTTCATCGGCAAGCTGACGGTGGCCGCCACCCAGGATCCGGAGCTCACCAACGCGTTCCTCCAGGTGGCCGGCCTCAAGGCGCCGCTCACCTCACTGATGGAGCCGGACGTCATCGAGCGGGTGGAGCGCGGTTCGGCGGCAGCCGCCTGATCGGCTCGGACAGCGGGACGCTTGCACATTGGGAAGCGTCCCGCTGTTAGTTTCGGCCGGATCTACTTGATAGCAAGCGGATTGACCGGGGATCCGACCGCTCGGCTGATCGGTAACGGTGGCGCGGCGAACAGGAATTCCCAGCGCCCGTCGGCCCGGCAGTCCGCCGTCAGCTCCTCCAGATCGAGGATCTCGCACAGCGACATGCCCATGTCCCGGATCAGAATCATGTGCACCGCCAGCACGGCATCCTCGGCCTCACTGGGCAGCACCTCGATCGCCCAGTTGTCCGAGCCGACCGCGGCCACATCGCGCTGGTACAACCACTCACAGCAGCGCCGGCCCAATCCCGGTTCGCCGGCCATGAAGGCGGCGGCGTCCCCGTCCTGGAGGAATTTCCGCCGCCAGCCGGTGCGGAACAGCAGGATGTCGCCTGCGCCCACCGAGACATCCTGGGCCCGGCAGGCTGCGTCCAGATCCTCCGGCGTGATGACCGTCCCGGTCTCGAGCCAGTCCACACCCTTCAACGCGGCGATGTCCAGCAGCACGCCACGTCCGACGATGCCGGCCGCCTGCTTGTCGATCGAGCACCGGGACGCACCTTTCACGCTGGTGCCGGCGGCGGGAAAGCCGTTGTAGTACTGCTCGTCGTAGTAGACGTGCGCCAGCGCGTCCCACTGGGTGCTGCTCTGTAGTCCCATGAAGACGTAGTCGTCGGCATAACGGAAACCACCCGGAAAGACCTGCTCGATGCCGGTCTCCGACATCAGGTGCACCGGGTTGATCCGCCCGTTGCCGCATTGCGGACCGGTCTCGTCCATCGGGATGCCCAGGTTGAACACCGCACCCTTGGTCACCAGCCGAGCCGCTGCAACCAGCAGCTGCGGCGTGATCAGGTTGACGGTGCCGCGCTCGTCCTGCCCACCCCACCGTCCCCAGTTCCGCAACCGACAGCCGACCGCCCGGAAGTCTTCGAGCTCGGTGCTGACTTCCGGATCGGCCCAGGTCATGCCGCCGACCGCTCGAGCGTCCGCCGGAACGCGCGAACGTCCTGGAGGTAGAGGTCCGGTTCCTCAAGCGCTGCGAAGTTGCCGCCCCGGTCGAACTCCGACCAGTGCACCAACGTCGGGAAGTCCCGCTCGATGAACCGCCGCACCGGTGCGAACGGCGCGTGCGGGAAGACCGCGACGCCGAACGGCACGCTGATCGGGTCGTAATGACCGGTGGTGACGTTCACCGGCAGGTACGGGGCGATCTCGTAGTAGAACTGCGAGGACGTGCCGCCGGTGTTGGGCAGCCAGTAGGACATGACGACGGTCAGGATGCGGTCCCGATCCACCGCGTCCTCAGGCAACAGGTCGGTATCGGTCCAATCCTTGAACTTCTCCACGATGTAGGCCAGCAGTGCCACCGGCGAGTCACTGAAACCGTAGGCCACCGTGTGTGGCCTGGTGGACAGGATCTTCATCGAGCCGGATAGCTCCCGCACGAACCGCTCGGTGCGGTCCAGCCGGGATCGCTCATCGGCATCGAAATCGGCGATCTCGGCCGGGTCGTCGGTCAGTGGTGTGGTGGGAACACCGTTGAGATGAAGGCCCATCATGTGTTCGGAGTCCATCATGGCCAGCGCCAGGTTGATACCGATGCCGAAGTCGGCGGCCTGCGCGATGTAGCGGTGGTAGCCGAGCCGCTTCATCAGCTCGGCCCAGGCCGAGGCCACTCGGCCGATGTTCCAGCCACCCTCACCGGCCGGTCCGGAGAATCCGAAACCGGGGATGGACGGAATGACCAGATGGAATGCCTCGGCCGGGTCGCCGCCGTGCGAGCGAGGATCGGTGAGTGGTCCGATAACTTCGAGGAATTCGGCCACCGAGCCAGGCCAGCCGTGCGTGATCAGCAGCGGCACCGCGGTCGGTTCCGGCGACCGGACGTGGATGAAGTAGACCCTGGCGCCATCGATCGTGGTGGTGAACTGCGGGTACTGGTTCAGTTCGGCTTCTGCCTTGCGCCAGTCGTAATGATCACGCCAGTATTCGACGAGTTCACGCAGGTAGTCCTGCGGCACGCCACGGGCCCAACCGTCTTCGGGCAACCCCTGCGGCCAGCGGATATTGGCCAGCCGTTCTCGCAGATCGTCCAATGCCTCCTGGGGATAATCGAGCTTATAGGGCTGCATACGGAAACTCCTCGAACGGGTTGTCCGGTCGCACTGCGCGGACCGCGGATGACACCCTCATGCTCCGCCGGAGCCGGCTTGCCTCGCGTCTTCGATGCTGCGCTGGTGGCCTTACGTCGACATGTGCGGCGGTGGTGCGGCCCGCGATTCCAGATACCGCCGTTCGGGAAGGCTCAATGTCTGACGGGCGGCCGACTGGTAATGCCGGCGAGCACCCTCGACATCGCCGGTCATCTCCAGCAGGTGAGCGCGCACCGCATCGACCCGATAGTGCGCACGTAGCACCGGATCCTGAGCTGCGACGGCCAATTGCGCCAGGCCCTCGGCCGGCCCGTGCACCATCGCGACCGCGACGATTCGATTGAGTTCCACCATCGGCCCTGGGCTGATCAGCCGGAGCAGGTCGTATAAGCCCAGTATCTGCGGCCAGTCGGTGGCGGCGGCAGTCGCTGCCTCGTCGTGCACCGCGGCAATCGCGGCCTGTAACTGGTACGGCCCGACCGGCGCGGTGGCCAAGGTGTGCCGGAGCAGCGTGGTGCCCTCGGCGATGGCTGCCTGATTCCACAGGGTGCGGTCCTGGTCAGTCAGCGCCACGATGGCGCCGTCGGACCGGGTGCGCGCCGGCCGCCGGGCATCGGTGAGCAGCATCAGGGCGAGCAGGCCGGCCACCTCGCCGTCCCGCGGCAGCAACTCGTGCAGTTGCCGGGCCAACCGAATTGCCTCCGCGGTCAACTCGACTCGGGTGACCTGACCACCGGAACTGCTCGTATACCCCTCGTTGAAGACCAGGTAGAGCACCTGGAGCACCGTTGGCAATCGGCTTTGCTGCTCCTCGGCGGTGGGCAGCACGAACTCCGCCCCGGTGTCGCGGATCCGCTTCTTGGCACGTAGCACGCGTTGGCTCACGGTGGACTCGCTAACCAGTAGCGCGCTGGCGATCTCGGTGGTGGTCAGGCCCCCGACGGCGCGCAGGGTGAGCGCGATCCGAGACGCCTCGGTCAGCGATGGATGGCAGCAGAGCAGGTACATGGTGAGCGTGTCGTCGACGCCGGCTGCCGGTTGCGGATCGGGCACCGCCAGCGTGGCGGCGGCATCCTCCCGTTCGCGGCGGGCCCGCTCGCTGCGCCATAGATCGATCCGGCGCCGGGAGGCCGCCGTGATCAGCCACGCCTTCGGGTTGCGCGGGACGCCGTCCTGCCCCCACTGCAGCGTTGCCGCCAATAAGGCTTCCTGTACTGCGTCTTCGCACAGGTCGAAGTCGCCGTACCGGCGGAATACCGCATTGAGCACCTGCGGAGTCAGGCCACGCAGCAGCTGCCCGAGCGCGTCGACGTCCACCGTCAGAAGTCGACGCTCTTCAGGTCGAGCACCGGGCGGACCGCGACCTCGCCGAACTGCGCATCCGGAACCTGTCCCGCGATCTGCACGGCCCGTTCGCGGTCGTCGCAATCGACCAGCAGGAAACCGACCAGGTGCTCCTTCACCTCGGCATAGGGCCCATCAATGACGACTACTTCTCCGTTGCTTGCCGATACCCGAAATTCCATCGACGGATCCGAGAGGCCCTCGGCCGCGATGAGCTCACCGGACTCATGCAACGAGCTGCTGAGCGCCAGGTGGCTGCGGCCGAACTCCACACGCTTCTGCTCCGGCCAGCTCTCCCAGAGCTCGCGAAACTTGGGATTGCTCTGGATCATGATCAGGTATCTCACCCGGGTGTCCCCTCGTCGACTGACGGCCGGTTCGGCAGTGTCGGCTCCGGTGTCGGATTCGGCGGTCCGGCTCCGACGTCCATAGTGGCGGGCAGTTACCTGGGCGGTCAAACGTCCCGATTAGGCAGGTACCGCCGGGTTGTGTGCTGTTGAAGTAACGCATGGGCGGAGAACTGATATGGCAGATACGGTCATCGGCAGTCTGCTGCTGGCGAGCCGGAATCCGGAAGCCTTGCATGACTGGTATGTCTCGGCACTCCCGCCGCGGGGATCGAGCAGCCAGAACGGATACCGTTTTCTGGACTACGGCAGCCTTCAGATCCTGATCGATAGCCGCGACGACATCGGACGTGCCGCGGCCGAGCCCGCCCGCTTGATCGTGAACTTCCATGTGCCGGATGCCCGGGCGGTCGAGGCCCGGCTCAACGAGCTGGGCGTGCGTTGGATCTCCGAGCTCGAAGACCGGCAGGGCAACCTGTTCGGCACGCTGGCCGACCCTGACGGCAACCTGGTGCAGATCATCCAGTTCGGCGACTAGCCCGGTTACGGCCGGTAGCTAGGGCGGCATGGCCGCCGGCAGCCGACCGGCCCGCGACCGAGCGTGTGCCACCCGGCTGCCCAGCAGGATCACCTCGACCCTGGCACTGAGTCGCACCGCGACCGTGCCGCTTCGACCGTCCGGATCGAGCGTCGGGACGCAGCTGTCGAGCACTGCGCCGTTGGCTTTGGCGATCCTGGTAGCGGCTTGACAGGGGTCTTCGCCCAGGCCGATCTGGCTGGCGGCAGCTAGGGCGGCGGCGTCCGAGCTGTGCTGGAGCCGATGCCGGCCGAGCATCGCGCTGGCCTGCGCGAGCACGACGAGCGCTACCGACAGCACCAGCGCGGCCAGGCCAAGCAGCCAGATCGAAGCCGAACCACGATCGGCCTGCCTTTCGGCCCTAATCAGCGGCGGACGGCCGGTCATGGCGGCGCTCCGGGCTCGGTAGCGACCGTCGCGGTCTCGGTGATGGTGACCGGCGCCAGCCAACGCACCGGGCGCAAGCTCGTCCGAACCGTCACGACGGTGTCCGGCCCGTGCCGACTGCTGGCGAGGGTCACCGGCCGGCCGGCGACCGCACTAGCAAGTCCGGCTGCCGGGCCGGAATCTCCGCGAGCGATCAGCCGGGCTGCCTGGTTGGCCGCATCGGCGCATTTCAGCCTGACCTGGGCGACAGCGACGGCAGCCACGCAGACCAGCGCGAACATCACCAGCACCGGCAGCACCATCGCCGCTTCGACGGTCACCATGCCAGCGTCGTGCCCGCCGCAACCAGGCGGTCGAGGCAGCCGCCGAAGCCGACCGCGCATGGTCATAGCGAGACGTTCAGCGCCGAGGTGACGATGTGCGACAGCGCGGCCTGTACTTGCGAGCTCTGCACCACCTTGAAGAGCACCGAGGCGAAGGCCACTGCGGCCACCGTGCCGACCGCGTACTCGGCAGTCGTCATACCGGCGTCGGCCGCCGTCTCGCGGATCCTCCGAATTCGTCGCCACACCGTCGGCAAACCGCGGTGCATCCACCTTGACTTCATTGGCCAACCTCCTGCTAGATCCCAACCGGACTCATCGAGCTTGACGCGGATCGCGGTCCCAGACAGCGGTCCGATCGGATTTGTGGACGGCTTCGGCAGCTGTGGACAGCGCTGATAGTCAGCTCGCGGCCCAGCGCGGCAGCAATGGAGTTTTGGCTTATCGGACAAGGGTGTGCGCACCCAGACTCGGGCCTCGTGGTAGGGTCCGCTGGGGACGTTCCGACAGATTGGATGCCATGCCATCGGCTAGCAAGGCACGTATCTTCAACATCAGCGGACCGTACGCAGTCGGCAAAGATTCGGTGATCAACCACCTGTTGAAGGTTTATCCGGACATCATCCACCGGGTGCGCACCGTGACAACCCGGCCGGTGTCCATCGACGACGACCCGTCGTACCGGCACGCCGATCCCGCCGAGTTTCACCGCACCGTTGCCGAGGGTGATTGGTTATTCAACGTCCAACTGTCCGGATCGACCGCCTACGCCACTGATCTGAACGAGATTCGGGAAGCCGTTGACCGAGGCTTGGTATGCGTCCACAGCATCTATCCCGGGCCGGACGGCGCCGCCGCCCTGCGGCGGGCCTTCGGCCGGTTGCTCTACTCGGTGGCGCTGCTGCCACCCGGTGACACGTTGGACGACCGACTGACCGTACTGCGCGAGCGACTGGTGGCACGCAACCGGGAGTCGGGGCCGGCGCTGGAGCAGCGGCTACGGCACCAGACCGACGCGCTCGAGTTCATTGCCGACAACCCAGCCGTCCAGGTAGGGCACGAGCTGCTGCGGGTGTTCGATGATGTTCTGGTCAACGACGACCTCGACGACACCGTCGCCGAAGCGACCGAACTGTTCGTCCAGCGGTGCTTGAACTGACATCCGACGCCTGATCCGAGAACGTAGATCGAGCGACACTCCCCTTACCGGTAAGACAAAAGCGATTACAGCGCGTAAAGTCGCCAACGATGCGCACTACTCTCAGTATCCGTCCGGCCTTGTTCGCCCAGGCGGCCGTGGTCCTGGCGGGGGTGTGCCCGATCACCGCTTGCTCCGGATCGACTCCCGCTAACCAGCAGGCCGCGGCCCCTGCCAGCAAGGGCATAAGCACCAGCGTCACCCCTTCGACTTCGCTCGCCGTTACCGGTTCGACAGTGCGGACCAGCCCGGCCCGACCAACCCGATCGGTGACCACCAGCATCTCCATTCCACCCAACCTGTGCGCGGCCACCGACCGCGCGCAAAACACCGCCGACGCCTACATGGGGGCGCTCAGTGCGGGGAACGAGAAGGAGGCGCTGGCCTGCGTGTACGACAACTCGGTGCCGCTGAGTACCACCCGCTCCCTGCTCGCGCACCAGCAGGAAACAGCCGTGTACCTGCCGGCCATGGGTGGCTTGGACGGCCCGACCCAGTTCGACTACATCGGCAATGGGCTAGCGGTCCGGGTCACCGTGACCAGCCCGGCCGCCGGCAAGAACTGGGTCACCGGCGTGACGGTGCACAAGCGATGAGGGGCGATCGATGATCGGCCTGCTCTCCGCGGCGGCCTTCCTGCTCGGGGCGGCCGGCGCGGCGAAGTTGGTCGGCCCGCCCGGAGTGAGCTCGGCACTGGCCACCGCACGGCTGCCCGGCGCCGGGCGGCTACCGGCCCGGATCGCAGGCCGGATCAGCGGCCTGATCGAACTCGCCGTCGCGGTGGCGGCCCTGGCCCTCGGGGGGCGAGTCGGTGCGGCCCTGATTGCGCTCGGCTATGCGGTGCTAGCCGCACTGTCGATCCGGTTGATGTCGATGGCGCGCGGTGCCGACTGCGGCTGCTTCGGCCGACCGAATCGGATGAACCACTGGCACACCGCGGTCAACCTCGGCTACCTGCTGGTCGGAGTCGCCGGGATGTGCCGGCCGGCCGGCACGCCCGCCGGATTACTCGCCGACCGCCCCGGCATTGGCGTGGTTTCGCTGCTGGCGGCGGCGAGCCTGGCTTACCTCAGCTACCTGCTGATGACCGCGCTGGCCGACCTGCTCCGGTTGGCCGCCCGGCTGGAGGTTGCGCGATGACTGCCGTGATCGTGGTGGAGACAGTGGTGCTGGCCCTGCTGTGTGTCCTGGTCGCCGGGCTGTTACGCGGATACGCCAGCGTGCTGCAACGCCTACATGCCCTCGACGGTGGCGGCCAGTCCGCCGCTCCCCCGTTCCGGACGATCGCTGCGGTACCCGAACCCCCGGCGGCAGCCGGGCTCGCGATCTCCGGTCGGGACGAGTGGCAGCCGGCGCACGACGTCGAGGGCGTTTCGTTGACCGACGAGATTGTGTCGGCCCGGGTCGTCGGCGTCCCGCGCGACACCGTGCTGGCATTCCTGTCCTCCGGTTGTGAAGGATGTACCGGCTTCTGGCATGAGCTGGCCGATGGCGCAGCTCTGGTGCCGGACGGCACCCGGTTGCTGGTGGTTACCAAGAGCGCCACTGACGAGAGCCCGGCCGCGTTGGCCGCGCTGTGCCCGTCCGGGGTGGACCTGGTGATGTCCAGCCAGGCATGGTCGGACTACGCCGTGCCGGGCTCGCCGTACGTCGTGGTGGCCGACGGCCGCACCGGCCGGGTCAAAGGCGAGGGATCAGGCACCTCCTTCAGCCAGATCGGTGGACTTATCGCACAGGCCAGCGCGGATCGCGACCGCCTGGTCAAGCCGGCCGCCGACCGCGAGCGGGAATCCGACGTCGACCGGGCATTGCTCGCTGCCGGCGTCGCTCCGGGGGACCCATCGCTGTATGCCGTCGCCGAGCCGTCCGCGCAGCCGAGCGAACGGCCTGGCCTGGACGAGACGGTGCGCCGATGACCGGGCTGCACACCGCGAACCGGCTCGCCGGCTACGGCCTGGCAGTGGGGTTGCCGCCCGGCTGGGAGGGCCGGATCTATCGGCGGGCGGCCTCGACCCCGGCCGCGCCGGCAGCCGGTACCGCCCTGGCGGCCGATCCAGCCGGCCAGTCGGCTGCCGAGTCGATCGTTCGGTGGCACGACGAGCGCACTCATCCGGTGCTGCACCTGGCCAACTTCGCCCTGCCCGCCGGGCGTGGTGATTTCGGCACCGGCGCGGTGGAACGCATGAGCGCCGACCACGTCTTCATCGCGCTACTCCAGTTCGGTCCGGACTGTCTGGGCACCGCGCTGTACGCGCCACAGGGCTTTCCCCGGCTGGCCGCCCGTGACTTCAACCCCAACGGCCTGCAGCGCAAGGTGGCCGGACAGGCCGGCTTCCAGCATTTCTTTACCGCCGCCGGCCGGCCGCTGTGCCTGTACGTGGTGCTCGGCGCGCACCGGCGAGCCGGCGCACTGTGCCCGCGGATCAACGAAGTGCTCGGACGGATCGAGGTATCGCCGTGACCGGAACGGAAACAGCTACCGGATTCGCCGAACGCCTGGTCAACCGGGTGGTTGCGCTGGCCGGCCGCCCGCGACCTGGGCGGCGGGGGTTCCTCGGCGGCGCGGCGCTGGTCGGAGCGGCGCTGGCGGTCGATCCGTGGAGCTACCTGACCCGCCCGGCCAGCGCCTACGACGCGGTGTGCGGTGCGGACAACACCTGCGGCGCCGGTTACACCGTGTTCTGCTGCACCATCAATGCCGGCAGCAATACCTGTCCCCCGGATTCGTTCATCGGCGGCTGGTGGAAGGCCGACAACTCCAACTTCTGCGGTGGATCGGCCCGGTACTACATCGACTGCAACGCCTACCGGGACGGCCGCTACACCTGCCATTGCAACACCACCACCTGCGACCAGCGACGGGTTGCCTGCAACCAGTTCCGGTACGGGCAGTGCAACACCCAGATTCCGTATTCCAACACCGGTCCGGTGCTGTGCCGGGTGGTGTCTTGCACGCCACCCTGGGTGCAGTACGGCTCGACTTGCAGCAGTTCCAGCGCAACCGACAACAACACCGCCACCCACTCGGCGCCGTGCATCGTGGGGCACCCGCCGGTGGGCAGCCTGGAATCGGTGACCGCAACCGGCAACGTGGTGCACCTGAAGGGTTGGGCTTATGACCCCGACCAAACCGCGACCTCGATCAGGGTGCTGGTCTACCAGGACAACAAGGCATTGACGGTGGTCACGGCCAACATTGCCCGGCCCGATCTCAACGCGGCACGGCACATCAACGGAAACCACGGTTTCTCGCTGAGCCTGGCCGCGAGCAACGGCACCCACAACTACAAGTGCTATGCGATCAACGTCGGAGGCGGATCCGGCAACCCGCTGATCGGAGTGCACAACGTCGTGGTGAACCCCGGCTCGCCGCCAACCGGTTCGCTGGAGTCGGCCACCGCCAGCGGCAACGTCGTGACACTGACTGGGTGGGCCTATGACCGCGACGCACCAGGTAGCCCGGTCCGGCTGGTGATCTATGCCGACGACAAGCCGTACACGGTCATCAGCACCACGGTGGACCGTCCGGATGTCAACGCGGCCTTCGGCCTGACCGGCACCCATGGCTATCGGGTGCAGTTCACGGCCACGCCCGGACGGCACAACTACAAGGTGTACGCACACAACCTCGGCGGCGGGTCCGGTGCGCCGCTGATCGGGGTGCACAACGTGCTGGTCGGCTCCGGCGCCGGCCAGCTGCAGTCCGCGACCGCCGGCCTCGGCGGAGTCCGGCTGGCCGGGCGAGCGCAGGATTCGGCCGACTCCAGCGCCGAATTCTCGATCGCTATATACGAGGACAGCCATGCGGTGCATTGGACGCAGACCAGCGGTCAGGCATTCGACCTCACGGTGCCGGCGGGACCAGGGGTGCACAGCTTCACGGTGCACGCGATCGGTGCCGACGGTGCCAGCTTCGCCATCGCCAGCAGGACGGTGGCGGTAGACCAGCTGGGCGCGCTCGGCCGGGTCGAACGGTTGGAATCGCTCGGTAACGTCGTCCGGATCAGCGGCTGGGCGTTCGACCCTGCTCATCCCACCGATCAGGTTGAGCTGGCTGTGTTCCGCGACGGTGCGCTGCTCTCGCGGCACCCCAGCGGGCTGCCCCGTCCGGACGTCAACCGTGACTATGGTGCGGCGGGCGACCACGGGTTCGAGGTGACCGTCGCCGGCGAGCCGGCCACCCACACCTATACCGTGTACGCCGCCGTTCGAGATGGTGCCGCTGCTGCCAACATGATCGGTGGTCGGACCGTTACCTGCGATGCGGCTCTGTCCGATGCGGTGGTCCGGACATGACCGGCCAATGGCTGATCGTGCCGCCGATCGTCGCGGCGGTCGCCGGGGCACGCGGTACCTGGTCACCGTGCGGCCTGTCCATGGTCTCTGCGATCAATCCGCTTGCCGAGCGTGGTCGTGGCTACCGGTATTGGCTGACCGCGCTCTGGTTCGTGGCCGGTGCGCTGGCCGGCGGCGCGTTGTTCGGTGCAATCGCCGCGGCGGCCGCCTGGCCAATCCACGCGTTGCCGGCGTCGATAACCGCTCTGGTTGGGAGCCTCGGTTGCCTGGTTGCGCTGGCCTGTGACTGCAAGGTCGGCCGGTTCCGGTTGCCGATCCATCCCCGCCAGGTCAACGAACGCTGGCTCATGCAGTACCGGCGTTGGCTGTACGCCTCCGGCTTCGGGTTCCAGATCGGTACCGGTTTCGCCACGTACATCATGACCGCGGCGACGTACCTGGTGGTGCTGCTGGCGGCACTCACCGGTTCGCCAGCCTGGGCGCTGATCACCGGGCTGACCTTCGGTCTGGTGCGCGGAGCGGCGGTGCTGCTCAGCAGCAGATGCCGCTCGCCGGAGTCGCTGCGCGCACTGCACCGCAAACTCGACCGGTTGGAACCCGCCTCCCGGCGTGCGGTGGTGATAGTCGAAGCCGTCATGGCCTGCGTGTTGGCGGCTGGCGGCGGATCCGTGCTGGCAGGCCTCGGTGCGCTCGGTGTGTCCGGCGTGCTCGTGGCCATCTCGGTACGGCAGTCCACGAACCGTTCGCACCCAGTCCGTCCGCAATTCCGCGGCCGGCGCATCGGTGGTCGGCGCCCGACCCCGCAACCCAGCGGCAAGGCCGGCTAACAACTGCCGGACTGCCGATACGATCGGACAACAGCGTCCGAAGCTCTTGGTAACAAAGGACGCTTCATGCGTACAAGGCTTCTCTGCGGTGCCATCGTCAGCTCGGTAGCGCTGACGCTGCTGGCGGCGGCGGTCGGCAGCGGTCCGGCGCAGGCCTCGACCGCCACCAATGCGGCGAATGCGGTGGCCTACGCACATGGCCACGGCTATCGCAGCTCGATCGGCGTGCTGGACACCCAAACCGGAGCCTTCTGGGGCGCCGGCGACTACAACAGCGCCTACGCCTCGGAGTCGGTGATGAAGGTCTTCATCGCGACCAGGTTGTTGCTGACCAACCAGATGTCGGGCTGGAACGAGACCACCGCCTACAAGATGATCACCCAATCCGACGATGCCTCGGCGAACGCGTTGTACGGCCGCGCCGGTGGCGACGGCGTGATCACCTGGGTGAAACAGGCGTTGAACATCCCGACGCTCGGTTCGCCGCCGCTGCGCAGCGGTTGGTGGGGCGGCACCCAAATCAATGCCTACGGGATGACCTTGTTTTACAAGGCAGTTCGGGCCCGGCCTAATGTCTGGAACTGGCTGGGCAACGCTATGCACCATGCCACTACCTACGGTTCGGATGGCACCTACCAGCTCTTCGGGCTTCCGAGCGCCACCAGCGGGCCGGCCATCAAGCAGGGTTGGGGCGGTGACAACGTCGCCGGGCAGCCCGCCTTCAACTCCACCGGCGTGGTCAATGGTGATCGGTATGCCGTGGTAATCCTGACCCAGGGCGGGACGTATGGTGCTCCGATCTCGGGCATGGTGACGCTCGAAGCGAAATTGCTCATGCCCGGCGGCCGGATCTCCAACGACAGTCCGGACGGTGCGGTGGACAGCATCGCGGTGTACGGCAACCACGCGACTGCCCGGGGCTGGTCCTACGATCCCAACGCGCCGTCCTCGGAAGTGAAGATTGTGGTGTACCTCAACGGCAAACTCGCCGCCTACGGCCCGACTACGTTGGCGCGCCCGGATATCAATGCCAGCCGGCACGTCTCGGGCAACCATGGCTACCAGATTCCGCTGGAGCTTGCCGACGGCACCAATACGGTGTGTGTCTACGCCACGAACATCGGTGCCGGGCTGAACACCACGCTCGGCTGTCGCTCGATTCAGCTGTCCGGCTCGCCGGTCGGCAGTTCCGCCGTCCGAGTAACGGCGAACGTCGCGACGATTAGCGGATGGGCTTATGACTACGACGTACCCGCCGAGTCGTTGAAGATCGTGGTGTATGTGAACGGCCGGATCGCCTGGTACGGAATGACCACCGATCCCAGCCCCGGCGTGGACGCCAGCTACCGGATCACCGGCAGCCATGGCTTTTCCACTCGGCTGCTGCTGCCCGACGGCTCGGACACCGTGTGCGTCTATGCGATTAACCGAAGCACTGGAGCCAACACGACGCTCGGTTGCCCCGCCTTCGGCGTCAGCGGTTCGCCGATCGGCATGCTGGACTCGGTCGAGGTCAGCACCGCTAGTGGCCAACCCAGCGCCACGGTTACCGGATGGTCTTACGACTACGACGCGCCGACTACCTCGATCAAGGCGGTGCTGTATCTGAACGGCCGGCTGGCTGCATACGGGCCGACCTCGGAGCCACGCAGCGACGTCAACGCGGTGTACGGCATCTCCGGAACGCACGGTTACTCGTTTTCGATAGCGCTGCCGCCGGGCCAGGATCGGTTGTGCATGTACGGGATCAACACCGGCACCGGCTCCGACACCACGGTCGGCTGCCGTACCGTCACCGGGTGACCGGCATTCGTCCCGGCCACCATAAAGGAGCACCGCATGCCAGCCGGCCCAGATGGCTTCCACCCTCCGCTTCGGCACGTGGCCGCGGCCGATGTCAGTGCCGACACCGCGCAGAGTCCGGGGATGCGACGGTTCGCCGCGATCAGCCATCGAACGGTCGGCTCCAGCCGATTGTGGATGGGTCAGACACACGTGGATCCTCTTATGCAGTCGGCAAATCATCATCATGGCGAGGCAGAGACAGGCATCTTCGTGGTCTCCGGTGAGCCGGAATTCGTCTTCCTGGACCCGGACAGTCAGCAGGAGACCCGGATCCGGGCGCGGGCCGGTGACTACGTGTTCGTGCCGCCGTTCACCCCACATCGGGAGGAGAACAACCATCCCGACTTGGCGGCGGTGGTGGTGATCGCGCGCAGCACCCAGGAGGCGATCGTGGTGAACCTGCCGTCGCTGAAGCCGAGCTCCGACCAAGCGTCGGCTGGGTCAGCTGACTAACCACCGCTGATCACCGGCCCGGCAACGCCCAGCACTACCGGTAGCACGCCGAGGCACACGAAAGCCGGCAGGAAGCAGCAGCCCAGTGGCAGTAGGGCCCACACTCCGGTCCGTTCAGCTCGCGCCACCGCCCGAGCCCGGTGCTGCATTCGAATCTCGGCAGCGGCGTCGGCTAACGCCCAGGCGAGTCGAGCGCCGCTGTGCGCACAGCGGCGGCCCGCCGCCGACACCTGCTGCATGCCCGGTACGGCATCCAACCGTGCCCAGGCGGTGACCGGATCCGAGCCCAGCCGCAGCAGTCTGCCCACCAGCCGCACCGGTTCCACGGCCTGCCGCATCGATGCCGTGCCGCAGTCGATGACCGCGCCCGCCACGGCGGCGATGGCCGACTCGGGCGGGGCGCCGGCCGCTAGCGTGGCGGCGAGCAGGTCGAGCACCACAGCGACCGAGCGGGGTTCCGGCGGTGGCCGACGTTGCAGCCGGAGTAGCCGGTTGACCATCAGCCCGACGCCGGCCGCTACGGGTGCTGCCAGGATCAGTCCGGTCGGCCCGGCCAGCGCCGCCATTGCCAGGGCGATGAGCAGCGCACAGCCGAACGACCAGATCTGAGCCCTTCCCGCCGGCGCCTTGCCGAGCGCCGGTGCATTGCCGAGTGCCGATGCATTGCCGGTCGCCGACCGGCCCGCGCGGTGCCGCGGCGGCTGGTCCGGTGTAACCGTCAGCAATGCCAGGGCTGCGGCCGCGGCCAGCCAACCGGCCGTCGTCATGGCCGCTGCCTTGTCATCCGCAGCGTCCATATCAGGCCCAACAGATCCAGCAGCACGCCTACCGTCAGAACCACCGAGCCGGCCGGTGTACCCACCAGCACCCGCACCGGATGCCCGCCCATCGCAGCACCCATCGCCAACCCGACCGCCGGGAGGCCAGCGAGCAATGCCGCGGACGAGCGCGGCCCGGCTACCGCCGTCTGCACGGCAGACCGGGTGGCCCGCTCCGCGACGAGGTCGGCGCGCACCCCCGCCAGCAGCGATCCGATCGAAGCCCCGGAACGGGTCGCCAGCGTGCAGGCCGCCGCCAGCGGGGCCAGCAGCGGTTCGCGCCCGAGTGCCGGCTGCGGCTCGGCGCCGTAGTCGATGAGTAAGCCGGCCTCGGCGAGCATGCTGCCGAATCGGCCTGCCGCGGATGCCGCGGACCGCAGTGCGATACCCAGGCCGGCGCCGGCCGCATACTCCTCAGCCAAAGCACCGGCGGCCGCCGCCAGCGCTACCCGGTCCCGACCACCAGCGCGCTCCGCCGCCAGCAGTTGCCCGCACCAGCACAGCGTCCAACCTGATACTGCGGCTACTCCGACCAGCAGCGGATTGCCGTGGCAGGCAATCCACGCAGCAGCAGCGGCAACCGCCGCTAGCACGCCGGCTCTGACTTCCCACCGGATGCCGGCCAGCACCGTCCAGGCGCGCCGCCGGCCGAACGCCGGCCCGGCACCGGCGGACGGCAGCCGCAGCGAATCAATGAGTCGGCTACCGGCCAACCAACGCAGTCGGTCGCGCGCCGGATCCGGCGGTGGGCACAAGGCCAACGTCAGGCCGAGCGCCGCCAGCCAGCTCACGGTTGAGCCAACATGGTGGGTACTTCGACGCCGGCGAGGGCCAGCCGGTCCCGCAATTGTTTGGCCGCCGGGCCGACACCCGCACCCCGGGTCCACACCAGCCGTGGTGTCGGCCGATCGTCGTCGCGGGGCCACAATGCAAGCTGTTCGATCCTCCTGATCCCGTCACGATCCCGACGAATGTGCACCAGCACATCAAGCGCACTGGCCGCCTGGGCGGCGAGCGTCGTCGCCGGCATGCCGGCCAGCGCCGCCAGGGCAACCAACCTGGCCGGCACATCGGTCACCGAATTCGCGTGGACGGTAGCGGCGCCGCCGGCATGGCCGGTGTTCAACGCCGCCAGCAGTTCGACGATTTCTGCGCCACGGAACTCACCGACCACCAGCCGGTCGGCCCGCATCCGCAGCGCCTGGCGCACCAGCTCGGCCAGCTCGATCGCGCCGGCACCCTCGATGTTGGCCGGTCGGGCCAGGAGTGCCACCACATGGGGGTGATCAATGCTCAGCTCGGCAGCATCCTCGATAGTGACGATCCGGTCTGTCGGTTGAGCGGTCGCTAACAGCGCGGCCAGCAGGGACGTCTTGCCGGTACCGGTGCCACCGCTAATCAGCAGGCTCAGCCGGGCGGTGATCACGGCGGTGAGCAGCTCGGCTAGGTCCGCGGTCAGGGCACCGAGTATCAGCAGGTCGGTCAGGCTCAACCGACGCCGACCGAGTACCCGTAGCGACAGAGTCGGATGGGCGACCAGCGGCGGCAGGATGGCATGCAACCTGATGCCGTCGGGCAGTGCCGCGTCGACGAACGGAGCTGCGTCGTCCAGCCGGCGACCGGCCTGAGCGGCAAGTCGGGCAGCCAACCGGCGAACCTCAGCGTCTGAGCCGAACCACACCGCGCTGCGTTCCAGGCCACGGCCCCGGTCGACCCAGACCTGATCCGGGGCATTGACCAGTACGTCGGTCACCTCGGGCTCGGCCAGCAGTGGTTCCAACGGACCGGCACCGGTCAGCTCGGCGCGCAGCCGGCCCGACAGTTCAGCCAGCGCAGCACTGTCGAGCAGCAGTTCCGACTCCTGGCCGGCCGCCTCCGCCAGCACCGAGTGCGCCGGCTCACCGACTGAGCCGGCTAGCCGCAACCGCACCCGGTCGACCAGATTCGCGCTCATGCCGCACTGGATCCACCCGGACGAACCGGATCGCCAGCGCTTTCGTCGGACGCCTGATCGCCGTCCGGCTCGGCCGCCACCAGCACGGTATGTGCCAGCCGCCGGGTGCGCCGGCGGATCTGCTCGAACCGCAGTCCGCCGGGCCGTGAACCGGCGGCGCTAAAGGGCAGCTCACCGAGCACCGGCAGGCCCAGCAGCTCCCCGATGTGCCGTGGCGGCAACGACCGGGACGAGCCGCGGACCAGCACGACGGTCCGCCGCGGATCCAGCCCGGCCGCCACCATTGCCGCGGCGGTGACCGCACGTACCTCTGCCACCGTGACCAGCACGGTCAGATCGCAGCGTCGCATCGCCGCCCGCGCCGCCTCGGCCGGCGTCCGGGGCAAGTCGAGCACGACCACGGACAGCGAGCCGGCAGCGGCCAGCACCAATTCGACCGCGGTCGGATCGAGCGGAGCGGCGGAATCGGCGGCCAGAAACGACACCTGCTGCCAGCGCGGCAGGCTATCGGATAACACGGCCGGATCCAGCATGCCGCCGGCCAGTCGAACCTGGCCCCAGCGCGGGCCTGGCAGCTTCTCGCAGCCCAGCAGCACGTCGATGCCGCCGGCCGGCGGGTCACAGTCGATCAGGAAGGCGTGCCCGTCCCGCTCGGCGGCACAGCCGGCCAACACCGCCGCGAACAGGCTGGCTCCGGCACCCCCGCAGCCGGCCAGCACCCCGATCACCGGTCTGATAGTCATGCCGGCCAGTCTCGGTGCGAATCCGGCGCTGGATCCGTCCTCTCGCGAAGTTGTGGACAGCGAGCAACCCTGTGGATGTAGCCGGGCAAATCTCACCGACGCTGGATATCCTCGGCTTCGTGGCGAGCTCAGCGGCGTTCTTCGACTTGGACAAGACCATCATTGCCAAGTCGTCCACGCTGGCCTTCGGCAAGCCGTTTTACCAAGGCGGTCTGATCAACCGCCGTACCGTCCTGCGCAGCGCCTACGCCCAGTTCGTGTTCGCGTTGTCCGGGGCGGACGAGGACCAGATGGACCGGATGCGCAAGTACCTGACCGCTATGTGCGCGGGCTGGGACGTCCAACAAATTCGCGACATCGTCACCGAGACCCTGCACGAAATCATTGACCCGCTGGTCTACAACGAGGCGGTGGAGCTGATCGCCGAGCACAAGGCAGCCGGCCGCGACGTCGTCATCATCTCGTCATCCGGTGACGAGGTGGTTCGACCGATCGGCGAGATGGTCGGGGCAGATCACGTGATCGCAACCCGGATGGTGGTTGCCGACGGCCGGTACACCGGCGAGATCGAGTTTTATGCCTACGGTCCGCACAAGGCAGCCGGCTTGCTGGCGCTGGCCGCCGAACGGGGTTATGACCTGTCCGACAGCTACGCCTACTCCGACTCGATCACCGATCTGCCGATGCTCGAGTCGGTCGGACACCCGTTCGTGGTCAATCCGGACAAAGGGCTGCGCCGGGCAGCCACCGAGCGGGGCTGGCCGGTGCTGGTGTTTACCAACGCGGTGCCGCTGCGCGAGCGGCTGTCCGGCCTACGACCACCGCAACCGGCCACCAGCGCGGTCATGGTCGGCGCCGTCGCCGGCTTGGCGGTGCTGGCATGGTACGGCCGGTCCCGCCGGCTCAACCGTGGCTAACGATCGCAAACGAGCACAGCGAGAGAAGGGTTGTAGATATCGTTGTGGAAAAGCCGTCTCCGTTAGAACCCACCGGGTGTCGTTGTAGAAAAGTGCATCGAAGTCTTGCCACTGAACCCTGACCAGGGGTAGGCATTCAGGTACGGAAGCTTCGTTTGGCTCTGGCGGTCCGCCCCCACCAAGCGCAGTTTCCGCCAGTGGACAACCGGGCACCCACGCGGCGACAAAGCCTCGCTGAAGGCTGTCGGCGCGGACCGTCACCGGCTCGCGCCTGACCTTGTCACGGTGCACGCTTGGTAACCCGATTGGCCGCAGAGGGCGCCGTGCCCAGGTACGGCGCCCTCATCTTGCCCGCCCCGGGCCGTCTCGATCAGCCGCGCTGAAGCGCCTGACAGATCGCGATCGATTCCCGGGCCCCCAACTCGACCGCCCGTGCGCAATGCTGGATCCAGCGCACCACCGCGGCCGGCTCGCCACTGCGGTAGTCGGCCAGCGCCTGCTCGAACTCACTGCGTAGCTCCAGGTGCCCGACCTCGAACACGACCAGGGACTTCGGGTCCAGACCGCGATCGATCAGGGTCAGCCGAGCGGCCGCCCGGGCTACCACTGCCGAGGCCGGGGCGAAGGCATCCAGGCTGATCAGCTCGGCCTGGACGACCGCGGCGACCAGCACCGCCGGGGCCTTGGTCGCGGCTAGTACCTCAGCCAGCGTGTCCAACCGGTGCACGACCTCCGGGTCCGGGCGGGGACGTCCCAGTAGATCGGACGCGACCAGATCGGCCGCGGCCAGTGCGTGCAGCCGAGCCAACACCTGCCGGTGCGCCCGAGGCCAGATGTCGGCGAGTGAGGCGAGCTTCGCCGAGACCCGCAACGCGCCCTGCACGATCGGATCGGTAGCGGTGCCGGCCCTAACCTCGTGCAACCCGGCTGGCGAACCAGCCAGCGCGGCCGAGGCCCAGGCGCCCCGCAGCAGCGACTCGGCCGACACGTCGGACGAACGCCGGCGCAGCACCCGGTTGCCGAGCAGGGCATCCACCGCACGCCGGCTGTCGGCGACCGCTTCGGCCGCGCCGGGCAGCTCGAGTAGTGGGGAGAGCGGGTCGGCGGGCACCCCAGCACGCTATCGCCCTACCCGGTCGAGTCGGTCGCTGTCCACAGCCGGAACCCGCCGTCCACACCTGCGGGGGCCCGGCTTTCCGGCAGCCGGTAGGCGCGCTAGCGTCGAAGGGACACCGGACACCAGCCGAGGAGCGCGAGATGACCGAGAGCGAAGGTCTGTCGAACCTGCTGCACGAGGAACGCCGCTTTCCGCCGTCGGAGGAGTTCGCCGACGCTGCCAACGTCAAGGCCGATGCCTACGACGAGGCGAGCTCCGACCGCCTTGCGTTCTGGGCTAAACAGGCCGAGCGGTTGAGCTGGGCAGAGAAATGGACCGAAGTGCTCGACTGGTCCGGCGCACCCTTCGCCAAGTGGTTTATCGGCGGCAAGCTGAACGTCGCCTACAACTGCGTCGACCGGCATGTCGAGGACGGCCACGGTGACCAGGTCGCCTACCACTGGGAGGGCGAGCCGGGCGACACCCGTGCGATCACCTACGCCGAGCTCAAGGACGAGGTCTGCAAAGCGGCGAACGCGCTACTCGAGCTAGGCGTCCAAACCGGCGATCGGATAGCGATCTACATGCCGATGATCCCGGAGACAGTGATCGCGATGCTGGCGTGCGCGCGGATCGGCGCGCCACACACCGTCGTTTTCGGCGGGTTCTCCTCGAGCGCACTGTCCGACCGCGTGATCGACTGCGACGCCCGGCTGGTGATCACCGCCGACGGCGGATATCGGCGGGGTGCGCCCTCCGCGCTCAAACCCGCCGTGGACGAGGCGATGCAGAAATGCCCGGACGTTCACAACGTGTTGGTGGTGCGGCGGACCGGACAGGACATCGACTGGACCGACGGCCGGGACGTCTGGTGGCACGAGATCGTCGACAAGCAGTCGACCGAGCACACGCCTGAGGCGTTCGACGCCGAGCATCCGCTCTACGTCATGTACACGTCCGGCACGACCGGCAAGCCGAAGGGTCAGCTGCACACCTCCGGCGGCTACCTCGTCCAGTGCGCATACACGCACCACGCGGTGTTCGATATCAAGCCCGACAAGGATCTGTACTGGTGCGGCGCGGACATCGGCTGGGTGACCGGCCACTCCTACATCGTCTACGGGCCGCTGGCCAACCGGACGACGTCGTTCATGTATGAGGGTGTGCCGAACAGCCCGGACGAGCACCGCTGGTGGAGCATGATCGAGAAGTACAAGATCTCGATTCTCTACACCGCGCCGACCACGATCCGGACGTTCATGAAGTGGGGCGAGGACTTCCCGAAGGCGCATGACCTGTCCTCGCTGCGATTGCTCGGTTCCGTCGGTGAGCCGATCAACCCGGAGGCGTGGATCTGGTACCGCAAGAACATCGGCGGCGACCGCGCGCCGGTGGTGGACACCTGGTGGCAGACGGAGACCGGCGGGATCATGGTCAGTCCGCTGCCGGGCGTCACCGCGTCCAAGCCGGGCTCGGCGATGTGCGCGCTTCCCGGCATCAGCGTCGACGTGGTCGACAACGAGGGTAAGTCGGTTCCGAACGGCGGCGGCGGTTTCATCGTGATCACCGAACCGTGGCCCGGCATGACGCGTGGTATCTGGGGCGATCCGGAGCGCTTCAAGGAGACCTACTGGGCGCGCTTTGCCGACCAGGGCTACTACTTCGCCGGCGACGGAGCGAAGAAGGACGACGACGGCGACCTATGGCTGCTCGGCCGGGTGGATGACGTCATGAACGTCTCCGGCCACCGGATCTCGACCACCGAGGTCGAGTCGGCGCTGGTGTCGCACCCGGCCGTTGCCGAGGCCGCGGTGGTGGGCGCCACCGATCCCACCACCGGCCAGGGCATCGTCGCCTTCGTGATCTTGCGTGGCGGCAAAGCCGACGAGGGCGAAGAGATGGCGAAGGAACTGCGCAACCATGTCGCCAAGGAAATCGGGGCGATCGCCAAACCCCGCCAAATCCTGATCGTGGCTGAACTGCCGAAGACCCGCTCGGGCAAGATCATGCGCCGGCTGCTGCGTGATGTCGCCGAACATCGCGAGGTGGGGGACGTGACCACGCTGGCCGACAACACCGTGATGGACCTGATCAGCGCGGGGCTGCGCAGCGGCAAGACCGAGGAGTGACGCTCAGCGGTGGGCGTCCGGTGACGAGGGTCCGGGCTGGCCAGCCGGTCGTACCGTCAGATCGGTGATGGTGGCATCGGTCGGCAGGCTCAGCACCGAGGCGATCACCGCGGCCACGGTGTCCGGACGCAGGTAGTGCTGCTCGACGTAGTCGCCGGCCTCGGCGGTACGGACCAGGCGCTGCATGTCGGTCGCGGTGCGGCCGGGGTAGACCGAGCAGACCCGGATACCGGGCTCCTCCTGCCGCAGCGCGTCGGCGTAGCCGCGCAGCGCGAACTTCGACACCCCATAGCTGGACAGTGGCGGTCGGGCATTGAGCCCGGAGCCGGAGTTGACCAGCACAACGGTGGCGGCCGCTGCCCGGAGCGCAGGCAACCAGTACCGGATCAGCTCCGCGGCGGCCAGCACGTTCACCGTGAACTGGTCGGTGAAGTCGGCCGGGCCGGCGCCGGCCAACGGGCCGGGCCGAACGATGCCGGCACAGTGCACCAGGCCGTCCAGCTTGGGCAGCTCAGCCAGCAACGGTCGCAGTGCTTGTGGGTAGCCGGCGAAGTCGGTCAGGTCCAGCTCGACCTGGCCGGCCAGCGCCGACGCACCGGACGAGCCGGCACCGATCGCCGAACCGGCCGGTCGGACGATGCCGTACACCCGATGACCGTCCTCGGTCAGCCGCCGGGCCAGCGCCTGCCCGATCCCGCGCCGGGTCCCGGTAATCAGGTAGCTGCCCATAGCCGCCCACCCTAATCAGTGCGGCCGGCTGACCTGCCGACGCAATCGTCCGATGTCGGCGATGGCACGCACCGCGTAAGGTTTCACTCATAGCCAACGGAAGGATGACGAGGCGATGACGGCGTACGACTACTCGTCCCGAGACTCAACGCGGGCGTCAGCTTCCCTGCAGGTGGGCCAGGATCCGGAACAGCCGAGCATCGGAACCCTGGTGGCCGACGCCTCGGCCAACTTCAGCAAGGTGCTGCACGGCGAGATCGAACTGGCCAAGCTCGAGATCACCTCATCGGTCAAAAACGCCGGTACCGGGGCCGGCATGTTCGGCGCCGCCGGGGTGCTGCTGGTCTTCTCGCTGACCTTCGGCCTGATCGCACTTGCCGAAGGCCTCGTCACGATCGGCCTATGGCGGTGGCTGGCCTACCTCATCGTTTTCGGGTTCCTGGTGCTGCTCGCCAGCATTTTGATCTTGATCGGTATCCGCAAGGTCAAGCGGGTCAAGGCCCCGAAGCAGACCATCGAGACCACCAAATCCACGGTGACAGCACTGCGGGAGGCCACCAGCACGCACGAACCCGGTCACCGAGCCGGACGATAAGCCGCGCGACTCTCACCTGCTTGCGCAAGCCAACCGTGGAACAACGCGATGACTAGCCCGGACGAGTCCGTCATTCTCGTCGAAGGTCCCTGGATCCATCGGACCATTCGCGCTAACGGCATCGCGCTGCATGTCGCTGCGGCAGGCGCCGGCCCGCTGGTGCTGTTGCTGCACGGGTTTCCCACCTTCTGGTGGACCTGGTCCCGCCAGCTGCTGGATCTGGCCGAGGCCGGCTATCGGGCGGTGGCGGTTGACCTGCGTGGTTACGGCGCCTCGGACAAGACCCCCCGCGGCTACGACGCGAGCACGTTGGCCGCCGACATCGCGCAACTGGTGACCGCGCTCGGCGAAACCGACGCGGTCCTGGTCGGCAACGACGTAGGCGGCCTGCTGGCCTGGACGGTGGCGGCCCAGCATCCACAGGTGGTGCGCCGAATCGCGGTCCTCGGTGCCGCCCATCCGTTGCGGTTACGGCATTCCGTACTGACCGACTGGCGGGGCCAGCGGCGGGCCTCCGGCTACGCGCTGGCCAAGTTCCAGCTGCCCCGGCTCGGTGAACGGCTGCTCACCAGGGACTCGGGCTACCTGCTGCAGCTGTTCGGTAACTGGTCCGGACCACGGTGGCGGGGCAGCGCGGACTACCGGCCGACGGTCGAGCGCTATGCCGAGGCGATGCGCATCCACCCGGTCGCGCACTGCTCGCTGGAGTTCTTCCGCTGGGTGGTGCGTTCGATGCCACGGCCGGACGGACGCGCCTACGCCCGTTCCATGCAACAGCCGATCGACCGGCCGGTGCTACAACTGCACGGCGAACTGGACGGCTGCGTGCTGGCAAGCACCGCACAGGGCTCATCGCGCTATGTCTGCGCCGACTACGAGTGGCGGCTGCTGCCCGGTGACGGGCACTTTCCACAGCACGAGTCCCCCGACCAGGTATCGGCCGAACTGATCCGGTGGGCCAAGCTCGGCTAACTGCATGCGCCCGGCCGAGAGCCGCCGGCCAAGCTGGCCAAGCTGGCCAAGCTGGCCAAGCCGAAGAGGCTAAACGCAGTCGCCGGTACTGACCGGGCTGGTAGCCGTCCGTCCGCGAATGGCGTCGCCGGCCACTTCCTCGGCGGTCAGCACGAAACCGGTATCGGCCGAGTCCAGCGCCGATGCGAACACGACGCCGAGCACTCGGCCCGAGGTGTCGATCAGCGGGCCGCCGGAGTTGCCGGCCCGGACCACCGACCGAACCGTGTAGATATCCCGGTCGACCGACAGCTGGCCGTAGATGTCGTGGCCGGTAATCCGTTCCCGGTCCCGGATCCGGGCCGGCCGCACGTCGAACGGTCCGTCCTGCGGGTAGCCGAGCACGATGGCGTCCTGCCCGGACTGAGCGGCCTCGGCCGACAGCGACAGCGGCCGGACGGCCAGGCCCGGCACCCGGAGCACGGCGATGTCCCGGCCCGGATCGAACAGCACGACCTGGCTGTTCAGCCAGCCATCCGGGCCCTGCACCCGGACCGAACTGGCGCCGGCGACCACGTGCGCGTTGGTCAGCACCCGTTCCGGAGCGAAGACAAAGCTGGAACCCTCGATGCCCCGGTCGCAGCTGCGGGCAACCGAATGAACCTTCAACACCGAGCCGCGGGCCGATGCCACCGCGGCCGAGTGCAGCAGCGTCGGGTCGGCGGGCGGCACGTCCACGATCCGGGTCGGCTGAAGGGTGCCGAAGACCTGCGGGAACCCGCTGCGGTCAACGAACAGCCGCAGCGAGCTGTAGAGGTTGCGCACGCTGGTGGGCAGCGCATCGTCTACCGCCCGAATGATCACCGACCGGCGGACCTCACCGGCGACGGTCGGGTACGGTGCGACGGCCAGCGGCACCGCCACCATCCAGGCCACCATCAGCACGGCCAGTACCGAGAACAGCCCACCGACCACCCGGTCCAGCTGCCAGGCCGGCCGCCAGGTCATCCGCGAGCGCAGCCGGCCACCGATCCAGACCGCGGCAAGCTGGCCGATCAGCGCGAAGAACAGCACGCAGACGATGGCGACCGGCACCTGCGCGCCGCCGTTGGCGAGCACCCGTCCGATCGGCTTGGCCAACTGCGCGCCGACCGCCGCGCCGCCGAAGAAGCCGCCGAACGACAGCGCGCCCAGCACCGCGCCGTTGCGGAATCCACCAATTGCATAACCCAATGCGAGCAGTACCACGACGAGGTCGAGCAGGTCTGGGTGCACCGCTGCGCCCGTCAGTCCGGTAGCACGATGAGCGTGCCGGTTTGGCCTTGCGTGATATGGATCGTGCAGACGAAGGTGTACCGGCCCGGCGCCGGCGCGGTGAACTCCACCGACCGGGATTGGCCCGGCATCACCAGCGGCACATTGTCGTCCGGGAAGCCGGTCAACGACCAGTCGTGCGGAGCACCGGTGCCGGTGTGGGTCAGCGTGATCCGCACCTTGCCGGGATGCACGGTGATCGTGGACGGGTTGAACCGGTACCGCTGGTCGGCGGTGATCGTCACCTCCTGCACGCCGTCGGACATCGACGCGGTGCTGCTGCCGGCGTGCGGTTCGCGGTTCACCGCGGCCTGGCGTTGGCAGCCGGCCAGCAGCACCGCGGGCACCAGCAGGCAGCCGGTGACCAGCGACCGGACGATCCGAGAGCTCCGCACGTTCGCGACCGTACCCGGATCGGCTGTGCGCGCAGTCGCACCCGCCGCGCGGGCCGTCAATCCGCCACCGGACGAACTACCGTGCGGTCCCACGGCAGTTCCCAGCCGGCCAGCCGCAGCAGCCGGTCGATCAGGCCGGCGGTGAAACCCCAGACGAACAGGCCGCCGACCTCGAAGCCCGGTCCGACGAAGCCGGACGGGTGCTGCACGGTGAACCGATTGGCGGGGTCGAGCAGTTGCCGGACCGGTAGCCGGCGCACCCCGGCCACCTCGGCGGTGTCCACCACCCCGACCGGGTGCGGCCGGGCCCAGTGCGCCAGCACCGGGGTGACCACAAACGCCGACGGCGGCAGGTACAGCGCGGGCAGCTCGGCCAGCACGTCCACGGTCTCCGGCCGCACGCCGACCTCTTCCTGCGCCTCGCGCAATGCGGTCGCCGCCGGCGAGGCATCGCCCGGGTCGGTGGAACCACCCGGGAAGGCCACCTGACCGGCATGGCTACGCAGGCTCGCCGCGCGTTGCAGCACCAGCAGGTCCGCCTCGGCGGCGCCGGCCGGCGAGGCGAACAGCATCAGCACCGCCGAGTGCCGGCCGCTGCCGTCCAGCGGTGGCAGGAATCGGGACAACTGCTCGGCCCGGACCGTCCGGGCCGCCGTGACCAGCGTCCGAAGCCAGTCCGGGACGACCTGGTCGGGCGGTTGTGCCGGGTCGACGGGGCCGGTCACCACCTCACCCGGTCAGCTCCGGATCGATCTGGGACGGGCTCTTCACCAGCTTGCCGGCCAGCACCGGGTTCATCTCACCGATGCCGGCCGACGGGCACAACCGCGCGATCGGGCACACTCCGCAGGCCGGCCGCTTGGCGTGGCACATCCGCCGGCCGTGCCAGATCACCCGATGCGACATGATCGTCCATTCCTTGCGGGGAATCAGTGCCGCGATGTCGAACTCGACCTTGACCGGGTCGATGTTCTCGGTCCACCGCCAGCGCTGCGACAACCGCAGGACGTGGGTGTCCACCGTGATCCCCGGAACGTCGAAGGCATTGCCGAGCACCACGTTGGCGGTCTTGCGGCCGAAGCCGGGCAGCGTGACCAGCTCGGCGAGGGTGCCTGGCACCTGCCCGTCGAACCGCTCGACCAACTGCTGGCCGAGTTTCATCAGGTTGTTCGCCTTGGCTCGGAAGAAACCGGTCGGGTGGATCAGCTCCTCCAGTTCCTCGCGCACCGCGCCGGCATACCCGGCGGCGTCCCGGTACTTCGCGAACAGCGCAGGGGTGACCTCGTTGACCTTCTTGTCGGTGCACTGGGCGGACAGGATGGTGGCCACCGACAGCTCCAGCGGCGAGCTGAAGTTCAGTTCGCAGTGCGCGTTCGGGTAGAGCAGCGCCAGTTCCCGGTTGATCCGGCGGGCGCGGCGGGTCAGCGCGATCGAACTTTCCGTCGTTGCCGATGTCATCGTCACATCGGCCAGCTTATTGGGGCACAATGACAACACCATGATCGGATTTCTGGTGCTGCTCTTTCCCCTGCTGCTACTGGCGTTCATGCTCGTCATGGAGCACATCGAAGAGCCGTTGACCCGGGTCGCTGAGGAGCGCGACGTGGTGGAGTTCCTCGACCACGCCAATCGGGACGAGCTGGATACCTTCGTCCGAGAAGGCACCGAGTCAGCGCTGACCAGGTTCCGCGACCGGTTGCGGATCCTGCCCCGGGCCGCCCGCCGTTCTCGGTCCCGCTGAACCGCTCCGCTGGGCGATATTGCGGGTCGCGGACCGGCGGGTTCGCACGCACCCCTAGAATCCGGCCCAGGCAGCCGTGTGAGGGTGTGCTCGACAGAGAGGGACTGGCGTGGACGAGGTGCTCCGCAGGGCCGGACTGTTCCAGGGCGTCGACCCGGCAGACGTCGAGGCGCTGGGCAGCCAGTTCGACGTGTTCGACGCGCCCCGGGGCACCACCCTGTTCAATGAGGGCGAACCCGGCGACAGCCTGTACATCGTGCTGTCGGGAAAGGTGAAGCTGGGCCGCAAATCCTCGGATGGACGCGAGAACCTGGTTGCGGTGATGGGTCCGGCCGACCAGTTCGGCGAGCTGTCACTGTTCGACCCGGGACCACGCACCGCAACCGCAATGGTGGTCACCGACGCCCGAGTGGCCCGGTTGCCGAAGGAAGCGCTCACCAACTGGATCACCGAACGCCCGCAGCTCGCCCTGCAACTGCTGCGGGTTGTCGCCCGCCGACTGCGGCGCACCAACACCATGCTCGCCGACCTGATCTTCGTGGACGTGCCGGGCCGGGTCGCCAAGCAGCTGCTTCAGCTGGCCCAGCGCTTCGGATCGGTGGACGGTGGTCAGCTCCGGGTCACCCACGACCTAACCCAGGAGGAGCTGGCCCAACTGGTCGGCGCCTCCCGGGAGACCGTCAACAAGGCGCTGGCCGACTTCGCCCAGCGCGGCTGGTTGCGTTTGGAAGGGAAGAGCGTGGTCATCCTGGACCGCGAACGGCTGGCCCGCCGCGCCCGCTAACCACCTTGGCTAAGGTCCGCCTCCGGCGAAAGTGATAACCGCCGTCAGCCAGAGGTCACGCTGGCTATCAACATCGGCAACTGTCGTCCACAAACAGCGATCACGGCCTCCCAAACCCTGACCGCACCGGCAGTCTCAAAGCCATGTTCACTCAAGCGGCGTACCGGTCGATACCGGAGTTATCTCAGCATTCGTCCGCGGTGCTGACCCGGGCTCAGTTGGCTGCCCGAGGTTTCGGGCGCCACCAAATCGCAGCGCAGTGCGCAGCCCACCGTTGGCAGCTCTGGGGCGCCGCCATCGTATTGCACAATGGTCCGCTAAGCAGGCGACAGCGTTGGCTAGTAGCCCGAATCAACTGCGGCCCGCAGGTCGTCCTGACCGCCTTCACCGCCGCTGAGGCATTCGGCCTACGCGGCTGGGAACGAGATCGCATACACCTGCTCGGGCCGCTCGGTACCCGTTACCCCAGCACCATCGGGCTGCCGATTCGCGTACATCGCACCCGCCGGTGGGACCCGATGGACCACATCGGCATCGTGCATCGGTTTCCTGCCGCCCTCCTGCTGGCCGCGAGCACCTTCGAGTCGGCCAGGCCGGCTTGTGGCATCCTCGCCGCCGGGGTGCAGCAGCACCTGACCACAGCCGATGAACTCGAACAGGCGCTGCAAGCGGCCCCTCGGTTGCGGCACCGGGCGAAGTTGCTAGCCGCAGTGGCCGACATCGGCCAGGGCTCGCAAGCACTGAGCGAAATCGACTTCTTCCGGCTGTGCCGCCGGTACCGCTTGCCGTTGCCTGATCGGCAAGCCATTCGCCGGGAGGAGTCGGGCCGACGCCGCTATCTCGACGCAAGCTGGCGACGCTACGACGGCCGGACCGTTGTCGCCGAGGTGGATGGTGCGCTCCACCTCACCGTTCGTCGCTGGTGGGACGACCAACTTCGGCAGAACGAGCTTGCCTTGTCCGATGCGGTAGTGCTGCGCTTTCCGAGTGCCGTCGTCCGCACCGAACCCGCCAAGGTAGCGGCTCAACTGCGTCGAGCGCTCCTGCCTTGAAAGTAATAACGAGCGGAAGGTATGGCTCACGCGCGTTATCTCATTTGCCGGACGGGACGGACGATTGGGCGGCGCCAGGAGGTTAGGACGAGCGCAGGTAGGCGAGCTGAGCCTGCACTGACAGCTCGGCGGCCGGCCATAATGCCCTGTCCACATCGGCATAAACCCGCTCCACCACATCGCGCGCCGAGGCGGCCGGCATAACGGCCAGCACCTGGCGTACCTGGTCGAGCCGTTGCTCCCGGTGCGCCAGGTACGCCAGCGAAGCGGCTCCGGCATCCGGCAACTCCGGACCGTGCCCCGGCAGCACCGTCACCCCGGACAGCGCGCTGAGCCGGCGCAGCGAGGTCAGGTAGTCGGCGAGCACACCGTCCGGGTGCGCCACCACCGTGGTGCCTCGGCCGAGGATGGTGTCGCCGGTCAGCACGGACGAACCCAGCACGAAGCACAGCGAGTCCGCGGTATGCCCGGGCGTCGCCCACACCTCGAGCGTCACCCCGGCCGCCGATACCACGACGCCCTCGGTCAGCCCCTCGGCGCCGAGCCGGTGCGCCGGATCCAGCGCGAGCACCGGGGCTCCGGTCAGGTCGTGCAGCCGGACCGCGCCGGCTGAATGGTCCGCATGGCCATGGGTCAGCAGGATCATCGGCACCGAACCGGCAGCAGACACCACCGCGCCAAGGTGCCGTTCGTCCAGCGGCCCCGGATCGACGACAATCGCCTGCGGCCGCGACGGATCATCACGCAGCAGCCAGGTATTCGTCCCGTCCAAGGTCATCGGGGACGGATTGTCGGCCAGCACCACCCCAGCCAGCGGGGTCACCTGCCGCAACGACTCGTACGAAGGCGCGGTCATGCCGGTGACCCGCCGCGGTACCCGGCCGGCAGCGGCAGTTCGGTGCCGTCACCCAGGTCAGCCACCCGGTTGCCGTCCGGCAGCGTGCGCAGCACCGGCTGGATCGGTCGAATCAACCGCGAGCCAGCGGCGGCCAGCACCTGATCGGTGCTGGCGAATCGGGCCACCTCGATCAGGCTGAACACGGTCGGCGGCATCATCGGCCGGCTGCCTTGCTCGTACTCGGCCAACGCCTGCTCGACCGAGATCCAATCCGCGTGCGACGCCTCGCCGGTGATCGCTGCCGCCACTCCGTCGGCCGGCACGGCCGCCACGAAGAAATAGGTGTCATAGCGACGCGGTTCGGCCTCCGGAGTGATCCAGTGCGCCCACGGCCGCATTGCCTCCAGCGGCAGCCGTACGCCGGTCTCCTCGACGATTTCCCGGGCCGCCGCGCGCAGCAGGGTGCCGGCCACCGACGCGGTGACGCCCAACTGCGCGGCGACCGACGCTTCGGTAGCCGGACGCGCACCGGTGGCGTCCACCGGATCCACCCCGCCCCCAGGAAACACCGACATTCCCGGGGCGAACGCCATCTTCGGCACCCGGCGCAGCAACCAGGTCTGAATGCCGGCCGGCCCGTCCCGCAGCAACAGAACCGTCGCCGCCTGCCGGGGCACCACCGGCGCCATGCTCAGTCGACCTCGACGATCAGCTCGACCTCGACCGGGGCGTCCAGCGGCAACACCGCCACCCCCACCGCCGAGCGGGCATGCGCGCCGGCATCGCCGAACACCTCACCGAGCAGGTTGGACGCACCGTTGACCACGGCCGGCTGGCCGGTGAAATCCGGGCTGGACGCCACGAAGCCAACCACCTTGACCACTCGCACCACCGAGTCGATGCCGACCAGCGCGTGCACCGCGGCCAGCGCGTTCAGCGCGCAGGTACGGGCATAACCGGCCGCCTCGTCGGCGCTCACTTGCGCCCCGACCTTGCCGGTGGCCACCAGCGAACCGGCCACCACCGGCAACTGGCCCGAGGTGTAGACCAGCCGCCCGCTGCGGACCGCCGGGACGTAGCTGGCCACCGGAGCGGCCACCGGTGGCAGTTCGATGCCCAACTCGGCCAACCGGTCCGAGACAGAAGTCATGACGTGCCTCCGAGTCAGGTCGAAACACTCACGTCGCAACCTACCCGGCCGGCTTTGTAGGCTGGTTGGCGTGCCCACCACGCCAGCGTTGCCCGACCTGCACGTGGTGACCGGCAAGGGCGGTACCGGCAAAACCACGGTCGCCGGCGCACTGGCGCTGGCCCTGGCGGCCGCCCGTCGGACCAGGGTGCTGCTGGTTGAGGTCGAGGGACGGCAGGGGTTGGCGCAGCTGTTCGACACGCCCCCGCTGCCCTATACCGAGACCAGGTTGGCCGCCACCGGCGGCGGCGAGGTGCTGGGGCTGGCGGTGGACGCCGAGGCCGCCATGCTGGAGTACCTGGAGATGTTCTACAACCTCAAGCGGGCCGGTTCGGCGCTGCGCAAGATGGGCGCGATCGACTTCGTCACCACCATCGCCCCCGGGCTGCGCGATGTGCTGCTCACCGGCAAGGTCAAGGAGGCGGTCACCCGAACCGGCCGGGACGGTCGGCCGACCTTCGGCGCGGTGGTGTTGGACGCTCCGCCAACCGGCCGGATCGTGCCCTTCCTCCAGGCCACCAACGAGGTGGCCGGGCTGACCAAGATCGGCCCTATTCACCGGCAGAGCATCGGGGTGAGCGAGTTGCTGCACTCCGCCCGTACCCAGGTGCACCTGGTGACGCTGCTGGAGGAGATGCCGGTGCAGGAGACCATGGATGCCGCCACCGATCTGCGGGCGGCCGGCTACCAGATCGGCCAGGTGATCGTGAACCGGGCCCGTCCGCTGCTGGTTTCCAATGCCCGGCCGTCCGCCAGCCTGCTGGCCGATGGGCTTCAAGCGGCCGGTCTGGATCCGGCTATCGCGCCGGCCCTGGTCAGCGAGGTGGCCGATTACGCCGCCCGGCAGGACGTCCAGGCCCGAGCCGAGGCCGAGCTGGCCCAAGTTCAGGCTCCGGTGCTGCGGCTGCCGGAGCTGAGCCCACCGATCGATCTCGGCGGCCTGTTCGAACTGGCCGAGCAACTCGACGTCCAGGCCTGGGCGTCATGAGCCCCCGCGCCCGGCCGGCGGCCTTCGATGTGGACGCGCTGCTGAAGGATCCGGAGCTGCGGGTGATCGTCACCTGCGGCAGCGGCGGGGTCGGCAAGACCACCACCGCGGCCGCGCTGGCGCTGCGGGGCGCCGAGCAGGGCCGCCGGGTCGTGGTATTGACCATCGACCCGGCCCGTCGGCTGGCCCAATCGCTAGGGCTGCATGAGCTGGACAACGTCCCCCGGCTGGTCGACGGCATCGAGGGGGACGGCGCGCTGCTGGCGATGATGCTGGACATGAAGCGCACCTTTGATGAGGTGGTGTTGGCCAATGCCACCCCGGAGAAGGCCCAGCAGATCCTCGCCAACCCGTTCTACCAGTCGCTGTCGGCATCCTTCGCCGGGACGCAGGAGTACATGGCGATGGAGAAGCTGTCGCAGCTGCGCCAGCGGCTGGTCGAGCCCGGCGAGTGGGACCTGATCGTGGTGGACACCCCGCCGTCCCGGTCGGCGCTGGACTTCCTGGACGCGCCGCAGCGGCTCAGCCGGTTCCTGGACGGCCGGATGATCCGGCTGCTCACCGCGCCAGCCCGAGCCGGCGGCAAGGCCTACCTGAAGGTGGTCAGCGCGTCCTTCACGGTCTTCACCAGGGTGCTGAACAAGATCCTGGGCAACGACCTGCTCGGCAACGTCTCGTCCTTCGTCGCCTCGCTAGAAACCATGTTCGGCGGCTTTCGGGAGCGGGCCGAGCAGACCTACCGGCTGCTCAAGGCGCCGGGCACCGCGTTCGTGGTGGTGGCCTCTCCGGAACCGGACGCGCTGCGCGAGGCGTCCTTCTTCGTGGAGCGGTTGCAGCAGGAGTCGATGCCGCTGGCCGGCGTGGTGATCAACCGGATGCACCGGACGGCCACCGAGCTGGGCGGCCAGCGCGCGCTGGAGGCTGCCGAGCGGTTGGCGGCGCTGCCGGAACAGTCGCCGGCGGTGCAGCTGGCCACCGATGCGCTGCTGGTCCACGTGGAAAGTGCCGAGGCGGCTAGGCATGACCGGTCGTTGGCGGCCCGGTTCGCGGCAGCCCATCCGGATGTAGCCCAGCGCGAGGTTGCCGCGCTGCCAACCGATGTGCACGACCTGGCGAGCCTGCACGCGGTCGGTCAGGCGTTGGCCGCCATCTGAGCTGTTAGAGCCGCTAGCGCCGGCAACTCGGACTAGTGCTGGGCCGCCATCAGGAAGTTGCGCCAGGAGACGATATCGGGACGGCGCCGCAGCAGGGTGCGTCGCTCGCGCTCGGTCATGCCGCCCCAGACGCCGAACTCGGTCCGGCTGTCCAGCGCGTCGGCCAGGCAGTCGATGCGGACCGGGCAGCCCATGCAGATGCTCTTGGCCTTGTGCTGTGCCGCACCGACCACGAACAGGGTTTCCGGATCGACGTCACGACAGGCGCCACGGGAGGCCCACTCCGGATTGCTGGTGACACGCACCCTTTCGGGCATCTTTGTCGCGGTCATCGGCCCCCCGCCCCTGAAAACTCACATGAATGCAATCTGAATGGTTGATCCGGACCGTAGGGCACGTCCGGCCAATCTGCAATAGCTCGATACGAGAATGAAGTATTACCGGCCGCCCGCCCCGATTGGGCGGGATTCGGTCCCAGGACGGCGGTCAGCACCGGTCTGAGGTCGAGCGAACGAGCGGCACGAAGCCTCTCGCGTAGTCTCATCCTCTGTGGCGCGTGCATCGGGTTGGACCATCCTGTCGAAACTGACCCAGCTAGTCGGCCTGCTGGTGATCGTCGGCGTCCTTGCTGCCGGCTTTCTGCTCCCCTATATCGGCGGGTTGAGCCTCGCGGCTAAGGCCGGAGCCGACAAATTTTTGAACACCCGGTGCAACCTCACCGAGGAACCGGTCCAGCAGCGCACCACCATGTACGCCAATGATGGCAAAACGGTCATTGCGACGCTGTTCGATCAGAACCGCCAGGTCATCTCGCTGAGCCAGGTGCCCAAGTCGGTGACCGAGGCGCTGATCTCCACCGAGGACCGGCGCTTCTACTCCCACCACGGGGTGGACATCCGCGGCCTGATCCGGGGTGCGTTGAAGACGTCGAACGGCCAGACCCAGGGCGCGTCTACGCTGACCGAGCAGTACGTCAAGCAGGTGCGCTACTACGAGGCCACCACGGACGCCGAGCGGGCCGCGGCGATCGACCAGAACATCGACCGCAAGATCCTCGACGCCCAGTGCGCGCTGAAGATCGAGCGGGAGAACACCAAGAGCCAGATCCTGGAGAAGTACCTCAACATCGCCTTCTTCGGCGAGGGTGCTTACGGCATCCAGACCGCCGCCCAGACCTTCTTCGGTGTCGATGCCAGCAAGCTGACGGTGCCGCAGGCCGCGCTGCTGGTGGGCCTGGTCAAGGCGCCGTCCGACTTCGACCCGTTCATGCACCCGCAGGCCGCCCGGGACCGCCGCGATCTGGTGATCGACAACATGGCCAGCCAGGGCTACCTCAGTGCGAGCGCCGCCGCGACGGCCAAGGCCAGCCCGGTTCGGCTGGCGACGCACAGCGCGCCGCCGCGCGGCTGCGCCTACGCCAATCCGGCGATCAAGAATGTCGGCTTCTTCTGTGACTACGCGCTGTCCTGGCTGACCAGCACGGGCGGACTGTCCGCCCAGCGGATCAACACCAGCGGCCTGAAGATTGTGACCACCCTGGACGCCAGCATTCAGAACTCCGGGCAGGCTTCGATCTGGGCCAACCACGGCGCCGGCGACACGTTGGATCCGGCCAACCCGTACCTGCTGGCGATGCCGTCGGTGGATCCGCGAAGCGGACGGGTCACCTCGATGATCACCGACAAGCATTACGGCGCGAGGCTACTGCCCAACAAGAAGCCGGATCCGCGCTACACCACGAACCCGATCTTCACCAAGGCCTTCGCCGGCTCGGGATCCACGTACAAGTACTTCACCACGCTGGCCGCAATGAAGGTGGGCGTTCCGGCCGACTACCGGCTCACCGCCAGCGACCCGTATCACACCAAGCACTGCCCGCCCGGCACCGATCCGAAGCCGGACGGCTACCACAACGCGGGCCGCTACAACTCGACCTACCCGTTGAGCCGGGCGCTGCCGCTGTCGTCCAACACCTTCTTCGTCGGCATGGAGGATCAGCTGTTCCTCTGCGACCTGGCCCCGATCGTGGACACCGCTGCCAGCCTGGGCATGAACTACCTGACCGATCCGCAGAACAAGGACCAGTTCGGCCGGACGATCGCCCAGGCCACCATCGAGGATCATTCGGCGACGTTCACCCTCGGCCAACGCTCCACCTCGGTGCTGGAATTGACCGGGGCGATGGGGGCGGTAGCCAACGACGGCGTGTTCTGCCCGCCGACGCCGATCGTCTCGGTCACCGACGTGGTGGGAAATCCGGTGTCGTTCAAGCGGCCGGGCTGTGCCCGGCAGTTCGACTCCTACACCGCCCGCACGTTGGTGAACATCATGGTCAACGACACCAACCCGGCCGGCACCGGCGGGACGGCCACCGGCTTCTTCAGCGGCTGGTACGGCAACGGCGGCAGTCCGGTGGCCGGCAAGACCGGGACGAACAACAGTTGCACGGTGGATCCGCTGAACAAGGCGGCAGGTTGTGTCGATGACGGCAAGAACTCCGCGCTCTGGTTCGTCGGCATCACGCCCACCCTGGTGTCGGCGTCCGCCCTGGTGAATCCGGATAAGCCGACGCTGGCGATCGCGAATGTGCCGGGAGTGACGGCTAATAACGACGGCAGCGACACCTTCGGTGCGACTGCGTCCCGGTTCTGGCTGCAGGCCTACCAGCCGGTGCTGCAAGGTCAGCAGTGGACCTGGCCGACGGCGGACTCCACCCCCGGCATTCCGGTGAACTCGGTGACCGGGCTGACCCTTCAGGACGCTACCGACCGGCTGACCCAGGACGGTTTCAAGGTCAAGGCAGTTAACTTCCTCTGCGGCAGCAAGGTTCCCGCCGGCAACGTCGCCTTCTACGGTCCACACATCGCCGAGCCGGGCGCCACCATCAACCTGTGCCTCTCGTCCGGTGATGTGCCGGTGTTCTTCAGCCAGCCGTCGGCGTCGCCATCGAATACCAAGGGCCACCCGAGCGACACCAACACGCCGGGCGGGCCGTCGCCGTCGCCGACGCGGCACCACGGTGGCCCGTCGACCAAGCCGGGCCACTGACGGTCAGGTGGTCCGGATCGCCCCGCCGGTCAGCCAGGTTGGCCAGGGCACGTTCCAGTCGCCGTAGCCCTGGCCCAGTTGCATGAGCGGGCCGTTGGCGTTGTTATAGGTCACCACGTCGCCGACCCGCATCAACGCATACAGGTGCTTGGCGACGTCCGGGGCCAGGTTGGTGCAGCCATTGGACGTGCTGCGTTTGCCCAGGTTGGCGATGTTCCACGGCGCGGAGTGCAGGTACTCGCCGCCGTAGGTGAGTCGCTGGGTCCATTGCACGTGCGGGTCGTAGTAACCCGGGCCGCGCATCGGGATATCGACACCCTTCTCCATGATCACCTTGGTACCGCGGAGTGTGCGGGTGTTCGGCGCGCCCAACGAGACGGGGTAGCGGCCGTAGATATGGCCGTCCACGGTGACTGTCATCTGCAAGCTGACCGCATCGACCGAGGAGACGATCGCGTAGCTGGTCGAGAACGACAGGGTGAGGCTGTCGTCGAAAGTCAGGCCGGAGCCGGCGGACAATCCTTGGACCGGCAAGTCCATGGTGATCTGCGAATGCGCCGGCCAGTAGTTGTCCAGTCGGAAATGGCCTTCCAGCGCCGATCCCTTGTGCGCGGTCGGCTCGAAGTACCAGGCGCCGGTGGCGGGCCGGCCGTTGACGCTCACCTTGGTGGCCTTGGCGAACGCGACGCCGCTGGTCGGGGCGACGTTGAATAGCGCGATGATCGGCATGCCGACGCCATAGACACTGCCGTCACCTTCGAGTAGCGACACGTGCACCGGCCGGGTCGGCGCGGCTGAGCTGCTGGTGGGCGCGGCGGAGCTGGCGCTGCTCGATTGGCTGGCGCCGCTCGAGGACGGCGCGGCCGAGCTGCCCGCGGTCGATCCGGATGGCTCGGGGCCGGCCAGCGGCGCCTGGGTGCAGGCGGTTGCCACCAGCAGGACGGGCAGTAGGACGAGCGCGAGCCTTCGGAGCATCAGGTCACCGTACCCGACCGTTCTGTCAGTTCCGGCCGGGCGAAACCAGCTGTCAGCCGCCGCTGAGCCGGTTGCGGACCGCTTCGGAGACCCGCTTGCCGTCGGCCCGGCCGGCGATCTGAGGGCTCAGCAGCTTCATCACTTGGCCGAGCTGGCGCGGCTCGCTGGCGCCAGTTTCGGCGATGGCGGCATCAACCAGTTCGGCCAGTTCGTGATCGTCCAGCTGGCTGGGCAGGTAGCGGGCCAGCACGGTTTCCTCCGCCCGTTCGCGGTCGGCCTGCTCGGTCCGGCCGGCGCCGCTGAACGCCTCGGCCGCCTCCCGGCGCTTCTTCGCCTCCCGGTTCACTACCCGCAGCACCTCGTCGTCGCTGAGCTCGCGGGCGGCGGAGCCGGCCACTTCCTCGTTGGTGATGGCGGTGAGCAGCATGCGCAGGGTTGCGGTGCTCAGTTCGTCCCGCGCCTTCATGGCGGTGGTGAGGTCGGACTGCAGGCGGCTCTTCAGCTCGGGCATAGGTTCAGGCTAGTGGCCGTAGGCTGGTCGTCATGTCTGCCCTCGACCAGCCCGGTCGCCGCCCCGCCGCCCGTCGCGGCATGCTCGCGGTCGGCTTGGCCGGAGCCACGCTGGCCGGCTACGGCGGGTTGATCGAGCGCAACCTGTTTACGCTGCGCCGGTTCGCCGTTCCGGTGCTGGATCCCGGCACGCCGGCGGTGCGGGTGCTGCACATTTCGGACTTGCACCTGACCGCCGGTCAGCGGCGCAAGCAGGCCTGGGTCCGGGAGTTAGCCAAGCTCGAACCGGACTACGTGATCAACACCGGTGACACCAACTCAGACCCGGACGGGATCCC
Source organism: Jatrophihabitans sp. (assembly GCA_035248685.1). Lineage (GTDB taxonomy): Bacteria > Actinomycetota > Actinomycetes > Mycobacteriales > Jatrophihabitantaceae > Jatrophihabitans_A. Next base: position 47,579 of record DATFHF010000082.1, read on the forward strand.
GGCGGTGCTGGATGCGCTGGGGCCGCTGTTCGACTTTCCGGGCGCGTTCGTGCCGGGTAACAATGATTACTACGTGCCCCGGCCGAAGAACCCGCTGCGGTACTTCATGCCGCACCAGATGGGTGATCTCAGCGGCCGGGCTCGGATGCCGTGGCCGCAGCTGGCGTCGGAGATGGCCGGCCGGGGGTGGTTGGATCTGACGCACGTCCGGGCCTCGGTCAAGATGGCTGAGGTGCCGGTGGCCTTGGCCGGGACGGACGACCCGCACCTGCGCCGGGCCCGGTACTCCCGGATCGCCGGGCCAGCCGACCCGGCCGCCGCGGTCCGGATCGGGGTGATCCACTCCCCCGAGCCGGCGCTGCTGTCGGCGTTCGCCGCCGATGGGTACGACCTGGTGCTAGCCGGGCACACCCACGGCGGCCAGATCCGAGTGCCGTTCGGGCCGGCCATCGTGACCAACTGCGGCATCGACGTGCACCGGGCGCGCTGGCTGCACCAGTGGGACGAGACCATGTGGTTCAACGTGTGCGCCGGTCTGGGGACCAATCCGTTCATGCCGTTCCGGATCGCCTGCCGACCGGAGGCGGTGCTGCTGACCCTGCTGCCGCGGGATGCGCCGGTGCGCTAGCTTGCTGGTCTGATACCCGGTCGGCCGTTCGGTGGGCGTCGGCTATGCTGGTCGGCGTTGCAGCCGGGGTGTGGCGCAGCTTGGTAGCGCGCTTCGTTCGGGACGAAGAGGCCGTGGGTTCAAATCCCGCCACCCCGACCAAGTTGGTCTTGCCCGAACCACCGACCAGTTCGTCCTTGCTCAAATAACGTCTCTCAGGCTCGACTCAGGGAGTACCTCGCCTGGATACTCCAAGCACAGGACTCACTATGGCGCCGACAACGCGTTGACTCAGCCGCAGCCTCTCGACACGTGCCGGGCAATGGTGGCAACCTCCGCAGCATGATGTCGAGTGACTACCCCCTGATCTCGGGCAGGCGTGTGAAGGTTAGGGGGCGCGAAGAAGTCGGTGTCATCGTCGACGGCGGCAAGAATATCGGCTCCCTCTACTGTGTGGGTGTGCACTTCGAGTCGACCGGGGAGGTCATCTACTACGCACAGAGCGCAGTAACTCCAGACGGAGGAACGCAGTAGCCGGGATGCCCAATACGCCTTCTGTTCAAGTCTTCGATAGCGCGCTGCGCATCGTCACGACCGTCGATGGCAAGTAACGTTTCCGATGCTTACTCGTCGGGATTCCCCGACAGAGCGTGTATCGCTTCCGCGTGCGCTCCGCACGAGTCGCAGCTTGAGTAACGCCGCGCTGCCGGCAGTCTCAACTGCCGTGCAGGCCGCGGGAAGTGGTCTTCCACCTCCTGAACCGTCTCACCCGAGTGTTGCGGCGTATAGCTCGCGGAAAAACGCCAGGGTATCCGTGCGGAGTCTGCGAGCGAACGGCAATTTCAGGACCGCGCCATGGCTGAATGCTACTTGGACGATGCCAGCCTCGACGTTGGTGCGGAGGTCGTCCGGATCGAGGCGGTCGACTGACCACAGGATCGACTGCACATCGCTGCGCCTATAGGCGTGGGTGCTGACCTGGCCGAACCCGCCGGACCTCGGATCGCCGAGATCCGAAACGACACCTGTGAAGACTAGGTGATAGACCGTGTCGGTCGTGATGAGGACTCCTTGACCGCTGCAATGGCCCCTGTCGTCGTCCGCTGCCGCCGCCCAGTCACTGAAAACTACCAGGTCTGGATCGACGAGCTGGCCTGCGAACCAGAAGACGTAGTCGCCGGGGCTGGTGTACGCGCCGAACTTGTCTTGAGTGCGGTAGCGGGCTACATGGCCGTACTGCCGCTGCTCAACCTCTTTGTCGTCCATGAGTTAGAGCCCAACACCATCCAAACACTGGTCTTGCGGCGTATCGCCCGGCGAGGCACCACGACTCAGAACCCTACCTGAGGCGCAATAGCTAACTCGAATCATGAGGGGTCCTAGCTCCTTAGCGCTCAACCTGATCAATCACCAAATCCCATAGAAGGCTGAAGAAGGCCTCGTAGGAGCCATCGAATGCGTCGCTACGACGACTCATGTTAAAGTCGCTAATTTCGACGGTGGGTACGCCTCGCTCCTTGTCGAATGTTGGTGTTGCCCAGCCATTGAAGCTGTTAGAGCTCGTGTTGCGCCAGCCGACACTCCAAGTAATGTGGTGATCCCCCATCTGCGCACCGCGGTGAATGTCGAGTCCGGCGACGGTCTGCCCGCCACGCTCGACACGGATCAGCAGGTGGTCCTCTCGCTGCCGTACAGTGGAGATGAGTCCACTCGTGCGGAGTTCCTCCGCACCGCGCTTGAACTGCGCTGTCAGATAGTCGAAGATCTTGTCGAGTTCCTCATACTTGCTCCAGCTGTCCGGCACGATCTTGGGCATGCGGTATTGGAGGGCTTCCTGTACGACGTTGCCGATCAGTGCGGGTTCCTGACCTTGAGCCTCCGCCAGACCAAGCTTGTTCGCGAATTCGTTGGCAAGGTCCTCGGGGGTGACGTCCGTAGCCCTAAGATAATGAATATGGGGATGTATCAGGTCTGAAGGTACCCGTACTTTGTCCATGAGCACAGGAAGGATGTAACCGTCGCCCCGCTTGACGGCCGTCATCATGGCCGAGGAAAACTCATCCATCGGAATTGCCTTACTCAAGTACTCAGTTGAAATGAATGGCACGAAGAAACGCGTGCGAGGGCTGTAAATTGCTCGTTGTTCCCGGATAAAGTTCTTACCCCACCACTCATTATTGGCGTCTTTGTCATAGAAAACTTTTAATCTACGCGCCTGGCACGCCCGTGCAGTGCGCTCAACGTAATCGCGTTGTCGCCTGCGAACGAGAATGCCAAGTCGTATTCGCTCATGCATCCATTTTACTATGGTTCGGTACCTCAATCCCTGGCTTCCTGCAAGCCGCGCCGCGCATGCTTGAGTTCGCGCGAGCCCGCCCGCGACCGAGACCATCAAGGACGCCAAACGTTCCCTACCCTTCACCTACCCGACGCAACACGTGCCATACCACGCTCTTGTGCAGGCCCAGGCGCTCCGCAATGTCGATCTGCCGCACACCATTGCGGTACCACTCGACTGCAAGCGCAACCTCCGTCTCGCTGATCCGCGGATGCCGTACCCCGACGCCGCGCTTGCGCAGCAGCTCAATGACGGTGCTGCGAGCCAGTCCGTACCGCTCGGCTAACGCTCGCTCGGTAAACCCGCTGGGTAGTCGGCCAGCAGCAGCTCAATGGTCTGCTCATCCAACCGAACGTCCACTCGATGCGCCACCATGGATGCCCGGAACTGGTCGGGGAGGAAAGGCCTTCCTCGTCAAGGCGGCACACCGCCGTGTCCGTTTCATCTGTTCCGTCTGGCTGGAGTACCGTCCCACAAGCTCGACAGACAGATTTGCGACGATGCTCAGATGTCACCTCGGGCGCATGCTGTGGATCCCGGCCGGCTTGCCCAGTGGTGCCTGGAGCATCTGGGCAGCCCGCCGGTGGCTGAGATATTCACATCCGGGTACCTGTCCGCGGTCATTGGGCTGCGGCTGGCAGACGATCGTGAGGTCGTGGTCAAGGTTCGTCCGGGCTCGCCGCGGATAGCGGCATGCGTGGAAGTCCAGCGCCGCATGTTCCAGGCGGGCTATCCGTGCCCCCAGCCGCTCACCGGCACCGCTCCTTTCGGATGCGACATCGCGACGGCAGAGACCTACGTCCCCGGCGGTGCGACGCTACCGAGTTCGGACCACCCGGCTGTGGCCTTCGCCGATGCGTTCGCGTGGCTGGTCCGGCTAGCTCCTCGGCCGGCGGAGGTGTCCACGCTCGACCCGGCTCCCTCGTGGGCGGCTTGGAACCACGGCGGGGACGGGCTATGGCCGTGTCCGGAGGACCGTGATGTCAACCTCAATGAGGTGGCCGGCGCGGAGTGGATCGAGGATGCCGGGCGCCGGGCCCGTGACCGGCTGCGCGCCAGTAAGTCTGAGGCCGTGATTGGCCACTGCGACTGGCTTGCCGGCAACCTGCGCTGGCGCGGAGACGAGCTACTGGTGGTGCACGACTGGGACAGCATGATCGCGGATAGCGAAGCCGTCCTCGTCGGCTTCGCCGCCGCGCTGTATTCGACGGTCAGCGTGGACGAGCTAGCCACCGTCGAGGACACCGAGCGGTTCCTCGTCGCGTATTGCCATGCGCGTGGCCGCGATTTCAGCGCCGACGAACTCCAGCGGGCGTGGGCGGCGGGCGTCTGGACTCGGGCCTACGACGCCAAGTATCAGCACACGGTCGGGCAGCCCATCACCTCACTCTCGGAGGATGAGGCCCGCGAGCGCCTCCGCCGTGCTGGCACCAGCTCGCGGAGGTCATAACGACCTGACTCGGGAGCCCACAGCTACCGGCATCGCGGTCACCGCCGCAAGCCGCCGCATCACCTTTCTGCGGTCATTCGAGAGCTAACGATTGGAAGAAACTGACGCCTAGAGCATCATTTCCTTCCACTTTCGGCGACCGGGGGTGAATTACCCGCGACGCCGTATCTGCCACGATTTCTCGATCAGCTCGAACACCTGCTTGGAATCGTGGGTGTAGTGGTCTGGCCGCCAACCATCCAGATCTTCCAACACCTGCGCGATGCCGGTCACCGTGTCGATCTCATCGCTGACGATCGGCACGCCACGCTCCCGCAACTGCCTGCGGACGAACTGCCCCGCGATCCAAGGATCCGGGCAGCGGATCAGGTACTGGGTGGTGACCTCCACCAGCTGATCCTTATCGCCTGGCAGCTGAGGCGACGCTTCGTCTTCCGCTTCCGTCGCCGGCTCCGGCTGTGGCGCAAAGGGATTGCCCCAGCCGGTTGTATCAATCGAGAGCGCTACAAACGCTGCGCAGGCTTCTCCGACCAAATCCATGCCGGCGACGACTTCGACAGGCTGGCCGGAACTCTGCTCCAGGACCGTCACGTATTCCGATAGCGCCTCACACACCTGCCGTGCGGCGCGGCGCAGACCCAGGTCGTGATAGTCGGCCATCAGCAGTCCCATCGGCAGTGTGCGATGCGCATCAGCAAACCATGGTGCGTTCGTATGCAGGGCACGACCTCAACGATCCGTTCTTCGGCGAGGTAGTCCACGAAGGCCGGTTCGCTGGCCCGGCTACGCAACCACAGGCACCGCCCCGGAATCCGGCCGGCTGCAACCTCGGCGGCGGTCACCGCGAAGGTCGGATCGTCCAGCCGGGTAAGCCGGCTCAGCCGCAGCTCCGGATACGGCAGCCGGGTCAACTCTCGAAGGTCAACCGCGTCAGAGGTGGGCAGCAGCACGACGAATACCGCCAACCGACCACCGGGGTCGGAGCGCATCGACGGCTGTTTTAGCCGCCAGTTCCAGCCAATCCCGCGCCGGCGAGCTGTGGTAGCGACCGGTCGCCGGCTCGAAGATCGGGCTGGCCGGTGAGTTGAACAGCAACTCATCGAAGCTGCCGGCCCGGTATGCGGTAGCACCGTCCAGGCTGGTCACGTAATCAGCCCGGCGGCGCCAGGGCATCCAGTGAAAGCGGCTGATCGACTTCCGGTTCCGACATGCGCTCGCGCGTTCCCCGTCCAAGGTGCTGCCGGACGCCTCTGCCCGGACAAACGATCTTGCTGATGTCCAGACGCCAGATCAGACGACCGCTGGCGCGTCTGGGATCATGCAACCGCCATGCTGCCGTTGTCGGACCATGCGCGCACAATCGGCACATGAACACACCGCCGATCGTGTCGCAGCAAGAATGGCAGCAGGAACGAGATGAGCTGCTCGTCGCCGAGAAGGAAGCCACCCGGGCTCAGGATGCGCTGGCCGCCCGACGCCGCCGGTTGCCGATGGTCCGGTTCGGCAACCACTACACCTTCGACACGCCGAAGGGGACGAAGACCCTGCTGGATCTGTTCGGGGATCAAACCCAGCTGATCACCTATCAGTTCATGGACAACGGCCCGGACGAATACTGCCCGGGCTGCACCTGGTTCACCAACAACGTCCCGGAAGCCGCACCCCGGCTGCTGGAGGAGAACGGGGCCAGCCTGGTGATCGTGTCGAACATGCCGCTGGACCAGATCGAGTCCTACCAAGCACGGATGGGTTGGACAGTGCCGTTCGTATCGTCCCGCGGCACATCCTTCGCCGACGACTGCGGCGCCGGCCAGGGCTTCATGCTCACCGTCTTCCTACGCGACGGCGACGACGTCTACCGCACGTACAACACCACCGCCCGGGGCGTGGACCGGTTGGTGTTCACCAACAGCATGCTGGACCTCACCGTCTACGGCCGGCAGGAGGAGTGGGAGGACTCACCGCCCGGCTGGCCGCAACGCCCCACCTACGGCTAGGCCAAGCCCCGATCGCGGCTGGAGCCGTCCCTACTTCTTGCGCGCCACCACCGACACCGCTGTCTGCCCGCCACACTGGTCCAGCTCGCGGATCGCCCACCGTCCGGTTTCAGGTCCTAACCCTGCACTTTCCGTCAGACACTGTGGGATCAGTGGAGATTCATACCTCCTGGTTGAGAACCGCAAGCATATCTTGCCGACCCATTTCAGCGCATGCTTCCAATCGATCTGCTTGGAACGTTGTGCGTCCAACGAGTTTTGACTCATCGCTTGGATACACGCTATAAATGGATATTTTCTCACCGAGGGACGCGGGTTCTTCAAGCAAATCCATCGCTTCATTAAAGCGATGGTCAGCGCGGCCGATTAGTTTCTTGATAGCAGATGATTGTCGGCGTGCTAACAAGCGGCCAAGCAGCCGATAGTGTGCCTTTTGTTCCATACGTCGGAAGCTAAGAGATCGGGTTAAAACTGTGATAATAAGTTCGGCACCGTCGTTGAGCGCACGCATAATTGGAAGTGATTCCGTAACCCCTCCATCAATATAGTATCCATCACCAACACGGATACGCCTATCATAAAGGGCAGGCAGAGCAGCCGTGGCTCGTATCGCTTCAAAAATATCTACGTTATCCCGATTAGTAATTACAAACGGGCCACCCGTTTCGGCATCCGTAAGGATGATTTCCAACCGAGAAGGAGACTTCCGGACAGCCTCGACATCTAGGGGCGTCGTAACCTTTAGAACCTCATCGACCATGTAATCGATATCAACGATTTTGTGCACGCGCCGCAAATTAATAAAGTTCTTATTACTTAATTCATCTACATATACTCTTACGGCTTGGTGGGCCTGGCCGGCCAATAAATACGCCGCATTGATGGCGCCGGCGCTCGAACCGACCACCGTTGCGAAGGATTCGCGAAGTCCAACCTCCTCCAAAGCAGAAAGTGCTCCCATGGAGTACACCCCACGCATCCCTCCCCCTTGGACGACAAGGGCGGTTCGCGAAGCAGGTCCGTCCTCTGCGCGGAGCCGGACGAGTTCTAGTACCTTCATCTGAGGTCCTTCCTAAACTGAAGCTCTCGTCACTACGCCTGCTTCTTTACGGGCCATCAAACCAATTATACGCGCAGCCGAGCCTCTGCCGACGTGCCGCGCACTTAGATTCGCGCACGCATATATATTTGCAAGACCCGCTAATAGGCTGAAAATCAACCAATGATTCAAGTCGTCTTGGTTGCGGACATAATCAAGAGTCCAAACAAGCAGCACTGCGCCAAATACACACACGAATAGTAAATTGCCCATAGTAGCTGAGCCGATTGCTCGCAATCTTTCGCTAGCCACCGGATTTAGATCGTGTCTCCGCCCGACAAAAAATATTTTCATGCCTGCTACGGCGCCCCCGATCCCTATAGAGAGCAGCCATGCCCCGGGAAGGTACATCGCCACGAGTACGCATAAAGCCATAATCACGACTACAAGCCTCGACCTTAGTCTAGCTGTCTTCCCTTCAGCAATCCTGCTAAGTACCCGGTCATAAAGCAAAAATATGTATAATGTCCAACTTAGATGGGCAGCAAAGATTGGCACATAGTATGGGTCTACAATATGATAGTATGCGAGATGGGGGATTTCGACGCGGCCCGAATACCAAGGCGCGATTCCAGCTAACCTGATTACCATCAGCAGGAGAAGTGGAATCGTTGCGTACCAAGCAAAATAGTCATGACGGGCACGAATATCACCTTTTGGCGTAGCCTCTGTGGGGGGTTCTACCACACTATAGTTAGGATCGGCCTTGCCTAGCTCGAAATGGTAGAGAATGTTATCGCGATCTGTGGCTTCAAGCCGTGAGCCGCTGGCACGATTGAAAAACTCGGCTAGGTAATCGTGAGCTAACTCATATACTTGCTTATCACTTTCACGAAGAAGGCCCTCTGCGACGAGATAGTCGACGGCAGCAGCCACTTTTGCGGGATCCTCGAAGATTCCCTCTATAATAGTGGAGCGTGACATCGGGCGCCGGAAGCGTGTGTGGACTGAGAAAGCGCATAGTACTTTATTGGCAATGCGAGGGTTGTCCGCCCGTTTTATCATATCATCAAAATACAATGTTATAGCACCGTCTACGCCGCCCAAATTGTGCACAAACATTTCCGTACTGACCTTACCCGCTAGTCCCATATGCCGCTCACATTCGGCACCGACGATCTGCACTTCAATCGGATTGAGCTTGCCGCGAACGTTTAGATGACCGAGTATCGTGGGTGCGTCTTCCACAACTAGGCTTAGGCGCTCAGTTATATCTCGCAAGGCGATTCCACCATCGGAGAGCTCGGGGCCCTCTATACGCACTAATTCCTGCAAGTGCGGCGCTAGGTCGCCTAATGAACTGAGATCAAATAACCACTCGGGCCGAAGGGCGATTAGTACCGCGCATCCGTTCCTTGCAGCATCCCGAATGGCGGCTTCCATTCTCCCCGACGCAGTAACGTCCAGGGCGCCTATTCGTAATTCTGCTAGAAACTGTTCGAATTGGTCCAGGATGATGACCCCTCGCAGAGGCAGTGTCACACCGCCGATTGTCAGTTGCGGCCGACTCACATCGGTGGCATATGATGCAATGCGGGCAATACCTGGCAGCACCTTGCCCTCAAGCCGCTGATAGTCTTCTTCCCTGCGTTTTGAATCCTTTGGAAAATTACCGAGACCTGTCTCAAGCAACGTCGATTTGCCACTACCGCTCTCACCAACCACAAAGATTATAGGTAGGCGTGAGGTATCCAGTAGGCGCAAAAGAGCGGTTCCGCATTTATTGGCAGCAACCGACATATCCCATGGCTCGCGAAGTTTCCCAGGCCGCGTCAGCGGTTGGAAGAATATGGTTTCTGGCAGCGGAGCTAATTTGCGCTCCGGGATTAGCTGAATCGTAGCAATAACTATCACGAGAGTGGCGAAGGTCCAAATTCCTGCAAAAGAATAGCGATGCTCGGAAAGCTCCTGCAACCCAGCTACGACTGAGGCGATCAGACCAAAAAAATAACCACCCAAAGTAGCAGCAACAACAAACTGCTCCGAACTGGCGCGCCAGGCATCTGACTGTCGCGGAGCTTCCGACATAAGCTTGTTCTCCTCCCGGAACATGTGAAGGCATCTTTGCAGACAATGGCGTGCTGCGCGACCGTACAGTTTCAGGCGCACATCTACGCACCACCGCGCGCGGCGTGGACCGGTTGGTGTTCACCAACAGCATGCTGGACCTCACCGTCTACGGCCGGCAGGAGGACTGGGAGGACTCACCGCCCGGCTGGCCGCAACGCCCCACCTACGGCTAGACCAACCCCCGATCGCAGCTGGAGCCGTCCCTACTTCTTGCGCGCCACCACCGACACCGCCGTCTGCCCGCCACACTGGTCCAGCTCGCGGATCGCCCACCGTCCGGTGTAGGTCGCCGACGACCAGTCGGATTCGGCGTCATGCGGCTCCGTCTCACCATTCGCGGGGGTGAAACCCTTTGCCGGCAAGGACGTCTGCAATCCGTGTAGCACATCGGTGAACGCGCTAGCGGTGACGCCCTCGATCACCAGGCCGCCGCTGCCGCGATCCTCCGCAGTGGTCACGACGGTCCCCGCCGGCAGCGGAAAGTCGGTCGGGAAGCCGGCCGGCAGCGGCTTGGCGGTGGCATCTTTCGCGCAGGCCGTCGACGCCGGTTGCAGGGCGCCGGCACCGGCGTCGGCGTCCGGGTCAGCCTTGCCGCTACTGCATCCGCTCAGCGCAGCCGCCAGCACCGCGGCAACCCCAGCCGCGGTCAGTCGGGCAGATCTCACTTGACGGTGACAGTGATGGAGCGCCGGTTGTCGCTCTCGTTGGATTCGGTCACCACGTCGGCCGGGTCGGCGATCGCCAGCACCGTCTGGCTTCCCTTGACCTGCTTGGTGTTCCACGGCACGGTGACCGTGACCGAACCGCCGGCCGGCACCGTCATCGGCGCCGATGTGCTCAGCACCTTGCCGTTGATCTGGAACTGCACCGGCGCGGTTGCGGGTGCCTTGCCGACATTGGCCATGGTGGCGGTCACCGACGACGAACCGTTGGGAACCACCTTCGCACTGAGGCTGCTGATGGTCAGGTTGGGCAGCGGGTCGTAGGTCGAGAACAGCGTCCAACCGTCGTACTGGCGAGCGATGGTGGCATAGGCGTCGAAGTTGTTTACACCGCTGGTGACGCAACTGCCGGTGCAGCCGTCGGCGTAGGCCACCTCGACCCGGCCGTGACTATCGATGGTGGAACCGATGAAGTCCAGCAGGTTTCGGTCGCTCCCGCAGGTAGTGCCGGCCGTGCAGATCGAGCCGATCTGCACCGGATCGGTCGGCGTGTCGTCCACCGTCACCCAGCTTTGCCCGCCGTCGTAGGTGAATGCCGTGTACACGTGCCAGATCCCGTGGAAGTTGGCAGTGTCCTGGTAGTTGCCCGCCGTCGTGGTGCCGAGGAAGCTGACCGCCGCCCGGTTGTCGTCGCCGGCGACCGCGGTCGGGAACACCACGTTCTTGATTCCTAGCGACGCGCCGACGTTGAAGTTGTCAACCCAGGTCTGTCCCTTGTCGTGGCTGACCGCGACGTGCGGGGTGCCGTCCCCGTTGGCGTAGCCGAAGTAAACCGTGCCGTTAGCGCCGATCCCGATCGCCGGGTCGCTATCGCTCGGGACGCTGTTGGGCACGGTGTGCACGGTCCAGGTCCGGCCGTTGTCCGACGACGTGGTCAGGCCCTGCGCACCGTTGCAGTTCTTGTTCGGGACGTATGCCGTGCCGTCCGGCGCGACCTGGACGTGACCGTGTAGACCACCGCAATCGAGCAGGTTGTAGACCGGGACGCCAGCGCCGAAGGTGACGCCACCGTCACGCGACAGCGCGCAGAACGCGGTCGCGATGTCCTGGCTGCAGTAGTACACCGCGCGCGGGTAGAGGTTGGCCGCGTTCAGCGGGTCACCGGCGACGAAGTTGCCGCCACCCAGGGTCTGGTGGTCCACCCCGGACGGGATGCCACCACCCTGGCTGGGATGCCAACTGGCGCCCTCGTCGTCGGTGTAGCAGGTCAGCGAATCGACCCCGGACAGCTGCGACTCGAAGGTACGTCCGGTGCTGGAGTCGGTGTACAGGATCGGGTCCAGCGAGGTGGTCGAGCCCTGCGGGCAGCCGTTGGCCGCACTGGCCGAGACGTCCTGCCAGCTCGCGGTCGGCGGGGTGGCCGAGTCGTTGAAGTTCACCCGATAGGTCGAGGTGTTTGCCTCGTAGAAGCTCGACCCGGTCCGGAAGTTATTGCCGATGGACGGCTCGCCGGCGTTGTGCACGTTAGAGAAGGTCGCGGGTGCGGCGTAGTTAGCCAGCTTCGGGGTCGGCGCGCTCGACGTGGGAGGTTCGGCACTCGACTTCGCCACCAGGCTCGCAGTGGCCGAATAGCTTTGCCCGAGCGGGGCGAACGGCACCACCCGCACCGTGTACGCGCCGCTGGTAGGCGGCATGAGCACCACTTCCGGATCGGCGGACGAGGCGGACGAGGCCAGCACCGTCCCGCTCTGGTCCAGCACGTACAGGTCGAAGTCGGCAGTGCTGAGGGGCCAGCTCACCTGGATCTTGAGGTCATTGGTGTCGCCGTACCCGGCCGGCGTGCTCACCGTCAGCGCGTAGTCGTCGCAGGACTGCGGCGCGGCGCAGCTGACCGTGCCGGCCGTCCCGGTCACGTTGGGGGTGACGAACGGACCGCCGGTCCAGGTCTTTGCGCCGCTGGTATCGGTCAGCGTGCCCGAGGCGGGGCTGGCACCGAACGCCGAAACTGCTCCGCCCACCACCAGCACGCCGGCAGCCAGGGCAGCCATGATCCAACTGGAACGAGTTCTCATCGAGTCCCCCACCGGTATCGACGGATAGCTCGAGCCTGTTTACGGCGTATCCGCCGAGGACGATACCTCGATTCTTCGTGGATGCTTAAGTCGAAAGGCACATTTCATGCAGAACAAACGGCAAACGTGGCATCTCGGTCGCTACTCAGTAGTTAGCTGCGCGTCGGCGCGATGTTGACCAAACCGTCCGTGCCGACGAAGACCTGCACCGGTGTGGTGGTCCAGGACAGCTGACCATGCTTGACCAGCTGCACGCTCGGATCCACGTGCACCCGCGACTCGCCGACGTGCTGAGCAAAGACATGGTTGTTATCGCCGGCATGCGGCACGCTGGTCGAAACGCCGATGGTCAGCTTGCCGTCCGCGGTCTGGGTAAGGATCGCGTATCCGCGATCGGTAGGAATTGCCATCACGAACCTCCGTTGTCTTCTTCTGGTCGCCAACCGGTCAGCGGCGATCCATCTGTATAGCTGCTGCCGAACAGCACTCGGCGCCAGTCGCCGACATAGCTGAAAACGCCTGATTGGGTGCTCACCTGAAGTCGGCCCGGCACTCGGGCGGCTAGCACGTGGCTGCTCACCTCACCCATCTGGTAGATGTCTTCTACGTTGCGCCATAAGGAGATGCTCCTCAGGTCGCCGCGGCGCCAGTCGGTCAACGTGGTAACTCCCAGGCAACCGTCGACCTTGCGTCTGACCTCTCGTTTCACTCGCCGGTGCAGCAGGTGCAGGATCACCAACGCTGACCAGTGCTGGCAATGAAAATGCGTCACGACTAGCTGCCCACCGGCCGGGGCGAGCTCCAGCTGCGGCGTCAGCCGACGGCCAGCCCGGCGACCAACCCGGCCACCAACAGCAGGCCCGAACCGCTGAGGATCCGAGCGTGGACCATCCAGTCGCGTTGACGTTTCACCAGGCATTGGGTGTCATTCCTGACCCGAAGGCTCCACAGCGTGACCGACAGCGACGTTGCCAACCCGATGCCGATAACGCATGCCGGTACCCACGCCGGCCGGAGCAGGATCACGCCACCGATCGCCAGCCAGCCCAGTGAGGTGACCTTCTTCGTGGTTACGATGAGGCCGAGGTCGAATCCCCAGAACGTTCCGAGCATTCCAGGATTCAACTCGCGCACCAGCCGTTGCGGTACCTGTCGAAACCACTGCGGCGTCCGGTTGACCAGGTCTGCCACGCCGAGCAGGACCGCCCACCCGACCAGCATTGCCAACCGCAGGCCGAACGGTGCCACTGCCTGCATTGCCAGGCTCAGCGCCACCCCGACCGTGGCCAGGACTGCCGAGCCTGCTATCCCGGCAACCGTGAGGGCGATCAAGAAGCGCGTCCCCTCGCTCGGGGAATCGGCAAGCAACGGACCGGAAACTCCGACCATCGATTTGCCTCAAGGGCTGTAGGCCTGCAGCACTGCCCCGGTCAGCCCGATTGCCAGCAAACATGATGCGAGCAGCACGTCTGATCAGGGGTACTGGCATTGCAGGGCAGACGCGTAGTACGAGCCGTCGCTGCGCTTCTTCTCGCAGCAGTAGCAGTACAGGAAGCCGCCGGACGTGGTGCACTCCCACATGTAATGGCTTACCGAGATGCAACTGGAGTACGTGGTGTTCGCCGGGCAGTACACCAGATTGCAGCACTGGCAGCTGGTGTTCGGCGTGACCGCGGCCGCGCTTTCCTTTCCGAACACGGCCATGCTGGCCGTCAACCCACCTGCCCCGAGTGCGCCGAGGAAGCCTCGGCGGGCGATGCGCCGTCCAGCGGTGTCTGCTCGCGGTGCGCGTGTTCTTTCCATTCCGTTGCCTCCGTAAAGGTGGTCCACAGTGGATCGAGGTGATTGAAGACGTAGGTCTCGTCCAGATCGCCGTGGTGGAAGATCAAACCGGCCGGGCTCGTCGACAGTCCGAGCGCGGCCTCGGACCAGTCGCCGTTGAAATCGATGTAGAGCGGCAGCGCGGCAAGGCCGTACCTGTCCACGTAACTCTCGGCAAGCTCGCGGTCCGGCGTGGAGAGCACCACGCCCAACTGGCCGGCCGACCGGCTGGCCCAGTTGTTGCGGCCTAGTTGTTCGACGATCGTGTTACAGGTCGCGCAGGAGGTGCTCAGCACCAGCAGCAGGAAGTCGTCGTTACCGCGTAGTCCTACCAACTCGGCCGGCCAGGCCGCGCTCTCCCTCAGGTACACGCTGGATCGGCCGAGCGGGCGGACGTACTGCGAGGGTTCGGCCTCGGGAGGAGTGCCGGCGCCGGCCCGGCTGGCCAATTCGGCGCACATGGCGAACAGCAGCCCGACTGCGCAGGCAAGGATCAACAGCGCGAACGCAAAGAGGATCAGCACAATCTCGTGGCCTCCTTAGCTCGACTCGCTCTTGGCCGACTTCAGCACCGAGCGACCAGTAAAGATGCAGGCAAGGCAGAGCAAGGCGGCAGCAAGCATCGGCACCGCCGTTCGCGCGTTGTCGGACAGTTGCTGGGCCGTGACCAGGTTGGCGACACCGACGATGCCGACCAGCAGTCCTAGCGCGACGTTCTGGTTTCCGAGCGGTTGCTGGGAAGCCGCGCCGAAGCAGCCACAGGGCTCGTCCACCTTGCGGATCCGACCCGTGATGCCCAGCACGATAAAGGCCAGCCCGAGCAATCCCAGCAGCCCGCTCGCCGTCATCCGGAGCGGCTCGACCAGGATCCCCAGCGCAATGACGGCCTCAATGACACCGATAGCGCGTACCAGCTGCCGGGACGACATCGTCGATCGGCCGGTCAATCGCAGCAGCGACCGGCTGAGCGCGTCCGGCGAGACCAGCTTGGCGGACGAGGCGAAGAGCAGGATCGAGGCAGCCACAGCGTTCCCTGCCACCAGGAGCCACGAGTTGCCGGCCATGCCACGATCCGTTCTTGCCTAGGGCAAGCAAACTATTGCGCGCATATCGGACGACTTAAAGTCCCACTTAGCGATAAGTGTGTCAAGGGTCACTTTTACTTGCTATGGCGGTTTCTGGCGGAATGCCAATCAGCCCCGCACCGCAGGGTGCGAGGCTGACTGGAGTGCTGGGCTCAGGCGTCCGCGGCCACCAGCAGGCGGTCCTCATCCGCGATGACCTGTACTCGCGTCGACCGGCGAGCTCGACCTGGCTGATTGGGTCGGCCAGCACGCACGGCAGCGGCGACCAGCACCAGCGCCCCGGCCAGGAACAGCGCCCCGACGATGAAGGCCCGATCGGCGGCATACACGAACACCCGGTTGGCTACGGCAGCCGGATCAGCGCCGATGGCCGGCTGAGCCGCGGCATGCTTGCTGGCCGAGCCGAATACCGTAACCAGCACCGCCACGCCCAGCGCGCCACCGAGCTGCTGGGTGACGTTGACCAGTCCGGAGGCGGCACCCGCGTCCTGCGGCGCCACACCGGCCAGCGCGGCCGAGGTCAACGTCACGAACGACAGCCCATTGCCCAGTCCGAACAGCAGCAGGCTGACAAGCACATCCAGATAGGACGAACTGGTGCTCAGCTGGCTGGCCAGCAGCATCCCGGTCATCGACAGGCCCACCCCGGCCAGCATCAGCAGCTTGCCGTTCACCCGGTTCACCAGCACCCGGCTCGCCAGCTGCGAGGAGGTGAACACCATGACTGGGATGGGCAGGAAGGCGAAGCCGGCTTGAAGTGGGTGGTAGCCCAACACAGTCTGCAGGTATTGGGTAAGAAAGAAGAACATTCCGAACATTCCGGCGAACAGCAGGCCCCGAGCCAGGTTGGCTCCGCTGCGGCTGGCGTCCGCGAGCAGTCGCAGCGGCGTGATCGGTTCCTCGGCCCGTAGTTCGATGCCGACGAACGAGGCCAGCAGTAGTACACCGGCGATGAACGAGGCCACCGTGAGCGGGTCCGACCAGCCGGCACCGGCGGCTCGGACGAAGCCGTATACCAGCGCGGTCATGCCGACGGTGGAGGTGAGCGCGCCGGCCAGGTCGAACCGACCGTGCTGCCGGGCGGTCTCGGCCAGCACGCGGCGAGCGACCGCGTATACCGCAATGCCGATCGGGACGTTGACGAACAGCACCCAGCGCCAGGACGCCCACTGGGTGAGCATGCCGCCGGCGATCAGGCCGATCGCCGCGCCACCGATCGACACCGTGGTGAATAGGCCGATCGCACGTAACCGCTCCCGGCCTTCCGGAAACATCGTGGTCAGCAGGGCCAGCGACGACGGCGCGGCCAGCGCACCCCCGACGCCCTGAAGCGCTCGGGCCAGCAGCAGGAACCAGCCGGCGGTGGCGAACCCGCCGAGCAGCGAGGCCCCGGTGAAGATGGCAATCCCGGCCAGGAAGGTGACTCGGCGACCGAGCAGGTCACCGGCGCGGGCGCCGAGCAGCAGCAGGCCACCGAAGCTCAGCGTGTAGGCGTTGAGCACCCAGGACAGCTGGGCGTCGGAGAATCGCAAAGCGGCCTTCATGTCCGGCAGCGCTACGTTCACGATGGTGGCGTCCAGCACCACCATTAGTTGGCTGACCAGGATGACGGCCAGCACCACCGATCCGCGGTTGAAGCGCTGCGTCCGACGGACGTCGGGGACTACTGAATGAAGTTTGGGACGGTCGTGCAGTGTGGCAGAGGACATCGATACAACCTGACTTCCCAGAGGTACGATCAGAAACGGAAGCTTCCTCCGATTACTATATGGAGGCATCCTCCGGATAGCAAGGCAGCGAGTAGGTCGGCGACGTCACGCCGCGAGAAGGAATAATCGAGAGATGGCTAGCAAGCAGACCGCGGTCACCGAACCGGCCGCCGCCGGACCGCCGGCCGAGGTCGAACGTCCGATGCGAGCCGACGCTCGCCGCAACTACGAGCGGCTGCTCGCGGCCGGCCGGGCAGTGCTAGCCGAGCGGGGCAGCGAAGCCTCGATGGAGGAGATCGCCCGGCGAGCCGACGTGGGCGTCGGCACCCTGTACCGGCACTTCCCGCGCCGGATCGACCTGGTGGAGGCGGTTTATCGGGAAGACGTCGACGGCCTGGTCGAGCTGGCCCGAACGGTAAACCAGGACGCCGACCCGTGGCAGGGCCTGGTGGATTGGCTGATCGGGTTCGTCAAGTACGGCCAGTCCAAGCGAGTCTTCCTCACCGAACTGCACGAAGCCTTCGAGAAGAACCCCGACCTGGCATTGAGCTCACGGGAGAAGATCGGTACCGCGGTGTCCAGCGTGCTGCGGCGGGCCCAAGAGGCCGGCGTGGCCCGCACCGACATCGACCAGGCCGACCTGATGCAACTGGTCGGCGGAATGTGCATGGCCCGCAACGCCAGCTTCGCGCAGAACGAGCGGCTGCTGGGGCTGGTGCTGGACGGTATCCGCACCGGCAGCTGAGCCGGCCAATAGAATTCTGAACCATGCCTGGACGCGCCCGTCCGGTCGTCGTCGTCGGCGATCCGGTACTGCATACCCGCACCGAGCCGGTGACCGACTTCGATAGCGAGCTGGCGCAGCTCATCGACGACATGTTCGCCACCATGTACGTCGCCGAGGGCGTCGGGCTGGCCGCCACCCAGATCGGGGTCAGCCGGGCGGTGTTCGTCTACGACTGCCCGGACGATGAGGACATCCGGCACAAGGGGCACGTGGTCAACCCGCGGGTCGTGGCGACCGCCGGCCCGGAGGAGAAGAAGGACGAGGGCTGCCTTTCGGTACCCGGCCCGTACGCAACGCTGGGACGACCGTACTCGGCCACCATCGCCGGCCAGGATCTCACCGGACAGCCGATCGAGCTGACCGGCACCGGTTTTCTGGCCCGCTGCTACCTGCACGAAACCGAGCACCTGGCCGGCACCCTCTACATCGACCACCTCAACCGCCGGCGGCGCACTCGGGTGCTGGAGGCTATCGAGCCGTTTCCGTGGAACGGCCCGCTGCCGTCCGTTGCCGCCCCGTGAGCCGGCGCCGGCTGTAACAATCGTTCGTCGTTCAGCGCTGAAGGTTTACCGCCGATAGTGGCTTTGGACGACGACCAGCTCAACAGCAGCGGCTAGGAGGTCGAGTGGCTGACAGCGGCCCAATTGCCGTGCCGAATCCGGCCGGTCGGGCCGCCTACTCCACCCGCCGCTCTGCCACCCCGGTTAGTGGTCGCAGCGCCGCCGTCCCGAACACCGACGAGCGGGCCGGCTGGATCAGCGCGGCCCAAGCCGGCGATGAGGCGGCCTTCACCGCGCTCTACCTCGATACCCAACCCCGGCTGCTCGGTTACGCCACCGGGCTGGTGTGCGCCGACGCGGAGGAAGTCACCGCCGAGGCGTGGCTCCAGATAGCCCGGGACCTGCCCCGCTTCACCGGCGACCTGGACGCGTTCCGGGGTTGGGCGTGCCGGATCGTGCGCAACCGCGCGATCGACTCGGTCCGCGCGCGGGGACGCCGGCCGGTCCACACCACCGGGTTGGCCGCGGTGGCAGCCGAACCGACCGAGCAGGACGCCGCCGAGTCGGCCTTGACCAACCTCGCCACCGCCGCGGCCATCGCGCTCATCGCGCGACTTCCGCGTGACCAGGCCGAAGCGGTGCTGCTGCGCGCCGTGGTCGGGCTCGATGCCGGCGCGGCGGGCAAGGTGCTTGGCAAGCGGGCCGGCGCGGTGCGGGTCGCCGCGCATCGCGGGCTGCGGACGCTGGCCCGGCTGCTTGCGGAGGCGGCCGATGAGTAACGGCCGGCGGTCGATGAGTAACAACTGGCGTCCGCGCGACGCTGAGGGAAATGAGATGCGAAATCCGGTGATCCGTCGGTCCCGCGCTGACCTCGAGCGACTGCTCGATGGTCGGCCGGTCCGTCAGGATGCCCTCACCCAGCTGATCTCGGCTGCGCGGGCATCCGAAGCGCGGGTCGACGGTGTCGGTCTGGCCGCCGCGCTGGCGGCGTTCCGAAGCGTCTTGTCCCCCTACGCGCAAGCCAGCCCCCGGAGAAACTCCATGATCAAGAATGTGGCGGCCAAGATTGTGGCCGCGAAGCTGCTGATAGTTGGCGGAGTCGCCGTTGCCGCAACCGGCGGTATGGCCGCCGCGGCGTCCACCGGCTACCTGCCGAGCCCGCTGCCGCACTCGAACCACGCCTCGGACCTGTCCGTCGCCGCGGTAGCCAGCCACGGCAAGCCCTTCAGCACGCCCAGCTCGTCGGAGTCGGCGTCGGTCACCGACTCGGCATCGCCAACCGACACGGCAACGCCGACCGACACGGCAACGCCGACCGATTCGGCGTCGCCGACCGACTCGTCCGACGCGCACCCCTCGCCGTCCCTGCGCGGCCTGTGCCAGTCGTGGCTGTCCCGGCCGCACGAACACGGCAAGGCTGACACCAACCCGGCGTTCACCGTCCTGGTAACCGCCGCCGGCGGTACCGACGCGGTCCACGACTACTGCACCGCTCTGCTGTCGACGGCCCCCGGCCAGCCGACGCCGTCCGCCAGCTCGACGAGCCCGACCGAGTCGGGCACGCCCAGCCACACCGCGGGCCGGCCTAGCACGGTTCCGCCGGCGAGCCACCCGACCGGCAAGCCGACGCCGCTGCCCACCCCCTCGCACCCGTAACTTCCTCGATCGTGCAAATTTCCCCCGCTGAGCCGGGGAATTTGCACGATTCGGGTAAGGGTGAGGGGCTAGACGAGCAGTTCCGCGATCTGGATGGCGTTGAGCGCGGCGCCCTTGCGCAGGTTGTCGTTGGACACGAACAATGCCAGCCCGCGATCGCCGTCCACCCCGGGGTCCTGCCGGATCCGGCCGACGTAACTGGGATCCTGGCCGGCGGCCTGTAACGGCGTCGGCACGTCGGACAGCGCGACCCCCGGCGCGTCGGCCAGCAGCTCCCGGGCACGGGCCGGCGTCAGTGGACGGGTGAACTCGGCGTTGATCGAGAGTGAGTGTCCGGTGAACACCGGCACCCGAACGCACGTCCCGGAGACCTTGAGATCCGGAATGCCGAGGATCTTACGACTTTCGTTGCGCAGCTTCTGTTCCTCATCGGTCTCCTCGCTGCCATCGGCCACGATCGAGCCGGCCAGCGGCAGCACGTTGAACGCAACGGGCCGGGCGAACTTCACCGGTTCGCCGAGATCCACCGACAAGCCGTCATGGGTGAGGCTGGCGGCCGAGGAACCCGCCTTCTGCAACTGCGATTCGAGCTCTTCGACGCCGGCCAGGCCGCTACCGGAGACCGCCTGGTAGGTGGAGGTCACCAGCCGAAGCAAGCCGGCCTCGGCATGCAGTGGCCGCAGCACCGGCATCGCAGCCATCGTGGTGCAGTTCGGATTGGCGATGATGCCCTTACGCATGCTGGCGATCGCATCCGGGTTGACCTCGCTGACCACCAGCGGAACATCCGGATCCATCCGCCAGGCCGAGGAATTGTCGATCACGATCACGCCGGCGGCGGTGAACCTCGGTGCCAACACGCGAGAACCGGCAGCCCCGGCCGAGAAGATCGCGATGTCCAACCCGGTCGGGTCGGCCACCGCCGCGTCCTCCACCGGCACTTGCCGGCCGTCGAACTCCAACGTGGAGCCGGCCGAGCGGGCTGAGGCGAAGAACCGGATCTCGGTGATCGGGAACCGCCGTTCGAGCAATATCCGGCGAACCACCGAGCCCACCTGGCCGGTCGCACCGACCACGCCGATCTTGGTCATCGGCCCGTCCCTCCGTAAACAACTGCTTGTTCTTCGTCAGAACCCAGCTCGAACGCATCGTGGACGGCGCGAACGGCGGCGTCCAGGTCGACGTCTCGAGTGACCACCGAGATCCGGATCTCGGAGGTGGAGATCATCTCGACGTTGACCCCGGCGTCGGCCAGCGCGGCGAAGAACGTCGCCGACACCCCGGGGTGGGACCGCATGCCGGCGCCGACCAGCGAGAGCTTGCCGATGTGATCGTCATAGAGCAGGCCTTCGAAACCGATCTCCTGCTGGATCTTGGTCAGCGCCTGCACCGCGTTGGGCCCGTCGGACTTGGGCAGCGTGAAGGAGATATCGGTGCGGCCGGTGCCCTTGGTGGACACGTTCTGCACGATCATGTCGAGGTTCGTCTCGGACTCGGCCAGCGCGCGGAACAGCCCGGCGGCCTGGCCCGGCTTGTCGGGCACGCCGACCACGGTGACCTTGGCCTCACTGCGGTCGTGCGCGACGCCGGAGATGATCGCCTGTTCCATGCTCAGATCCTCCATGTTTCCAACCACGATCGTGCCGGGCAGGTTCGAGAACGAGGAGCGGACGTGGATCGGCACCCCGTACCGGCGGCCGTACTCCACGCACCGCAGCATCAGCACCTTGGCGCCGCAGGCCGCCATCTCGAGCATCTCCTCGTAGCTGATGCTCTCCAGCTTCCGGGCGTTCGGCACGATCCGCGGATCGGCGGTGAATACCCCGTCCACGTCGGTGTAAATCTCGCAGACATCGGCTTTCAGCGCGGCCGCCAACGCCACCGCGGTGGTGTCCGAGCCACCCCGGCCGAGCGTGGTGATGTCCTTGGTGTCGGGGGAAACCCCTTGGAAACCGGCCACGATCGCGACGTTGCCCTCGGCGACGGAGTTCTGCACCCGTCCCGGCGTGATGTTGACGATCCGGGCCCGACCGTGCACCGCCGTGGTCAACACGCCGGCCTGGGATCCGGTGAACGACTCGGCGGGGTAGCCCAGTGAGTGAATGGCCATTGCCAGCAAGGCCATCGAGATCCGCTCGCCGGCGGTCAGCAGCATGTCGAACTCGCGACCGGACGGCACCGGGACGATCTGCTTGGCCAGATCGATCAACTCGTCGGTGGTGTCGCCCATCGCCGACACCACCACCACAACGTCGTTGCCGTCGCGCCGGGTGGCCACGATGCGCTCGGCCACCCGCTTGATCCGCTCGGCGTCGGCGACGGACGAGCCGCCATATTTCTGCACGACCAGTGCCACGTCTGTTGCGCCTTTCGGTTCAGTCAGCCGGCTCGGGAAAGACAGCTGCCACGATGCGGCTGGCCAGGTCAGTCTAAACGACTCGCTCCACCGCATTGTGTGACCACAGCCGTAGGCGTTATCAACACGTGCATTGACAGCGCTGCACTTCGGCGATGCAATCGCAAATATGCGATGTCGTGAATTTCGGGGGGATGATCGACATGTCAGCTAGCCAGCCGTCCTGGAGCACCGCCACCAGCCGTACCGAATCCAGGTATCCGCGCCTCAGCAGGTTGATCGAACGGACTCGCTGGTTCGAGCTGGTATTCACCGTGTTGGCGTTGCTCGTTTGGGACTTTGCGGCGTTCTTCCTCGGCGGGGTGGCTATCAACGAGCTACGTTGCCCCGCCAGTGCTTGCGGGCCGGCCAACTCGAAGGCAATTCCGCTGCCTACCCAGCTCCAAATACTGCACGATGCCACCTGGGTGATGCCGGTGCTGCTCGCCCTGCCGCTGCTGGTCGGGCTCTTCTTTCGCCGGTGGCTGGTACTGATCGCGCTGGTGCAGGTCATGGTGTGCGCGTTCCTGCTGGTACACATCGTCGGCCAAGCCCAACTGACCGATGACCGGCTGCACGGCCGAGTGCCGTGCTGGAACAAGGCTTACACCCCGACCAACTGCCCGTGGGAGGGGCACAACTAGCTCAGACCGCGGCGGCGAAGGCCTGCTCGAACAGATCCAGCCCTTCGTGCACCAGCTCGTCGCCGATCGACAGCGGCGGCAGGAACCGGAACACGTTGCCGAAGGTGCCGGCGGTTAGGGTGACCAGGCCCTGCTGGTGGCAGCCGGCGTTGACCCGGGCGGTCAGCGCGGCATCCGGTGTCTTGTCACCGGCCCCCGCCACCAGCTCGATGGCCAGCATCGCGCCCCGGCCGCGTACCTCGCCGATCTGCGGGTACTTCTCGGCCAACTGCTGCAACCGCGGCAGGAAGATCGCCTCGATCTCCTTGGCTCGGGCCGGCAGGTTCTCCGCGCGCATCGTCTCGATCGCCCCCAGCGCAGCCGCGCAGGCCACCGGGTTGCCGCCATAGGTGCCACCCAGGCCACCTGGGTGGATCGAGTCCATCACCTCGGCCCGGCCGGTCACGCCGGCCAGCGGCAGGCCGCCGGCAATGCCCTTCGCGGTGGTGATCAGATCCGGCACCACAGCCTCGAACTCGCAGGCGAACCAGTCGCCGGTACGGCAGAAGCCGGACTGGATCTCATCGGCGATGAACAGGATCCCGTGCTCTGCGCACCAGTCGGCGACCAGCTTGACGAAGCCGGGCGCCGGCACGATGAAGCCGCCCTCGCCCTGGATCGGTTCCAGCAGCACAGCGGCGGTGTTGCTCTCCCCCACCTGGGCGTGCACCACATCGACGAACGTGGCGAAGGCTTCGGTCGCGCAGTTGTCCGGCCCGGTCGGCCACCGGAACGGATAGGCCATCGGCACCCGGTAGATCTCGTTGGCGAACGGGCCGAACCGGTGCTTGTACGGCATGCTCTTCGCGGTCAACGCCATGGTCAGGTTGGTCCGACCGTGGTAGGCGTGGTCGAAGGCGACGATGGCCTGCCGGCCGGTGTAGGACCGGGCCACCTTCACCGCGTTCTCGACCGCCTCGGCGCCGGAGTTGAACAAGGCCGAGCGCTTGTCGTGGCTACCCGGCGTGAGCTCGTTCAGCGCCTCGGCAACCTCCAGGTACTCCGCGTACGGGGTCACCATGAAGCAGGTGTGGGTGAAGTCGGCCACCTGCTGCTGCACCCGCTCGACTACCCGGGGTGCGGCGTTTCCGACGGTGGTCACCGCAATACCCGAGCCGAAGTCGATCAGCTGGTTGCCGTCGGCGTCGACCAGGATGCCGCCGCCGGCCCGCTCGACGTAGATCGGCAGGCCGGTGCTGACGCCGGCCGAGACGGCGCCGAGCTTGCGCCGGTGCAGTTCGGTCGAGCGGGGGCCGGGGATCTCGGTGTGCAGGATCCGCTTCTGCTCGATCATGGCAACCTCATCAGGAATCGATTGAATGCGCGGTTCAGAAGTCGATGTTGTGCATCACGTGCTTGATCCTGGTGTAGTCCTCCAGGCCGTACATCGACAGGTCCTTACCGTAGCCCGAGTGCTTGAAGCCGCCGTGTGGCATCTCGGCGACCAGCGGGATGTGGGTGTTCACCCAGACACAGCCGAAATCCAACCGGCGAGACACCCGCATGGCCCGCCCGTGATCACGCGTCCAGATCGAGGACGCCAGGCCGTACTCCACCCCGTTGGCCCACCGGATCGCCTCGTCCTCGTCGGTGAATGCCTGCACGGTGATGACCGGACCGAAGATCTCGGTCTGGGACTGCTCATCGTCCTGGCGCAACCCGGACAGCACGGTCGGGGCATAGAAGTAACCGGTCTCGCCCTGCCTGCTACCGCCGGCCAGCACCGAGGCGTGCTCGGGCAACCGTTCCACCAGGCCGGACACGTGCCGCAACTGGTTGGCGTTGTTGAGCGGGCCGTAGAGCACATCGTCATCGTCGGCAGCCCCGGTTTTGGTCGAGCGAGCCTGTTCGGCCAGTGCCGCGGCGAACTCGTCGGCGAAACCGGCCGGCGCCAACACGCGGGTCGCGGCTGTGCAGTCCTGGCCGGCGTTGAAGTAGCCGGCGATTGCGATCGCCTCGGCGGCCGCGGCCACGTCCACGTCATCGAAGACGATCACCGGCGCCTTGCCGCCGAGCTCCAGGTGCACCTTCTTCAGGTCGGCCGCGGCGGCCTCGGCGACCTGGATGCCGGCCCGGGCCGAGCCGGTAATCGACACCATCGACGGCGTCCGGTGCGCCACCAGCGCCCGGCCGGTGTCGCGATCGCCACAGATCACATTGAAGACGCCGGGCGGGAAGAACTCGGCTGCGATCTCGGCCAGCAGCACCGAGGAGGCCGGTGTGGTATCCGACGGCTTCAACACCACCGTGTTGCCGGCGGCCAACGCCGGGGCGAACTTCCAGACCGCCATCATCATCGGGTAGTTCCAGGGGGCGACCTGCCCGCATACTCCGATCGGTTCCCGGCGGATATAGGAGGTGTGCCCGGCCATATACTCGCCGGCCGACTTGCCCTCCAGCACCCGGGCGGCGCCGGCGAAGAACCGGATCTGGTCCACCATCGGCGGAACTTCCTCGCTGCGGGTCAGCCCGATCGGCTTGCCGGTGTTCTCGCTCTCGACCGCGATGATCTCCTCGGCGCGCGACTCAATCGCGTCGGCCAACCTCAGCAGGGCTCGTTGCCGCTCGCTCGGTGTGCTGTCCCGCCAGGTCTCGAACGCGCCGGCCGCCGCCTGGTAGGCCCGGTCGACGTCCTCGGCTCCGGATAGCGGTGAGGTCAAGTAGACCTCGCCGGTGGCCGGATTTGTCACATCAAGCGTCCGGCCGTCCGCGGCGGCGACCGACTCACCGTTGATGAAATTCGACACAGAGCGTGCCATTGCCTGCCTCTCCAGCTGAAGATGAGCAACGATTCCAGGACTTGTTCTACCGGTCGCCCGATCAAAACACCATGCGGCAGTGAGCCCTCACCCGGGCTGCTCCATCATGCCGCTGCCACCCGACAAGCTGAGGCGGACCTGAGTTGAAGGCCCCCCAGGCCGTTGCATTTTGGGTCCAGGACTCCTCGCCCCGCTAAACTCAGCCCGCTGCCCATAGCCACATGTGGTCGCACCTGAGGCCTGGCGGCCGATATTTCACGTCTGGGATCGCAGGACACAGAACGGATTACGCATGGTCACCGACCCAGCCGAAACAACCTTCGACTTCGACGTCGTCGTGGTGGGCGGCGCCGGACATGTCGGCCTGCCGCTGGCCATCGCGTTCGCCGACCGCGGGTTGCGGGTGGTCATCCACGACCTGAACCAGGCGGCGGTCGGCACCATCCTGGCCGGCGAGCTACCGTTCCGCGAGGACGGCGCCGCACCGGCATTGCAACGAGCATTGGCTGCCGGCCGGTTGCATGCGACCGTCGACGCGGGCGTGGTGGGCCAGGCCGAGCACGTCGTGGTGGTGATCGGCACGCCGGTGGACGAGCACCTCAACCCGGATCCGCACGCGGTGCCGCGCGCGCTCGCCGGCTGCAAGCAGTACCTGCGCCCCGGGCAGTTGCTGGTGCTGCGCAGCACCGTCTACCCGGGTGTCACCAGACGGGTGGAGCAGCTGGTGGCAGATGAGCAAATCGGGGTGGATGTCGCCTTCTGCCCCGAGCGGATTGCCGAGGGCAAGGCGATGCAGGAACTGTTCTCGCTGCCTCAGATCGTCTCGGCCCGCACCCCACAGGCCCGCAAGCGAGCAGGTGCGCTGTTCGGCCAGCTGACCGACCGCATCGTGGAGCTGGAGCCGGAAGAGGCCGAGCTGGCCAAGCTGTTCACCAACACCTGGCGCTACATCAAGTTCGCGGCCGCCAACCAGTTCTACATGATGGCCAACCAGCAGGGTCTGGACTTCGACCGGATCCGCACCGCGCTGGCCCAGGACTACCCCCGGGCGGCCGACATGCCCGGTGCCGGTTTTGCCGCCGGTCCCTGCCTGTTCAAGGACACCATGCAGTTGGCCGCCTTCACCGACAACTCCTTCGTGCTCGGCCATTCGGCAATGCTGGTCAACGAAGGGCTACCGCTGTATCTGGTATCCCGGTTGGAGAACCGGTACCCGCTGGCCGAGCTGCGGGTCGGCATCCTCGGCATGGCGTTCAAGGGCGAGAGCGATGACATCAGATCCAGCTTGTCCTACAAGCTGAAACGCATCCTCGAGTTCCGGGCCAAGCAGGTGCTGTGCACCGATCCCTACGTCACGGTGGATCCGGACCTGCGGCCGCTGGCCGAGGTGCTGGCGGAGTCCGACCTGTTGGTCATCGGCGCGCCACACCAGGCCTACCGGGAGTTGACCACCGAACTGCCGGTCGCCGACGTGTGGAACCTGCTCGGACAAGGCACCGTGGTATGAGCCTGGCCATCTCGGTCGTGATCCCGGCTTATAACGAGGGAAACTCGATCGTCGCGGTGCTGGACCGGATCTTCGATGCGGTGGAGTCCGAGTGCGAGATCCTGGTGGTCGTTGACTTCGAGACCGACAGCACGGTGCCGGTGTTGCGTGGCTATGCCGACCGCGAACCGCGGCTGCGCACCCTGATCAACACCTATGGCCGTGGGCCGGCCAACGCCATCCGGTACGGCATCGACCAGGTGAAGAACCCGGTCGTGGTGGTGACCATGGCCGATGGCAGCGACGACCCCCGCCAGATCGACGCATTGGCCAGGCTGGTTGACCGGGGTGTGGTGGTTGCTGCCGCTTCGCGGTACTCCGCCGGTGGCCAGCAGGTCGGCGGTCCACTGGTCAAGTCGCTGCTGTCCCGGGTGGCCGGACGGTCATTGGGCACTCTGGGCCGGGTCGGCACCCGGGATGCCACCAACAGCTTCAAAGCATATTCCACTGATTTCATCAGAGAAGTCGGCATCGATAGCCGAAGCGGCTTCGAGATCGGCCTGGAACTGACCGCCAAGGCGCGCCGGCTGCGCCGACCGGTTGCCGAGGTGCCGACCATCTGGCTCGACCGGACCATGGGTGAATCGAACTTCAAGCTTCGAGCCTGGATTCCGCGCTACCTGCGGTGGTACCGCTTCGCCTTCGGGCGGCCGCTGACCCGCGAGCAGGTGGTGCGGGCCGCCGCCGGAATCGCCGCCCAGAACAACAAACCGACCAGGAAGCAGACATCGTGAGCGAGTACCTCCCGCAGCAGCAGGCAAACCAGCAGAAGGTCATGGTCTCCGGATCGGCCGGATTCATCGGCGGATACCTGGTCGAGGAGCTGCTGGCTCGCGGCTACTCGGTGGTCGGCATCGACAACTATTCCAAGTACGGCCCGGTGCAGAAGTCTTACGACGACCACCCGAACTACCACTTCGTCCAAGGCGACGCTCGCGACGTGGAGCTGATGACCAAGCTGCTGTCCGACTGCGACCACTTCATCGCCGGGGCCGCATTGATCGGTGGTATCTCCTACTTCCACGCCTACGCCTATGACCTGCTCGCCACCAACGAACGGATCATGGCGTCCCAGTGCGATGCCGCGATCGAGGCGCATCGCAGCGGCCGGCTGCGCAAGGTCACCTACCTTTCCTCGTCGATGGTGTTCGAATCCACCGAGCATTGGCCGTCCAAGGAGGGCGACGAGCGCAAGGTGCCGCCGCCGCTGTCCTCCTACGGCTTCCAGAAGCTGGCCGTCGAGTACTTCGCCAAGGCGGCTTGGGACCAGTACCAGTTGCCGTACACCATCGTCCGGCCGTTCAACTGCGTCGGCATCGGCGAGGGCCGGGCGCTCGGCGACGTGGAGATCGCCTCCGGCAACGTCAAGCTGGCGATGAGCCACGTGGTGCCCGACCTGGTGCAGAAGGTGGTCAAGGGCCAGGACCCGCTGCACATCCTCGGTGCCGGCAACCAGATCCGGCACTACACCTACGGTGGTGACCTGGCCAAGGGCATCGTGGAGTGCATGGCGCAACCGGCCGCGCAGAACAACGACTTCAACATCTCCACCGCCGAGAGCACCAGCGTCCGTGAACTGGCGGCGGTGATCTGGCGAAAGATCAAGGGGGACGCCCCGCTTACCCTGGTCAGCGATCCGGCATTTGAGTACGACGTGCAGAAGCGAGTGCCGGACATCAGCAAGGCCAAGCAGGTGCTCGGCTTCGAGTGCACCACGAGCTTGGACGTGATGCTGGACGAGGTAATCCCATGGGTCACCGAGGCCGTGCGCGACGGCAGGCTGTAACGGCTCGAGGCGGCAACCGGCGTGTGGATTTCTCCGGCTGAGACGACCGAACCGGCCGCTCCGGTCCGGAAGCAGAACGCTGCCGGCGAGTCGGACGCCGCCGTCCCACCGACCGACTTGCTCGATCGGCTCCGGTCCCGGCTGGCCGAGTTCGGCTGCCTCGCCGCCGCCGTGGTCTTCGCCGCGCTGGTTACCGGCTACCGGTTCTCGGTCGCCGGTAGCGCCCGCTATCCGGGGCATGCCGACCCGGCTTTCGCCTACGGGGTGGCGCAAAACATCCATGCCGGCCGTGGGCCGGACATCGACTACGTCTGGCACTTCCTGGCCCCGGCACCGACCCTGCGCCACTATGCCTTCGATTACTGGTTGCCGCTGCCGTCCCAACTGATGGCGGTCGCACTGGACGTCGGCAAGGGCCTGCCGTCGGTGCTGAAGCTGAACATCCTGCTGGTTCTGCTGATCGGCATCGGCAGCTACCTGCTCGCCCGGTCGTTTAGCAACAGCCCATGGGTGCCCGCGGTGGCCGCGGCGGCCGTGGTGGTGCAGCCGGTGGTGTCGAACTACGCTATGCAGGCCGAAAGTGCCGTCTACTTCGGCGCATTCGCGATCTGGGCGATGGCAGCCGCGGTCCATGCCCGCCAGCATTGGTGGCTGTGGCTGCCGGCCGGTGCGCTGGCCGCCCTCGCCGGGATGTGCCGCAGCGAGGGGCTGCTGCTGATCATCGTGCTGGGCATCGCGGCGCTGGCCTGGACCGAGCAGCGGCGGTGGTACTTCCGGCTCGGGCTGCTGGTGCTGGGTTACCTGCCGGTGTCGGCGCCGTTCCTGTACCAGAACCTGAAGCACTTCGGCTCGCTCACCCCACCGGCCGCGTCCGCGTTCCCCTTTATCAACAACTATGAAGACCTGTTCGCCCCGCACGTCCCGCGCACGCTGCACGCGCTTCTTGCCGGCAGCCCGAAGCGGTTCTTCGAACTTCGGATCACCGCCTTGAACGCACAGCTCAGCTCCGCCTTCGGGACGATGTCGCCGGTGGTGGCGGTGCTCTGCCTGATGCTGGTGGGCGCCGCGGTATTTCAAGCCCGCTCGCTGCTGGTGCCGGCCGCCCGGTGGCAGGTACTGGTACGCACCAGCTGGTTCGTCCCGGCCGGGTTCTTGGTCCTGGTCTTCCTGTTCGATGCCGGGGTGGCTCCGGTGATCTCCGGTGCCGGTGCCACCGTCAAGGTGATGGCCACCGGCGTGCCGATCCTGGTGGTTGCCGCCGTGGTCCAGCTGTCCCGATCCCGGTTGCCGGTCGCGGTCACCGCGTTGGCCTGCGCGGCGCTGGTGCTGCTGCCGCTGGTCACCCTGGCCAACGACAGCCGCTCGGTGGTGCGGCATAACAACGAGGTGGGTCAATGGGTGGCCGCCCAGCAGCCGGCGCTGAACCGGGAGCAGGCCTGCCTGGACCGGCCGCTGGTGCTGATGACTCGAGACCCGTGGGAGTTCAACCAGGTGACCGGCTTTCCCACGGTGCAACTGCCCACCGGTTCGCTGGCCGACATCCTCGCGGTGGCTCGCAAGTACGGGGCTACCGACGTCCAGGATCCGTCCTATCGGCCGGCCCTGCACGGCCTGGCCAAGCTGGTTGGCCCGGGCCGGCCGTTCAGCCAGCCGAGCACGCTGACCGGCCAGCTGATCTACCGGATCAACTCGACAACGGCCGGCGCCCACTGCTGATGCGCTATTGTCTTCCACATCATGTGCGCGCGGCTCCTGCTCCTTTGCGGCCGCGACGAGGCTCGGGGTAGCTAGGTCCACAGACCGGCTCCGGTCGGCTCCTCGTCGCGGGTACCAGCGTTGCGCCGACGAGCTCGATCACCCGCTGAACCGCCTGGATACCGGGTGGGTTTCGATCCGGCAAGGAGCCAACCGCCATGAGCCATCAACCGCAATACCGCGCACCTCGACGCACCACCCAGCAACCCTCCGGCATGCCCGTCCACCGTTACCGGCGGTTTCCCGCGGTCGACCTGCCCGACCGGCAGTGGCCAAACCGCACCATCAGCCGGCCGCCGCGCTGGCTGTCCACCGACCTGCGGGACGGCAACCAGGCCCTGATCGATCCGATGAACACCGCCCGCAAGCGCACCATGTTCGACCTGCTCGTCCGGATGGGGTACAAGGAGATCGAGGTCGGCTTTCCGGCGGCCAGCCAGACCGATTTCGACTTCATCCGCGAGCTGATCGAAACCGACCGGGTGCCTGAGGACGTCACCATATCGGTGCTCACCCAGGCCCGCGAGGAGCTGATCGAGCGCACCGTGCAGTCGCTGGTCGGCGCGAATCGAGCCACCGTGCACCTGTACAACGCGACCGCGCCGGTGTTCCGCGACGTGGTCTTCGGTTTCCCCGGCGACGGCCGGGCCGAGTGCCGGCAGGTGGCCACCGAGGGCACCCAGGCCGTGCTGAAGTACGCCGAGCACTACCTGCTGTCCGGCCCGAATCCGACGGTGTTCGGCTACGAGTACTCCCCCGAGATCTTTATGGACACCGAGCTGGACTTCGCCCTGGATATCTGCACGGCGGTGATGGACGCCTGGCAACCGGAGCCGGGGCGGGAAATCGTGCTGAACCTGCCGTGCACGGTGGAGCGGTCCACCCCGAATGTCTATGCCGACCAGATCGAGTGGATGTCGCGCAACCTGCCGAACCGCGACCAGGTGGCGCTGTCGGTGCACACCCACAACGACCGCGGAACGGCGGTAGCCGACGCCGAACTGGCCGTGCTGGCCGGTGCCGACCGGGTGGAGGGTTGCCTGTTCGGTAATGGTGAACGATCCGGCAACGTCGACCTGATCACGCTCGGGCTGAACCTGTTCAGCCAGGGCATCGATCCGGAGATCGACTTCTCCGACATCGATGAGATCCGGCGGACCGTGGAGTACTGCAACCGGATCTCGGTACCGGAACGGCAGCCGTATGCCGGTGACCTGGTGTACACCTCGTTCTCCGGCTCGCACCAGGACGCCATCAAGAAGGGCTTCGACGCGTTGGAGCAGGCCGCCGCGCAGGCGGGTCGGCCGGCCGCCGAGCTGCCCTGGCGGATTCCGTACCTGCCGATCGACCCGAAGGACGTCGGTCGCAACTACGAAGCGGTGATCCGGGTGAACAGCCAGTCCGGCAAGGGTGGCGTCGCCTACATCATGAAGACCGAGCACAAGCTGGACCTGCCCCGCCGGTTGCAGATCGAGTTCAGCCAGGTGATCCAGCGGCACACCGAGGACGCCGGCGGCGAGGTCGATGCCGCCACCATGTGGTCGATCTTCGCGGCGGAGTACCTGTTCCGGGAGAACGCCGCGTTCGTGCTGCGCTCGTTCAACAGCCGGTCCGAGGACGGCATGGACCGGGTGAGCGCCTGGTTGACCGCGTTCGGCAAGGACTGGCAGGTGGCCGGTATCGGTAACGGCCCGATCGCCGCGTTCTGCGCTGCCATCTCCGAACCGGACATGGGGCTGGGCGGGATCGGCGTGCGGGTGCTGGACTACTCCGAGCACGCACTAACCGCCGGCGGGGACGCGGAGGCCGCCGCCTACCTCGAGATCGAGGTGGGCGAGGAGGTGCTCTGGGGCGTCGGGATCAGCGAATCCATCGTCGGCGCATCGTTGCGCGCAGTGATGAGCGCGGTGAACCGAATAGCCCGCCGTCCTGCCCTACGTTGATGGCATTGTGCGGCCCGACAGGGCGGTTTTCTCGCGGAAAACCGCCCGCTGGGGCCGCACAATGCGCCGGGACTACTGGGCTAACGCCAGGCCGGCGATGTGGTTGCCGATTTCCAGCGAGCTGGTCGCGGCCGGCGACGGGGCGTTCAGCACGTGCACGTTGCGGCCTCGTTGCAGGATCAGGAAGTCGTCCACCAGCGCGCCGTCCGACCGCAGCGCCTGCGCGCGCACACCGGCATGGCTGGGCACCAGGTCGTCCTCGGTGATCTCCGGCACCAGCCGAGCCAGGCTCTGGGCGAACCGCTTCTTCGACAGCGAGCGGGCCACCTCCATCAGGCCGGGTCGCAGGTTGCGCCGGGCCAGCCGCCAGAACCCGGGGTAGCCCAGCACCGCCATCAACTCGGCGGGACGGACGGTGCGCCAGCGGTAGCCCTCGCGCGCCAGCGCCAGCACCGCGTTCGGACCGGCATGCACGCTGCCGCCGATCATCTTGGTCAGGTGCACGCCGAGGAACGGGAACTGCGGATCGGGCACCGGGTAGATCAGGCCCTTCACCAGGTATCGGGCTTGTGGCCGGAGCTCGTAGTACTCGCCGCGGAACGGCACGATGCGCGAGTCCGGCCGCGCGTCTTCGGTGGAGTCGAGCCGGTCGGTGGCCGCTACCAGATCTGCCTGCAGGCCGGCGCAGTTGACCACCACGTCCGCTTCGAGGTCACCGGCATCGGTCTGCACGGTGGTCCCGGCTCCGCTTCGGCGGACCAGCCGGTGCACCGCGGTGCCGAGCCGCAGGTCGGCGCCGGCATCCGACAGCTCACCGGCCAGCACCCGGCAGACCGCCGAGTAGTCGGTGATCGCGGTGGAGCTGACCCGCAGTGCCGCCAGCGCGGCGACGAACGGCTCGTGTTCGCGGGCCTGTTCCGGGCCGAGCCGCTCCGCCTCGATGCAGTTGGCCAGCGCCCGCTCGTGCAGCGCGGTCAGCCGCGGCAGCTCGGATTCCTCGGTGGCCACGATCAGCTTGCCGGTGCGCTCGACCGGGATGCCGTGCTGCTCGGCGTAGGCCGTCATCGATGCCGCACCGGCCCGGCACATCCGAGCCTTGGCGCTGCCGGGTGGGTAGTAGATGCCGGAGTGGATGACCCCGGAGTTGTGGCCGGTCTGGTGCTGGGCCAGCTCCGGTTCCTTCTCCAGCAGGGTGAGCATGCCGGCCGGGTCGGCGCGCAGCAGTGCCCGCGCGGTAGCCAGCCCGAGGATGCCACCGCCTACGATTACATACCGGGTCATTCCGGCCGCTCCATCCAGTCATGTCAAATTTTTGTTGGGAAACAGGTATTCTTGCTGCACCCGACGCCGCTCGGGTACATCTTCTCGTGACGGGAGTTCCACCAGTGGCGGACGTTATCGCGCTCGGGCAGCCGACGGTCGGTCAGCCGGAACTCGATGCCATAGCCGAGGTGTTCGGATCCGGCTGGCTGGCCGGCAACGGTCCCACCTCTCGCCGGTTCGAGACGGCCTTTGCTGAGCTGGCCGGCGTCTCGCACACGCTGGCCGTCGGCAACTGCACCGCGGCCCTGCACCTGGCCTTCCTGGCGCTCGGGCTCGGCGCCGGCGACGAGGTAGTGGTCGCCGACTACACCTTCCCGGCCACCGGCCACGCGGTCATGATGACCGGGGCCACGCCGGTGTTCGCCGACGTCCGTCCCGATATCTGGACGGTGGAACCGGCCGCGGTCGAGGCAGCGATCAGCCCGCGCACGGTGGGCATCGTGGCGGTGGACGTCTTCGGCCAGGCTGCGGACTACGACGAGCTGCGGGCCGTTGCCGACCGGCACAGACTGTGGCTGGTCGAGGACGCCGCGGCGGCCTCCGGCGCGCTGTACAAGGGCCGGCCGGCCGGTTCACTGGCCGACCTGGGTTGCTTTTCCTTCCACGGCCGCAAGGGAATCACCTGCGGTGAGGGTGGCGCGCTGACCACTGACAATGCCGAGTTGGATGCGCACGCCCGCAAGCTGCACGCCTTCGGCATCGAGAGCGCGCTGAGCCGGGCCGCCGCCCAGGACCTGCCGGTGCCGCAGTTCGACGAGCTGGGCTACAACTACAAGCTGTCCGACATCGCGGCGGCAATGATGCTGGTGCAGCTCGGCCGGCTGCCCGACCTGATCAAGGCTCGCCAGACGGTGGCCGATGGCTACGCCGAACGGTTATCCGGCACCGAGCTGATCACCCTGCCGGTGACCGCGCCGGACCGGGTACACGTCTGGCAGAGCTATGTGCTGACCCTGGATCCGTCGGTGGACCGGGGCGCGGTGGCGTCCAGCCTGCGGGCGGCCGGCGTGCAGTGCACCTTCGGCACCTATGCCTCACACGTCCAGCCGCTGTACGGACCGTCCCCGGAATGCCCGGTCTCGGCCGGCTTGTTCAGCCGGCATTTGGCAATCCCGATGCATGCCAACCTGACCGGTGATCAGGTAGACCGGGTAGCCGACGCCGTGCTCGCCGCCGTCCGGGACCACGCCGGCTCGGCCCACTGATACCTCGATCGCAGGAGATAGTTGATGGCTAACAAGACCGTCCTGTTCACCGGCGGTGCCGGTTTCATCGGCAGCCACGTGATTCCGCTGCTGCTGGAACGGGATTACCAGATCCGGATCATGGACAACATGTTCCGCGGTGACCGGGACAAGATGGCCGAGTTGGTGGCCGGCGGCAACGTCGAGCTGATCGACCAGGACGTCCGGTACGGCGGCAGCGTGCAGCGCGCGGTCAAGGGCTGCGAGTCGGTGATCCACTTCGCCGCGGTGTCGATCAACAAGTCGGTCGCCGATTCCGATGAGTCCATGGATATCAACCTGATCGGCAACCACAACGTGTTCGCGGCAGCTGCCGCCGAGGGCGTCCGGCGGCTGGTGTTCGCCTCGTCCGCCTCGGTGTACGGCGACCCGGAGAAGTTGCCGATGCACGAGGACGATCCGCTACACCCGCTGACCCCGTACTGCATCAGCAAGCGGGCCGGTGAGGACCTGCTCGGCTTTTACCAGCGCAGCAAAGGGCTGAACTGGATCGCGCTGCGGTTCTTCAACGTCTACGGCCCCGGCCAGAAGACCACCGCGTACTACACGTCGGTAATCAACCACTTCGTGAACCGGCTGCGCAACGGACAGCCGCCGGTGATCGACGGCCGGGGCGAGCAGTCGATGGACTTCATCCACGTGCACGACATCGCCACCTCGGTGATCGCCGCACTGGAGGCCGAAACCGGCAACCTGCCGATCAACATCGGCACCGGCATCGACACCTCGGTGGCCGATCTGGCCCGGATCCTGATCGAGGCGGTCGGGGTGGACGTCGAGCCGCAGTTCAACCCGCGCGATGTGCTGGTCAGCCGGCGAGCCGCCGACATCAGCCGGGCCCGCGAGGTGCTCGGCTGGCAGCCCACCATCGACGTCAAGGACGGCATGATCGACTTGGTTCGCAACGGCGGATGAGCTTGTCCGGCTCGGGGTTGCCGGACAACCCCTACAACCAGCACGCCTGGATCATCGGTGAACCGGA
Source organism: Jatrophihabitans sp. (assembly GCA_035248685.1). Taxonomy (GTDB): domain Bacteria; phylum Actinomycetota; class Actinomycetes; order Mycobacteriales; family Jatrophihabitantaceae; genus Jatrophihabitans_A. The sequence continues at coordinate 83,848 of DATFHF010000082.1, forward strand.
GATCGGGCCGGGCACCTGGATCGGCGCGTTCACCGTCATCGACGGCTCGGGTGGGCTCACTATCGGTAGCGGCTGCGACATCTC